>DATCBO010000106.1:0-33722 GCA_036511795.1 Xanthobacteraceae bacterium
CGGCCGTTTGGGACGCGATGCTATGATGACAGCATGAAGTCATTACAGGCGCACCTGCGGCGCATAGCCAAACTTGGCGGCGCGGCAACATTAAAAAAGTACGGCCCGGGATATTATAAGAAGCTTGCTAAGAAAGCCGCCGCGAAACGGCACAAGTAGGATATGCGGCGCCAACCCTCGCACCGAGCAAATGTAGGGTTCGGCATTGCTCCACGGGTCGATTGCCGGCGCTGCAAAGGTCGCGGCTTCTATTATTTCCGCAGCTGGGCGCGCACCTGCACCTGTAAACAACGAAAGGTATGAATGAATACGCCATAGAAGTAATCCGCAACGGCCAAAGCATCATGAGCTTTGGCTTAGACGCGGATGGGGTAATCGAAATTATCCGAGCGTTGCATACCGCCGCGCCCCGCGAAATTCCGGAACATTCCACGCAGCCAGAAAGAGAACTCGAACCTCAGAAGCGCGGCCCCAAAGGCAAGAAAGTTAAAGGCTGCAGCGTCTGCGGCAAACCGGGCCACAACAAAATCACCTGCCCGGAACGCGACAAGGACGAAGAACCGTCCGACAAACGCCGGTTCTTTATGCCACGCGACAAATTTGACCGGGTGAAGCTCTCGGTGACTGACCCACGACATCCCTGCGGACGTTATCTCCCGCGAACTGCATGTGCCGCTCGGCGAGGTCAACAAGGCCATCATGGCCAAGAGCTATGAGACCTACTCAGCATAGGCCCAGCGGAACGCAGCAGCAGCGTATCCTTGCCACTCTTGAAGCCGTTGTTGCCGGCACGCACGACATCCCCGAGGAATACATCCGGCGACATCCGCAAGGCGACGGCATCAGCGCTCGCTACTTCAAGCGGGTCTTATTTATCTCCGAGTGCAATGGCAGAATTTCAGAGCTTCGCTCGAAAGGCTACGAGATCGAAACGAGCAAGGAGAAGGACGCCTGCGGCTTTGCATTTCATAGGTTAGCGCCGTAAACGCAGATCACTATGGATGATTATTGGAATTCACTGCCTTTTCTTCCGAAGGTTGAGCATCAGGCTCCGAACCCCACCGATCTTTGAATACCTGGTCGAATTCCGCATAGTTTTCTAAGGCCCTCTCAACCATCCCAAAATGCCAAAGGTAATGTCGAAACAAATTCATTCCCATCAAAGAAAAAAAAGTAAGTGATCCGCACCAAAAGAGCCTGCCATAATCTTCCCGGCCGTACGATGGAATTAAATCAAAGCTGAATGGCAAACCAGACGCTACAACAGCCAACCCAGTCAAAGATGTAAGTGACATAACAATTCCAATCACGGCTCCCATCGCAACGCGCACGGCGAATAAATAGCGATCCCGTTTCCCAGTTTGGAAATCTGTAATTAGCTTATGAAATTTGGCCGCCTTCGTCTTACGCTTACTTTGCGAACTTAGCCGACGGCTATCAAGAAACGTATTGATGCGCTGACTGTAAAGGTTCGCGGCTACGGACGCTGCGAAGCTCAGCACAGCCCCAATTCCAATTCCGATTACCAGCTTCCAGTCCACCGAGTTCCCCGCCTAAGCCCGCAGTTTAGCCCACTTTTTTTTCGGCATACTAGTTATTCGCGAACACGCGCCCAAGGTGGATAACTCTACTTCCCCAAAGCTTCCGCGATAAAATTAAAGAGGATAGTTCCGCCACTTCGGTTTTGGAATTGTGCGGCGGCGGCTCTTGCCCTGTAGCCACTCCACCCGCCTCACGCCTCCACAACTGAGGAGGCTTCAATGCGCTACATCATCGTGAACGACCGCGTCCCACGCTCGGACGCGTACTGCGCGCTGTGCACGGAGAAGATCGTCGAGAGCTACGTCCGGGAACCGCAAACCCGCCTGCTCTATTGCGACGCGGCTTGCTTTAGAGGCCACGAAAAGATGGCCGTGCTCGCTATCGAACATCACGCACGACAGGTGTCGTGATGCAGACGCGATGCACATTCTGCGGCGGCAGACTTGGAATGGTCTCTCACCGCTTCAACGGCCAACGCTTTTGCAGCAAACGCTGCAAGCGACTTTGGCAGGAGTATCACATGCTCAAAGTGCGGCTCATGAGATGGCTCATCCGCCTCAAACTTGTGCCGCCCTAAACTTCGGGACTTTTCCCGCAGGCTTGGGTCATGGCGGCGCAAGAAACTCTTACTGCCGTACACCCATCCTCACCGGCTTGCCGATGAGAAACTAACACGCTCGCAAGGGCGTGTTTTATTACTCGAAGTAGTTATAAGGTAGCTAAGCCGTATCCTCAATCCCGCTAAACCATTGATTTTATTGGTAGCGGGGGGCGGATTTGAACCGCCGACCTCCGGATTATGATTCCGCTGCTCTAACCAGCTGAGCTACCCCGCCATCGCAATCGGGCGCCAGTCGATCGTCGACCCCGCGCCCGCCGGCCATGATCTAGGGCAGTTCGCCCGGGTTTCCAAGAGGATGCGGCGTAGGACGAGAGGCGGCGGCGCATCGAGGCGATGCGGCTGGACCGGTAAGCCTTCGGTTCCACGGATGACCTGACGACCTGCATGACGGCGGCAGCTCGATGCTGTCTGGCGCTTTGGGCCGTCCGCCCTGGTCGCGGGTCGCATACCGCCCGCGAACCGGCATCCCATTATCGGACGCGTGCAAGTTGTGGCGGCTCCACCAGCAATTAAAGGCGGGCATCAGGGATCGAACGCAAGTTCTCCGTTTTTATTCGTGGATGTATTGCAAATGTAACTTTTG
This sequence comes from Xanthobacteraceae bacterium, assembly GCA_036511795.1. Taxonomy (GTDB): domain Bacteria; phylum Pseudomonadota; class Alphaproteobacteria; order Rhizobiales; family Xanthobacteraceae; genus BOG-931. The sequence continues at coordinate 2,748 of DATCBO010000106.1, forward strand.
ACAATCAATGATAGTTATACAATAATGGTTGCAATAGATAGAGATGCCTACCGACCTCTGAGTGTGCATGGACGCTATAGTTGCAACTATAATATATATCAATTAAAAGGTGCGTGGAGGGGCGCGAAGCCAGGCTTTAGGACGTGGGGGAACGAACGGCGGCCCGGCATGCGGCTTCTACGTCGCGCGGGCGGCCGGAATCGCCTCGAATTTTTGAACTCAGCCGCGCGCGGCATCGCCGCGGCAGGTTGCAGTGGATCGCGCAAGCCAGCGCGGAGCGGCGGCGACCGTCGGGACTGGAAGGCGCTGCAAGAGCGGAGAGGCTGAAGGTCGACGTGGTGAGTGAATGAAAGCGGTCTTGCTGGCCGGCGGGTTGGGTACACGCTTCGCCGAGGAAACGGATCTGAAGCCGAAACCGATGATCGAAATCGGTGGCAAACCGATTCTCTGGCACATCATGAAAATCTATTCGGCCAACGGCATCAACGAATTTGTCGTCTGCCTCGGCTACCGGGGTTACGTGATCAAAGAATATTTCATCAATTATTTTCTTCACATGTCCGATGTCACCATCGATCTTTCCAAGAACGATCTGACAGTGCACCAGGCGAAAGCGGAGCCATGGTCGATCACGCTCGTCGATACCGGCGAGGAAACGATGATCGGCGGCCGGATCAAGCGAATCCTTCCGTATGTGGGCGCCGAGCCCGCCTTTTGCGTCACCTACGGCGACGGTGTCGGCGATGTGAACATTCGCGAGACGATCGAATTTCATAAGAAAGAGCGCCGGCTCGGGACGGTGACGGCAACGCAGCCGCCGGGACGCTACGGCGCCATCCGCTTCAAAGGCAACGCCATCAGCGGCTTTCAGGAAAAGCCGGTCGGCGATGGCGCCTGGATCAACGGCGGCTTCTTCGTGCTGTCGCCGAAGGTCGGCGATTACATCGAAGACGACACGACGGTGTGGGAGCGCGAACCGATGGAGCGGCTCGCCGCCGAGGGCGAGTTGTCGGTGTATTTCCATCATGGTTTTTGGCACCCGATGGATACGCTGCGGGACAAGCGATACCTCGAACAACTCTGGGCGTCCGGCAAGGCGCCGTGGAAGATTTGGTAGCGGTTTAGATTAGAGGATCGTCGGCAGCAATGCGCGTCATCATTACCGGAAATATGGGATATGTCGGGCCGGTCCTGGCGCGGTTTCTCCGCACCTTCATCGGCGGCTGCAAGCTTATCGGATACGACAGCGGCTTCTTCGGCCATTGTCTGACGAGCTCGGCCGTTCTGCCCGAGACTTTGTTCGACCGCCAATATTTCGGCGACATCCGCGACCTCGACGAGGAGGTACTGGAGGGCGCCGACGCCGTCGTCCATCTTGCGGCCGTCTCCAACGATCCGATGGGCGACAAATACGAAGCGGTCACGGGGCAAGTGAACCAGCAAGCGAGCGTTCGCGTCGCCGAGATGTCCAGCAGGGCCGGCGTACGAAACTTCGTCTTTGCGTCGAGCTGCAGCATGTATGGCTGCGCCGAAGGCGGCGCCCGCAAGGAGATCGACGCAACGAATCCCCTCACGGCTTACGCACGTTCGAAGATCGGCACTGAGAACGCGCTGAAGCAGATGGATTTGAACGGCATGACGGTGACGTGTCTCCGCTTTGCCACCGCCTGCGGCATGTCGGATCGTCTGCGGCTCGATCTTGTGCTCAACGACTTCGTTGCCTGCGCGGTGACTTCAGGCGAGATCACGGTGCTCAGCGACGGCTCGCCCTGGCGGCCACTGATCGACGTCGAGGATATGGCGCGCGCCATCGCCTGGGCGATCACACGGCCGCCGTCGCAGGGCGGACGGTTCCTGGCCGTCAATGTCGGCCGCGACGAATGGAATTATCGGGTCCGCGACCTGGCCGAAGCCGTGGCCACCGCCGTCCCCGGTACCAAAGTCAGCATCAATACAGAGGCGCCGCCCGACCAGCGCTCATACAAGGTCGATTTCTCGTTGTTCAAGGCGCTCGCGCCTGGCCACATTCCGCAGCTCTGTCTCGGCCAGTCGATCGAACGGCTGCGCGACGGGCTCACCGCCATGGGCTTCGCCGACAAGGATTTCCGCAACTCGTCCTACATCCGACTGAAGACGCTCGATCGTCACTTGGCTGCTGGCCGGCTGGCGCCTGATCTGCGGTGGGCCGGCAGCAGAATCGGGCGGCTTCATGAAATTCCACAACACACCGCTGGCCGGGGCCCGCGTGATCGAGCTGGAAAAGCGCGGTGACGATCGCGGCTTCTTTGCCCGCTATTTCTGCGAGCGGGAGTTCGCGGCGAACGGCCTGGAGACCCGATTCGTGCAGATCAACAATTCGCTGAGCAGGCAAAGAGGAACGCTGCGCGGCCTGCACTACCAGCTGCCGCCCGCCGCCGAGGTCAAAGTCGTGCGTTGCGTGCGCGGCGCCTTATGGGATGCGATCGTCGATTTACGACCCGACTCGCCGACTTACAGAAAATGGTTCGGCGCGGAACTCACGGCCGATAACCGCTTGATGATGTATGTGCCGCGCGGCTTTGCCCACGCGATCCTGACGCTGAGCGACGACGCCGAGGCCTTCTACCTCGTCTCGACCTTCTATGGTCCCGAGCAGGAGCGCGGCGTGCGCTGGAACGACCCGGCCATAGGCATTGCGTGGCCGGTCGAGCCCGCCGAAATATCGCCCAAGGACGCCGCGTGGCCCGATTTCAATTCCACGTTCCACGGCACCGAATTGATGCAGGGTCTGTCATGAAAATCCTGTTGACGGGCGCCGGCTCCTTTACGGGCTATTGGTTCGCCGAAGCGCTGGCTGCCGCGGGCCACGAAGTTGTTGCGCCCCTGCGCGGCAATCTCGACAGTCCGAATGATTCTGAGCGAGCGCAGCGGGTGCGCCGGCTACGGGGCAGGGTCGAACTGCTGCCAGCATGCGGATTTGGCGGCGCGAAGTTTCTCGCCATGACGGGCAGCCGCGATTTTGATGTGCTGTGTCATCACGGCGCCGAGGTCGGCGATTATCGCAATCCTGAATTCGATATCACGGGCGCCGCCGCTTGCAACACATTGAACTTGCGCAGCGTACTGCGGGCGCTGAGCGAACGCGGCCTTAAGGGCGTGGTGCTGACCGGCAGCATCTTCGAACAGGACGAGGGCGCGGGCAGTCTGCCGCTGATGGCCATTTCGCCTTACGGCGTATCGAAGGGCTTGACGGCACAGATCGTCCGCCACCGCTGCCATGAATTTGGCGTGCCGTTCGGTAAATTCGTGATCCCCAACCCGTTCGGTCCGCTCGAACAGCCGCGGCTCGGCGCCTATCTGGCGCGCACCTGGGCGGCAGACGGCGCCGCCGAGATCAGAACGCCGGGCTACATCCGCGACAACATCCACGTCGGCCTGCTAGCCGCGTGTTATCGGCGGTTTGTCGAAGAGACCGATACGGCCCCCGCGTTTCGCAAACTCAACCCGAGCGGTTACGTCGAGAGCCAAGGCACATTCGTCGAACGCGTCGCCCGCGAGATCGGCCGCCGCACCGGCCAACGCTGCGCCGTGACGCTGCTGCGGCAGTCGCAATTTCCCGAACCGATGATGCGCGTGAACACCGACCCCGCCGCGCGCTATGCGGGCGGCTGGGACGAGGAAGCGGCGTGGGATGAGTATACGGCGGAGTTTTCCGCCAGGCCAGCTCCAGTGGACGGCTGCGAGAAGGTCCTGTGAGCGATTGGCTTAGGTGGATTTTTCAGATGCTCCGCGGAGGAGTCGTCATCGCCCTATTTCATTATCCCGTAGTGCTGTTCGGACTCCTCCGTCTGAGAACGTACATCCGGAGCCTTCGGGTGAAGTGCGCCTTCGACGGGAGGCCGCTTATTCCGAATGGTTTGTTTGCTATTTACGCAATCCGGCCTGAAGGCAGGGACTGCCCTTTTTGGGTTATCGACATGTTGGACGGACTGCGGGCTGCTCACATAAATATCTACGTTGTATCAAATTCACGTCTTAACGAGCACCAGATTGCACTGCTGAAGGAATATGCTTATCGCCTGATAGTGCGCGACGGGAGCGGGCGCGACTTTGGCTCTTACAAGGATGCAATTAGCGAATTGTTCGACCGCAACGATGTCAGACGCTTACTGCATTTAAATGACAGCCTGTATGTCTTTCGATCTCGGCTCCTCACGACGCTCTCTAAATTGACGGTGGAGACAGACGCTGTCATTGCCACGAACGAAAACATCGAGATACATTATCACTTGCAAAGCTTCGCCATTTCTATTCCGAAAGTGGTTTTCGAGGATCATCGGTTTAGAGATTTTTGGAAGCGTTTTTTGCCTTTGACGGCCCGCCGGCACGTGATACGGCACGGCGAGATCGGGCTGACCAAACGAATTCTCAAGATCACTTCCAGAATCCAGATTCTCTACAACGTCACCGACCTCGAGCGACGGATAAATACACTCGGGCCGATATCTTGGTGCGACCCGCGGGCACTGCCTATACGGCACCGGGACGTCTTTCCAGCTGGGGCGCGCAATAGGCCAACGGATAGCCTTTCAGCCAACCAGGTCGCCGCAGCAATTTGTGAGGGAATAATCCGCAGTTCGCAGGTCCACAGCGGAGGATTCTATTTCCTTGCTTATCTGAATGCTGCGATCCTCAAGCGGGACATTGTCTTTCGCCGAGAGTTTTATCTCCATGAGACTCCCGCAATCCTCGATTCGATCGGGCTCGCCGAGAGGCAGGAGGAGATCGCCCAGGATTTGCGCCGCCGCGGCGATCGCAACACACTGAGCTTTATCCAAAAGCAGAAATATGACTACGGGATCGTATGAAATTGCTAACACAAGATTGGAAGATCAGATCACGACGCAATGGTCCTTCTGGGGCAGCGCATGCGCTGTTGTCATTTACTCGAGCTGAAGTCTTGCTCCTCTCAACAATGCTGTTCGGCAGCTTTGGACTCACCCTCTGGCTCACGGCTCCCGGTCGACCTTTAAGCGCAAGCCATGCTCTTACGTCCGTGGAGAGGCTCGCAACCTATCCCATCGCCACCGAGTACGCGCTCCATCAAGACGCACAAGCCTTGGGACTTCATATATCGCCTTCGCTGACCGGTTTCATCGATTCCCTTGATAGGCTGGATCGGTACACCGTCAGCACCAAAGGATGGTTGGCCGATCGTGCCGGCGATGGAGCGCCCTTATACATTCTCGCATTCGCTGGCGGAAAATTCGTCGCGTCAGCGCGGACACACGGTGAGCGGCCGGACGTAACAAAGGCTCTGAGCCTGAGCGGCAAAGCCGCTCAAAACGTCGCCTACGCGATGACGTTTCGCTGTGAGGTCGGCTCTTTGCCGATCTTGGTTGGCTTGAGCGCGGATCAATACACGCAGCTAAAGGTAAAACCATGCCCTTGATCGCAGGCGCGTTCGGCCAGCGGCCAGCATGAGAAAAGCGGCGTGAACATGTGGGGCAGTTTGTAGGTGAGACGGCAGATGCACGGTACGCTTGAGAAGGGAATTTCTGACACAGGTAGCTTTCTGTCGGAGGCGTCCACTTGGATTCCCGAATGGTTGCCAAATTCTGCGTGGATGGAACACGCGCCGTTTGCTTTCTGGCTCGTCGAGACTCACGAACCAGAAATCTTGATCGAGCTTGGCACTCATGGGGGATATTCATTTTTTTCGTTCTGCCAAGCAATCGCGCGATTGAAGCTATCCACGCGCGCCTATGCGGTGGATACTTGGAAGGGCGACGAGCACGCTGGCTTCTATGGCGAGGAGGTTTTCCGTGAGGTCAGCAAACATAACACCGAACAGTATTCAGGCTTTTCACAACTCATTCGCTCGACCTTTGACGATGCTTTGCCCTATTTTGAAGATGGCTCCGTGGACTTGCTCCATATAGACGGGCGCCATTTTTATGAGGACGTGAAACACGATTTCAATTCTTGGCTCCCAAAACTGTCGGATCGCGGAATTGTCTTGCTCCACGACATCAATGTTCGTGAGCGTTCATTTGGCGTCTTTCGATTCTGGGCCGAACTCTCGCAGCACTATCCTCATTTCCAGTTCTTTCATGGATGGGGGTTGGGAGTTCTCGGAGTCGGGAAGAGGCTCCCGCGGCGCCTTAAGGCGATCTTCGAAATTGAAGGCAACTCCAAACGGGCTAATAAAGTCCGGAACATTTATGCCAGATTAGGCGCAAGCCTGGACGACCGGTCAGCCCGCCGACGCTCAGCGAGTGAAATAGGGCTGAAAGAGGCTGAAGCGTCCACCCTTAAAGCGCAAATCTGCACACTCGAAGCGCAGATCGCTAACTCAAGAGGCGCCGGCGAGGCGGCATTATCGGAGCTATCCGAAGTTCGGAGCCGGCTTTCGGCGTCAGAGGCTCGGGGGACTGAGTTGGAAGCTGCGCTTACGCTGCGAGCAGGCGAGCTTTCTGGTGCGATAACCGAATTTGCTGAGAAAGAACGAAAAGCAGCACAACAGCGCCGAGAGGTGGAGGTCGCGCTGTGCGAGGCCCACCAGAAACTTGATTCGAGCAAGCTGCAACTTGCTGCTGTTCAAGCCGCGCGCGCGCAGCAGCACGAGGACGCAGCGCAGCAACGTGCGGATCTGGAGCGCAGACTCGTGGAGGCTGAGCATTCTGCAACGCAGCAGCGCGCAGACCTGGAGGGCAAACTGAGCGAAGCGCGCCAGCAACTGCAATCACTTCACGCGCAATTTTCTGGGGCCAAGGCAGAGCGGGATTCGTCCGAAGCCGCCGTTGGCAAGCTTCGCCGCGAACTAGGCTCGACGGTGGCGCAACTCGATGCGGCCAAAACCCAGCTTGATGCAGGAAAAGCGCAACTCAATGAGAGTGCGGCAGAACAGGCGCGGCAGCGCGACGATGCCGCGCGGCAATGTGCGGAGCTAGAAACTCAGCGCGCGGCATCGCTGGAGCGCGCCGCTTCGGCGGAAGCTAGCTGCGAGAGCCTACGGGCCGAGCATGATGGCGTGCTCAATTCGACCTTCTGGCGCTCGACCGGTCCGGCCCGCCGGCTCGCCGCGGTCCTGCCACCGGTTTTACGCCGACAGCTGCGGCGCGGTGCACGGGTCGTGTACTGGATATTGCCCCCCCACCGAACGGCCGCGCGGCTAGCCCAAGTACGCGCGCGTAACAAGGCAGCGCCAGCTGCCGCAGCACCCTCGGCCGGCCTTCAATCCGAGCAAAATTCTGAAGCGAATGCAGCGAGAGCCAACTGGAAGTTTTCAGGGTGGGCGGAATTGTTCAATCGAAATTGGTATCTCGAACGCTACCCCGACGTCGCGGCGGCCAAGCTCGATCCGCTCGACCATTTTATAGAGCACGGCGCCGTCGAAGGGCGCGACCCAAATTCCGCTTTTGACACCGCATGGTATTTTTCCACTTACCCCGACGTCGCGAACGCGCATGTGATTGCCTTCGTTCATTTTGTCGAATGGGGCGCTGCGGAGGGCAGGCGGCCGTTATGCGATTTCGACTACGATTACTACCGTGAACAAGCGGGCATCCCCCATGCCTCCAATCTGGAGGCGTATCGGCATTATTTGGAATGCGGGCAGGCGGCGGGATTGGATGAGCGCTCCCCTCCAACCTTCACCCAACTGCTGCGCAACCGTTTCGGCTCGCTCGACCCGCTGCGCGTGTACGAAGCGCCGCATCATGGCCCTCGTGTCACCATCGTAACGGATGGCATCGACGCTGGCAGGCTTTATGGCGGCGTTGCGACCTCAATCATTCTTGGCGTGCTAATGGCACGCCGCTTACGCGCCGATCTCCGCCTTGTCACCCGAACCGAACCGGCGGATGCCACCAGTATTTCCATGGTCCTGCGCACCCACGGGGTATCCTGGGGCGGCAACGTCGAATGCCTCTATTCGCCGCCCGGTCAAGGCGGGCGCGATATTCCCATAGACCGAGACGACTTCTTTCTGACCACCTCCTGGTGGACGACGCGCGCGACGCGCAGCGCAGTGCCGGCTAATCAAATCGTGTACATGCTGGGCGAAGACGAACGGCTCTTTTATCCCGCAGGCGACGACTATCTCCTTTGCGGAGAAACGCTTTCAGACCCGGACATCTTCTATGCGGTCAATTCTCGGGTTCTGTTTGAGCACTTACAAACGAACGGATTGGCTCCCGGCGGCGTCGCATTCGAACCAGCGTTTTCCAGCACTGCCTATTATCCGGCCAAGCCACGTGCCGAGAATGGACGGCGACAATTCTTTTTCTATGGACGCCCCAATAACTTGAGAAATCTTTATTGGCGCGGCGTGTCGGCGATCGCTGCAGCCATCGACGAAGAGATATTCGATCCTGAAAAGTGGGACTTTACCTTTCTCGGCAAGGATATTAACGAGATGCTTCTGCCGCGGCGGGTACGGCCGCGAATTATGAACGATGCGTCGCGCGAGGACTATCTGGAACTTGTACGCCGCGCCGACATCGGGTTGTCGCTCATCTGTACCCCTCATCCGAGTTACCCACCCTTTGATTTAGCTGCAAGCGGCGCGGTCGTCGTCACCAATCGCTTCGGATCCAAGACCGATCTAAGCCAATATTCGCCCAATATCCTGTGCGTCGAACCGAGCCTGCCGGGGCTCGTCGCCGGCCTACGATCCGCCGTTGCGCTCGCCAAAGACCGGGAAGAGCGCATAGCCAATATCGCGCGCTTTGCCATGCCGCGAGATTGGGAAAGCGCGCTAGCGCCGGTAATAGACTGCATCGCCGATCGCTGCCTGAAGAGGTAAGCTTTTGTATCTTACAACAATCCCGGAAATTGTTTTTTCACCGCCCTGGGAAAAGAGCTTCGACCAGCGGATGGCGATGTTGTGCCGCGGCTCGCCGCGCGCGGCCTATTTTTACGAAACGCCGGACACAAGCACCTTCCGATACCGCGCCTATAATGTCTGGCAGTCGCTTGCCGCAGAGCCGCGGATTGGACCGTCGGCATCATGGTTCCACAACGGCGACCTCGGTCAAATCGAGCGATTTCTCGACCGGTGTGATGTTCTGGTGTTGTGTCGCGTACGATATACCGATCAAATCAACCGAATGGTTACCTGGGCGCGCTCTCGAAAAAGACATGTCTTATTCGATGTTGACGATCTGGTATTCGACTCGCGATGCACGCACATCGTAATGGATACCCTGCAGGTCGACCTCGACGACCCGCGAGCTTTTGATTGTTGGTTTGCCTCAACGGGTCGTCTAGGCGGCACTATGAACCTCTGTGACGGCGCGCTGGTCACGAACTCCTATTTGGCCGCTCGCGCGGAGGCATTCCTCGGCAAACCGACGTGGGTTATTCCAAATTACTTGAATCGGGAACAAATGGAGGTGTCGGCCGATATCTGGAATGCGAAGGAACGATCAGGCTGGGCACGAGACGGCCGCATTCATCTTGGCTATTTCAGCGGGACACCGACGCATAATCGCGATTTTGCTCTTGTCGCACGTCCGCTCGCCCGGCTGATGGATGACGATGAACGACTCGTGTTGCGCGTGGTCGGCTTTCTCGACAATCTAGACCCAGCACTCGAGCGCCATCGTGCCCGGATTGAAACGATCCCGCTGCAAGATTTTGTAAACCTGCAGCGCGAGATCGGGCGAGTGGAGATAAACCTAGTCCCGCTCCAGGACAATGTGTTTACTAACTGCAAATCGGAACTCAAATGGTTTGAAGCCGCCGTTGCCGGCGCCGTCACCATTGCCTCACCTACTTACACCTATCGCCAGGCGATCCAGCACGGGCGAAACGGCTGGCTTGCCCCTGCTTATGCGTGGGAAGAGATGCTGCGCGAGGTGATCATTGGCGGCCCAACGCTTTGGCGACACGTCGCAGAGCGCGCTCGGGAGGACGCGATCACGCGATGCGGCTGGCGCAATCAAACAGCAACGATCCGCAATGCTCTTTTTGAACATAGCAAGCCTACTGCGGCAGGCGATTCATCAACATTGCTGAGACCGCCGCCTGAAGAGACTTCTCGGATAAGGGTCACCGGAACAAATCTGTCTGTCCGATGCGCCAAAAAGGCGGTGTTGTCCGGTCCATTGACCTCCGAAAATATCGATAGAATCAGACATCACGTCATCATCAGTGGCACAGGGCGGGCAGGCACCTCGTTTCTAGTCCAACTGTTGACGCTTCTGGGTCTTGAAACCGGTTATCAGCCGGGCGCAATGGAATTACCTCCCGTCGAACGTGCAGGCCTGGAGAGGGATATTCGGGTTGCGCAGGTACCCTACATTGTCAAAAACCCGTGGCTCTGCGAGTACATCGACGAAGTACTTTTAAATCCACTCATTCAAATCGACCACGTCATCGTGCCTGTGCGAGATTTTGCCGCCGCCGCTATGAGCCGTGCCTATGTTCAAGAAATCGCAACGGGGAGCCGAGACGGCGAGACGGTAGACGGCGGTCTATGGGGCACCAACAAAGCTGCGGAGCAAGAGACTATATTGCGACAACGATTTACGTGCCTGGTTGAAGCGCTAGCTCGCCACGATGTCCCAACCACGCTACTGTGGTACCCTCGCCTTGCTGAGGATGCGGTCTATCTCTACGACAAGCTGTCTTTTCTCCTAGGCAGCCGTGACTTTGCATCTTTCCTAGAAGTGTTCGAGCGGGTTCGGCGCCCCGAATTGGTTCATCATTTCACGCCCACCGACAATTAACCCCTACCCCCTCCCAAACCTGATCAGCGAAAAATGCCCGAGCGGCGGCATGGGGCGGCGTTCGATCAGGCGTACGCCGTCGCGGCGGGCTGCCCAGGCGACCAGGCGCTCGTAGGGGAAATCCGGCTGCCAGCCCAGCCATTGCGCGAGCGGCGCGAAGGCGTGCTCCAGCGCGGCGCGCGGACCCTGCTTGGCGCCGAGGTGATTGAGCAGAATAATCTCGCCGCCCGGCCGCACCACGCGGGCGAATTCGTCGAGCGTCGCCTCGGGGTCCGGCACCACGGTAATGACATAGAGCGCCACCACCACGTCGAACGCCCCGTCCTGAAAACCGAGATGCTGGGCGTCCATGACGGCGAGCCCGTCGACGTTGGTCAGCCTGTGCTCCCGCGCGCGCGCCTTGGCTCTGCGCAGCATCGGCACCGACAGATCGACGCCGGTAACGCGGTTGGTCCAGCGGTATTCGGGCAACGACAAGCCGGTGCCGACGCCGACTTCCAGGATGCGGCCGCCGATGCGTTCGGTCGCGGCGATCGCCGCCTTGCGCGCCCGTTCAAAGACCGGTCCGAACACAAGGTCGTAGATCGGCGCCCAGCGTCCATAGGCTTTTTCGATCGCCGCGTTGTCGAGTTGGCCCCCCATAGCGATGGTATCTTCTAACGCCTCGCGACCAAAGTTTTGCGGCGGATCAGCGCGCGGCCGCCATGCTGGCGGACGGGGCGGCATCCTGCCCGGCGCGGGTTGAGTTTGTAACGGCGACCGTGCTGGCGATGATACCGCCGCCGAGCACACGCGCCTGGCCTTCGCCGGCGTCGTAGAACGCACAGGCCTGGCCGGGCGAAACCCCGTCCTCGCCGGCGATCAGTTCGACTTCGATGCCGCCGGCGCCGGACCGCAACCACGCCGGCTGCGGCGCCCGCGTCGAACGCACTTTGACAAATACGTCCGGCCGGTTCGCCAGCGCCTCGTCGAGGGTGCCGTCGCCGAGCCAATTGACCTCGCGCAGCCGGATGCGACTCGTGCGCAGCGCCTCGCGCGGCCCCACCACGACACGGCGTGCGGCGGCGTCGAGCCGCACCACGTAAAGCGGAGTGCCGGTGGCAATCCCGAGTCCACGGCGCTGACCGACAGTGAAGTGAATGATGCCGTCATGATGGCCGAGCACGCGCCCGTTGAGATCGACGATCTCGCCCGGGCCGGATGCACCGGGCCGCAGGCGCTCGATCACCTCCGCATAATGTCCGGTCGGCACGAAGCAGATATCCTGGCTGTCCTGCTTGTCGGCGACCGAAAGCCCGAAGCGGCGCGCCAGTTCGCGCGTCTCCGCCTTGGTGCGGTCGCCAAGCGGAAAGCGCAGCAGGTCGAGCTGTGCCCGCGTGGTGGCGAACAGGAAATAACTCTGGTCGCGTTCCGCCTCGCGCGCGCGGAACAGCGCACGGCCGCCGCCCGGCAGTGCGCGCGACGCGACGTAGTGCCCGGTCGCCAAAACCTTGGCGCCGAGCTCGCGCGCGGTTTGCAAGAGATCGCGAAACTTGATCGACTGATTGCACTCGACGCACGGCACCGGCGTCTCGCCCGCGACATAGCTTTCGGCGAAGCGATCAATCACCGCTTCCTTGAAGCGGTTCTCGTAGTCGAGCACGTAATGCGGAATACCGATGCGCTCGGCGACGGCGCGCGCATCGTGGATATCGCGGCCCGCGCAACACGCGCCCTTGCGGTGCGTCGCCGCGCCGTGATCGTAGAGCTGCAGCGTGATGCCGACCACGTCATAGCCCGCGTCGGCGAGTAGCGCCGCGGTGACCGAGGAATCGACGCCGCCCGACATGGCGACGACGACACGCGTGTCGGAGGGGCGACCCTCGATGTCGAGATCGTTTGGCATTGCGGCGCGGTCACGCTCCCTGAAGAAATTCCCCGGATCGCCTCCGGCGCATCGTTACGGCAAGCCGATCCTCACACATACTATATGTGGCGCGCTTTCGCTCCGCCACGGCTACTCCGCCATGCTTACCCCGCTATGCCTATTCCACCACGTCTACTTCATCGCGGCGCTTCGAGCGCCGTCAACCGGCAGCAAGCGCCGGCCGCCGCGCCGTCACACGGCATTAATTGCCGGGCGGCGGGATTTCGGACTTTGAATAGCCGCGGACAATTGCCACCAACCCATTGAAGTTATGTAGCTTTAGGCCGGGACGCCATCGATGGCCCGCAGGTTGCAAGTCGACGGCGGGTAATTGTCGCCTGGGAGTGCCGTAGTGCCGAGTGCGCCGAGTTTCGCGTCAGACTTGAGTGCTATGCCTGCGCTGCCGACGACGCGGCCGTCGGCGAGCACGGTCGGTCGGCAGGTGAATTCCCAGCCTTTTGCCGACTTTCTCGATACCGAAGGAACGCAGCAGACCAGCGCGCCCCCGGCTTCGCCGCCCGGAGGGAACGCATCAGCGACGGCGGCTCCCGCAAGCAGCAGCAATGCGATCGGTCCCGTGACGCCCAATCGCGATTCTTCGGAGTCCAGCACCGAGACGGGCTCGACCGCCACTAATGGCGGTGCGGGGAATGCAGGTTCGACCGCCGGCTGGAAATTGAAGTCCGCGGCGGCGAAAGCCGCGCATGCTCACACCCAATCGGCGGCCGGCTCTTCGGGGTCATCAACCAGCGCCGGTACCGCCCCCACAAGTCCCGAAACCGACGCCGGGTCCCCACAAGCCCCGGACCCAAACGATCCGGCTGCTCAGCAGGACTCGTCTGCCGCGCCAAATGCCGATCTCCAGTCGCTGGCCGCCAAGGTCGCCGATGCGCTCAATCGGACCGGCCCGAACGACGCCGCGACGGCCACTGGCGGCAAGCCGGCCGCAGACCCATCCGGCAACACACCCGATGGATCCGCAAAGGATGCCGGCGGCGGCAATTCGACCGGCGGCAGCTCTACGGGAGCCGGCCAGGCGCAGGCCACCACCACGGTGGCCCAACCGGTCGCGGCGGCGCTGGTGCTCAATACCGCGGCGGATACACCACCGGCCGCGAAGGGACCCACGCCGACGGATTCGCAGGGAACACGCGGCAAAGCGGCCGCCATCGCCGCCATGGCCGCGACGCAAGGCGGCAAAGACGCGACGGCGCCCAGCACCCAGCCCGCAGCCTCCGGTGCCGGGCCGGCCTCACAGACAAGTTCGGCCCAGACGGCAGACTCCTCGACGTCCGCCGGCCAAACGGCCCCGCCTCAGACGAGCGACGCATCGTCGGGCGATCCTGCGAATGCATCAACGACAAACAACACCGCGCAGCAGTCGCAAGGCCAGTCGCAAGGCCCGTCGCAAGGCCAGCCACAAGCGGCCGGCGCTCTGGCCGCGGCATTGAGTGTTGCGACCGGCGCCGTGCAGAGCGGCGGCTCCCGTACGGGACAGGTCAGCACCGATACCGGTGCCCCTGCGGGTTCAGGCGCGAGCGGGCAGGCAACCGGCGCAGCCGCCAACGGCGCGGCGACCTCGAATGTTCTGCCAAATCTCGGCGTTCTGGCGGCGAATGGGGCGCCGGCCGCCGCCATGTCTACGGCTTCCGCGCCCGCTGTCCCCATCGCCGGCCTTGCGGTCGAAATTGCCGCCCGGGCGCGCGGCGGCTCCAGCAAGTTCGATATTCGACTCGACCCGCCGGAACTCGGCCGCATCGACGTGCGCCTTGATGTCGACCGCAACGGCCAGGTCACATCGCATGTCACCGTCGACCGCGCCGATACGCTGCAGCTTCTCCAAAGCCAGCAACCTCAGCTGCAGCGCGCGCTCGAGCAGGCCGGTCTGACGACGACCAACAATGGTCTGCAGTTCACGCTGCGCGACCAGTCGTTTGCGGGTCAGAACGGCGCCGGCGGCAATGGCGGCGGCCAGCCGCCCGCGCCGCAGCTTGTCGTTGCGGACCCCAAACTTTCCGCGATCGATACCACGCAGACCTATTCCCGCTGGAATATCCGCGGCGGACTCGACATCCGCGTATGAACGCATTGGCGTGAGGGCGAAGCATGACGACGACCACTCCCGTAACGAGCCCGGCAACCAACACGACCGGATCCACCGCGCAAGCAGTTGGCGCCGCAGGCTCGCAGCAGATCGCCGGTAATTTTAACGAGTTCCTGCAGCTTTTGACCACACAGTTGCAAAATCAGGATCCACTCAGTCCACTCGATACCAATTAGTTCACTCAGCAACTGGTCGAGTTCGCGTCGGTCCAGCAGCAGGTCGACATGAACACCAACATGCAAACGCTGATCTCGTTGCAGCAGACCACGGCAGCAACCGAGGCCCTGCAACTTGTCGGTTCGACGGTCACACTCAACGGCAACAGCGCGACTCTTTCGAATGCCACCGCAAGCCCCGCGTCGTGGAGCTTGAACGCATCCGCTGGGGGCACCGCAGGGATCACAATCACCAACTCGTCGGGTCAGACCGCCTACACCGGCACTACGACGCTCGGTGCCGGCAACCAGTCGTACAATTGGAACGGTCAAGGCAATAACGGCGTGACGTGGCCGGACGGCTCCTACACCATCGCGGTCACAGGCACTGGAGCCGGCGGCCAGGCGATCACGGTCACGAGCCAGGTGCAGGGCACCGTGAGTGCGGTGAACATGAGCCAGACTCCGCCAACGATTACCGTCAGCGGACAAAGCTATCCGATCAGCTCGATCCAATCGGTCGGCAGCAGCAGCAGCGGCGTCACCAATGGCTTGAGCAGCCTCAACACCACGATCGGCAATCTCAACAGCGCGATCAGCACTCTTATAAAGTCGCTGTAACGGCTGCCGGCCGGGCACGGCACGGCGCCGCGGCCGCGCCGCCCGTTCGGCGACCGCCAAATCGCAAGCCGCATAGCGAAAATTTACCGTCGCGCGCCGGCTCGGTGCCAAATCGGTCGATCGGCCGTTACGCTTAGCCAAATTTTAAGCCGCGCTGCGTAAAGTAACAATCTGTGGCGTTGTCGAGTGTGAGAGTGACTATGACCGAACCTCATCGCCCGAGGGTGAAATATGTCATCGGGCCGGACGGTTCGCCCCTGACGATTGCCGATTTGCCGGCACCGGGAACGAAGCGCTGGGTCATTCGCCGCAAAGCGGAAGTCGTAGCGGCGGTCCGTGGCGGTTTGCTGTCACTGGAAGAAGCCTGCAGTCGCTACACCCTGACGGTCGAGGAATTCCTCTCCTGGCAATACTCGATCGATCAGCACGGCCTCGCCGGTCTCCGCACGACCCGTATCCAGCAGTATCGCCAGTAACTCTGGCTTAATCCGTCCTAACAAATCGTCAACGCCGGAAGTCTGTGCCGGCGATTTGATTCGCGAACAGCCGCGAATGCCGCGCTGCGTGGTGTCAATGCCGCGGGCGGTAATAATTCGGTAGCATTCCGGCTGCATCGAGCCGCGAAATTAACCGGGCGCTAACCATCCACCGGGCAAATCTTGCCGAGCGCATAGCGTCGCTTGGGGTGAAGCCTGGTGCAAAATCTGCTGGAGTTCGCCAAAACCATCGGCGCCCCGCGTATTGCGGCCATGGGCGCGGTCACACTGGCGCTGGTCGGCTTCTTTACATTCCTCATCTTGCGCGTAACCGCGCCTGATATGATGCCGCTGTTCACCGATCTGACGCTCGACGACTCCGCCGCAATCGTCAAACAGCTCGATCGCGAAGGGATTGCATACGAGCTGCACAACAACGGCAACGTGATTCTGGTGCCTAAGGATCGCGTCGCCAAGCTACGTATGGAGCTCGCCCAGAACGGCCTGCCCAAGGGCGGAAGCATCGGCTACGAGATCTTCGACAAGTCCGACGCGCTCGGCACCACCAGCTTCGTGCAGAACATCAATGCGGTACGCGCGCTCGAAGGCGAACTCGAGCGCACCATCCGCACGCTGGACAGCGTTCAAGACGCGCGCGTGCATCTTGTGATTCCGGAACGACCGCTGTTTTCGCGCGACAAGATCGATCCGTCCGCCTCCATCGTGTTGCGGGTCCGCGGCACACTCGAACCGGGGCAGGTGCGCGCCATCCGCCACCTCGTCGCCACCGCCGTCAACGGCCTGCGCCCGCAGCGCATCTCCATCGTCGACGAGTCCGGCACTCTCCTGGCCGATGGCGCCGATGATGATCCCACCGGCAGCACCGTCGTCGACGAACGGCAGGTCGCGCTCGAAAGCCGGCTGCGCAAGCAGGTCGAGGGCATCGTCAATTCGGTGGTCGGCCCAGGCCATGCCCGGGTCCAGGTCAACGCCGATTTCGATTTCAACCGAATCACCGAAACGTCGGACAAATACGACCCCGACGGCCGCGTGGTGCGTTCCAGTCAGACGCGTGAGGAATCCACGGCCTCCGGCCAACCCAGCAGCGAAGTCACCGTCGGCAATCAGATTCCCCAGGGCCAGCAGACCCAAAATCCGCCGGCGGAAGCCAACGCACAGCCTCGCGAGCAGAGCAAAAAGACCGAGGAAATCGTCAACTACGAGATTTCCAAGACCTCCAAGACCGAAGTGACGGAAGCCGGCCGGGTCAAACGCATCTCGGTCGCCGTGGTGCTCGACGGGACCTACAGCAAGAACGACAAGGGCGACATCGTCTATAAGCCGCGCAGCAAGGAAGAGATCGATCAGATCGCGGCGCTGGTGCGCTCGGCGATCGGCTTCGACCAGAAGCGTGGCGACCAGGTCGAAGTGGCCAATCTGCGCTTCGCCGAACCGCCCATGCAGCCGATCACGGCGCGGAGCGGGTGGTTGTCCGCCCTGCATTTCTCCAAGGACGACATCATGCAGGCCATCGAAATGGTGGTGATGGGCCTGCTCGGCTTTGCCGTCCTGCTCCTGGTCGTGCGGCCGCTGGTGCGGCGCGTGCTCGCTCCGATGGAAGGCGCGATGCCGGCGCTGTTGCCGAGCGTCGTGTCCAATCAGGCGGCGCCGACGGAGCCGGGCGCGGGCCAAAGCGCTGCGGTAGCCGGGCCGACGTTTAGCGCTGAGCCGAGCGAAACCTCGAAGATGATCGACATTGCGCAGATTCAGGGCCAGGTCCACGCCCAGTCAGTGCAGAAGGTCGGCGAAATCGCCGACCGCAATCCGCGCGAGACCGTCTCCATCATTCGCCAGTGGCTGCATGAAAGCGCCAACGCCTGAGCAACGCCATGCCGTCACATCACGCACCGAAGCCCGACGAAGCCGCCCATCGCGAGATCACCAGCGCGTTGGCGAGCCTTGCGGGCCATACCGGCCATGGCTCGGGATCCGCCAAGCGCCGGCTGACAGGCCCGGAACGCGTCGCAATCCTGATGCTGGCGCTCGGCGAGCAGCACGGCTCCAAGATCTGGAGCATGCTCGACGACGACGAGCTGCGGCAGGTTTCCATCGTCATGTCGACGATCGGCACCATCGACGCCGAGTTGGTCGAAGAACTGCTGCTCGAATTCGTCTCGCGCATGTCGGCGTCGGGCGCGCTGATGGGCAACTACGACGCGACCGAGCGCCTGCTGCAGCAATACCTGCCGCCCGAGCGGGTCGGCAACATCATGGACGAAATTCGCGGGCCGGCCGGCCGCAACATGTGGGAAAAGCTCTCCAACGTCCAGGAAGAGGTCCTCGCCAATTATCTGAAAAACGAATATCCGCAGACCGTCGCGGTCGTTCTGTCGAAGATCGGGCCGGAGCATGCCGCCAGGGTGCTGGCGATTCTGCCGGAAGAACTGGCGCTCGACGTCATCAATCGCATGCTGCGCATGGAAGCGGTGCAGAAGGAAGTTCTGGAGCGCGTCGAGCAGACGCTGCGCACCGAGTTCATGTCGAACCTGTCGCAGACGCGGCGGCGCGACGCCCACGAGGTGATGGCGGAAATCTTCAACAATTTCGACCGGCAGACGGAGACACGCTTCCTGACCGCGCTGGAAGAAGAAAACCGCGATGCCGCCGAGCGCATCAAGACGCTGATGTTCACCTTCGACGACCTGACCAAGCTCGATACCGCGTCATCGCAGACACTGATGCGCCATGTGGAGAAGGACAAGCTGGCAACCGCGCTGAAGGGTGCGGCCGAGCCGGTGCGCCAGTTCTTCATGTCCAACATGTCGACGCGCGCCGCCAAGATGCTGAACGACGACATGCAGGCGATGGGGCCGGTGCGGCTGCGCGAAGTCGATGAAGCGCAGGCGCTGCTGGTCAATCTCGCCAAAGACCTCGCCGCCAAGGGCGAGATCGTCATCTCCAAGAGCCGTGGCGAAGAAGAGTTGATTTACTGAGGACGGCTGGGAATCACGACAATGGGCGCGCCGACCAAATTTCTGTTCGATGTCGACTTTGCGCGCGGCGCCGAGCGCAAGCAGACGCTGGCGCTCGCAGACCACATGCTCAAGATCGCCGAAGCCGAAAAGGCGGCGCATGACCGTGGCTATGCGGCTGCGCAGACCGACGCCAAGGTGGAATCCGATCGCCGCATCGCCACAGCCCTCGAGCGCGTCGCCGCCGCAATCGCCGCCAGCAATTCCGCCATTAAGGCAATCGAGACGCGGCTCGAATGCGAGGCGGTTGAGGTCGCGGTCGCGGTCGGACGCAAGCTCGCTCCGGCGCTGCTGGTGAACGAACCGTTCGCCGAAATCGCCGCACTGGCGAGCGAATGCTTCCGCCAGCTGGTCGCGACGCCGCACATCGCCGTGCGCGTCAATGACGCGCTCTATTCGACTACGCAGGAAAAACTCGGCGACATCGTCCGGGCACGCGGCTTCGAAGGTCGCCTGGTCGTGCTCGCCGAAAGCGACATCGCGCCCGGCGATTGCCGCATCGAATGGGCGGACGGCGGCGTCAATCGCGACAGCGCCGCAGCGGACGCCGAGATCAGCAAGGCGGTTACGGGCTATCTAACCGCCCGCCGCAGCTTTGCCGAGGCAAAAAATAATGAGGAGGTGCGCAAATGAGCGACGATGCCAAGGTCGCGTTGCCCGATCTTGAAAACGGCGGCGCGCAGGTCGACCCGGCCGCGGCGATCGAGGCCGATGGACCGACGACGCGCATCGCCTCCGACCTGGAAGCGGTGTTCGACGTTCCCGTCCAGGTCTCGGCGGTGCTGGGCCGCGCCCGCATGGAGATCGGCAACCTGCTCAAGCTCGGCCCCGGCACGGTTCTCGAACTCGACCGCAAGGTCGGCGAGGCGATCGACATCTACGTCAACAACCGCCTCATTGCCCGCGGCGAGGTGGTGCTGGTGGAAGAAAAGCTCGGCGTGACGATGACTGAAATCATCCGGGCGGAACGTTAGAGATGCGCGAATGCGAATAGCGAAACCGCGAATAGGAAATCCAAAGAGCACCCATCTTTCCCCTATTCGGTACTCGCCAGTTGCCAATCGCTTATCGCCTGAGGCGAAAAAGGAATAACAATTATGCGGCTTTTGATCATCGGAACACTGAACGGCCAGCTGACGACCGCGACTAAGCTGGCAATGGAGAAGGGCGCCACCGTCACGCATGCCGCCGACAACGCCCAGGCGCTTGCCGTGCTGCGCGCCGGCCGCGGCGCCGATCTGCTGATGGTCGACGTCGCCATCGATATCCGCGAACTGGTGCGCGGGCTCGAAGCCGAACACATCCACGTTCCGATCGTCGCTTGCGGCACCGCCACAGACGCGCGCGCTGCGGTGGCCGCCATCCACGCCGGCGCTAAGGAATACATCCCCCTGCCGCCCGATGCGGAACTGATCGCCGCGGTGCTCGCGGCGGTCGCCGATGACAGCCGCGAATTGATCTACCGCGACGATGCCATGGCGCGCGTGGTCAAGCTCGCCCAGCAGGTGGCGCCGAGCGAGGCTTCCGTGATGATCACCGGCGATTCGGGAACCGGCAAGGAAGTGCTCGCCCGCTACGTGCATTCCCGCTCGCGCCGCGCCAAGAAGCAGTTGATTTGCGTGAACTGCGCAGCCGTACCGGAATCGCTTTTGGAATCGGAGCTGTTCGGCCACGAGAAGGGCGCGTTCACCGGCGCGGTGGCGCGCCGCATCGGCAAGTTCGAAGAGGCCAACGGCTCGACGCTATTGCTCGACGAAATCTCCGAGATGGATGTGCGGCTGCAGGCCAAGCTGCTGCGTGCCATCCAGGAGCGGGTGATCGACCGCGTCGGCGGCGCCCGGCCGGTGCCGATCGACATTCGCATCATCGCCACGTCCAACCGCAACCTCGCCGAAGCGGTGCGCGAAGGCTCGTTCCGCGAAGATCTGCTATTCCGCCTCAACGTGGTGAACCTGAAAGTTCCGCCGCTGCGCGAGCGACCGGCCGACGTGCTCGAACTCGCTGACTATTTCGCGCGGAAATACGCAATCGCAAACGGCGCGCCGGCGCGACCCTTGTCGGCGGAAGCGCGGCGTACGCTCGCGATCAATTATTGGCCGGGCAACGTGCGCGAACTGGAAAACACCATGCACCGCGCGGTGCTGATGGCGAGCGGCGCCGAGATCGGACCGGAAGCGATCCTGGCGCCCGACGGCGTCCGCCTCGACCAGCAGCGCGGCGCCGCCGCGGTGGCGCACGCCACGTTTGCCGCCGAACAGGTGTCGCGTGCGCTGGTCGGCCGCACCGTCGCGGAGGTCGAGCGCGATCTCATCCTGGAGACGCTCAAGCATTGCCTCGGCAATCGCACCCACGCCGCCAACGTGCTCGGCATCTCGATCCGCACGCTGCGCAACAAGCTCAACGAATACTCCGCCGATGGACTGCCGGTGCCGCCGCCCGGTGGTGGCGAGCCGCGCGTGGCCGCTGCGTAAATTTGCCGCTCCGCTTTCGCCGCCGGGCACGCCGCTGTATAGGTGCCCGGATGATGAACATTACACGCCGTCGAATTCTCACCCTCACATCCGGCGCGCTCGCGCTGCCGGCTGTAATCCGTCATGCGTACGCCGACACCTACCCGTCGCGGCCGATCCATCTGCTGGTCGGTTTTCCGCCGGGAGGAACGGCCGACATCATCGCGCGACTGGTCGGGCAGGCTCTGGGCGAGCGGCTCGGGCGAACCTTCGTGGTCGAGAACCGCGGTTCCGCCGCCCAGCAGATCGCCGCTGAAACGGTCGTGAAAGCCGCACCGGACGGCTACACGCTGCTGATGCTGGCCAACCCGAACGTCATCAACGTGGTGATCAATCCGGGTGTCAGCTTCTCATTCAGCCGCGATCTCGCGCCCATCGGCGGCATCGCGTCGGACCCCGCGATCCTCGTGGTAAACCCCAAGGTGCCGGTCAAGACGGTTCCGGAGTTGATCGCCTACGCCAAGGCAAATCCGGGCAAGCTCAACATGGCGTCCGGCGGCGTCGGCTCGACGCCGCATCTTGCCGGTGAGCTGTTCAAGATGATGACCGGCATCAACATGCTGCACGTGCCGTATCGCGGCGACGCGCCGGCCGTCACCGACATGCTTGCCGGACAGGATCAGGTCATGTTCGACATGGTGATCCTGTCGCAGGGCCATGTCCGGTCGGGAGAATTGCGCGGCCTCGCCGTGACGAGCGCGAAGCCGCTCGCGCTGTTTCCCAACCTGCCGCCGATTGCCCAATTCGTGCCGGGCTATGAGGCCTTTGCCTGGCAGGGCCTGATGGCGCCGAAAGGCACGCCGCCCGAGATCATCAACAAGCTCAACACCGAGCTCAACGCCGCGCTCGCCGACCCCAAGACTCAGAAGCGACTGGCGGACCTCGGCGGCATCCCGATGCCGTTGACGCCTGCCGGTTTCGGCAAGCTGATCGTCAACGAGATGCAGAAGTGGGACAAAGTCATCAAGTTCGCGCACATCAAGCCGCACTGAAGTCATAGCGAATAGCAACTTGCTGCTCACTATTCGCGACTCGCCCTCTACTTCGTCGCATCCCCGCCATCGACCATGATGGTTTCCACCTCGCCCGCGCCATTGGCGCGGCGGAAGGCGGCCGCCTTGTTGTATTCGTCGGAGGCAAAGCAGGCGACGCCCTGCTCGAAGCTTGGAAATTCGATCACGACGAAACGGCTGAATTTCTGCGGCCCTTCCATGATCTGGAAGCGCCCGCCGCGCGCCAGCACCTTGCCGCCATGCTTGGCGATGATGGCCGGCACCAAATCGGTATATTTCTTGTACTCGGCCGGATCGTTGATCTTAGAGCGCGCGACCCAATAGGCGGGCATTGATGACTCTCCCGGTTTAATTCTGCGGGAGGATTATTGACGATAAACATCAACCCGTCATGCCCGCGCTTGTCGCGGGCCTCCAGGACTTAGAGATTGTGAGGAAAGACGTGGATTGCCGGAACAAGTCCGGCCAATACAATGGGCTATCCGCCTTACGTCTCGGCGAATAGACCGCGCAGCAACCCGGCGGCACGCGGGCGCGGCTTGGCGGCCGGCTTGGCTCCGACCATGCGGCGGCCCAGCATGCTGACGAAATGATCCTTCGACATTGGCTTGGCGAACAGATAGCCCTGGCCGATATCGCAGCCGATGCCCTGCAGCTTGTGGGCCTCGTGCGTCGACTCGATGCCCTCCGCCACCGTCTTCAACTCGAAGCGCTTGGCGAGTTCGACGATCGTCTCACACAACCCGCCATTGACCTTGTCGGAGTGGCAATTGGTGACATAGGAGCGGTCGATCTTCAGTTCGCTGAATGGCAATTGCCGCAGCCGCGCCAGCGACGAATAACCGGCGCCGAAATCGTCGAGCGCAAGCGAGCAGTTGAGCGCGCGCAGTTCGTCGGCCACTTCCTGCGCGATCGCAAGGTCGTGCATGACCTCGTCCTCGGTCACTTCGAGAATGAGGCCCGGCCAGGTTTCGGCCGCGGGCCGCTGTTCGCGCAGCATCTTGGCGATCGGCAGCTTGATGAAGGCCGACGCCGGCACATTGACAGAGAGTTTGAGGCTCACGCCCTGCGCGGCGCAGTCCTCAAAGTCGCGCAGCGCGGTAAGAATGACGCGCTCGGTCAGCGCCAGCATATCGGCCTCTGCCGCACCGGGCAGAAACGCAGCGGGACTGATCATGCTGCCGTCGGGACGTCTGGCGCGTACCAGCGCCTCGGCGCCGACCAGATAGCGCCCCCGCAGATCGATCTTCGGCTGATACCAAAGATCGAACCAATCGAGCCGCAGCACGTCGGCGAGCGTGACCTTGCCGTTCACCGGCGCGGGCTCGACCTGTTTCTTTGCCGCGAACAGCTTTTGCAGCATCGGCAACATTTGCGATCCGTGATCGTCGATATGTGTTATTGCGCAGCAAACCCGCCGTGTCCGTTAATGCGGCATTGTCGAGGCGGATTATGCTTGCTGCGCAGTGAGCAGGGCGCGGCGAATTTTCACGCGCACAGCGATAAGGCGTTAAGTAAGTGACCCATCGGAAACATCGAGACCGCGACCGCTGTTCCAACGAACGCGCACAAAGAACCTTTTCGGTCACCGCGGCCACGCATATAGTTCGCTGTTCGGAGCCATGGATGACCGCCCAGGGCCGCCCGAATGGATTGGTTCGTCTCAAACAGTGGAGATCGCCATGGATCGGCGCAGAGTCACGATGGGTCTTGCGCTTGCCGGCTTGGGAACATTCGCCACCAAAGCGGCTGCACAGTCGGGGACTGAGAATCCGTTGATTGCCGCCTTCGCCAAAACCCTAACCGCGCATGATATTAATGCCTTTGCCGCGCTGTTTGCTGATGATTACGTAAATCACCAGGTGAGCGCTGCGGCACCCAAACCAGCAGCCGGCGTTACCGCCAAGCAAGGCACTGTCGGATACTTCGCTGCGCGGCTGAAAGGAATCCCCGATCTTTCGGTCGCGATAGAAGCCTCGCTCGCCAGTGGCGATATGGCTGCAGCGAGCTTTGTCTATACGGGGACCCATAGAGGTGCTTACTTCGGCGTGGCGCCGACGGGAAAATCCTTGCGCTTCACGTCCTGTGATATTTTCCGAATTCGTGATGGCAAGATCGCGGAGCATTGGGGCATGGGCGACATTGCCGGTACGCTCGCTCAACTGAAAGGATAAGCCGGCAGACGTCGCTTATCGACCGGAATCCGGTCGCAATGTGGCGAGCGTCCGGAACCGGCGGCGCCGATCACTCCGCCGCGCGGCGGGCCGCGACAATCTGATCGGCGGTGCGACCGGTCAGTTCGGCCATGTGGTCGAACTTGAACGTAAAGGTGCCGGCGCCCGCGGTGGCGGAACGAATTTCCACGATCAAGTCGCCGATCTCGGCTTCCGGCATCATCGCCCGCACCGTGTCCCAGCCTTCCCAGCCTTCGCGCGTATCGAAGCCCAGGATCTGGCCGCGCCGGCCTGAGAGCAGCGCGTTGATCTTCGCGGTCGCCTCGGATGGACAGACGATTTCGACCTGATCGATCGGCTCGAGCAGCACCGGCTGGCACTGCGGCAGGCCCTCATGGATGCCGATGCGGCCCGCGGTCTGGAACGCCATGTCGGAGGAATCGACGGTGTGATAGGAGCCGTCGATCAGCGCCACATGCAGGTCGACCACCGGGAAGCCGAGCGGGCCGTGCTTGAGCGCGTCGATCACGCCCTCCTCGACCGACGGAATATAATTGCGCGGCACCACGCCGCCGGTGATCTTGTCTTCGAACGTAAAACCCGCGCCGCGCGGCATCGGCTTGATGTCGAGCACGACGTCGCCGTACTGGCCGTGACCGCCCGATTGCTTTTTGTGGCGGCCGCGTTGCTCAACGCCCTTGCGAATGGTCTCGCGGTAGCCGACCGACGGCTGGCGGCGCTCGATGGCGACGCCGTAGCGGTCGGCGAGCCGCTCGGTGGCGACGCGCAGATGCATTTCACCCTGGCCCCACAGCACGATCTCGTGCGTCTCGGGATTGTGCGCGATGGTAATCGAGGGGTCCTCTTCGGCGAGTTTATTGAGCGCTAGACCGAGCTTCACGTCGTCCTTGCGTTCCTTCGCCGTGATCGCAATGGCGAGCACCGGCGCATGCGGCACGACGGTGGCGACGGCTGCGTGCGGGTGTTTGCCCGCGGTCAGCGTGTCGCCGGTCTTGGCCTTGTCGAGCTTGGCGAACGCCACGGTCTCCCCGGCCACGGCGGGACCGCGCTTTTCGGTGTTCTGGCCGACGAGCTTGAACACGCCGGCGACACGGCCGGCTTCGTCGTCGCCGGCGAGGAACGTGGTGCCGTCGCCAGCCTGCCCGCTCAAGATACGCGCGATCGACAGGCGGCCGCCATGGCTGGTGTTGAGCGTCTTGAGCACGTAGCCGACCGCATCGCCGTTGCTCTTGATGCCAAGCCGCTGCGCGGTCTCGACAATGCCGGGCGATTCGTGCCGCAGCGCCTTTAACAGCCTCAGCACGCCATTGGTACGAATCGCCGTCCCCATCAAGACCGGGCACACAAGGCCGTCGCGCAGCTCATGCGTGAGATCGTCGAAAATCTTGTCGCGCGGCGGCTGGATGTCCTCGAGCAGCTGCTCCATGAGCTGATCGTCGTGATCCGCCAGCGTTTCCAGCATGGAGAAGCGCGCGGTCTTCTCACGATCGGCGATGTCGCCTTCGAGCGGTATGACTTGCGATGCGGCGTGCTCCTTGTAGACAAAGGCGCGTTCCAGCGCGAGGTCGACGAAGCCGCTGATGAGCTCGCCCGAGAAGGTCGGTATTTGCCTTAAGATCAGCTTGGTGCGCGATGCCGGCTGCAACAACTTGAGTACATCGTGAACGCCGGCATCGGCCTTGTCGATCTTGTTGAGGAACAGGATGCGCGGAATTTTTTGATCTTCCAGCTCGCGCAGGATGATTTGCAGCTGCGGGACTTTCTTCTCGTCCATTTCGCAGACCACGACGGCGACATCGACCACCGGCAAAACCGCGCGCATGTCGTGGACGAATTCGACCGAGCCGGGACAATCGATGAAGGTGTAGGAGTCGCCCATGAACGTCGTGGTGGCGGCGGTCAGCTCGACGCTCATCTTGTGATGGCGCGCTTCCTTGCTGGCGTCGCCTACCGTGTTGCCGGCCTCGATCGAACCCTGCCGCGCGATCGCGCCGCTGCGCGCCAAAATCGCCTCGAGCAAGGTGGTTTTGCCGCTCTGAAACGAACCGACCAGCGCGACGGCGCGGGGACCAGCCGCGCGGCCGCCATTGTTGCCGTTCGTGGCCATCAACACCTCCCGCCTCTGGACCCGTCATTGGCTGCGGGCCGGCCGGCTATGGTTTCAGGCGCCGGCCGTTCAGGTCAAGGGGGCGGACATTGTGTGCCAGGCTCGCACAGATACAAAGTGCCGATGCCAGCGCCGAAGTTGAAGCCCGTTTGTCCCTGGATCGACAGGGGTTGCAGCGCGATCGACCGGTTCGAGCCGCCGATCAGCGCGTTGGCGCCGAGGCCGACCGCGATCGATGCCTCCGCGGTAGCGCCGACGTAGCTGCCGTTGAGCATGCCGGAGTACCGATTCGTGGTGGCAAACACCCCCCATACGATCTTGCCGCCTGAGGTGGCGCCGATGTCGAGGCCGATCCGCGACAATGTCCCCTGGTAGGGCTCGTCCGGCATGTTATCGGAATGCAGGATACAGCTCACATTCTTCTGCGAGCCGACCAGCATACCGACGCTCGAGGACAGCGAACAATTCAGGCTGCCGATCTGCAGCCGCGCAGGCTGCGCGTGAGCAGGTGCCAGCGGCATCGCCGCCAGCGCCGCCGCAGCCAAGCCTGCCGTCGCTGAAATGGTCCGGAACATATCTGCGTTCTCCCTCGCCGGGCTCGTCCCCCGAGCCTGACCGGGATTGTAAGCGAGAACCGGCCCGGCGTCGCCAGTTTGTTTTGCGGGACGTCGTTGTTGCGCGCTGTTTTGCGCGTTTTTACCGCCGTGCCGAACCGGAGCCGGTTACTTCAAATTGCCGCAGAAGCGCTGGATGCGGGTGCAGGCCTCTTCGAGCGCGCTGGTCGCGGTCGCATAGGAGATGCGGAACGCAGGCCCGACGCCGAACGGCGTGCCCTGCACCACCGCGACGCCTTCGGCCTCCAACAGTTCGGTGACGAAGTCCTCGTCGGTCGCAAGCGTCTTGCCGGTCGGCGCCTTCTTGCCCATCGTGCCGGCGCAGGACGGATAGACGTAGAACGCGCCTTCGGGCTTCGGGCACTTGATGCCGTTCGCCTGGTTGAGCATGGAAACGCAGAGGTCGCGGCGCTCCTTGAAGATCTTGTTGTGCTTCGGAATGAAGTCCTGCGGACCGTCGAGCGCCTCGAGCGCGGCCCACTGCGCCACCGCCGTCGCGTTCGAGGTCGATTGCGATTGCAGCATCGCCATCGCCTTGATCAACGGCTCCGGCCCGCCCGCATAACCGATGCGCCAGCCGGTCATGCAATAGGTCTTCGACACGCCATTGATCGTCAGCGTCCGCTCATAAAGCCGCGGCTCAAGCTGCGCCGGCGTGAAGAACTCGAAGTCATCGTAGACCAGGTGCTCGTACATATCGTCGCTCATCACCCACACATGCGGATGCCGCAGCAGCACGTCGGTGAGCGCTTTCAGCTCGGCGCGCGTATAGGCGGCGCCGGTCGGATTTGATGGCGAGTTGAACAGGAGCCACTTGGTCTTCGGCGTGATCGCGCGCTCCAGCGCCTCGGGCTTCATCTTGAAGCCGTCCGCCATGCGGGTCTCGATCGCCACCGGCTCGCCGCCCGCGATCAGCACCATGTCGGGATAGCTCACCCAATAGGGCGCCGGAATGATCACCTCGTCGCCCGGATTGAGCGTGGCTAAAAACGCGTTGAACAGCACCTGCTTGCCGCCGGTGCCGACGATGATCTGCGACGGCTTGTAGTCCAGCTCGTTCTCGCGCTTGAATTTGCGCGCAATCGCTGCCCGCAGTTCGGCGATGCCCTCCACGGCCGTATATTTCGCCGCCTTACCGTCGCGGATCGCCTTGATGGCCGCCTCTTTGATGTTGTCGGGCGTGTCGAAGTCGGGCTCGCCGGCGCCGAGACCGATGACGTCGCGGCCGGCGGCCTTGAGCGCGCGCGCCTTGTCCGTGACGGCCATGGTGGCCGACGGCTTCACACGCGATATGCGCTCCGCAAGAAAGGCCATTTCGCTTCTCCATTTGCCCTTTGGGCTGCGTCAGGCGCGAGTTTCCTAAGGCGACGGCGGCCCACAGGCAAGCGCAAAGCACCGCCAATCACATCGCAATCGCGCGACTGGGCAGCCCCCGATCGGCCTCGTCCCGCAACGCTCCGTTAAGCGTCCGCAGGCCTAATGCCGCGGTCTTACGATCCATACAGGAACCCCGATGCCCCGGGCGTGGCAGGCGTTGCGAAACGGCGACTGGCTGACCGGCGAGCGCATCAGGCTGATCGCTGCCGCAGTGCTGATCGCCTCGATCGCGGGATTCGCGTTCCTGGTCGTGACCGCGCATGGCGGCGTCGATCGCCAGGGCCGCCCGCTCGGAACCGATTTCTCCAACGTCTATGCGGCCGGCACTTATGTGCTCGAAGGCAAGCCGGACGTGCCATTCGATCCGCCGCGACAGTACACCCGCGAGCAGGAAATCTTCGGAAAAGCGACGCCGTTCTACGGCTGGCACTATCCGCCGTATTTTCTGTTCGTCGCCGGCGCCCTGGCGAAGATGCCGTATGGCGTGGCGCTCACGGTCTGGCAGGCCAGCACGCTGCTGCTTTATCTGCTGATGGTGTGGGGGATTTTTTCGCCGTCATTCCGGGGCGCGCGAAGCGCGAGCCCGGAATCCATAATCCCAGCGCCCTCCGGAATGACGCTCCTCCTGGCCCTCGCCTACCCGGCGGTGCTGATCAACATCGGCCACGGTCAGAACGGTTTTCTCACCGCGGCGCTGCTCGGCGGCGCGCTCGTCATCCTGGATCGGCGGCCGATCGCCGCCGGCATTTTGATTGGCCTTCTGGTCTACAAGCCGCAATTCGGGCTGATGATTCCGCTGGCGCTCATCGCCGGCGGCTATTGGCGGACGTTTGCCGCCGCCGCGACGACGGTCGTGGTGCTGACGCTCGTTACGACGCTTGCTTTCGGTCCCGAGGTCTGGCCGGCCTTCAAGGCCTCGACCGAATTCTCGCGCACCGTTGTGCTGGAGCAAGGCCAGACCGGCTGGCAAAAGATCCAGAGCGTGTTCTCCTGGGCGCGCATGTGGGGCGCGCCGATCCCGCTCGCCTATGCGCTGCAAGGCGCGCTCACCATCGCGCTTGGCTTGGCGATCGTTCGGCTGTGGCGAAAAGCTGCGGCGCCCGCTCTCAAGAGTGCCGCACTCTGTCTTGCCGCTATCCTCGCCACGCCCTACTCGCTCGACTACGACATGATGGTGCTGGCGCCGGCCATCGCGTTCTTCGCTGTCGATGGGCTGCGGCGCGGTTTCGGCCCGTGGGAAAAGACCGGATTTGCGGCGCTGTGGCTCGTGCCGCTTGTTACACGCAGCGTAGCGCAAGCCACCCTGATACCGCTCGGGGTTCCCGCCATGCTGATGACATTCATTCTCCTGCTGCGACGTGCGGAACTTGAACGCACGCTCTCGCCGGCCTTTAACCCGCAACGTTCGAGCATAGCTGACGGCAGCGGGGCACGCGGTCACGACATCGCCGCGTTCGACTAGTAGGCCGATTTCGCCTATAAATTGTACCGTACGGACAGCACGGACGCGGCGATGTTCACGCTCTATTCAATGCAGCGTTCCGGTAACAGCTACAAGGCGCGGCTGGCGCTCGCGCAGCTTCGCATCCCGTATCAATCGGTCGAGATCGATATCCT
This sequence comes from Xanthobacteraceae bacterium, assembly GCA_036511795.1. GTDB lineage: Bacteria > Pseudomonadota > Alphaproteobacteria > Rhizobiales > Xanthobacteraceae > BOG-931. The sequence goes on from DATCBO010000106.1 coordinate 33,190, forward strand.
CAAGGGCGACAGCCATACGCCCGAATTTCTGCAGAAGAATCCGAACGGGCAGGTGCCGCTGTTGGAAGTCGCACCCGGCCGCTACCTCGCCGAGTCGAACGCCATCCTGTGGTACATCGCCGGCGGCACGCCGCTGGCGCCGGAGGACCGCATGGATCGGGCCGACGCGCTGCAATGGATGTTCTTCGAGCAGCACTCGCTCGAGCCCAATCTGGGCGCGGCATATTTCTGGCTCACGCTGATCAAAGGCGGGCGCGATCTGCAGAGCCACGCCATCGAGGACTGGATGGAAGAAGGCCATCGCGCGCTCGGCGTGATGGACAAGCATCTCGCGCTGCACGACTACTTTGCCGCCGACCGTTACACCATCGCCGACATTGCGCTCTACGCCTATACCCACGTGGCGCACGAGTGCGGCTACGACCTGACGGGTTTTCCGGCGGTGCGCGCCTGGCTCAAGCGCGTGGCATCCGAGCCGCACCACGTGGCGATGGATTTCAATCCGGCCGAGGCGGTCCCGGCGATCTGAGTCC
>DATCBO010000107.1:0-19889 GCA_036511795.1 Xanthobacteraceae bacterium
GGGACGGGGCGAGTGCGGTGCCTGCGGGCGGATTTGTAACCCGCTCCCGGGCGGCATCGGGCATCAGCCTGCCGGCATCATGACCGGCGCGTGAGGTGCTCACTGTACGGGGATTAGTTCGGCGCGGGTAACACCCGTGGATCAGCGCAAGGTCTCCGCCCCCCGGTTGGGGCGGCCGTACAGGATCAAACGCCCCGGACTGTCTCCCGAAGCATGGCCTGGTGCAGAGCCTTGGGGACCAGCTGTCCCTCTGGCAAGAGCCGCAGTGGGACGCCGAGAGGCGAGCGCCCCCGCAAGGGGCGCCCCGTGCCCGCAAGGCGCGGGTGTTGACGACGCGTCTCTCGGCGTTCTGCTTCCCCTTTGTTTGCAGCCTGGGTCGGGCACAGGAAAACCCAGGAAATAGCGCAAGCGGGGAAGCCGTTAGCAACATGGTGGGCTGCAAAAACTCGCGCGCGAACAAAAAAACGCGCCGCGAGAACGGGATCGCTTGCGTCATTGCGAGCCAACGGGCCCGGCCCGAAGTGGCCGGCCCGATGACAGGCTCAGCGAAGCAATCCAAGGCGGCTTGCGATAGCCGCGAGGCCCGCTGGATTGCTTCGTCGCTTCGCTCCTCGCAATGACGGGTGACTCTTGCCGAACCCTCCCGTGCTCTATACGCCTCGCTTATCGATCTGCGACTGACCGAAATGGAGTTTGCCGCCTTGCCGATGTCCCCGGGTTACGTTCCGTTTCATCCCAACCCGTCGAAGCCGAAATATAAGCCGCCGGCGGGTGCGGTGGATGCGCACAATCATGTGTTCGGCCCGGAGGCGAAGTTTCCGTTCGCGCCCACGCGCAAATACACGCCGTGCGACGCGCCGAAGGAGAAGCTGTTCGCGCTGCACGACTTCCTCGGCTTCGACAAGGCGGTGATCGTCCAGGCGACCTGCCATGACACCGACAACCGCGCGCTGGTCGATGCGCTGGTGACATCGAACGGCCGCGCCAAGGGCGTCGCCTTCGTCGACGAGAATTTCAGCGACGACGAGCTCAAGGCGCTCGACCGCGCCGGCATCCGCGGCGTGCGCTTCAATTTCATCAAGCGGCTGGTCGATTCAACGCCGAAGGACGTGATGCTGCGCATCGCCAAGCGCATCGCGCCGCTCGGATGGCACACCGACATCTATTTCGAGCACGCCGACCTCGACGAGATGGGCCCGTTCCTGAAATCGATACCGACGCCGCTGGTGTTCGACCACATGGCCTGCCCGAACGTGCGCGAAGGCATCGACGGCAAGCATTTCCAGAACTGGCTCAAGGCGCTCGACGCCAACAAGACCTGGATCACCAAAGTCACCTGTCCGGAGCGCTTCACGATCGCCGGGCCGCCCTATGATGACGTGGTGCCGTTCGCGCGCGCCATCGTCGAGCGGTTTCCCGACCGCGTCATCTGGGGCACCGATTGGCCGCATCCCAACATGCCCAAGGAGGCGCCCGACGACGGCGTGCTGGTCGATACCATTCCGAAGATCGCGCCGACGGCGGCGCAGCAGCAGGCGCTGCTCGTTGACAATCCGATGCGGCTTTATTGGAGTTGACGCCGTCATTGCGAGGAGCCCGCAGGGCGACGAAGCAATCCAGCCGGCCTTTGCGTCTTCGCAAGCGTACTGGATTGCTTCGCTTCGCTCGCAATGACGCGATTAGGGAGCACACCCATGGCGACCTTCGTTCTCGTGCACGGCGCTTGGCATGGCGCGTGGTGCTGGCGGCGTGTGGCGCGGCTGTTGGCGAAGGACGGCCACGAGGTGTTCACGCCGACACTGACCGGGGTGGGCGAGCGCTCGCACCTGCTTAACCCGTCGATCAACGTCGAGACGCACATCCTGGACGTCGTCAACGAGATGAAATGGCAGGAATTGAACGACGTCGTCCTGGTCGGTCACTCCTACGGCGGCATGGTGATTTCAGGTGTTGCCGAAAAGATGGAAAAGGCGATTGGTTCGTTCGTCATGCTGGACGCCTTCATGCCGGAAGACGGACAAGGTGTCCTCGACATCTACCCGCCACCGATGCGCGAGCCGGTGCAGGCCGCGATTCGCTCCGGCGCCACCGCAATGCCGCCGCGCAGTGCCGCGCTGTTCAAGGTCAACGACAAGGATCGCGCCTGGGTCGATGCGCAATGCACGCCCCAGCCGATCCAGTGCTTCGTGCAGAAGCTTAAGTTGACCGGAGCCCGCGACCGCATCGGCAAGAAGACCTACATCCGGGCGGCCGCTTACCCGAATCCGTATTTCGACGCCGGGCTGGCAAGCGCGCGCACTAAGAATTGGCGCATTTATGAGCTTCCCTGCGGCCACGATGCCATGCTCGATATGCCGGAGCGACTCGCCGAGGTCTTGCAGGAAGTGGCTTGATTTCCGTCATCCTGAGGTGGCCGCGAAGCGGCCCTCGAAGGATGCAGGCCGAGGCGCTGGGGCCTCACCCTTCGAGGCTCGGCGCTGTACGCCGAGCACCTCAGGATGAGGAAACTGTGACTACGTTGCCAAGCTTTCCTGCGCTATATATGTGAAAGCAGATGGGAGTAACGCCGATGGCCCGTGAACAGCGTGAATATGACGATATCCCGGGCACTTTCGTGTTCGATGCCGAACGCTCACGCAAGGGCTACGGCATCAACATGTTCTGCATGTCGCTGATGAAGGATGAGAACCGCCGGGCCTTCAAGGCGAACGAGGCGGACTACCTCAAGCAATTCAAGCTGACGCCGGAACAGGCCGACGCCGTGCTCAAGCGCGACTACAACCGCATGCTGGAGCTCGGCGGCAACATCTATTTCACCGCCAAGCTCGGCGCCACCGACGGCCACTCGTTCCAGCATCTGGCGGCGACGATGACCGGGTCCACCCAGCAAGACTATGCCGACATGATGCTGGGCGGCGGCCGCTCGGTCGAAGGCAACCGCTCACGCACCGGCAAGAATAAGCCTTCGGCCTTCCTCTCGGGCGGTGAGGCAAAGAGCGCCACAAAAAGCGTGGCGAAAGGCGCGGCGAAGAAGAAAGCCGCCGCCCAGCCGAAAGCCAAAAGCAAGCCGAAATCCAAAGCAGCGAAACCCAAAACAGCAAAGCGGAAGTAGGCCGTGGCCAGAATTATCGCAGGTGTAGGTTCATCGCACGTGCCCGCCATCGGCGCGGCGCTCGACAACGGCAAGACCGAGGAGCCGTACTGGAAACGGGTATTTTCGGGCTTCGAGAAATCGCAAGAGTGGATGCGCGAAACCAAGCCCGATGTGGCGATCATCGTCTATAACGATCACGCGTCGACGTTCTCGGTCGACCTGATCCCGACCTTCGCGCTCGGCTGCGCCGCGGAATTCCCGCCGGCCGACGAGGGCTGGGGACCGCGCCCGGTGCCGGTGGTCACGGGCTACCCGGCGCTGGCGTCGCACATCGCGCAGTCCGTCATCCTCGACGAGTTCGATCTCACCATCTGCAACAAGATGGAGGTCGATCACGGCATGACGGTGCCGATGAACCTGTTGTTCGGCAAGGTCGACAGGGATTCGCACTGGCCGTGCCCGGTCATCCCGCTCGCGGTCAACGTCGTGATGTATCCGCCGCCGACCGGCCACCGCTGCTTCATGCTCGGCCGCGCCATCAAGAAGGCCGTGGAGTCCTACCCGGATGACATCCGCGTGGTGATCTTCGGCACCGGCGGCCTGTCGCATCAGATTTCAGGCCCGCGCGCCGGCCTGATCAACAGCAAATGGGACAAGGCGTTCCTCGACAATCTGTCGAAGGACCCGCAGCGGCTGGTGAAGATTCCGCACCTCGAATACATGCGCGAAGCTGGCGCCGAGGGCATCGAGATGGTGATGTGGCTCATCATGCGCGGGGCGCTCGACGACAAGGTCGACGAGGTCTATCGCTTCTACACCGTGCCGGCGTCGAACACCGCCGTCGGTCACATCATTCTGGAAAACCGCAAGCGCGCCGCGCGTAAAAAGCCGACGCCGGCCAAACACAAGCGCGCGGCGGCGCGGACGAAAGTGCAGCGGGTTCGCGCTTAACATCACCACGCGTCATGCGCGGGCTTGACCCGCGCATCCCGATTGTTTGGCGCCATCCGCAAATCGGGATGGCCGGGACAAGCCCGGCCATGACGCCATAAGGAAAATGGGGTTGTCATGAAAATTTGCGTCGCCGGGCAGGGGGCTTTCGGACAGAAGCATCTCGATGCGCTCAAGCGCATTCCCGACGTTGAAGTCACGTCGTTGGTCGGCGGCAACCAGGGTTCGACCGCGCAGGTGGCGAAGAAATACGGCATCCCGCACTACACCGGCGAATTGTCCGAAGGCATCAAGCGCGCCGACGCGGTGATCCTGACGACGCCGACCAAAATGCATTTCCGCCAGGGCGAGCAGGTGATGCGCGCCGGCAAGCATGTGCTGATTGAAATCCCGGTCACGGACTCGGTGGACGATGCCGCGGCGCTGGTGAAGATCGCCAAGGAGACCGGCGTCACCGCGATGGGCGGCCACGTGCGGCGCTTTAATCCGTCGCATCAATATATCCACAAGAAGATCGTCAAGGGCGAACTGAAAATCCAGCAGATGGACGTGCAGACCTATTTCTTCCGGCGCAAGAACATCAACGCGGCCGGCAATGCCCGGAGCTGGACCGATCACCTGCTCTGGCATCACGCCGCCCACACCATCGATCTGTTCCAGTATCAGGCCGGCGAGAATATTTCCGACTGCTACGCGGTGCAGGGGCCGATCCACCCGCAGCTCAACATCGCCATGGACATGGGCATCGTGGCGCGGACTCCGTCGGGTGCGATGCTGACTCTGTCGCTGTCGTTCAACAACGATGGCCCGCTTGGTTCGTTCTTCCGCTACATCTGCGACAACGGCACCTTCAAGGCATTCTACGACGACCTTAGCGACGGCAAGGACAACAAGATCGACGTCTCCAAGGTCGACGTGTCGATGGATGGCATCGAGCTTGAGGACCGCGAATTCATTGCCGCGATCAAAGAGAAGCGCGAGCCGAACGCCAGCCTGGCGCAGCTCATGCCCTGCATGCAGGTGCTCGACAAGCTGGAGAAGATCATCGATCCGCAACGCAAGGCGCACGCGTAGGGCGTGTTGCGGCCCCTGGATTGCGGCGCTTCACGCGCAGATCACGGCATGGCCCGATCGAGTCAGGGCGCTGTGACCTGTGGAGTGTAAGCCGCGGGTGCTGCCATCGCCGACCAAGCCTATCGCGCCATGGATTGGCGACATTCGCCGGTGTAAAGTAGCGAGGTTGGGGCGCTACCACCACGCTGGCACTGACCTTCAGCCAACCCATACTGCTGGCAATGCTAGAAACCGGATCGTGTCATGCCCTTGGTTGACGAAGGCAACGCCGTGGCTGGCGACAAAGCCGCAGGCGCGCAGGCCGCGGTCCCCGCATGCCAATGCCAATGCGAACGCGACAGGCACCTGTTCTGCCCTGGTCCAAAGCGCATCCTGGCGCTCGACGGCGGCGGCGTTCGCGGCGCGATCACGGTGGCGTTTCTCGAACAGATCGAAACGGTGCTTGCCGAGCGGCTCGGCAAGCCGGTCCAACTGGCAGACTGGTTCGATCTGATCGGCGGCACTTCGACCGGCGCCGTCATCGCGGGCGCGCTGGCGCTGGGATACACGACCGCGGACATCAGGAATTTCTATCTCGAACTGGCGCCCAAGGTGTTCAAGCTATCGGTGTGGAGGCTATTGCGCCTCAAACCGAAATTCGATGCCGAAGCGTTGCGCAGGGAAATCGAGTATGTGGTCGGCAAGCGGACGCTCGATACCGCCGATCTGAACACCGGATTTTGTTTGATCAGCAAACGCCTCGATACCGGCAGTCCGTGGATCATCGCCAACAATCCGCGCAATATGTACTGGGATACCAAGAAGGGAGAGCACGGTCACATCGGCAACAGGTCTTATACGCTGGCCAATCTGGTACGCGCGAGCACGGCAGCGCCGTTCTATTTCGCGCCGGAAACGCTGGCAATCGTCGAAGGCGAGAACAAGGGGCTGTTCGTCGACGGCGGCGTGACGCCGCATAACAATCCCTCGGTCATGCTTTTTCTGATGGCGATACTCGAAGCCTACAAGATCCGCTGGACACCCAATCCTGAGAACTTGACGATCGTGTCCATCGGAACCGGCACCCACCGCGGTCGCGTCGTGCCCGAGGAACTGGGCATGGCCTGGATGCTGCAGATGACCTATCACGCGCTGATGTCGCTGATGAACGACATCCAGACCTTCGCGCTGACGCAAATGCAGTACTTTGGCGAATGCCTGACGCCGTGGTGGATCAATTCCGAGCTCGGCGCGCTCGAAAAAGAGCGGCCGCCCAACGGCAAGATGTTTCGCTTCATGCGCTACGACGTTCAGTTGGAACTGCCATGGATCGAAAAGGAGCTGGGCGCAGAGGCGGAGGCGGTGCTGGGTCGCAAGTTGACCCAAACGGACGTGACCCGCTGGCGCAGCATGGACGATCCGACCATCATCGAGGAAATCTACAAGCTCGCGCAGATCGCCGCCAAAAAGCAGGTCAAGGCGGAACATTGGCTTGGCGACATGTCATCGTGGTGCAACGGCCGTCGGCCGTCGGCGCAGACAAGGACGATGGTGCCGCGCGAGCCGGAGCCGCCGCCTGCCGGTTACGTCATCTGGCAGGCGATCGCCAAGCGGGCGAGCTACGTTCGAAGCTGGCTTGTGCGCAGGGTGCCCGGCCCGCCGTCATCACCCAAGGAATAATTGGCCCCGCGCAGGTCAGAAAAATCCGATCGACTCGCAGCCGGTGCCGGCCTGAAAACTCGTCTTGTGGCGTTTGTTCGGAATATCGATGACGTGCACGGAGCCGTCGCCCTGGCAGGCAACGAACAGTTCGTCGCCGTGAAACGCCATGTCCATTGGCTGGCTGCCGACCGCAATCGCGGTCTGCTCGCGGAATGACGGATCGAGCAGACTCACCGTGTTGCTGTTGAGGCTGGTGACGCCGATGAGGCTGTTGTCGGGCGCGTAGCGCGCGATCTGTGCCGCCTTCGGCACGTCCTTGAGGACGAGTTCCTCGCGGACTTTGCCGGCCGCGGTGTCGATCAGAATGAGCTTAGGCTCGGCATCATCGACCGCGACCACGGTGCGGCCATCGGCCGAAATGGCGATGCCGGCGAGTGGCCGCGGCGTCTTGATCTTGCCGAGGAGCTTGCGCTTCGGCAGGTCGATGACCGAGACGGTGCCGTCCTCTTCGTTCTCGGTGTAAAGGCGCTGCCCGTCGGGCGCGATAATCAGCCGATGGCCGTTGGTCGAGCCGGACTCGATTGCCTCTACGACCTTGTTGATCTTCGGATCGATCACCGCCACGACCGCACTGTTTTCGCAGGTGATGTAGATCAGACCGTCGGGCCCGAGCTTGAGCGTGTGCGGCGCGATGTAAGGACGCAGATCGATAGTGGCGACATGGGCGCGTTTGCGCAGGTCGAACACGCAGAGCAGGTGCTGCGGATTGGGATTGCGGCCGTGAATGCCGTCGCCGAAGATCGGCACATAGGCCATGCCGGTCTCCGGAATGATAAGCAGTTCGTGGACCGTCTTGGGGAAGCCGTCGATCACCACCTCGGTCGCGTAGGTGACGGGATTGAGGAACAGCACTTTGCCGCCGATCTTGTCGACCGCGATGATGCCTTGTTCTGGGTTGGCCATTGCTCGTTTCCTTGTCGTCGTCATTCCGGGGCCGAGCCAACGGGTCCGGCCCGAAGTGGCCGGCCCGATGACAAGCTCCGCGAGGAGCCCGGAATCCGTATCCACAGCGTCGTAGATAATGACTCAGGCCTTCAAGAACGTCACTATCAGTGATTATGGATTCCGGGCTGGCGCTTCGCGCGCCCCGGAATGACCCCGGGAGGATCGATCCATGAATGCCGTCGCGTCACGCAACATCAAATTCATCAGCCATTCCGACCAGGGCGGCCGTGGCGACGGCGTGCAGGTCATGGTCAACAAGGGCTACGCCTATATCGGCCATGGCTTTTCCAACGGCATTACCGTCATCGACGTGCGCGACGTGAAAAACCCGAAGCCGGTGGAGTTCATCGCCTGTCCGCCGAACACGCGCGCCCATCATCTGCAGACCGCGACACATGAAAAATTTGGCGATCTGCTGTTGGCGGTCAACGGACCGAGCGTGTGGACCATGCAGGTGAGCCACGAGTCCTATTTCCAGGGCAATTCGGGGGACGCGCTCGCCGGGCAGAAGTTCACCACTGGGCTTCGGGTTTACGATTTATCCAAGCCCGAAGCTCCGCGCGAGATCGCGTTCCTGCCGCTCGGCGGGCTGGGACCGCATCGCATCTGGTACGTCGGCGGCCGTTATGCCTACGTGTCGGTGCATCTGCCGGAATTCTCCGACCATATTCTGGTCATCGTCGATATGGCGGAGCCGACCAAGCCGCAGGTCGTGGGAAAGTTCTGGCTGCCGGGCATGTGGACCGGCGGCGGCGAAACGCCGACCTGGCCGAAGGGCCGCCGCTACGCGCTGCATCACGGCTTGGTCGCCGGCAATCTCGCCTACACGGCGTGGCGTGATGGCGGCCTTGCCATCGTCGATGTCGCCGACCCGGCGCATCCGAAGCTCGTCTGTCACCGCAATTGGGATCCGCCGTTCGGCGGCGGCACACATTCGCCGCTGCCGCTGCCGGATCGCAATCTCTTGGTCGTCGCCGACGAGGCCAATTTCGCCGATTGCAGTCTCGGGCTGCGTTACATCTGGGTGTTTGACGTGCGCGTGCCCGCCAACCCGGTCAGCATTTCGACGCTGCCGGTGCCGGACGAAGCCGACTACTGCAAGAAGGGCGGCAATTTCGGCCCGCATAATCTCTGGGAGAACCGGCCAGGCGCGTTTGTCAGTTCGCGCTACATTTTCGCCACGCTGCACAACGCCGGTGTGCGCGTCTGCGATATTGCCAATCCGTTCCGGCCGAAGGAGATCGCCTATTTCGTGCCGCGCGACCCGGAGCGCATGTACGATCAGCGTCCGAATCGGCCGCAGGTGGTGCAGTCCTGCGACTGCTTCGTCGACGCGCAGGGCGTCATGTACGTCACCGATTCGAATGCGGGGCTTAACATTCTGCAGTTCGAGGGCGCGTGAAAGTCCAGACCAAGCGGTGGAAAGCCGTCATCGCGCCGTCGCATTGACAGTGGGAATTTGCCCCGCCAGAGTATTCGCCATCAGAGCCGCGATAAGCGGCCTGCGGAATATGAGGGAACGGGGAGGAAATCATGGCCACAGTGACAGCTCAGGCTGCCGGCGGCAGCACCCAGACCATCGAACAATTCGTCGGCTCGGCTCTGGACGATGCAAAAATATCTCCGCTTCACCGCAAAGTGGTTGCGCTGATCGCGGCTGGATATTTCTTCGACGTCATCGATTTCACGGTGTTCGGTTCGCTTGTCCCGTTCCTTCTCAAATCAGGTTTCGCAACGCCGGGGCAAGTTGCCGCCATCGGCAGCGCCACCATTTTCGGTCTGTTCATCGGTACCGCCGGGCAGGGCGAATTCTCGGATCGATTTGGCCGGCGCTTCATCTATCAGTTCAACCTCCTGCTGTTTGGTGTCTTCACCATTCTCGGTGCATTGTCGCCGAGCGTCACCCTGCTGATCATCTGCCGCTTCATTGCCGGCCTAGGGCTCGGCTCGGAGCAGCCGTTGTGCTTTGCTTATGCGGGTGAATATGCACCCAAGCGCATTCGCGGCCGCATTCTCGCGATCATCCATTTCATCGGCGGCGCGTGCGTATGGCCGATTGGCACCGCGCTCGTGCTGTTCCTCGGCAACACGCTGCCTAACGCGGATCACGTCTGGCGCGGCGTCTGGCTGATCGCGGGCATCGGCGCCCTGGTGGTCTGGGTATTGCGCTTCGCGCTGCCGGAATCGCCGCGTTATCTCGCGACGCACGGGCGCGGCAAGGAGGCTATCGACGTTCTCGGTCGTCTCGGCATTGCTGGGCCTACGCGGCCGCTGGCAACCGACGCGGCCAGCGACACCAAGAGCGACCCGTTCAGCGTGGTGTTCACCCAATTTCCGGGCCGTGTCATCGCCGGCATGATCTGCTTCACGGCGTTCTTCGGTGTCGCCATCGGGCTCGGCGCCTGGCTGCCGAACATCATGGCATCGAAGGGTTTCAGCATTACGAAGTCGCTGCAATACACGCTGGCGATGAACTTTGCGGTGCCGTGCGCGAGCCTCTTCATGATGTATGCGCTGGACAAATACGGCCGCAAGGTCACGTCGGTTTGCACGTTCGTCGGCGCCGGCATCATGGCGGTCGTGTTCGCCAATGCCGGAACGGCGCTCGAACTGGTGGTCGCCGGCTTCGTCATGATCTTTTTCGTGCAGGTCGCCGGCAACTCGATGCAGATCTTCGCTTCCGAAGTGTTCCCGACCAATGCACGGGCTTCGGGCTTCGGCTGGGCCGCGGGCGTTGGCCGGCTTGCTACCGCTTTCATCATGCCGACGATCCTGTGGGTGCAGAGCGGATACGGTCTGACGACGGTGTTCGTCTCGCTTGCCATTCTTCTCTTCATTGCCGCGGTGTCTGTGACGCAGATGGGTCCCGAGGCGCGGCAGAAGAGTCTCGACGAAATCGCCCCGCCCACGGGCTGAAACGGCGCCGATCTGCTACCCTTTTCGGTCGCGCGGCGGAATGCAGATTTCGCCGCGCTGCCTTTTTGCGAAGATGCCGTTTGGGCGCGCCGTCAGCGCCAGCGCCGCTGCAGCCACAGCCATTGTTCTGGCCGCTCGCGAATCCAGTTTTCGATCGTCGTGGTGATCGCCTGCATGGCGGCCGCGATGTTGATCTTGCCGTCGGCGCCGCGCGGCATGGGAATCTCGTCGGTAAATTCGACTTGAATGCGATTATCCGGCAGACGGATGGCGCGGAAGCCGTGAACCGGACAATTGAAAAACTGCGCAAACCTTGCCGCCATCGGATTGGCCTTGCAGGGCCGGCCGAAAAACTCAACATCGACGCCATTGGCAAAGTGCTGATCGGCGAACAAGGCGAGATGCAAGCCGCTCTTGAGCGCGTCCCGCAGACGCCACACCGCGTCGGGGCCCGATTCAACGAGCCGGCCCATGGTATTCTTCTGCATCGCCGCCAGTTGCTCGGACAGCGGACCGAAATTCGACGGGTTATAGAAAATCGCAAGATTAAGTCCGTTGCGTTCGACCCAGATGGCGCCGACCTCGAAGCTGGCAAGGTGCGAGGTGAAGAGCACTGCGGGCTTGCCGTCATCGCGAAGACGCGCAAGCGTCTTCAAGGTTTCTGGCGCAACCACGATCCGGCCGGAATTGGGATTGGCGGGGTCGACCATCCGGTCGAGATTGACGTATTCGACCGCAAGCCGGCCGAGATTGTCCCACATTTCAACGAGAATTCGCTCGATTTCGGCTGCGGATTTTTCCGGATAGGCGGCGGTGAGATTGGCGCGCGCGGTGCGATGGCCGCGGAGCCGCGGCCCGATGCGGCGTAACACAAGCGCTGCGAAATTAGAGGAGCGCTCGAAGTCGGACCACCGTATCAGCTTAAAGAGCAGCAGGCCGACCCGGTACCACAAGCGATCCGCCGCGTTGGCCACTTTGTATGACCAGCGCAGGTCATTGACCGATCTGACGCTGGGATTGACGGCGGCAACGCGCCTTCGCAATTCGTCGACCAGCACAGTGCAGCTCGCCGCGCGGTTTTCGGCGGCGCCGAAGCGCGGGCGATGGATGGAATTCAGCAGATATTCCTCGCCGTCACGGTCGCGCAGGACATAGTCGAAGCTGCGCGGCAGTTGCGCCGACAACGCGCCCCAGACTTTGCCCTTGTATTCGCGAATTTCGACGATGTCGCCGTAACGGACAACGCGCGTCGCATCACCTTCGCGCCACTCCAGCCCGTCCGGCAGGAGCCGATAGCTCCGCTCGGGTGAAAGCGAGTTCCGCTGAAAGGAATGCACGACCTCGCGCGTGAGCGGGGCGCTGGCTGCCACGTCGTTCATCATTGGATTTATAAGAATTATACAGCGGCGTGGCAATTTTGGCGGTCAGCGGCTTCACCCGCGCCAATAGCGATCTTCCCAACTGCGCGACAGTCGCATGGCCGAAAGGATGAGGCCGGCCATCGAATAGGTCTGCGGAAAATTACCCCACAGCGCGCCGGTCTTGGGGTCGACGTCCTCGGACAGCAGACCGTAGCGGTTGCGGTGCTCGAGCGCGTCGGTGAACAGGTCGCGCGCCGCCTCGTGCCGGCCCAGCGACCACAGCGCATCGATCAACCAGAAGCGGCAAATCAAGAACGCAGTCACCGGCAATCCGAAATCGTCCTCGCCGGCATAGCGCATGATATGCTTTTCGCGCATCAGTTCGCGTTCCATGGCCCCGACCGTCGACGCAAAGCGCGGGTCGTCGACCTCGACCACGCCGAGGTCGGCGAGCAAGAGCGCGCTGGCGTCAAGGTCGTCGGACCCGAACGCCGCGGTGAAGGCGCCGCGCTTGGCGTTCCAGGCGCGCTCCACGAGTTCGGCGTGCATCGGCTCGGCGATCGCGTTCCAATGTTTGGCGCGGGCATCGAGGCCGATCCTCGCCGCGATGGCCGCGAGGCGCTGACAGCCGGCCCAACACATCGCCGCCGAATGGGTGTGGATGCGCTGGCGTCCGCGATATTCCCAGATGCCGGCATCGGGCTCGAATGCTGCCCGCGCGGCGTGCTGGCCGAGCGATTCGAGCAGATGAAACAACCCGGCATCGCCTGGACGCGGCAGCCGCCGGTCAAAAAACATCGGCATGGCGGCGAGAATGACGCTGCCATAGGTGTCGTTCTGTATTTGATCGACCGCGGCGTTACCGATGCGCACCGGCCCGTCGCCACGATAGCCGGCGAGGTCGGGCGCGGTGCGCTCCTCGACCGAAGCCGTCGGCACCACGCTGTAGAGCGGACGCAGCTCCTGACCGGGCTTCGAGGCAATCGACAGCGTAAACGAGATGAATTCTTCCATCGTGCGTGTGGCGCCGATGCGGTTGAGCGCATGGACGACGAAATAGGCGTCGCGCAGCCAGCAGTAGCGGTAATCCCAGGTGCGGCCGGAGCCCGGCGCCTCGGGAATTGATGTCGTATGCGCGGCGATGACGCCGCCGGTCTCGTCGAAATTGGAAAGCTTCAGCGTGATGGCGGCGCGAATGATGGCTTCCTGCCAGTCGATCGAGATCGACAGTCGGCGCACCCATTCGGTCCAATAGTCGTGCGTGCGCTCGACGAAGTCCCGGCAGGTCTTCTGTAGGTCGCCGGTAAACGGCTCGTCGGGACCAAACACCAGGTGCAGCGGGCGTGTCAGGACGAACGGCGCCTCGTGGTCGATCATCGACAGCGGGGCATCCGTCGTCAGCCGGATCACGGTGGCGTCGTTGGAATAACGGATATGATTGCTGCCGAGCGAACGGCGCGGAAGCGGCTTGCCATATTCGCAGGTCGGCCGCATGCGGACGGTGATCCGTGGCAGCCCGGCGATCGGTTCGATGATGCGGTAGATCTGCGGCGGCCGGAACACACGTTCATACTGACGAAAACGAGGGGTGAAATCGGTGATCCGCACTTTGCCGCCGCGGTGATCTGTCAGCGTCGTGGCGACGATGGCGGTGTTACGCACGTACTCGGAGCTAAATTCCGCCATGTCGTCGAGTATGACGTCGGAGAAGCCCTTCTCTTCCTTTCCGGAAACGAGCCGGCAGAAAATGGGATCGCCGTCGAAGCGCGGATAGCACCACCAGACGATGCGCGACGACGGATCGACCAACGCGGCCGTCCGGCCGTTCCCGATGACCGCCAGATCCAGCCCGTGGTCCGTCATCCCGCCGCGCCCAGACTCTCAGCCGCGATGCGCGCGAGCCATGAGCGCACGATTTCCGGCGTTTCGAAATGGCCGTCCACGTCGGCTGTGATATCGCCAACCGAATAGGCACGTCCGCCAAATGTGGGGACGGTGTCAAAAACCGTAAGGTCGGTCGTATCGTCGCCGATAAAAATCGGATGCCGGCCGGCGAATGGCGGATGTTGCATCAGCTCGCGAACCGCATCGCCCTTGTTGATCGCGGCAGGCTTGATGTCGACGACGAACTTACCGGGAAGAATTTCGACCGCTTCCTGTGGGGCGCTGGCGCAAACCCGATCGATGGCGCTCATCAGTTCCGCTGCCTTGGCGGGGGCTTGCCGATAGTGCAGTGCCAGTGAATAGCCCTTGTCTTCGACCAGGATGCCAGGGCCGAGATCGGCAATCTTGGCGAGCCTGTCTTTGAGCGCCGCGCTCAGGGGCAGGACCCGCGTCAACACCGGCGCGTCGCAGTGGAGGCGCATCTCGGCGCCGTGCACGCCGATGGCGGCAAGCCGCAGCGGCGCGAAAATCAGATCGATGTCACCGATCGAGCGGCCGCTGACCAGCGCCAGCGCGCCGCCGGTCGACTGCTGAAGCCGCGTCAGCGTGCGGGTGAGGTCATCCGGCACCCGGACCTGCCGGGGCGACGGCGCGAAATCGAGGATGGTGCCATCGATATCGAGCAGGATCGCGCAGCGGTGCAGGTCGGGCACGAGTGGGGGCAGAGCGGCGCTATCCATTGTCGTGGTGGTTCGATCGCGAATTCGGGTTTGGCTTTGCACGTCCGGCTCCCGGGTTCAATCCACGAGTGCCAGGGGCCGGCTCACGGCCTCGAGCGGCTGGCGCTCGGCGGCGACGCCCCAGAACGCCTCGACCGCGGCGGCGCCGATCATCATGGCCGCGCCAATCCAGTAGCCCGTAGCGACGCTCGCACGCGACCCGGCATCGATCAGCATCCCAAACACCAGCGGTCCCGCTATGCCACCGACTGCGGTGCCGATGGCGTAGAAGAACGCGATGGCGAGCGCGCGCAATTCTAGCGGAAAAGTTTCGCTGACTGTCAAATAGGCCGAACTGGCCGCCGCCGAAGCAAAAAAGAACACGATCATCCAAGCCATGGTCAACTGCTGTGCGGAGAGCAGATTCCGGCTGAACAGATAAGCCGTCGCCGCGAGCAGCACTCCCGACACCGCGTAGGTCGACGCGATCATGACCTTACGGCCGACCGTGTCGAACAGCCGGCCGAGCAGCAGCGGGCCCAGCACGTTGCCCGCCGCAAACGGCAGAATGTACCAGCCGACCGCATCGGCCGGAACATGATAGAAGTCGATCAGGATCAACGCGTAGGTGAAGAAAATCGCGTTATAGAAGAATGCCTGCGACGCCATCAGGCTCAAGCCGACGAGCGTTCGTCGCCGATAGGTGACGAACAGCGCGCGGGCGACCTCGCTCAGCGGCGTGTGACTGCGAGCACGCAAGCGCACGTGCTGCAACGTCCGGGGGTCGACGTCACGGCCGAGGCGCGTTTCGATACCATGCACAGTTTTTTCCGCCATCTCTGCGAACCCGTGAGTTACCAGCCAGCGCGGACTCTCCGGAATCCATAACCTCATCGTCACGATCACAATTCCGATCGCCGCTCCGATCAGGAATGCCAGGCGCCAGCCGACTGCGGGGTCGATAAAGCGCGGATCGAGCAAAACGATCGAGCCGCCGGCCCCGATTGCGGCGCCGATCCAAAAACTGCCGTTGATCAGCAGATCGGTCCAGCCGCGCAGGCGTGCGGGAATAAGCTCCTGAATTGTCGAATTGATGGCAGAGTATTCACCTCCGATGCCGGCGCCCGTAATCATGCGGAACAACGCGAAGCTCCAAAAGTTCCATGATAGGCCCGTCGCGGCCGTCGCCAGCAGATAAACGACGAGCGTGATAGTGAATAGCTTCTTGCGCCCCAGGCGATCCGTCAGCCAGCCGAACAAGAACGCTCCGAACACCGCACCGGCCAGATAGAGGCTTCCGGCGAGGCCGATTTCGCCATTGCTCAGGCCCAAGGCGGAGCTGTTCTTGAGTTCGCCGGAGAGCGATCCCGCAAGTGTTACTTCCAGTCCGTCCAGAATCCAGGTGATACCCAGCGCGACGATCACAAGGATGTGGAATCGGCCAAACGGCAGCGCATCGAGCCTGGCCGGAATCGCCGTTGTCGCCGCGGCCCCTCGATCGGGCGATCGATGCGGCAACGCATTGCCTGCGAATGAAAGCATCTGTGCTTGCAGCCGATCTGGGACGCCGTCGAGCCCGTGCTTTGATTAACGCCCCGTCGAGACGGGCGTTCCGGCAAATGTCGGTGCCATTGCTGCAGTGACTGGACTCGGGGCGATGATCAATGGGTCGGCGGCTGGCGAAAAATCGTTGACTTCGCGGCATTTTGGGACGATTGCCTGTTACTTCGTTGGTGCAGCGCACTATTTCGACCCATTTCGTGCCGGCGCGGCCAGATTGCGGCCCGGCTCGTCCAAGGAGTCCGCTCAGCCGCCACATCTGCCAACAATTGCCTCAGCGGTCAGGTGTTACGGTTGCACCGAGAAGTAGAACTTGCGTGCCCGCCCATAAAGAGCACCCGAACGATGGCCGATCCGTCTTGATTGCTGAAGTGGCCGACCGATTCGAAATACCCCGGCGCCTGCGCGCCCTCGTTCGAGCACGGGAATCGAGCCTCGTCGCGCTTGCGACGGTGGTGGGCGCCATAGCCGGCCTGGTGGTGGCCGCGATGGGCTACCTGGTCGATCTGCTGCATACGATCTTCTTTCATTTGCAGCCGGGCGAGCGCCTCTCGGCGCGGCTTGAGCTTAATCCCATTCTGGCCATTTCGGTGCCGTTGGTCGGCGGACTGCTGTTCGGGGTATCGAGCGAAATCATCAGACGTTGGCGGCCGGACCGGGAGATCGACCCGATCGAGGCCAATGCGTTGCACGGCGGCCGCATGTCGCTCCTCGGCAGCATGATCGTGGCCGCGCAGACGATCTGGTCGAGCGGTGTGGGAGCGGCGGTCGGGCTCGAGGCCGGCTACACGCAGGCGGCGAGCGGCATCGCCTCGCGCATCGGCAACGCATTCCGGCTGCGGCGCGGTGACCTGCGCATTCTGGTCGGCTGCGGCGCGGCGGCCGGGATCGCCGGTGCCTTTGGCGCCCCGCTGGCCGGGGCGTTCTACGGATTTGAACTGATCATCGGCAGCTACACGCCGACCAGCCTGGCACCGGTCGCAATTGCGGCGCTGGTTGGCTACGTGGTCGCGGACGGGCTGTCGCCGGCCGAGATCGGCGTGGTCGCACCCGAGAAGATGACGATCGTCAGCCACGATTACGTGCTCGCGGCCGTGCTCGGCCTGCTTGCGGCGTTGCTCGGCATTGCGATGATGCGATGCGTGGCGTTGTGCGAGGCGATCTTCTCGCGGCTTGCGCTGCGGCCGATGTGGCGCACGATGATCGGCGGGTTATTTGTCGGCCTGTTTGCGATGGTGTCGCCGCAGGTGATGTCGTCCGGTCACGGCGCATTGCGCGTCTCGGGCATGCTCGATTTGTCGTTCAATTTCGTCTTGTTGCTGTTCGTGCTCAAGATCGCTGCGTCGGTCGCCTCGCTGGGTTCGGGCTTCCGTGGCGGAATGTTCTTTTCTTCGCTTCTGATCGGAGCGCTCGGCGGCCACCTTGTGGCGGTGGCGCTGACGATGATGTTTCCGACATATTATTTCGATCCCAATGCGTATTCAGTCATCGGCATGAGTTCGCTCGCCGCCTCGGTGATCGGCGGGCCGCTGACCATGATCTTCATTGCGCTGGAAACGACCAAGGACCTTTGGCTGACGACACTTGTGCTCATCGCGGTGATCATATCGGCGCAAGTCACGCGCGAAGTGTTCGGGTATTCATTCGCGACGTGGCGCTTTCACCTGCGCGGCGAGACGATCCGCAGCGCGGCCGATATCGGCTGGATGCGCGATCTCACTGTCGGCCGCATGATGCGGCAGGACGTGCAGACAGTGCACGCCTCGATCAACGTTGCGTCGTTTCGCGAATCCTTCCCGCTCGGCTCGGCGGCCTACGTGGTGGCGGTCGACGAGGCGGATCGCTATGTCGGGCTGGTGCACGTCGCCGATCTCTACGCCGGCGAGGTCGAAACCGACAACGCGATCAAGGAGTATCTGCATTATCCCGACGAAATGCTGCTGCCGGGTATGGCCGTGAAGGAAGCCGTGCTGGCCTTCGACCGCGCCGAAGCGGAAGCCCTTGCTGTGGTCGATTCCTATCTCGATCGACGGGTCATCGGACTGTTGACGGAAGCCTATGCGTTGCGCCGCTACTCGGCGGCGCTCGAGCGGCGGCGGCAGGAAATGTTCGGTGAAGAGTAGGACGGCCTTGCGCCCACGCTTTTCCGAAAAACTCTACGGCCGATGCATCTGAATGCGCCGCTGAAATCATTGCTGTAATTAGCTCGCCCGAGTTTCTTTCCGCGGGGCGTGGCGGTTCTTTGCTTTAGTTTTATGGATCTGGTCGCATTTTCTTCGGAAAACCGGCGACCGTTTTTCGGAAAATGCTCTAATCCAGCGGTTGAATGCGCGTGATCCAGCCCTCGTGATCGACGTACCAAACCGTCACCGGGTTGGTGGAGTTGTCGATCCAGCTTTCCCGGTCGATGCCGTAAGGCTCCGGCAGCACATATTCGGTGAACCGCTCGGTCTTTGGGTTGAAGCGGAAATAGCGGCCCGAGTGCATCTCGCCGCCCCACACGTTGCCATTCTTGTCGGCTTGCGCGGTATACATCGAGGCATAGGGCGTCGGCAGCGGGAATTCGCGAATCCGCTTCTCCGCCATGTTGAACTCGATCAATTCGCCGCCGCGTCCGCCGGCCCAATAATTATCGTTCAGATCGAATTCGCCGCGCGCCGGTCCGGAATTGGTGCTGGTGTTCGGCTCGTAGACCTTTCCGGTATGCGTATCGGCGATCACGACACCGTCGCGCGGCCACGCCCCGCCGCCGAAATAGCGGCCGTCGTGGCTGATCGCGCTGCCGTAAGTTCCCGGGAATTTCGTGGTGATGATACCGAGCACTTCTTTGCCGGTCAAAGCCTCGACCTTGCTGACCTTGAAATTGCGCACCTTCCAGATGTAGCCGTCCGGATCGAGCGCATAATTGCCCCCCATCGGCGAATTCAAAGCTTCCTTGACGCGCCAGGGAATGCGGTTGAACTCACCGGTCTTCGGGTCGAGCCGCCAGATGTTGTGCGCCCAGTTTTCCGAGCCCCAGACGATGCCATCCTTGTCGACGTGGATCCAATGCGTGCCTGGCAACGCGCCGGGCTGCACCGGCGGGACGTGAAACTCGGTGACCTTGCCGGTGCGCGGATCGAGCCGCCCGACATAAGAGCTGCGATGGGTGCTGTACCAGATGTTGCCATTGGCATCGCCCGAGACGTCATGAGTCGCCGTCTCCAGCCGCGGCAATTCGTACTCGGTGATGATCACCCGCGTGGCGCGGCCTCGCGGACGCGGCAACGTGATAAAGCCGGAATCGCCTGATTGCGGGCCGCGCACCGTCGCCAGCCAATGCACCAGCTTCGCTTCGTCCTCAGGAGGGAAGCGCCCGTTTTTGTTGATATTGATCAGCGGCGAGCCGGCGCCATGAATCATCCTGTACAGGATCTTCGACCAGCTGCGCTCGTCGTAATGATTGCGGAAAATTTGCTGGTAGGAGTGGCACCAGTTGCAATTGACGGTGAGCAGCCGTTTTTCAGCGCCGCTGCCGGAAAGACTCAGAAGCCATTCCGACCCGGTCATCTGCGCCACAATTTCGGGATAAGGCGGCAATACGTCAGCCTTGGTGATGCGCGCGAGGATGATGTCCGAAAGCGGGTCGGCGCCCGTGATCTCCACCGGGTCCCGCGCATAGGGAAAGAATTCGCGCGGCTGCGC
>DATCBO010000108.1:0-46603 GCA_036511795.1 Xanthobacteraceae bacterium
TAGAACGTGGCGCTGCTGATCCCGTGCTTGCGGCAAACGTCGGCCGTCTTCGCCCCGGCCTCCTGCTCCCGCAATATCCCGATGATCTGCTCTTCCGTGAACCGGCTCGGCTTCATGTCCATCCCCTTCCAGGTGACGGACCCTATCCATTCTTGGAGGAATTGCCGGGGCTCAGGTCACACCGCATGCTGACCTTGATGCCGTAGATGGTGACGGACATCAGACGAGTCTCCAGACGCGCTGGCGGTCTCAACACACTCTCGCGCGACTATTTTTCGGACAACGATTTGTAATGTTTTATAAGCTCAATGTAACCGCGGAAAACCCGCTCGTTCCGAGCCCCGTTTGTCTCGATCTGGGCGTCGTAAATGATAGGCTCAAGATGCTTGAACCAATTCGTGAGTATCGTTCTCAACGTATGCTGTATTAAGCCCCCATCTAAGTCGCCGTTCATCACGCCGACGCTGATGAACTCGTAGTAGTTCGCGATGTAGTAAGCGGAATCCAGTGTAGGCACCTTATCTGGGGCACCGTAGGCGTCACCTTTGGCCCTCTCAGCCTTGAGAGCTGGCAGGTCGTTGACAGTGACGGGGTGACCAAACGGAAATTTTGAGAGCACTAAACATCTATGCTTGTTAAATTCGATGCTGTTTCTAAGTTGATCAGGACATTCATTGTATGCGCTTTGCGCTGGACATGAGCTGTTACGTAGTTGGTATATATCCAGCCAAGACTCGCAAAATACGACGCAAGCAGAATTGCCCGCCCCGTTTCTCCTTTCACATAGAAGACAAGCGCCGAAATGAGAACGATCGTCACGACAAGAATGGAAAGCCACAAGATGTCTCGGCTTGTGAGCCTGCTATTTCTGACCCAGCGACTTAGAAAATGGGTCAAGAGTAATGCTAAAGGTATAGATAATAAAACTGCCCAATCGACCACAGTAAAATGCGGAACTTTTGCTATAAAATCTGGTCTGCTTACGTAAAATAGGAAAAAGACGAAGAGAATTACAATAAATCCTGCCATCCACCTCATCACGGCCAATCCCCAACAAGAAGGGGCCGCTACGCGAGCGGCCCCTTCTAGTTTTGGCATGCGTTAGGGGATAATTCAACCCAAGCCTGCACCTTCACAGTGAACCATGACGCAGTCTCCGTTTTTTCCGGAGCCCTCATAGAGACAGATAAACGTTAAGGAGCGCGGAAGGTTCCCCCTCCGTCCTAACGGCCTATCGGACCCTATGCGAGCTAAGCTGTCAATAAGATGGGGCTGTGTATAGGGCATTCAAGTCTGCCATTTAGATGCTT
This sequence comes from Xanthobacteraceae bacterium, assembly GCA_036511795.1. Lineage (GTDB taxonomy): Bacteria > Pseudomonadota > Alphaproteobacteria > Rhizobiales > Xanthobacteraceae > BOG-931. The sequence goes on from DATCBO010000108.1 coordinate 1,311, forward strand.
GGTTAGCGCCTTAGGTTCAACCAATAGAACGGCCTCCGTTTGGCACTCGTATGGCATTCTAACCGATTCGGGCCACATTCGCCTCAATATTTGGTGGCTAAAGGGCCTACCCCAACTAGATATGCCACTGGCGGTTGGGCAAAATACCGCAAATTTCTGCGTTTTCGGCTGATGATCGGAGAATATCTCCCCTCCCTACTCCCACTCGATCGTCCCCGGCGGCTTGCTGGTCACGTCGTAGACCACGCGGTTGACGCCCTTGACTTCGTTGATGATGCGGGTCGCCACCGTGCCGATAAACATGTTGTCGAACGGATAGAAATCCGCCGTCATGCCGTCGATCGAGGTGACCGCGCGCAGCGCCACGACGTAGTCGTAGGTGCGGTAATCGCCCATGACGCCGACGGTGCGCACCGGCAGCAGCACCGCGAAGGCCTGCCAGATGTCGTCGTAGAGGCCGGTGCGGCGGATTTCCTCGATGAAGATATGGTCGGCGAGCCGGAGAATATCGAGACGATCGCGCGTGATCTCGCCCGGGCAGCGGATGGCGAGCCCCGGACCGGGAAATGGGTGGCGGCCGACGAACACGTCGGGCAGGCCGAGTTCGCGGCCGAGCGCGCGCACTTCGTCCTTGAACAGTTCGCGCAGCGGCTCGACCAGTTTCAGATTCATGCGCGCCGGCAGGCCGCCGACATTGTGATGCGATTTGATCGTCACCGAGGGTCCGCCGGCAAACGACACGCTCTCGATCACGTCGGGATAGAGCGTGCCCTGGGCCAGAAATTTGGCGCCGCCGACCTTTTTGGCCTCCGCGTCGAACACGTCGATGAACAGCTTGCCGATGATCTTGCGCTTATCCTCCGGATCGACGACTCCGGTCAGCTCTGTCAGAAACAGGTCCGCGGCTTCGATGTGTATCAGGGGAATGTTGTAATGGTCGCGGAACAGCGCGACCACGCGCTCGGCCTCGCCGAGCCGCAGCAGGCCGTGATCGACGAACACGCAAGTGAGCTGCTCGCCGATCGCCTCGTGGATGAGCACCGCCGCGACCGCGGAATCGACGCCGCCGGAAAGGCCGCAGATCACCTTGTCCTTGCCGACCTGTTTGCGGATTTTCTCAACCGCCTCGTCCTTGAACGCCCGCATGGTCCAGTCGCCGGCGCAGCCGGCGATCTTGCGGACGAAATTGCGCAACAGCGCCGCGCCGTGCGGGGTGTGCATCACTTCGAGGTGAAACTGCGTGGCGTAGAATTTGCGAGCGTCGTCGGCGATCATGGCGATCGGCGCGTTCGACGACGTGCCGGTCACGGTAAAGCCCGTCGGCAATTCGGTGACGCGGTCGCCGTGGCTCATCCATACCGGATAGCGCTGGCCGACCTCCCAGACGCCGTCCGTCAGCGCGGAGGCTTTGGTCAGCTCGACCTCGGCACGGCCGAATTCGCGATGGTGACCGGGTTCGACCCTGCCGCCGAGCTGATGCGCCATGGCCTGCTCACCGTAGCAAATGCCGAGCACCGGCACGCCGGCCTGGTAGATCGCCATCGGCGCCAGTGGCGCATCTTTGTCGAGCACGCCGGCCGGACCGCCGGAGAGAATGACTCCCTTCGGCGCCATCTCGCGGAACGCCGCTTCGGCCTTCTGATATGGCACGATCTCGCAATAGACGCGCTCTTCGCGTATGCGCCGCGCGATCAGCTGCGTCACCTGCGAGCCGAAATCCACGATGAGAATTTTATCGTGACCAGCCATTACGGATTTTACACCCTCCCTTCCCTCTCCTGCCAGCGGGGAAGGGTTAGCGAGGGGGGTCTCTCGAGTTTTGGCAGTCAGGTTCATGAGTTGCGCCGCATCAAGCTGACGAAAAATCCATCGGTATCGGTCCGGCGCGGCGTCATCAGCAAGCCTTCGCGGGAAATAAGCGCCGACTGGGCGAAAAGATAGGCGCCCTCGCCGAGCGTTTGCGCGACGTCGGCGGGCTTTTCCACCGAAAAACCGGGCGTCCGGCTTACGAAGGCTCGCACCTGCTCGCCGTTTTCGTCGTCGAGCACGGAGCAGGTGACGTAGGCGATGCGACCGCCGGCTTTGGTCAGCGGCGCGGCGCGATCGAGCAGCGACGCTTGCTCCTTGAGCCGTTCGTCAAGCGCGCCCGGGCGCACCCGCCATTTGGCGTCGGGGTTGCGCCGCCAAGTGCCGGTGCCGGTGCAGGGCGCGTCGATCAGCACCAAATCGGCCCGGCCGATGAGATCGTCGAGGCCCCACCCCAGACCGGCACCGCCTGCCGGCGTGGCATCGGCAGGGCGGCCGCGTGGCGTGCGCACCTGAATATTGCGGGCACCGGCGCGTGCGATGCGCTCGTGGATCGGCAGCAATTGGCGTTTGTCGATGTCGGTTGCGTAGATCTGGCCGCGGTTGTCCATGGCGGCGGCGAGCGCCAGCGTCTTGCCGCCGGCGCCGGCGGCGAGATCGACGACCTGCTGGCCGGGCTTGGCGCCGGCCAACAGCGCCGCGAGCTGCGAGCCCTCGTCCTGGACCTCGACCTCGCCTTTGCGAAACGGCGGCTCGGCGTGAATCGCCGGATTCCTGGCGTCGGCACCAAGGCGGATGCGCAGTCCAATCGGCGACCATTGCGTCGATGCGGCATGAAGATGCGCCAGCTTCGGCAGAACTTCCTCGCGCTCCGCCTTGAGCGTATTGACCCGCAGGTCGAGCGGCGCGCGCGTCGCCAGCGCGGCGCCCTCCGCGGCGCGATCCTCGCCGAAAACTTTTGCAAAATGCGGATCGAGCCAGTCCGGGTAGTCACCGGCGACCGGCGCTGGTGCGCCGGACAACGCCGCTGCGGACAGCGCCGCCTTCTCGGCTTCGGACAAGGGTGCCGGCGCAAAGCGCGCGCCGCTGCACAGCGCCTCGATCACGGCGACGTCGAGCCCACGCTCGCGCTTGAGCATACCGAGCAGCGCCGCGCGCGGTGTCGCCTCGCCCACCAGCCAGCACGACGACGCTTTGCGGCGCAGCGCGTCATACACAAGGCCAGCAATGGCGGCGCGATCGGACGAGCCGGCAAAACGGTGCGAGAGGCCCCAATCCTTGAGCACATCCCCAGACGGCCGCCGCCGCGATTCGATCTCGGCGAACACCTCGACGGCCGCTGATAGGCGGGCGGCGGGAGTCATCCGTGCGCCCCTGGCGAGGCCGTGATCATACCTTCGCGGCTCTTATTTTTTTAACACGTCGCTTGAGCGCAACTGCGCGCTCGGCCCCCGGCGTGTCGTGCTGCCGCACATGTTTGCGCAGGTCCGCAATCGCTTCGGCGAGATCTTGGACATGAATGCCCTTCGGACATTTGCCGGCGCGCACGCTCTTGAGCATGCGGCTCAGGAGATCGTCGTCGTGCTCGTCGCGATAGGGTTTGAGATCGAGATCCTTCGGCACTTTCTGCAAACGCTCATCGCCGATGCGCTTGACGTATTTCTGCATGAAGCGATCATAGGCGTGCCATTCGACGCCGGCGGCGCGCACCGCGGCCTCTTCGGCGCGCGTCGCGATCTGGTGGGAATGCAGATAATGCAGGCCGAGCTGATCGATAAGCGTCTTTTCGACTTCTTCGTGCAGGATCAGGAAGCGGTCGGTTTCGATGATGCGGCCGCGGAACTTGAATGATTTTGGCATGTGCCGGTCGATATAGACGATCTTGCCATCGAGGCTGTAGCCGGCGAGGTAGGGAATGTCGTGCTTGCGATCGAGCTTTTTGACGCGGCGCACGACGGCGTCGAGCGCGCGGTCCATCATCAGACTGGAGACGTACCATTCCGGCAGCCTCAGCCGTTCGTGCGGAGCAGTCGGATGACAAAATTCAAGCGGCATGGCTTCACACCCAGGGGCTGGTCAAGATCACGACGATATAAATCACCCAGTTTAAGATGAGAGCGAAAGCCGCGATGCCGTATAGCGACCCGCGAAAGCGCACCACATTGCTCGTGGTGTGCACATAGGCGTGGAGCAGGCGAAAGATCACGAAGATCCATGCCAGGATGACAAACACCACGCCGGCCTTGTGCGTGACGTAAGCCAGAATGGTCAGGACATAAAACAGTACCGGCAGCTCGAATTGATTGGAGAAGGAATACGCCGCCTGCAAGGTTCGCTTGGACCAGTTCGGCTCACGCAGCGCGATGTCCTCGGACCGCACGCCACCCGACGTCATATCGCGGGTGCGCAATCCGGCCATCCACCCCCACAGCACGAAGGTGAGGATGACCTCGACGAACAACGGCAGCAGGATTGCTTGCAGCGACATCTCATTCACCCCCTGCTCATTGTTCCCCCGTACCACGGCGCCGATCGCGCCGCCATGCTGCGTCAAAGCTTGACGCTGATCGCGGTCTCGCCATCCTCCGTGACCAAAGCGCTGCGCCAGGACTTGCCGTCGAACAACGCCTTGCGCACCGCTTCGGGCGTCGAGCGATGATTCAGGTTGGCGGTGATAAGCGTCCCGCCGGTGCGAAGCAGGCCGCGCAGCGTCTTGTGCAGCGCCGGCGTCGGCGACTGGCCATCGAAAAACGCGACGTCGTAGCCCGGATCGAGCGTCGGCAGCACGCTGGCGAAATCGCCTTCATGCACGGTGATGCGGTGATCCATCGCGGCCGCGACAATGTTGTCGCGCGCGAGTAGCACATGGTCCGGATCGCGCTCGATGGTATCGACCGTCGCCTCGGGCGCGCCCGCGGCAAACGACAATGCGGTGTAACCGAGCGCCGTGCCGAGTTCGAGGATGCGGCGCGCGCCGGTGGCCGCCGCCAGCGCCCCCAACAGCGGACCGTTGTCATAAGGATACGCGCCGCAGCCGTGCTGCGCGCGATGCGCATCGGTCGCCGCGCGGATCTTGGCAAATCGATCGATCGAGCCCGCAGCCATCGCACCGCCTAGGTTTGGCCTGGATAATTTGGACTCTCGCGCGTGATGGTCACGTCGTGGACGTGGCTCTCGCGCAATCCTGCACCTGAGATGCGCACGAACTCGGCCTTGGCGTGGAACTCGGCGAGATCTTTGCCGCCCACATACCCCATCGCGGCGCGCAAGCCGCCGGCGAGCTGATGCAGCACGTTGGCGACCGGCCCCTTATAGGGCACCTGGCCTTCAATGCCCTCGGGCACCAGCTTGAGCGCGTCCTTGATCTCTTGCTGGAAATAGCGATCGGCCGAGCCGCGCGCCATGGCGCTGACGGAGCCCATGCCGCGATAGCTCTTGTACGAACGGCCCTGATAGAGAAACACCTCGCCCGGCGTCTCATCGGTCCCGGCGAGCAGCGAGCCGATCATGACGCAGTCGGCGCCGGCAGCGATCGCCTTGGCAAGATCGCCGGAATATTTGATGCCGCCGTCGGCGATCACCGGCGTGTCATGCTTTTTCGCCGTCTCCACCGCATCCATGATGGCGGTGAGCTGCGGCACGCCGACGCCGGCGACGATGCGCGTGGTACAGATCGAGCCCGGCCCGATGCCGACTTTGATGGAGTCGGCTCCAGCGTCGATCAGCGCCTTGGCGCCTTCGGCGGTGGCGATATTGCCGGCGACCACCTGGACGGCATTCGATTGCCGCTTGATACGGGTGACGGCTTCCAGCACGCGCGAGGAATGGCCGTGAGCGGTATCGACCACGACGAGGTCGACGCCGGCGTCGATCAGCGCTTCGCTGCGCGCAAAGCCGGCTTCGCCGACGCTGGTGGCAGCGGCGACCCGCAGCCGGCCCTGTTCGTCCTTGCAGGCGTTGGGATTGGCCACCGCCTTCTCGATGTCCTTCACGGTGATGAGGCCGACGCAGCGATAGTCGGCATCGACGACCAGGAGTTTCTCGATCCGGTTCTGATGCAAGAGCCGCTTGGCCTCATCCTGGCTGACGCTTTCGCGCACCGTAATGAGGCGCTCCTTGGTCATCAGCTCCGAGATCTTCTGCCGTCTGTCGGTGGCAAAGCGCACGTCGCGGTTGGTGAGTATACCGACGAGTTTCCCGGCGTGGCCGCCGCCGCCGCCCTCAACCACGGGAATGCCGGAGATGTGAAACTCCTGCATCAGCGCCAGCGCATCGGCGAGCGAGGCGTCCGGCTGGATCGTGACCGGGTTGACCACCATGCCGGACTCGAACTTCTTCACCTGCCGCACCTGCGCGGCCTGCAGCGCCGGCTCCAGATTGCGGTGGATGACACCGATGCCGCCGGCCTGCGCCATGGCGATCGCCATGAGGGCCTCCGTCACCGTGTCCATCGCCGAAGCGACGATCGGGATATTCAGCGGCACGCTACGAGTAATGCGCGAGCGGATATCGACATCGGACGGCAGAACATCCGACAGGCCGGGCTTCAACAGTACATCGTCGAAGGTATATGCTTCGGGCGGTACGTCTCTCGCAGTCAATGCCATTGCCAACTCCGCATGGCCCTGAAATGGCGGGCGGGCGCGTAGGATAACGCCCTGACGACGAGCGGACATCGTGTCCCTCGCCGACTCGGTGGCCCGCTTTTGGGTTGGCGGCGGTCGATAGCACGGCTTTGCCGCAATGAACAGGCCTAAAGGTTAGACAGTGGAGAAATCGTCGTGAAAACTGGTATGAATCGCCGTCACTTCGGGTTTGGCGCCCTGGCCGCGGGCACGGCTCTGGCAGGCGTCGGCATGCCCCGTCCGGCCCGAGCCGAGCCGGTGCGCATTCGGGTCGGCTGGGTGGTGGTGCCGGCATCGCTGGCTCCGCTGGTGCTGCAGCAGAAGGAACTGCTGACCCATTTCGGCAAATCGTACACCGCCGAGGCGATCCATTTCGAGGGCACGCCGCCGGTGATCACGGCGCTCGCGGCAGGCGAACTCGACATCGGCCCGCTGGCCTTCTCCTCGTTCGCGCTCGCGATTCAGAATGCGCACATGGATGACTTGCGCGTGATTTCCGACGAGATCCAGGATGGCGTTGCCGGACACGGCACCAACGAGTTCATGGTGCTCAAGGACGGCCCGATTAAGAAAGTCGCCGATCTCAAGGGCAAAGTGCTGGCCACCAACGCCATGGGCAGCGCGGTGGATATCTCGATGCGCGCCATGTGCAAGCGCAACGGGCTGGAGGCGAACCGCGACTACACCATCATCGAGGCACCCTTCCCGGCCATGCGCGCGATGCTGGCCGAAAAGAAGGCCGATCTGATCAGCGCCGTGCCGCCATTCGCGCTCGATCCGAATTTGCGCGGCATCGCCAATACGCTGTTCACCGAGAAGGACGCGTTCGGCATCACCCAGCTCACGATGTGGACAGCGCGCACCGGTTTTATCCAGAAGAATCGCGCCGCGTTGGTTGATTTCCTCGAAGACGTGGTGCGCGCGATCCGCTGGTATACCGATCCGAAGAATCACGAGGCGGCCGTGGCCGCCGTCGCCCGCATCAACAAGGCGCCGCCGGCGCGCATGGAATGGGCCTTCGGGCCGCGCGATCAGTATCGCGATCCGAATGGCACGCCGAATCTCGCGGCTTTACAGAGCAATCTGCAACTGCAGAAACAGGTCGGCCTGCTCAACACGGATATCGATGTCAAAAAATACGCCGACCTCAGCATGGTCGAAGAAGCGGCAAAACGGCTGGGTTGAGAATCGTCGCGGGAGCGCAGAGGAAAAGCCGGCCATGCGCAACTTCGCCCCGCCGTGTCATCGCCCGCGCCACGCGCCGCTGTTGGCCGGCCTCGCGTTGCTGCTGGTTCAGGTGGCGCATGCGCAAACCCCAAATCCGCAAGACACAAGCGACCAGAAGCGCTGCACCGGCGAATGGCGTGCAACGCTCGAGGAGCGCATCGCCTCGTGCACGACACTGATCGATTCCGGCCGCTATCAGACGGTCAATCTCGCCATTCTGCACGACAACCGCGGCATCGCGTTGCGCGCACAGGGCAATGTCGACGCCGCGCTGAATGACTTCGGCGAGGCTATCGGCATCGATCCCAAATCGGCGCACGCCTATGCCAATCGCGGCGAGGCGCGGTTTGGCAAGCGCGATTTCGACGGCGCCATCGCGGACCTCGATCAAGCCATCACGCTCAACCCGAGCGACGTTGCTTCGTACATGACGCGCGGCGCCGCATACAACCAGAAGGGCGATCTCGACCAGGCCATCGACAGTTATGGCGGCGCCATCCGGCTGGCGCCGAATTATACGACGGCGCTTTTCACCCGCGCGCTTGCGTTACGCCGCAAGGGCGAACTCGATCTCGCCATCGCCGATTACGACCGCACCATCAGGCTCGATCCGAGGGACGCCTCCGCCTACAACGATCGCGGCGTCGTATGGTTCGTCAAGCGCGACCTCGACCGCGCCATCGCCGACTATAATCAGGCGATCCGCCTCGATCCAAATTTCGCCGTCGCGTATAACAATCGCGGCGACGCTTGGCGGAGCAAGGGCGAGTTCGACCGCGCGGCCACCGATCTCGATCGTGCCATCGCGCTGTTGCCGCAATTCGCGCTGGCCTACAGCAATCGCGGCTTGGTGGCGTATCAGAAGCACGAGTACAAAAGCGCTATTGCCGGTTTCACCAAAGCCATTCGGCTCGATCCGCAAAACGCGCAAGCCTATCATCGCCGCGCCAACGCCTATGACGACAGCGGCGATCACAACGCTGCATTCGCGGATTACGACATGGCGGCGCGGCTCGACCCCAACAGCGGCGGAGTTCTCTACGATCGCGGCATTGCCGACGGCCGCGGCGGCGCTCTCGATCGCGCTATCGCCGATCTGAGCGAGTCGATCCGGCTCTACCCGCAATTCGCTTACGCCTATAACGCGCGCGGCGCCGCCTATTATCGGCAACGCGAGTTCGACCGAGCCATCGCCGACTTTGACGAGGCCATCAAGCTCGACCCGGAATTTCCGGCCGCCTACGTCAATCGCGGCAATGCGTTGAGCGCCAAGGGCGGAGCCGACCGCGCCGTCGCCGACTACACCGCAGCGATCGGCATCGATCCTAATGACGCCGCCGCCTACTACAATCGCGCGCTGGCGCGGCAGCGCCTGGGCAACATCGACAGCGCCATTGCCGACGGCGACCGGGCGATCGCGCTCGATCCCACAGCGGCCGCCTACAACAATCGCGGCAGCGCGTTGCAAGCCAAGGGCGACTACGCCAAGGCCATCGCCGACCTCGATCGGGCGATGGCGCTCGACCCGCAGGCAGCCGGCCCCTACATCAATCGCGGCAATACGAAGCGCGCCACTCTCGACCTCACCGGCGCCGTTGCCGATTACACGAATGCCGTCGCGCTTTCGCCCGATTCGGCGCCGGCGTTTTACAACCGTGCCTGGGCGCATTTTCTCGCCGGCGACAATGCCGCGGCCCTTGCCGACAGTGACCGGGCCATCGCTCTTGACGCGCGCGCCGCGAGCGCGTTTTTCACCCGCGGGCTCGTGCGCGAACGACTTGCGGACAAGGACGGCGCCACCGCCGACTTCCGCCAGGCGCTTGCGCTCGCGCCAGCGTTTCAACAGCCAGCCGAGGCCTTGCAGCGGCTGCAGACTGGACCTGCCCAAACCGGACCTGCAACAGACCGCATAAACAGCAAATAACCAAAAAACCGGATAGACCGCCGCAAATGCCCTTGGACCAGAATGGCCGCACCGCACCTTTGATCGTCGCTGTGTCGCTGTTCATGGAAAATATGGACTCGACCGTGATCGCGACCTCGCTACCGGCGATCGCACGCGATATCGGCACCAACCCGCTGGCGCTCAAACTCGCCGTCACGTCTTACCTTCTGTCGCTCGCCATCTTCATTCCGGCGAGCGGCTGGACCGCTGACCGGTTCGGCGCGCGCAATGTGTTCCGAATTGCCATCGCGGTATTTATCCTCGGCTCGATCGGCTGCGCGCTGTCGCATTCGCTGACCGATTTCGTCGCCGCGCGCATTTTTCAGGGCATCGGCGGGGCGATGATGACGCCGGTCGGCCGGCTGATCGTGGTGCGCTCGATCGACAAGTCGCTGCTGCTCAACGCCATGTCGCTCCTCACCATCCCGGCGCTGATCGGTCCGATATGCGGACCTCCGCTCGGCGGCTTCATCACCACCTACGCGACGTGGCACTGGATCTTCATCATCAACGTGCCGATCGGGCTTGTCGGCATCGTGCTTGCGACCCGCTTCATCCCGGATATCCGCGCTCAATACCCCTACCCGTTCGATCTTGTCGGCTTCATTCTGTCCGGCGTCGCCATTGGCGGACTGTCCTTCGGCCTTTCGGTCATGGGGCTTGCGTTTCTGCCGGACGGTGCGGTCGCCGCGCTGATCGGTGTCGGCACGGTTTCGGGCATCGCCTATGTGTATTACGCGCTGCGCGCGCCGGCGCCGATCCTCGATCTGCGGCTGCTCAAGCGGCCGACATTTCGCGCCAGCATCTATGGCGGCTTCATGTTCCGGCTCGGCGTCGGCGCGCTGCCATTTTTGCTGCCGCTTCTGCTGCAGCTCGGCTTCGGACTGTCGCCGTTTCAGTCCGGCCTGATCACGTTCACCAGCGCGCTCGGCTCGATGTTCATGAAGGCGGCCGCGACCACAATCCTCAAGCATTTCGGCTATCGCAAAGTGCTGCTTTACAACAGCCTCGTCAGCGCGGTTTTCATCGGCGCCTGCGCCAGTTTCATCCAAGGCATGCCGTTTGCGGCGATGATCGCGATCCTCCTGACTGGCGGCTTCTTCCGCTCGCTGCAATTTACCAGCGTCAACACGATTGCTTATGCGGAGATCGACGCGCCGGTCATGAGCCGCGCCACCTCGATGGTCGCCGCCTTCCAGCAACTGTCGCTGTCGACCGGTGTCGCGGTCGGCGCGCTGATCGTCGAGCTGACGCTGCGGCTCAAGCACAGCACCGCGATGGGCATCACCGATTTTCCGCCGGCGTTTCTCGTGCTCAGCGTGCTCTCAGCCGCCGCCGCGCTGATCTTCATGCAAATGCCGGCTGATGCGGGTGCGGAGCTGTCGGGACGGCAGGTGGCGCAGCCAGCCATTTCGGAGAAGCGCGCCTAGCGGGCTTCGTTATCGCCGCGACTGTCCGCGCCACGGCGAAACCCCTTCGCCAGCAGATAAAGCTCCGCCGAATCGGTGCGGCTCGCCGGCGGTTTGACGTGCTTGACGGTGGCGAAGTCGCGCTTGAGTTCGGCCAGCAAGCTTGCCTCAGTGCCGCCTTGCAGCACTTTGCAGAGAAAGTTTCCGCCCGGCGCCAGCACTTCGCGCGCGAAGAAGGCGGCAGCTTCGGCGAGCGCCATGATACGCAGGTGATCGGTCTGGCGGTGGCCGGTGGCGTTGGCCGCCATATCGGAGAGCACCAGATCCGCCTTTCCTTGGTTCTTGCCCCCGAGCATCTGCTTCAGCCGCTCCGGCGCCGTCGCGTCGAGAAAGTCGAGCTGCAGGAAATCGACGCCGGCGACCGGCTTCATCTCGAGAATATCGAGAGCGATCACGCGCCCGCTCGACCCGGCGCGGCGCGCGGCGATCTCGCTCCAGCCACCGGGCGCTGCGCCGAGATCGACCACGCGCGCGCCAGGCTTGAGCAGATGAAATTTGTCGTCGATCTCGACAAGCTTGTAGGCGGCGCGCGAGCGATAGCCGTCGCGCTTGGCGCGCACGACGTAAGGATCGTTGAGCTGGCGCTCCAGCCAGGCGCGCGACGATACGCTGCGGCGTTTGCCCGGTTTGAGCTTTGCCATCCTATGGGCCCGAGAATTCGGCGCGCGCCGATGGTGTCACGCCTCGCCCCACACACCGTCCTCGCGCATCATCTCGACCAGCATGCCCTCACGCAGGCCGCGGTCGGCGACGCGCAGCCGCGGGCACGGAAACGCGCGGCGGATGGCGTCAAGAATGGCGCAGCCGGCGAGCACGAGATCGGCGCGCTCGGCGCCGATGCACGGATTGGCCGCGCGCTCGTCAAAGCTCATCGCCATCAGTTCACCAACCACGCTCGAAATCTGCTCGTCGGACAGCCAGCAGCCGTCGACGCGGCGGCGGTCGTAGCGCTTGAGCCGCAGATGCACGCCGGCGATCGTCGTCACGGTGCCGGAGGTGCCGAGCATGTGAAAGCCATCGAGTTCGCAAGCGTGCGCGTCGGCGAATTTTGTGACGAAGCTTGCCACCTCGTCGATCATGGCGTCGTAGGTCGCGCGCGACACGATGTTGCCGCCGTAGCGCTCTGCAAGCGTCACAACACCGACCGGCAGCGATATCCAGCCGACGATCTCCGGCACCGGCGGTCCGCGGCGCCCGAACCCCGACCGGCCAAGCCGCACCAGTTCAGAGGAGCCGCCGCCGATATCGAACAAGATGACGCCGGACGCAGCGGGGTCGAACAGCTCGGTGCAGCCGGTCGCGGCAAGCCGCGCCTCGGTTGCCGAATCGACGATCTCCAGTTCGAGGCCCGCCTCCTCGGCAACGCGCGCGCAGAATGCCTGTCCGTTCTCCGCGGCGCGGCACACCTCGGTCGCAATCAGCCGCGCCCGAACCACTTCGCGCGCGCGCATCTTGTCGCGGCAAACCATCAGCGCATCGACCGCGCGCGCAATTGCCGCGTCACCGATGCGCCGATTCGCGGCGAGCCCCTCACCGAGGCGGACGATTCGCGAGAATGCATCGACGACCCGAAAGCCGTCGGTCGTCGGCCGCGCGACTAACAGCCGACAATTGTTGGTGCCGAGATCGAGCGCCGCATAGGTCGCCTGCCGGCGCCCGTTGTGTTGGACGCGATCATGCTCGCTGTGTGGGCCGTCGCGGTAAAGGCCATACGGCGACCGCCGGCCCCAGCGGGGCCGTCTTCGCACAGGCCAATCGCCGTCGCGGCCGCCTTGCGGCGAGCCATCGTCGTCCATGACCAACCTTTCTGCCGCGCTGGGGCGCAAGCGCTCGACGGCGCGACCAAATCGACCCCAAGCAAACATGTACCAGCCGGGCCCCTTGGGGCAAGCTACCGCGGGCGCGGCCTACGAGCCATGCCCCGGGCATGGCTTGCCGGGGTGTGCTAACTCTATTATGTCAGCCCATCAAAGCCTTACGGGATTTCGCGCCATGAATTTGCATCCGTCGGCCAGCGACAGCGCCGAACGAGCGACGGACCGCTTGGCGGTAGAAAAATTTGCCGTCGGCCAGTCCGTGCCGCGCAAGGAAGACCCGATGCTGCTGCGCGGCAAGGGCCACTACGCGGACGATTTCAGCCTCCCGGGCCAGGCTTACGCGGTCATGGTGCGCAGCCAAATCGCGCACGGAATCATCCGGGCGATCGACACAGAGGCAGCACGCAAAATGCCCGGCGTGATCGGCGTCTATACCGGCGCCGATCTGAAAAACTACGGTCCGCTCAAATGCGTCGTGCCGTTCAACAACCGCGACGGCTCGCCGATGAAAAAGCCGCTGCGGCCGGCGCTGCCGAGCGACAAGGTGCGCTATGTCGGCGACCCGATCGCTTTCGTCGTCGCCGAGACCTTGCTGGCGGCCAAAGACGCAGCCGAAGCGGTCACGGTCGAGATCGATTCGCTCCCCGCCGTGACCTCGGCCGAGGACGCGACAGCCACCAACGCGCCGCAGCTTTACGATGACGTGCCGGGCAACGTGGCGCTCGACTACCACTATGGCGATGCCGACGCCGTCAAGGCCGCCTTCGCCAAGGCGGCGCATGTCACGCGGCTGACGCTCGTCAACAGCCGCCTCGTCGTCAACGCCATGGAGCCGCGCGCCGCACTCGCTGCCTATGACGGCAGCCGCTTCACCTTTTATGTCGGCTCGCAGGGAGTAGTCGGCATGCGCGCCAACCTCGCCGAAGCGCTCGGGGTGACGCCGAAGGACGTGCATGTGATCACCGGACAGGTCGGCGGCTCGTTCGGCATGAAGGGGGCGGTGTTCCCCGAATATATCTGCCTGCTGCACGCGACACGCGCGCTCGGCCGGCCGGTGAAATGGACCGACGAACGCTCCGGCAGCTTCGTCTCCGACAGTCACGGGCGCAATCACGATCTGGTCGGCGAACTCGCACTTGACGCGGACGGCGAATTTCTCGCCGTGCGCCTGACGAGCTTCGCCAATGTCGGCGCGTTCCTCTCGCCGGTGGCGCCGATGCCCGGCACGCTCAACGCGGTCAAGAACGTGCAGGGCATGTACCGCACGCCGCTGATCGAAGTATCGACCAAGTGCGTGTTCACCAACACGTCGCACGTCTCCGCCTATCGCGGCGCGGGCCGCCCGGAAGGCAACTACTACATGGAGCGGCTGATCGATGCCGCCGCGGCCGAGACCGGCAAGGACCGCGTGGCTTTGCGCAAGCGCAATCAGATCAGCCCGCGCGACCTGCCCTACAAGGCTGCATCCGGTGGCATTTACGACAGCGGCGACTTTGCGGCGCTGACCAAAGAGGCCGTGGAACTCGCCGACAGCAAGGGCTTTGCCCGGCGCAAGCGCGAGAGCCGCAAGCGCGGCAAGCTGCGCGGACTGGGCATCGGCAATTTTCTCGAAGTGACTGCGCCCCCGTCGAAGGAGCTCGCCGACATCAAGTTCAACGCCGACGGCACCGTGACGCTCGCGACCGGCACGCAGGATTTCGGCATGGGCCACGCCACGCCGTTCGCGCAAGTGCTCAGCCAGCAACTCGGCATCCCGTTCGACAAAATCACGATTCTGCAGGGCGACAGCGACAAACTGATCGCGGGCGGCGGCTCGGGCGGCTCGAAGTCGATCATGCACACCGGCACCGCCATCGTCGAAGCCGCGGCCAAGATCATCGAGAAGGGCAAGGAGCTGTCCGGCTACGCGCTCGAAGCGGCGCCCTCCGATATCGCATTCGAGAAAGGCAATTTCACCATCGTCGGCACCGACCGTGCGATCTCGATCATGGAGTTGGCGGGTAAGCTGCACAGCGGCTTCAAGCCGCCGGCGGACGCGCCGCAGTCGCTTGACGTCGCTCACGTCAGCGACGGACCGGCCGCATCGACTTATCCAAACGGCTGTCACATCGCCGAAGTCGAGGTTGATCCGGAAACCGGCATCATCGATCTCATCAGCTACGTCTCCGTCAACGATTTCGGCACTGTCATCAATCCGATGATCGTCGAAGGCCAGCTCCACGGCGGCGTGGTGCAGGGCATCGGCCAGGCGCTGATGGAACTTGCGGTCTACGACAAGGAAGGCCAGTTGCTCAGCGGTTCGTTCATGGACTACGCCATGCCGCGCGCCGCCGATGTGCCGATGTTCTCGCTCGCCGACCATCCGGTGCCGGCAAAAACCAACCCGCTCGGCGTCAAGGGTTGTGGCGAAGCCGGCTGCGCTGGCGCCCTCACCTCGGTGATGAACGCGGTTATCGACGCACTCGGCGAGCACGGCATCCGCCATCTCGACATGCCGTTGACCCCGTTCCGCATCTGGCAGGCGCTGCACGCGGCCGAGGCCGGCAAGGCGTTTGTCACGGCGCAATGACGCAAGCCGTTTCCGTCCGCACGATCCGGCCCGCCGAATCGCGGCTGATCGCGGCCGTGTGCGGCGCGCATTTCATGAGCCATTATTATATGCTGCTGCTGGCGCCGCTGTTCGTGTTCGTGCGCGGCGATTTCAAGGTCAGCTACACCGAACTGGCGCTGGCGCTGACCGTCTTTAACGTCGTCTCCGGGCTATTACAGACGCCGGTCGGCTTTTTGGTCGATCGCATCGGCGCGCGCATGGTGCTTATCGTCGGGCTCGCCGTCAGCACCGTCGCCTATGCGATCGCCGGGCTTGCCGACTCCTACTGGGTGTTCATTGCCATGTACGGCCTCGGCGGCCTCGGCAACACCGTGTTTCATCCGGCCGACTATTCGCTCCTGTCGCATCATGCGCCGAGGGAACGTCTCGGCCAGGTGTTCGCATTCCACACCTTCGCCGGCATCGTCGGCTCTGCCATCGCGCCGGCAACGCTGTTGTTGATGCAAGCCTATTTTGGTTGGCGCGGCGCCTATGTGGGCGCCTCGATCGTCGGCGTCATCGTGCTGTTTGCGCTGATCGCCCAGCCTGAGCCAAGCGCGGAAACCTCGCATGCGGCCAATGCTCCCGCCAAGTCGCGGGCGGGTGTACGGCAGGCTTGGCGAGTACTGCTGACGCCGCCGATCCTGCTTAACCTCGGCTATTTCATCCTGACCTCGATCATGGGCGGCGGGCTCAATACTTACCTCGTGGTGGCGCTCGGCGCGCTGCATGCAACGCCGCTCGACATCGCCAACATGGCGCTGACCAGCCTGCTCGCCATGAATGCAGTCGGCGTATTGGCCGGCGGCATGTTGGCGGGGCGCACTTCGCACCATGCCCTGGTGGCGGCGAGCGGTTTGGCGGTCGGCGGCGTCGTCACCGCGCTGGTCGGGCTGTTCGATTTTCACGCCGTCGGCCTCATCATGATGATGGGACTGAGCGGCTTCTTTGTCGGTGCGACCTATCCGTCGCGCGACATGCTGGTGCGTGCGGTAACGCCGGCCGGCGCCTACGGCCTCGTGTTCGGGTTTGTCAGCGTCGGCTACAACATCGGCGCGAGCATCGCGCCCATCATCTACGGCGCGCTGATGGACAACGGCATGCCGCGGTCGGTCTTCATGCTGTCGGCCGCCGTCAGCATCGCGTGCATCTCGACCGTCACATTCGGGTTTTCCAAGCGCGAGGTGCGGTGAAGTTGCGTAACTGCGTACCGCGCCATGCCTTTACCCACGTGCGGCGGGCTTGCTAACCTGTCTGCGGATCACTTGAGCGGCGACGGCGTGGAGCATGTGAGATGCGGCTAGGCAGTACGGTGGCGCTGACGATCGCCGGCTTGGCCGGCGCAATCGCAATCGCCGTTTTGCATGCGCCGGTCCGGGCGCAGAATGCCCCGCCTCCCACCTGGATCGTCCCCGAACTGCTCACCGCGGCCAAGGCCGAGGGCGCGCTGACCGTCTATGGCTCGATGAATGAAGCCGAGGCGCTGCCATTCTGGAAATCTTTCCAGGACGCAACCGGCGTGCAAGTCAACTACGTGCGCTCATCCGACACGCAGATCATGGCGCGGGTGGCGATCGAAAACCGTGTGCGCCAGCGCACCTGGGATCTGGCGCTCACCACCACGGTGACATCGTTCCCGCACGAGTACCTCGCGCCCTACGACCCGCCCGAAGCCAAGGGCCTGATGGACGGCGCCCGCCCGTCCGATCAGCGCTGGTATGGCGCCTACGCCAACTACAACGCGCCGGCCTACAACAGCAAATTCGTCAAGCCGGCGGACCTGCCGAAAAGCTATGACGATTTTGCCGCGCACAAGGATTGGGCCGGCAAGACCGCGATCGTCGGCACCGACGCCGAATGGGTTGCGGCGATGTTCTCCTATTACGGCGAAGACCGCGCACGAACGCTGATCAAAAATATCGCCGGCACGCTCAATCCGGTGCTCACCGACGGTCACCTGGCGCTGGCGCGTTCGGTCGGTTCTGGTGAATACTGGGTCGCGCTCAACAATTTTCTCAATCTCTCGAGCAACGTGAAAATGTCGGGGGGGCAGACGGATTATTGGCTGCTCAATCCGGTCGCACTGATCTTCGGCGCCGTCGGCATCAACGTGCTGGCCCCGCATCCGAACGCGGCAAAGCTTGCCGAGAATTTCGTGTTGAGCCACGAGGCTCAGATCCTCATCACGCGCAAGGGCCGTTTTCCGACGCGGCCCGAGGTGCCGACTAATCCGCCTGAGATCGGCGCATTGCTCAAACCGATGAAGATCGTACCGGTCGTGTTTGACGGCACCGAACACCGAAAATGGCAGAAGGCTTTCAACGAACTTTTCGGGCGCGGCTGACCCGTCGCGCCAGACCTGAACAAGAGAGATCAAGAGGAGACGCTTATGAAACTTTGCCGCTACGATGACGATCGCCTGGGTGTGGTGCGCGGGAACATGGTGCACGACGTGACCGAGGCGCAGACTGAAATCCGCAAAGCCGCCCCCTATGCGATGAAAGGCGATGCCGTGGTCGCGGCGCTGCCGCAATGGCGCGAGCGGATCGATCGCATGGCCGACAAGGCGGCCGGCAAGCCGATCGCGTCGGTCAAATTGATTCCCCCTGTCGCGCGACCGACCAAGCTGACCTGTGCCCCGACCAACTATCAGGCGCACATCGAAGAAATGACAAAGGCCGCCGCCCAAGCCGGCTCACAGATCGTGAAAGGGCATTCCTCGAAGATTCTCGAGGCGGGAATGTTCCTGAAGGCGAATTCCGCCCTGGTTGGCCCGTCGGAGGGCATCCCGCTGCGCTTTCCCGATCGCCGCAACGATCACGAAGTCGAACTGGTCATGGTGATCGGCAAGACCGGCAGCGATATTCCGCAATCAAAGGCGCTCGACTACGTTGCCGGCTACTGCCTCGGCCTCGACATGACTGTGCGCGGACGTGAAGACAGAAGCTTCCGCAAATCGGTCGACGGCTATGCCGTGCTCGGCCCGTGGATGGTGACCGCCGACGAAATCGCAGACCCCGATGCAGTGCCGATCAGCCTCACGGTCAACGGCGAGACCCGGCAGAGCAGCAACACCAGCAATCTGATCTACAATTGCCGCCGCCTGATTGAATTCGCCTCGGAGTTCTACACGCTCTATCCAGGCGACCTCGTCTATACCGGCACGCCCGACGGCGTCAGCCCGGTGAAACCGGGCGACGTTATCGTCTGCCGCTCAGCGCCAGCACTCGGCGAACTGACCATCAAGGTGCGGACCCACGAGGCCGGCGCGCACGCGGCGCAACCCGCCCACGCCCAGGCGTAGGGTACTGGCTTTTCCGCGGAGGCGAACATGTTGCAAATCAAACGCGCCGGTCATTCGACGCTGACGACGCCCGATATCGAGCGCATGGTCGACTATTTCACCCGTATCGTCGGCCTGAGCCTGGCGACGCGGGAAAAGAACCGGGCGATTCTTGCGACCAAATCCGGCGTCGAGTCGATTGTCCTGGAACGCGGCGGCGCCGTCGAAGCCCCGCGGCTGTCGTTCCAGGTCGCGCCGGGCAGCGATCTCGGCGAGGTCGCTTCGCGGCTCAAGAAAGAAGGGATCAAGAGCGAGAAGCGGACCGACATTACGCCCGGCATCGGCGAGGCCATTACGTTCAAGGATCCCAAAGGCACGACGCTCGAGATTTTTTCCGATTTCAACTTCACGGCCGAGGATACGACCTTCAACGGCATCATGCCACTGAAGTTCGGCCACATCGCCTATCAGTGCCCCGACGTGCAAGGCGTGGTGAAATTCTATTGTGACGTGCTCGGTTTCCGCGTCTCGGACTGGCGCAGTGATTTCTTCGCCTTCCTACGTTGCAGCCGCGACCATCACACGGTGAATTTTCTGCGCAACGCCGATACCGCAATCCATCATATTGCGTTCGAGGTGCGCGACTGGTCCGACATCAAGCGGGCCTGCGATCTGTTGGCGCGGAGCAATATCCAGCTCACCTGGGGACCGATCCGTCACATCATCGGCCACAACATCGCCATCTATCATAAGAACCCCGACGGCGTGGTCATCGAGTTGTTCTGCGACATAGACCAGATGTTCGACGAAGAGCTTGGTTTCTTCGAGCCGCGGCCTTGGCACCAGGACCGGCCGCAGCGGCCGAAAGTCTGGGGCGACGACACCCGATCGAATTGGTGGGGGCCGATGTCGCGGGGATCGCCGGGCCACGGCGATGCCGCGACGGCAAAACCGGCGACTAAGCCGGCGCGCCAGACCGCACCGGCCAAACGCGCGCCCGCGCACGCGCCGGCACGCGCCCGTCACACGGAGAAGAAAAGCGGTAAGCCGGCGAAGCCGCGACGCTAAGATTAGAGCGCTTCCCGCTTCGACATGACCGGGAAGCTCTCTAGATTAGTGCGTTCCCGAGGCCTGCCACTGCAGAAACTCGCGAAACAGAGCATCGCGCTCCGCAGCGTTGGCAGGCACCGCCCCCTGCTGTTTAACGAACGTCTGAAATGCGGTTTTCTGCTTCTGCTGCTGCCGGGCTTCGACCTGTTGCAGCATGTCTTGCGCAGCGCTGAACCGAGTCCAGCCCGGAACGGTAGCCGCCAGGTTCACATCGCGCCATTTCGGGTGGTACGGTGCATGCTGAAACGTGTCCCAGCGATTAAACAGGTACTGCACGAAGCGCTGCACCCTGTTGTAGCGATCACTGTCCTTCGACCAGTTGTACACTGCCAACACCGCCGGAACCGCGATGGTGTCGATGCTGTCCTTACCATCCAGCAGGCTCGGATAGTCCTTCTTCGTGAATTCGCCGAGCGTATAATAATCCTCGAACGTCTTTGTGAAGGGGATATTGACCAGATGCAGTCCGGAGTTCGGCGGAATCTTTGAGAAGAAGTCGACCGGCTTCGGCAGCACCCGCGCAATGGCGTCGATCTCGCCGGATCGCAATTTTTCCAAAGCGCTCGGCTGATCGATCATCACCTGCTGCACGTTGATGCCGAGCCGCTGGAATACGATGGTGCCGGTCAGACTTGCCCCCGTTCCGGGCGGCCCAAAATTGACCTTCTTGCCGCGCAGATCCTCAAGGCTGTGGACATTATCCCGTGCCAGAATATGAAGCTCCGAGATTGGCAGGCGAATGATGTATTGCACGCGGTGCTCGAGATGCGGCGTCTTGCGGACGGTGCGGAAATACTCGAACACGTCGGACTGCGTGATCGCCAAGTCCACACCGTGCAGATACAGCAGATCATCCAGATTGGATCCCGCACCGAAGGATACGATCGGCAGAACGCGGAGATTGTCGCCGTCGTCCAGAGCTGACGCCATTTCGGCGGCGAGCCGCATATAGGTGCCGGTGAAAAGACCGCCGACGATGCCGACGGTCCAGTCGTTTTTCTTTTCGCGCAACGCAGCTTCGCTGCCGCCTTGCGACAGCGAATTCGGCACAACTTGAGCCGCGAGATTTGAACTGAACAAGCCGATTAGCGACGCGACCAAATACGCAACAACAAAGTGACGACGCATGACTCCCCCCGTTTACGCTGGGCGCCAGGTGCCCCGTTTCCACGTTTCGCAAATCGGTCCGGCATGGCGCGGTGCGAAACTCGAAAGCAAGGGAAGCTGGCAACTGTATGATTTAAGCGTGGTTTCATGATTTAAGCGCGGCTTCGTTTTCGAAGTTCTTCTCACAGCATGCCGCACCGATGAGAAGTCCTTCGATCAGTCGCGCCAAGCGCGACGCTCGATTGTGAGTGCAGAATTGTGGCCTGTCTGCGACGGCGCGCGCCGATCGATGCGAGACATTACGCACGAGTCAATTTTGAATCGTGCTTGACGTAGTTTCTTCATGCCGCATTTGCTGAGATCGCTTGATTTCCAAAAGCTTACGCAAAAAAGGCGGCACGACGTGATCTTGCCATAAATAGTAATCACGCTCGCAACACCACTGAAGTGAACTAACAGGTGCGGGTCGGCGGAATTCAGTGGTCGCACCAATCTTGTGTGTCGGGGGAGTTGTGTCATGCGTCACCCGCCTGATTTATGATCTTGCTCTAGCAAACAGAAAATTCGCGAAACGGCACGCCTGACGGGCCCGGCTACTGCGCCGGCCGCATGGCGGAGCAATAGCGTTACGGATTGGCGATTGCGCGCAGACGCGGATCGTCGCGGGAAAGCTTTGCGCAATCGAGGCGGGGCGTTCAACGAGGAGGGATCATGTTGAGGAATCGAACTGTCGCGGTTGTGGCCGCGGTTTTGGCAGTGGTCGGTGTCGCGCGCGCGAGCAATTGGCCGACGCGGCCGATCACTATGGTGGTTCCGTTCGCCGCCGGCGGACCGACGGATGTCGTCGGCCGCATTCTGGCGGGGCGACTGGGCGATGTCCTCAATAAGCAGGTGATCGTGGTCAACGTCGGCGGCGCCGGCGGGATGACGGGTGCCGACCGGATCGCGCGCGCAGCCCCCGACGGCTACGAAGTCCTGCTCGGCACAGTCGGTACGCAGGCTTACAGCCAGACGCTTTACAAAAAGCCGCTTTACAGCGCGACAAAAGATTTTGCCCCGGTCGTTCTCGTTGCCGAACAGCCACTTATGCTCGTAACGCGCAAGGATTTTCCGGCCAGTTCACTCAAAGAGTTTGCCGCTTATGCCAAGGCGAATGCGGCCAAGCTGTCCTTCGGCTCTGGCGGCGCCGGCTCGGCGACCCATCTCGGCTGTGTGCTGCTTAACTCAAAGCTCGGCATCAAAGTCCAGCATGTCCCCTATCGCGGCTCGGCGCCGGCGCTTCAGGACCTCATGGCCGGTCGTATCGACTACCTGTGTGACGCCGTGTCGACCGAGCTTTCGCCGATCAAGGCCGGAAGCGTGAAGCCCATCGCCATGTTGACGCAGCGGCGCTCCGCCGTGTTGCCAAATGTGGCGACCGCCAAGGAGCAAGGCTTCGCCGTCGATGCCAACAACTGGATCGGCCTGTTCTTTCCGCGCGGCACGCCGGACTCCATCATTCATCACCTGCGAGACGCCACCGTCGCGGCGATGAATACCCCGGCGTTGCGCGCGCGCATGGAAACGATCGGTACGGACCTCGTTGCGGCCGACCGAACCAGCTCCAGCTATCTGCAGCATTACGTCGCCAGCGAGATCAAAAAGTGGGCGACGCCGATCAAAGAAAGCGGCGTAACGGTCGACTAATGGGGCGCGGAGGCACCAACGCGAGCGCGTCTGGCGCCATGTCGGCCCGGGCGCGATCGCAGGACTCCCATAATTGCAGTGTGACTGACCAGAAGCAGCAACAGGGGAGATTCGCAGCATCGGCGGTCAAGGAGTTCGACCGCGAGGCGAGGAGGCGAGTACGAGTATGAGTACGCCATTCCCACCAAACAGCAAACTGAAGGGTCTCTCGGCATACGCGCCGCCGCGCGTGCGAGACCGCGCGTTATCCGCAGTGCCTGCTGAGACTGCAGACGCACCGGCGCAGACCGAAACATCACAGTTGGCGACAGAGCCGCAGACCGAAGGCGCTCACACGCCGGCAATCAAAGAGGCGAGCCCTGCGAATAACGCCGGCAAGGCTGAAGATCCACTGGATTGGATCGAGGACGCGATCCGTGAGGTCGTCTCGCTCAAACATGCATCGGACAGCCATGGCGAATCCGATCCGGCGGTCTCCGACGCGAGCTCACCGTCCATAACGCCCTCGCACGATCAGAACGATGATTGGCCGCCATTGGGTGCACGGCGACGGACCCCTCCCCGTCTTGAGACCCGGATCGTTCCGCCGCCACCGCCTCCTGAGCGGCAGACCAGCCGCCTTGGGCTGATGCTGAAAACGTCACTAGCAATCGTCTTCGCCGCGATAGTGGCTTATGGAGTGACCCTGTTTTACTCGTCCTGGCAGAGTGGACAGCCAGCAAAGGGCCCAGACCACCGCGTCGCCGAGACGACGTCTCGGCCAATAGTGACCCAGCCTGCTCCCCAGACACGACCACACATGACTGTCGAGGACGAACAGGCATTCGCGAATGAACCGGTCTCGCTTGCGGTCAATGTCGAGCCTGCCACGGACAACGAATTCCTACTCTTAAACGGACTGGCTCAGGGCACGACGCTATCCGCCGGAACCTCGATCAGCCCGTCCAGCTGGCAAGTTCCGCCCGACAAACTCTCCGGCCTTTATCTGTACGCGCCAAAAGACTTCGTCGGCGTGATGAACACGACGGTCAATTTGCTGGGCCCCGACAAAACGCTGCTTGATAGCCGCGACATGCGGCTCAAGTGGATCTCGAGGCCACC
This sequence comes from Xanthobacteraceae bacterium, assembly GCA_036511795.1. GTDB lineage: Bacteria > Pseudomonadota > Alphaproteobacteria > Rhizobiales > Xanthobacteraceae > BOG-931. The sequence continues at coordinate 25,077 of DATCBO010000108.1, forward strand.
ACAGCAGGCACCGCGGCCGACTGTGGCACCGGCGGGTACTGGGGCATCAGCTGGTAATGAGGTGCCGACGGGCGTCGGCGGCGGTGCCGCGCCGCCCGATGCGCCGGCTGTCAAGTCGATCGACACCGGCGAAGCTGCGCTGCTCATGCAGCGGGGCAGCGACTCCCTGAGTACCGGCGATATCTCGGCGGCACGAGTGGTCTTCCGCCGCTTGGCGGACGCCGGCATGCCGGACGCCGCTTTGGCGCTGGCCAATACCTACGACCCCGCTTACCTCGCCGCGCACAATGTCGTCGGCGTGGTCGGCGACCGCGCCCTGGCGCGCACCTTATACCAGCGCGCAAAAAAACTAGGCTCGACAGAAGCCAGCCGTATTCTCGCGGACATGACGACGCAATAAAATGCGCAGGCTGACACCGATCTCAAAGTCGTCCGCGCACAGCAAACCGGATTGCTACTTAGTTATTTGTACGTACGCGATTTCTTGGTCGGACGCGCCCGCCCTTAACACATATTTCCCATTGCAATGGCAGGATCGGCGCACCGCATATTGCACGCGTTTGGATCGACCGTGGGACTGGCAGTCGGCGTAGCCACTATGAATCGCGACCGTCCGGCGAATGACTTCGCCGAGGAATTGTTTCGTCTTGCCGTGGAAGCCTGCCCCAATGGCATGCTGATGACAGACGGTTCCGGCACCATCGTGCTCGTCAACAGCGAGACCGAGCGGCTGTTCGGCTACCGGCGCAGCGAACTGATCGGACAGCCAGTTGAGATTCTCATTCCGGAGCGGATGCGCAAGCACCACTCCGGGCACCGCGCGCGCTACACCGAACATCCCCAGGTCCGCCGTGTCGAATCGAGCCACGCCTTGTTCGGGCTGCGGCGGGACGGAAGCGAGTTTCCCGTCGAAATCGGACTGAATCCAGTCCACACCGTCGATGGCCTGTTCGTGCTCAATGTCGTCATCGACATCAGCGATCGCCAGCGGGTCGACCGGCTGAAGGACGAGTTCGTCGCAACCGTCAGCCATGAACTGCGCACACCGCTGACATCGATCGCGGGTTCGCTCGGTCTTTTGCTCGGCGGCGCCGCCGGCAAGTTGCCCGACAGCGTGTCGCGATTCCTTGGCATCGCCCATAGCAACTGCACGCGCCTGGTGCGGCTGATCAATGACATTCTCGACATCGAAAAGATCGAGGCCGGCAGCGTCGTCTTCGATTTCAAGCGCATTGTACTGCGGCAGTTGGCTGCGCAGGTGGTCGAAGCCAATCGCGGCTTCGCAGATGGCTTTGCCGTGCGCATTCGCCTCGATCCGGCGGCGGATGACGGCAGGGTATTGGCCGATCCCGATAGACTGGCACAGGTGATCACCAATCTGGTGTCGAACGCGGTCAAGTTCTCGCCGCGCGACGGTGAAGTTGAGCTAACGATCGGCCACCGCGACGGTCGCATGCGTATCGCAGTGCGCGATCACGGCCCGGGCATCCCTGAGGATTTCAGGCCGCGCATCTTCGAGAAATTCGCACAGGCCGAGGCCACCGACGCGCGACAAAAGGGCGGCACCGGCCTCGGGCTGAGCATCGCGCGCAAGATCGTCACGCGACTCGGCGGCGCCATCGGTTTTGCGGACGCCGACGGCGGCGGTACCGAGTTTTTTGTCGAATTGCCCGACTGGGCGCAAGTCGCCGCCCGCGAAATCGACACTGCGCGCAGACCTGACGACACCCGCATTCTGCTCTGCGAGGACGATCCGGATGCCGCCATGGCGGTGCGCGAGGGTCTGCGCCCATTCGGTTTTTCAACCGATTTCGCGCACGATGCCGAGGACGCCATCAAACGCGCGCGCGGCAACGGCCATGCGGCGATCGTCGTCGATTTCGAAATGCCCGATGCAGGCGGCATGGCGTTGATTCGCTTGCTGCGCGAACAGCCGGAAGTGTACCGGACGCCGATCGTCGTCGCCTCCGCCGAGCCGGCGCCGGCGAAGGAAGGCGCCGCCGAGCTCAACGTGCTCAAGTGGATCGCCAAACCGATCGATGCCTTCGCACTGACGCAGGTCCTTGATGGCGCCATCGCGCGCGGGGCGAATGGCCGACCCTGCATCCTGCACATCGAGGACGATCACGACATTCTCGATCTGGTCGCGCGCGCCCTGCAGCCGACGGTCCTCGTCGTTCCCGCCGGTTCGATCGAGCAGGCTCGCGCTGCGCTGCTCGCGCATCACTTTGATCTCGTGGTGCTCGACATCACGCTTGGAGAGGCATCCGGCCTCGATCTGCTGCCGGATCTGCGCAACCGCGGCGGCGCGCCGATTCCGGTGGTTATTTTCTCGGGCCATTCCGCCGAAATCGCCGACATTCCGCAGGTCGAAGCCCGCTTGAGCAAAATCGGCGCTTCGCTCGACGATCTGGTCGTCGCGGTTCACGACCGCCTCATGCTGAGGTCCGCACCGCCACGAAAGGAGACGGCATGAACCCGACCCGCATTCTCCACGTTGACGACGAGCCGGACATTCGCGAGATCGTGGACGTGTCGCTCAGCCTCAACCCGGATTTTCAGGTGCGGGCCTGCGCCTCGGGCATCGATGCGCTCGCCGCTGCGGCCGAGTGGTCGCCGGCACTGATCCTGCTCGACGTGATGATGCCCAAGATGGACGGCCCGACGACGCTCGCGCAGTTGCGCAAGGACCCGCGCACCGCCGAGATCCCGGTGCTGTTCATGACGGCCCGCGCCCAGAAGCGGGAAGTCGAGCAATTCATCGCCTTGGGCGCGCAAGGCGTGATTTCGAAGCCGTTCGATCCGATGACACTCGCCAGCGAAGTCGGCAGTCACCTGCACACGCTGTGCCAAGTCTGACCGATGCGGCGTCGGCAGCGGCGCACCACCTGCACGGCGCTTGTGCTGTGCGCGCTGTTGGCCTCCGGTGCGCGCGCGCAATCCCAAGGGTCGCCGCGGCTTGCCGGCTTCAATGTCATTCAGTCGCCTGGCCATCCATTCGGCAGTCCGTCGGCGCAACGCTCGCTCGCCAACGCCAAGCGGATCGGCGCCAATGCCGTCGCGGTCGTGCCATTCCTGTGGCAGGCCACGGCCTCAAGCCCCGATCCAGTGCGCGGCAAAGATATGACGGACGACGAGCTGCGCGCGGCGATCCGCGACGCTCACGCGCTCGGCCTCAGCGTCGTGGTGAAGCCGCAGATCTGGGTGCCGCAAAGCTGGGCCGGCGCCGTCGCGATGAATTTCGAACGGAACTGGGCGCTGTGGTTTGCCAATTACGGCGCACAAATCGGCCGACTCGCGCTCATTGCTGCGGAGGAAAAGGCCGAGGCGTTCGCCGTCGGCACCGAACTTGCGGGGACATCGCAGCGGCCGGAATGGAATGAACTGATCGACGCGGTGCGCAAATCCTATTCCGGGCGACTCCTCTATATGGCGCACAACGTTGAGGAAGCCGAGAAAGACCCGTTCTGGGACCGGCTCGATGCCATCGGCGTGACACTCTACCCACCACTTGGCACCGATGATGACCGTATCGGCCGGCTCGCGCGGATGGTCGAAACAGCGCAGCGCCTCGACGCGCTAGCGGCACGCGCGGGCAAGCCTGTCATTGTCGGAGAGATCGGGCTTCGCTCCGCGCAGGGCGCCGCGGCCAGGCCGTGGGAAAGCGCCGAGGAGCGCGTAAGCGCCGCCGATCCAAATCTCCAAGCCGAGGCGCTCGCCGACTGGCTTTCGATTCTCGACCGGCCATCGGTCCGGGGTGTCCTGATCTGGCGCTGGCTCACGGATCCGGATGCCGGCGGCATCAACGACACCGACTTCACAGTCCAGGGCAAGCCGGCCGAACGCATCCTGCGCTGCGCATGGATCGGTCAGTGCACAGCAGGCCCGACGCACGCGCGCCTGCCGTGATACTCAAAACTTTCGCCATGCGCCGAATATCAGACCATTTTCCTGCAGCGCATTACGGCCCGCATAGGTGGCGTAGCCGCCGCCCTGCAGCGACCAGTTCGGCGTGAGCTGATAGACCGCGCTGAGCTGAAATTTTTCGTAATCGTAGCTGCCGCCCGTATACGCCGTATTGCCGGCGCCCTCCGACACGACGTTGAAGCTTTGCGCCAGCACAAGCCAGCGCGGCTGCACCCATACGCCAAACGTTCCGTCAGCGCGGAATTCGCTCGGCAGGCCTGCGGTGCGCACGCGTTCGGCGGCTTCCAGATCGAAGAAGGCCTGCAGGCCCGCGATGGTGAAGGTATGGCCGAGCAGCACCCGCAGATCAGTCTCGACATCGGTATACCCGACCGCGGCCGGGTTCGACGTATCGAACGTGCCGGGAATGCGGACCGTCGCCTGCCCCGACAGCACCCAGCTCTTGTCCTGATTTTCCAGAACCGCGTAACGCGCGCCGAATTCGGTGTAGCCGAGGCCGGTCCGCTCGGCGTCGGTCGGCGAGGCAATGTCGATGTGCTGCAGACCCGGCTCGAAAATCGCGGTCAGCCGGTCGGTAAGGCCGTATTCGATCAGCGCCGACAACTCATCCTTGTTGTAACGCGGAGTCGAAGCCAGCGAACCTGATCCTTCCAGATAACTCGTCGACGAGGCCAGCGTCAGTGTCGTCAGCCATTGTCCGGTGCCGTCCGGCAGCGTCCACGCCGCAGCTGAAGCGAGCGATGGGATTGCGAGCAATCCCACCAAAAACCCAACGCAACTCTTGAACACGCTTACCCCCACCCAGCTCCGCGAGCCCCCGCCCGCCTACATCGTCAATGCCAGCACGCGATTTCCCCCCTCGCCCGAGGCGTCCTGCGCGCGCGATATCGCCTGCGTGAGCAACTGCACGCGGTCGCTGGCGCGCTTCACCTGGCCGGTAATCGCGGCAACGCTCGCGGTGATATAGTCGGATGCAACGGCCTCGGAATTCGGCAACCGCAGCTTCGCGACCGTCGCGCGCAGCGTTTCGCCGAGATCGCGCGCGCAATTGGCGGCAAGTTCGGGCGCGACGAGGACGATGGTGCCGTTGCGGTACGCGGCGGCGACGATGCCGACGTTGGCGGCAAGCCGCCGCACCGCGCGCGCCACCTGGGCCAGCACGCTCCGCGCGGCGCCCTCGCCGTTGGCGGTGCGGAACATATCGAAGCGGTCGAGCATGACCGCCAGGACGGACATCACATCGGCGTTGCCGCTGCCGCTGGCCGCCGTCAGATAAGCCTCCGCCGCTTCGCCGGCGAACAGCCCGGTTGCTTCGTCGATCAGCGCGCCGGTGCGCCGGTCGCCCCAGTTCGAGACGAAATTGAGCAGTTCGCGCTCGCGCTCGAGCCGGCGGTCGAGCTCCTGCTTGAGGCGCAACGCCGCGCGCACCCGCGCGACCAGCTCGACGCGGTTAACCGGCTTGGTGATGTAATCGGTCGCGCCGGCGACGAACGCGTTGGCAAGCGAGTCCATGTCGTCGAGAGCGGTCACCATGATGACCGGCATATCCCCGTAGCGCGGATCGTTGCGGATGCGCGCGCAGGCTTCGACGCCGTCCATCTCCGGCATCAAGATGTCGAGCAGCACCACATCGAAATCCGGGTGTGTCTCGGTGCTCCGTCCGACGTCGAGAATCTTGATCGCTTCCCAGCCGGAGCTGGCGAGCACGATGTCGTTGTAGCCAGCCGACAACAGCGCCGCTTCCGTCAGATCGCGGGAGTCCTCCGTATCGTCGACCACAAGTATCCGCATGTTTTGACTCCGAATTTATACTTATATATACATGGCGATTTATGATACGATGCGGAGTATTACTGTTTTAAAACAGCTTCTTTCTTTTCACGTCCAAACAGTCGCCAAGTATTGTTTTGGTATATGAGCCGATAACCGGGCAAGCCGTCGCGGAACAGCGTCGGGAAGACGGTGTCGAGACGATCGTTGGCGCCGGTCGTGCTTTGCGGATCAGGCATGGCGACGAACGGCGAGTCGACACGACCAAACAATTGCGCGAGCACGAACGCCTCGCTCTGCGGACTGAGGATGCCGCTGGCATTGGCGCGGCCGAGCACGAAGGCGGGCGCGTTGTTCACGTCGGCCAGAACACCATCGCGGCCGCGGGCGGCGCCGCCGGCGGCGAGGGCATCGAGCCGCTCGCTCGCGCCGGCCGCTTGCAGAGAGTTGATGGTGAGCGGATCGACCAGTGCGAGACTGAGAAATCCGCCGATCCACCCGACCACAAGGAGACAGAGTACGAGCACGAGGCGCTCGCGCGCAGCCGGCACCCGCGTCATCATGCCGGCCGAGAGCACCGGCGCGGCAACGACGAGCGCGGCGGGATTGCCAAAAAAGCCACTCAACACGCTGACGGCCGTTGCCAGGATAGCGGATGCGATGAACACGGCGGCGGGAACGATCAGCGGCCGCCGCCGGCGTACCAGCGTCAGCATCGCCACGGCGAGCGGAGCCCCGACCGCGAGCGCCATCGCCATCGCGGCGCTCGCCTCCAGCATCGGCATGCCGGACAGATAACCGCCGAAAAGCCGCGCCACTGCCGCGGTCCACATCGACAGGCTTTGGGCCGGCGCGGCGAAGAAACTCCAGCCGTCGCCGGGAAAAATCCAGGCCACGTAGGCAAACGCCGCGAGCGTAAAGAACGTCGGGAATACCAGCGCGATGAGCACGTTCGACGCCGAGTTCGCGACCAGCACCGGCCGCACCGCGAAGGCGAGGAACGGTACGGTGGCAAACGCGAACACCGCGCCCATCGGATGCGAGAAGGTGAGCCCCATCAGCGCGAGGCCGACATTCATCACCTCGGCGGTACCGCTGCGCGCGCGAAGATCGTAGAGCGAAAGACACAGCATCAACAGAAAAGCCGCGAGGAACATGTCACCCGGACCAGCGACGACGGCACGCAGCAGCGCCGGATGAAGTGCAATCAGGAGCGTGGCGGCAGCAGCGGCCACTGGCGGTACGCCCGCCTTGCGACATGCCGAAAAGCAGCACGCCGCGAACAACGCAAGAAGGAGCGCGGTCACGAGTTCGGGCGCCGGAGCACCGGCGGGCAACAGCCAGGCGACAAGCGTCGTCGACATGAACGGCAGCGACGGATAGGCCGCAACAACGCGCCCGATCGGCACTTCGCCGTCGGCCGCCGTGCTGGCGCCGGCCCACAGCCGCAGCGCATCGTCGGCGATCAGGCCGTGCCGTATCGCGATTGCCGCAAGCGCCAGCAGCGTCACGAAGGCAAACGCCGCGATCGAGGCAGCCGCGAAAGCATGCGGCATCACACGTGCATAGGCTCCGGCTCTGGTATGTCCGGCGTCGCTCATGGCGCGGCCTCGGCGCTGGAGAGAACCGGCGGCGCCGCATGCCGCGACAAGCCATGTTCGGTTTTTTCCCAGAGGAACGGATCGCGCAGCAGCTGCCAGAGGGCACGATAAGCCGCCGCCGAGATCATCACCCAGTAGGCGAACAGCGTGAAGCTGTAAGGGATGAGCCCGAGCCAGCCGCGGCGGATCGGCGCCAGCATAAGGAGATAGGTGAAGGCGCCATTGCCGGCGAGCAGATTGAACAGACACAGATAGAGGAGCGAATTCGGAAAGATCACGTCGAGATTGGCCGCGCCCGCCGCGAGCCAGATCAGATAGAACAGCCAGAACAGCGGATTGAGCAGCCCAGCCAGCACCGTGCCGCCAATGAAAAAGACGAAGCCGAGCAGACCAAGCGCACCGGCGCTGCGGACGAATTGCAGCGGCCGGCGCGTATGCACCAGCAGCGTCTGCATATAGCCCTTCATCCAGCGCGAGCGCTGGCGCAACCATTGACCGGCCTGGCAGCTTGCTTCCTCGAACGTCGTCGAATCGACGACGCCGACGCGATAACCTTTTTGTCCGATGCGGATGCCGAGATCGGCGTCCTCGGTGACGTTAAACGGATCCCAGGCGTGCAGTTCGCGCAGCACGCGGGTGCGAAAATGGTTCGAGGTGCCCCCGAGCGGAATCGGCATGCCGAGCCGTTCGAAGCCGGGCAGCACTTCATCGAACCACAGCGCATAGTCGAGTGTGAACATGCGCGTGAGCCAGTTTTCTTCGGCATTGAAATAGTTGAGACGGCACTGCAGGCAGGCGGTGTTCTCAGGCGCGCGGCGGAAGGTCGCCACCACCTTGCGCAATTGATCCGTTTCTGGCCGGTCTTCCGCGTCGTAGATCACCAGATATTCGCCGCGGGCAAAGCGCAGCGCGAAATTGCAGGCCTTCGGCTTGGTCTGCGGCTGCGAACGCGGCACGATGATGATTTCGAACACGCCTTCAAGGCCGAGGCTGCGCGCGGCCTCGATGGTCTCAGTATCGCCGGCTTCGAGCACGATTTTGATGTCGAGCTTGCCGAGCGGATAGTCGAGACTGCGCAGCGATTGGGCCAGCGTCGGCAGCATCCGGGCTTCGCGGAACATCGGAACGAGCACAGTGAAGACCGGCAGATCTTCCTCGCGCAGCGCGCGCGCTTCGATCGCGATACTCTCGTCGATAGTCGCCGAGCGGCCGCCGCCGACCGAGATCATCACGCCCTTGAAGATGAAATTGCCGAGATAGAACAGGCCGAAGGCGACGTTGAGCGTGATCAGCGTGGCGATCGGCGTGAAGGCCAGGCCGAGCAGAACGGCGCTGATCAGCACATAGGCCGCGATCATCTGCGGCGCGGTGAATACGGTGCGCGCCGACATTTCCGGATCGAGATCGGCGAGTTCGAACACCGCGCGGCGCGACAGCGCTTCGCCGAACGCGGTCTGCACGGTGAACACGACGTCGAATTTCGACACGACGACGAATTCGATGTTGGCGCCCCAGCGCTCTCGCGCGAACAGCACCGTTTCGGGGCCGGGTTCAGCGGTTGCGATCAGAAGCCGGCCGTCGCGCCGGCGCCACGGCATGGTCAGGCGGCCGGCATAGAGGTCGGCATCGGCCGCGCTCAACAGTGTGAGGTCCGGCGGATCGCGCATCAGGTCAACAAACGGCAAGTCGAAATTCTGCGCGAAGGTCTCGTAGTAGAGCCGCGGGTCCATCCAGTTGCGCGACAACAGCGCGTCGCCGAGCCGGACGTTCCAGCGTTCGGCAAGGCCGACGGCTTCGTCGAGCTGCGGCAGCGTGATGACGCGCCGGCCCACCAGAAGATCGCCGAGCGCACGGTCGGACGGCGATAACGGCATGATCTTACTCGGACGGGTGAGCGGGGCGGCGGCGGAAGAAGCGCTGCAACATCAACAGCAGCGCGGCGGTACCGAGCAGCCACAGTCCGCCGATGATCCACGAGCGGAAGCGGTCGGCGACCGTCAGCCACGACACCTGGTCCGGATAGGAAATCTTGACCAGCGTGTCGCGCACGGTCGACATCGCCAGCGCCACGCCCTTGTCGTCGACGAAGGCGACATCGCCATGATCGAGGCGCAACTCCGGCGGCGACGGCGCACGTCCGTCGAGCGACAGCGGTTTGACCCACAGGCCGGGCACGTCGCCGACCTGAAGTACCTGCGCAACGGCGCCGCCGTTGAAGCCGCCGAGATCGAGCAGCGTGTGGCCGGACTGATCGATCACGGCGACACGGCCGCGATCGAACCGCACGCGCGGATTGGCGCCCGACGGCGGCAATTCGCTCACCGCGATGAACGGCCCTTCCGGCACCGGCGCGCTGCCGGATGCGACATAGGCCACATTGAGCGGCGCGGTATCGGGCGACAACTGATTGGCGGCCTGCGAGACGATGCCGAGCACGCGCGCCGGCTGATCGGCCGTCGCCGCCGGCAGCAGCACATCGACGCCGTGCACGAAGCGCGCGGTGAGATCGGCGAAATCGTGCGCGGTGCCGGCGGCGCTGCCCAGCACCAGCGCCGAGGAGCCAAGAATTTGCGCCGGATAGCCTTGCGGACCAAACCGGCAATCGCCCTGGGCGATGTCGCGTTCGACCACGACGCGCAGATTGGCGATCGTGCCGACGAGGCCGTTGGGCAGCGGCAGATCGAGATGCGTCGGCCCGTCGGTGGCCGCGACCGTCGATCCGATCAGGCGTTCGTTGACGAAAGCGCTGACAACGGCCTTGGCGCCGGCGCCGTCGGGCGCGACCATGACGTCGAGCGACAACCGTGTCGGCCGCGTTCCCGCGGGCAGCCTGCGCGTATCGAGGATGGCGCCGAGATCGGCGCGGCCGAACACTTCGACTTCGGCAGGCGGTACGCCGAGCTGATCGAACGTCACCCGGTCGGTCGGCAGATCGATCGGCGACACCTGGCCCACTGAGGCCGCAGAAAGTCCGCGTGTTGCTGCGAGGAGCGGCGTGCCGAACAACCGCGCTGCGCGTACGCTCGCACCGTCGGCGACCACCAGCGCTGGCAGACCGTGAACGCGCACAGCCTCGATCATGCCAAATCCGCGCAGATCGCCCGCCACCGTCGCGACAGGCGAATCGATAACACCACCGGCATCCGACAACGTGCCGACCAGGATAACGCCGCGGGTCCAGCGCCCTTGGCCAGATCCGCCGCCGCATCGTAGCCGTCATAGAAGGTCACGCGCCGGCCGCTGGAATAAAGCGCCCGAGCTACCGTAATGGCCTCCGCCATCTCGGCTTCCGCCAGATGCCGGCGCGGCAGCATGACAGCAACGTCGCGTGGCATCAGCGCCGCAGTCGTGGCGACGTCGAGGTGGCCGGCCGCGCCGATCTCGATATCGACCGCGGTCTGCGGCCGCACCGTGACACTGTCGCCGACATAGCGTACGTCGATGCAATGGTCGGGCGTGGCGGCGCCCGAATAGAGAAACGTGAGTTTCAGATAACCGTCCTTCGGCCGCGCGCCGCCGAGCGGCACCTGCACGGTGCGGCCCCTGCCCTGGCCGTCGAGCGCTATGGCGGTGACGGTGCGATCGTTGATCTGCACGATGAGATTGCGCTTGGCCTCGTGAGCCGCGAAGTCGTCCACGATGAGCGTGAGGCTGGTCGCCATGACGTCGGCATCGTCCGGGATCGGCATATAGAGTTCGCGGTGGCCGCCCAGATTGGCGAAATGCAGTCCGTTGACGAAACCGATATCGGCGAGCGTCACCGCTGCAACGAGACCGGCCGGCTTCGGTGGCGGCGCGACCGCCGCTGCTGTGACGACTGGCGCCGGTTGCGGCGCGGCGACGTGGCGCACGAGCTTTGCGCGCTTTACCGCAGCGGCCGGATGCACCGCCGCGACCGTAAGCGGCCGGCGCGGTGTGATCGGCGTCGGGCGAAGCGCCGTCAATTGATCCTGAGAATGCGCCTGCAGCGGAATAAGCAGGAGTGCCGAACCGAGCAGAAAACGAACGCGCGTGGACTGGGTCATGGCTACGCAATCACTGTGAGAGGGCGTGGAAGGATTGCAGTTCGCGCGCCGCGATCGTGCGCAACGCCTGCAGTGAGTCTTTCAGGTGGGAGATTTCGTCGTCGCTGAGCCCGCGCCCGGCGTGGTGCGGCGGCCGCAGCACGTCTTCGACCTCGTGCGCCGCGCGGCCGGTATCGGGAAAGCCGACGGTACGGCCGATGCCGACGATGGCGTGCATGGCGCGGTAGGCTTCGGCAACCGCCGCGACCGCGGTGTCCTCCGGCGCAACGCCGCCGAGCTTCGGCAGCGCCGCTGAGGTCTCCTCGATCTTGGCTTCCAGCGTCGCCATGAAACGCTGGCGTACCTTGGCGACGCGGTCGGCGAAAATGTCGTCAGTCATGGAGTGGTCCCCGTGACTGCACGCATAAGTCAAAAATGGCGGCGAGTAAAGAATTTGTCCGAATAATGGTGAATATATATTGATTAGGTACTTTCACGTATCGATTTTATACTACAAGTATTCTAGATGTACTCCGAGAATAGAAAGTAATACGTACCGCGAGGTCGCTGTACGCCCCCCGCCGGGCGGGGAAACCGGCCTCGCTGGATTTCGATTGGCAAAGCACACCGCGAAAACGCAGCATCGCCGGCGCGTAGCCGTGCGCACTTGGAAAACCCGTTAAGCTGCACGGTCTGGATAACCGCAGAAGGCTCCGACGGGCTGATGTCCTGTTAATTTCCCCGACTGAATCCAAGCCGTACAGCTGTCATATTGCCAGCAGCAATCCGTTGGGGCGCATGGTCGCGGCAGTGAGGGTCATTTGAGCGCCCCGCGGACTGGGCCGCCAGAATGCTGAGATTTTTGCGGCACCCGAGTAGAAATGTAACATGACTAAATGGAACGTCCGCAATACGGACCGCCGCCGTTTGATCGCGCGACGCACCCCGTGAAGGGCGCGGAAGATCAAGCACAAGGCGTTAGCGAAGCGGCGGCGCGATGGCTTGCTCTCAGGGTTGACGCTGCGCGTGTGTTTACGCGAAATCGGTAAAGCATCAATCTAACCAATCAGCCAGCGTGCGACTACACGGGGCAGGTGAACCCGACTTCAGTCTTGCTTTTGTCCAAGACCTGCGGCGTGCCATGCCGCCCCATAGCTTCACACTTCTGCTTCATAGCCGAGTCGATGTCCGTCTGACTTTCGTTTTCTGTGACCTTCACACTCGCGCAGTATTCCTTACATGTGCCGTTGAAGCCAACACTGCTCCAATCGCAGGCCGACAGCAGAAGAACTGCAAAAAGCGCTGCGGCGGTGAGGACGGTTTTCATACTTTCCCGCTTCCGGTTAGTCGAACGACGTCGGAATTTTAGTCATATCGGTAAAACTACCATCAAAGCAGTAATTTGCGACGGGTGGAATAGGTCGGTGCACCAAATCGCGCGGCAGCAAATTTAGGGCCGCACATGTCGCAGTGTCGAAACGGCCGATTTTCCCACGTCGGCCCCTATGTCCACTCCCCCAATTGCAGACATGGCGACGGACGGCCGAGGGCTCGGCTAGGAGGCACCGGACGGGGGCTGGTTTGGCCTCCCCAATAGCGGCGTCAGCATTTTCTGCAAACCCGGCGATGAGATGATTGGTTTCGCGGGCGCGCTCGGTCAGGTCCTTGATCTGGTCGTCCTTGACACCGATCTGCTTACGCAAAAATTCGTTCTCCCCTTCAAGACGTTCAACGTACTGTGTCGCGACAGGTCGGTTGTTCAAGCCAACGAGAGGCCTTGGCGATGGAAGCGGGAGCCACGCGAAAGTGCCATCACCCGACACCGCGCAGGTAGCCACCGGGGTTGGGCGTTTCGCAGATCAACGCCGGCAGTTGTTCCATTTATTTGGGTCTATCGATGCGGAGACACCTTTTTAGATTACGGGGCCGACCTCAGCGACCATGAACCAGCTCGTCCACCAATACGTCTAAGCTAAATACGGCGAAAGTGCCAGCGCAGACGACTTGTCCCCGCTCGATGAAGGGGTGCACACGTCATGGATAAGAAACGAGTGATCCAATGGCTAATACCGGCTCTGTTCGGTATAGCAATCGGAATTCTTGTCGCTTGGACCGTCGAGATTTGGCTGCCGGGCCGAGACGCCGCCGCAAAGTATGTTTCCCAATTCGGGATAGCGGTCCTCTTGATTGCGATACTTGTCAAATCGCGGACCGGCTACAACTGGCCTTGGGAAGGTGCGACCGAATGGGCTGGCGCGAAAGCGACCCCGTATAAAGGTCATTTGCGCAATTTCACGCTATGGATCGTCATCGTCATAATGCTGCTGGCATTGTTCACACTATGGCAGTTTCCTGGCATCAGATAGACTCAAGATCAGCTCCGGGTCAAAATCGCCGACTTTGCCACGTCGGCCCTATGTCCACTTCCCAATTGCAGACAGCGCGACGGGCGGCCGAAGGTTCGACTAGAAGGCGGAACGGGGGTTCGTCTGGCCTCCTCCACCGCGGCGTGAGCATTTTCTGCAAACCCGCGATGAGATGATTGGTTTCGCGGGCGCGCTCGGTGAGGTCCTTGATCTGGTCACCACACCGTGTGCTCAACAACGGCTCTTTGATTGAGGCATGAAGAAAGAAGCGCTCCCATAAAAAGGAGTTCGACCTGTTGCCGGCTTGGCCGTTCGCAAAAGTTATCGGCCGCACGCGCATTCTGCCAATGGCGGAGATCATTCGCCGGCTAATCAAACAGACATGAGCTTACTTTACGACTTTAATTTTCGGAGGAACGCCATGACGAGGTACTTACTGCTGCGCATGACCCGCTTGTTTCTATGGGCGGCGTTCATTCTTACCCTGGCGACTGCAACCATATGGCGGCAGGACATACATGTTGGTCCAATCGTTCGCTACTTGCCGCCGATATTACTGGTCTTGGCTCTCGGCGTCCGATTTATGGAGCGCTCCTACCGCAAAGCGCATGGGCTCGAGCCGAGGCGCCTTTGGTCAAGCTGACGGCGGGTACCTTCACCGTTTCCGCACCGGCACCATTCGGATTTTACAGCGGCCGCTGCAAACCCATATGGGAACGCCGGCTTGCCAATCGAGCAGACGCAAAGACGGTGGATGGTCGACCTTTCCCGCCGTGAGCCGGGACATGCGCCGGGACATGCGCCGGGAGATGGGCCGGGACGATTCACTGCCCGCTTGCCCGAATTCGGCCGGTGGACTACATGTCCACCTGAGTTTCGGCCCCTCACCAGGGCCGGATTTTTCTCCCGAGGCTGGCGAGCGGCCACGGATACAAAAGCCCCTGATACAGAGGGCTCTTGGGGAATAGTTCAACGGTAGAACATCGGACTCTGACTCCGAGAATCTAGGTTCGAATCCTAGTTCCCCAGCCAAACCGGATGCTCGGGCGAATTTAGAGCTCCGCCGCCTTCTTGAGCCTTTGCATCGGCGGTGGCTTCCGCAATTAGATCAAACGGTTGACGGAAGGTGGGCGTTAGATCGCCATTCTTCCACGTCGAGTTCGATAGTAAGAAATTCAAGAGTCGGCGCTGCTCCCTCGGCTCCTGCTTGGCAAACAGCCGCTGTGCGCCGTGGGCCAGCTCAATGAGGCCCGCGCCCTCGTCGAGATATGTACGATCTGCCGTCTCATGCCTGGCAATTTCCCGCGTTAGCTTGTCCTGCTCAATCTTCCACTGCTCCGACATCTGCGCATAAAACGAATTGTCGATGCGGCCATCGAGTTTGTCCACGTAAATAGCATGCATGCGCCGCTCAAGGCGATCATATTCTGCCCGCAGGCGCGCAATAGCCGCCTCATGCTCCTTCTGCTCGTCGGCGTGGCTTTCCCGAAGCGCCTTCGTGACCCATGACAAAACGTCGTCGCCGAAATGAAGCCGTCCCATCACACCGGTAAATTTTTTGGCAATCACTTCCTCGCGCACGTAGGGCTCGCCGCATTTTCCCTTGTAGCCGGTGCAATGATAATAGACGTAACGGCCTTTCTTGAGTTCCCCGACCAGGGCACAGCCGCAGTGGCCGCAGTTCAATAATCCGTGGAACGCGAAATCGCGATGAGTGCTGCGTATCTTGCGCGCGTTGCGGCCATGTAGAATATCCTGCACGCGATCCCATAGCTCCTGAGTGACGAGCGGCTGGTGTCGTCCCTCGCAGCGACGCCCGTTCCATTCAAAGTCGCCGGTGTAGAGCCGGTTGCGCAGGATTGCATGAATGTTGCTGACCGGCAGCGGACCACCGGTGCGGCGATAAACAAGGCCCGCAGACTTGGCCTGTTCCGCAACTTCTCTGAGGGACAACGTGCCCGTCGCGTACCAACCGAACAGACGCGCGACCGTCCCGGCAAAGCGAGGATCGACTTCGATGATTTTTTTGCCGTCGGGACCGGTTACATTCCGGTAGCCGAGCGGCGCCTTGGAAGGCCAAATGCCCTGCTCCGCCTTCTCCTGCATACCCTTGCGCGCCTCTTCGGATAGATTGTCGATGTAGTTTTTCGCCATCAGCACTTTAATGCCGTGCACGAACTTCTCCGACGATTTGGAATCCCGCGAGAGGACAATACCCTCCTTAATGAGGTGAATTTCGATGTCGAGCTCGTCGAGCGTCACCCAGTCTTTGAGATTGCGGTAAAGCCGATCCGTCTTCTCGACCAGCACAATCCGAATGGCGGGTCTGGCCTTCAGGCAGCGGACCATCTGCTCGAAGTTAGTCCGTCCCGTCTGTTTCGCGGTTTCGACATCGACATACTCTTGCACGACATTAATGCGGTTCGCTTCCGCGTAGCCTCGCAAGAGCTTCTGCTGCGCCGGAATGGAGAAACCTTCCTTCTCCTGCTCCTTCGAGGACACGCGTGCATACGTGACCGCTTTCGATGCGGCGACCAGGGCGGGCTCGTTATTATTTTTTCTGGCGTTCATGGTGGGTCGCGGTAGTTCCATTTATCAAATCAGTTTGCCGCTATCGGAGTCCAGCCGCAACGACAATCCGCGAAAGAAAATTGTGATGAATGCGTTCGAGACGCGTTCAAGAAGGGTGTTTTGTTCGCCGACGTTTCACTCGCTCCGCGTTGTTCCATTCGCGTAAGACGCTGAAAAAACCAACCATGTTCTCGATGATTTGGCGGCCATCCTCGCGGGTCAATTGCCGCGTAGCACGCGGCTGCCAGACCGCGAGCGTCTCGTCGATGAGATCGCCTCGCTCCTCGCCAGGCACGAGGTCTACGTTTTTATGATGATCGAGGGGCATTGCGATTGAGGCCATAGCTGTGCTGCACAGCATTATTTAGCCTCAACGCGATACGCTTGCTTCTGCAAACACTCGTAACGTCATAACGCTACCGAATTTTGCCAGTCGCGACATGAGCATTCCAAATGGCGCTGCACGATACCGCGCGCTCGCGAAGCAACCATGTGATTACTAATTCTTATAGCCATTTTCTCGCGGCGCGATTGATAATTTCGCGAATATTTGCGAGCAGCGGTTCAAGATCGGCGGGAGCCGGTTCGCCGGTCTGATGCAGGTGCCGCATTATTTGGTTCAGGTTATTTCCCAGCCTGCTTAGTGCGTGGTAATTCAGCCTGTCGGCATTGCTCGGTGCTTGCCTGTCAACCGTATGGGCCGCGTTTTTACTCAGCACCACGGCGCGGCTGTAGTGCGTTGGGCGCATCCCCACCGTCTTCGCTCGTCGTACGATGCATTCATATTCCGTGGCCGTGAGATTCAGCTTAAGCTGCATGTCACGCAAACTGGATGCTTTTGGTCGTCCCATGAAAAATCTCTTTGGCAGAGCGCATGCGTCCTGGGGTTTGGGGGCCAATACCGTCCAGCCCCCAACGAGCGGTTTTGCGTACGCAAAACCACATCTCGCTACCCTCTCCACCAAATTAAAAAATCTGACTCCTCATCTCAATTGTAAGCATTCGTATTTACGAATATTTCCGCTCACTACACCTGCCTAGAAGCAATATTGTTTCGCAGTTTCCACTTGAAGATCACTATACTGTGCACTATAGTTTATAGTGCTATGGAGGGCGCTTGAGGGTATTCAAAACGCGGACGTTTGCGCGGTTGATACGCAACACGGGCATTTCCGACCAGGCGCTGCGTGAGGCCGTCGAGCGGGCGGTCAAGGGTTTGGTCGATGCCGAACTCGGCAGCGGCCTTATCAAACAGCGGGTGGCTCGGCAGGGCCGAGGCCGTTCCGGTGGCTACCGCACGATCATCGCCCTTCGTGCGGGCGATCAGGCCTTCTTTCTGCACTGCTTCGCCAAAAACGACCGGGCGAATATCAGTGATGCGGAATTGCGGTCGCTACGTGAAATCGCAGCGCATTGGCTCAATACGAGTCCGGCGCTGATCGAGGCAGAACTTAAAGCTGGCCGATTGCTGGAGGTGAAACATGGCAAGTAAGAAAGCAGCGACACTCAGTCCACTGACGAGGACTATCCTGTCAACCTCCAAGGACATGTACGCTGGTGGCGTAATGGGCAAGCGCGCTCATGAGAAAATCACACTGCGGCACCTTGGTGGCACTACGCAACCTGCCGCAAAGCAGCTGACTGGAAAGCAGATACGGGCACTGCGCGACAAGGAACACATCAGCCAAGCGGTCCTTGCGCACCACCTTCATGTAAGTGTGGGGTATGTCTCGCAGCTCGAACGCGACGAAAAGCGGCCAACGGGCCCAACGCTTGTTCTGTTGAACGTTATTCAACGTAAGGGCCTAGAGGCTATTTTGTAGCCTAACCCTTTGGCGCTGGCCCGTAGAAATGTGGATGTTGTGTGCTCCCCTGTTCGACGCCGCGCAGCGCGTCGAATGCGCCGTACGGGCAATAACTGACGCTCCCCCGTCCCGACACAATCCGATCATCATGGCGCGCCCTGTGGTCAAGGACTGCGAATGCAGCCGCCAGCGGCGGCGCGCAGCGTCCTTGACCGCATTAAGCCGCGCGCCGTGATAGACTCTAGCCCGCTTACTGCTCGCCAGGCTCAGCCTTGATGGCTGGCGCATAGGCCCTTCGCAGTCATTGGCGTTTCGGTCTCCCGACAACATTGAGATTGCCACGCCTGTTATGACAGGCGCGTCCGAAATATATGGAAAGCACCATACAGCCAGACATAAATAATAGAATTGCTGAGGTCATAAATCCTTGATATACCTAGACACTTTGTCTGATTCACGAAATAATATGTGAAATTTAAGACATGAATTTACTTTCTAGCGGTTTAGGTATTTTATGATATTAATCAATGGCTTATGTTAACAATTTTTAATTAGTATTTCAATGCGATCACATCAGCCAATGAATTATGTATTTTTGACGCGCTTTTGACCTATAAAATATGGAGATTTTGGCTTTTCAATAATATGCATAAGATTTCCAATAGATGCACTTGACAATTTGGCCTGGAGGGCCGAACATAACAGGCGTGGCAATCTCAATGTTGTCGGGAGACCGAAACGCCAATGACCGCGAAGAAATCACTGCTTGAAAACCTGTACACGGACAGTGGCGGTTTCGACGCCGAGCGGGCAGCTCACGTGCTTAAGCAGATACTGTCGATCCAGCGAGGCAGCCACGCCGTCTTCTTCAAAAGAGACGCGGCGCTTAAGGAGGAAGACAAAGTTCTGGCCTACATGCTCGTGAAAAAACTGCTGAAGAATGACGGGGTCTCTGAAGACAGCGGTGTCTCAGGCAAAGAGATAAAGAAGCAAACGAACATCAAGCCTGGGACTGTGGACGTTGCAATTAAAAGGCTCAGGGAAGACGGACTCATCGCCGGGAGCGGAAGCAACTACGAAATTCCGGCAGATGAGGTCGACGCGGTCGTTGATCGTCTTGAGACGCGCGCGCCAAAGAGAGGATAACGATTATGGATGGTGAAGCGAAAAAGATGCTGGAAGAAATCCTCGCAGCCGTTAAGGGCCTCGAAGGTCGCGTTTCCAAGCTAGAAACGGCTGGTACTTCGTCGGCAAGCAGCACGACCGGCAAGCGTGCTTCCGCTCAGAAAAAGCTGTCACTGAAGGAATTCATTATCAGCCAAGCACCGTCCAATGCCGTACAGACCACTCTTACAATCGGCTACTATCTTGAAAACCACGACGGTGTGTCCCCCTTCAATGCGTCAGATTTAGAAGAGGGATTCCGCGCAGCGCGCGAGACTGTCCCGCCGAACATCAACGACAAAGCCAATCAGTGCGTCAAGAACGGCTACTTCATGGTCGAAAAGGGGAAGAAGGACAGTAAGAAGGCGTGGGTCGTCACCCGCACGGGCGAGGAACTTGTATGTAAAGGTTTTGGTAAAGTGTAACTCCAAGATTAAGACGAACTCTCTGGAAAAAGAACGTAAGAAAAATGTCCCTTGAACCACAACAAATTGCCAAGCTGAAGCGACTGCTTGGGGAAGCTCTGGAATTGTTAGCCTCAGCGCCCGGCACCGAACGCGCTACGCCAAAGCAAGGGCGCCAAATTAAGCGCAACAAAACCGCCGCGGAAAAAGGTGGCCCAGTTGCACTAATGACCGAGCTGATCGACGAAGGTTTTTTCAAAAAACCGAAGGAATTGGGTGCAATCAAGACCGCGTTGGAAGAGCGTGGCCATTACTACCCGGCGACCAGTCTGTCACCGGCTCTTATTCGGCTCGTGCGCGCGAAAACAATGCGACGAATAAAAGAAAAGAAGCACTGGGTCTACGTGGGGTAGGGAGATGGCAAAACAATCGTCGCAAAATCAGGATTTAATTACTCGCATCGAAGCGCTCGAACGCGCTGTATTTGGCGCGGGGGTAAAGATTGGCACGAAACGCAAATCCTTATCCCCTTCCGCAACGGACTTCAAAGGAGCTACAGGCGGCCTACGCTTGCTCCTCTCCCATGGTTTCTTTGATCACCGGCGTCGGTTTTCCGAGATCGAGGGCGAGTTGAAGAAGCAGGGCTACCATTATAGCAAGCAAGCGATCCAAACGCCGTTAAATCGCCTTTCCAGGCAAAGCGGTCCGCTGGTTGGCCTGAAAGAACAGGGGCACAAGGTCTATGTCAAAAGGAAATAGCAAGGCATCGGCAGGATCGCCGGGTGATCTGGCAAGCCTTTTGGTACCGCAATTCGCCGCCAAACATATCAAGCCCGCTGTCGCGCACTACGAAAACGCCGTCGAAGATTACAGCAAGGCTGATTGGGAGGGTTGCATTGCGAAAACTGGAAAGTTCGTTGAGGCACTCTTGAAGGCCGTTGCCACGCACTGCGGTGTCCCTTTCGATATTGGCCGAAAGTTTAAAGCAGACAAGCTAATGAACGACTTGGGTCAGCTGCCACATGGCTCATTCGATGATAGTTTGAGGCTCTTAATTCCTCGGGCATGTCGCGTGGTTTATGACATAGCCAGCAATCGCGGTGCTCGACACGATCCTGACGAAGTGGACCCCAACTCGATGGACGCCAACGTGGTGATGCCGTTGACCTCTTGGCTCTTGGCGGAAGCGATTCGGTCTGCTCAGAAAGGTGCCGTTGACCCTGCTGCCGCCGAACGGACAGTTGAGTCCCTGACTGAACGACGGTACTCGGTGGTCGAAAAGATCGAAGGGCGCGTCTACCTCCACGCGGCTAAGAAGTCGGCGGTGGAAGTCGCCTTGGTTATCTTGGCTCAGCATCATCCAAAACGAATGGCACCAGCCGATCTCGTCGCAGCGGTGAAGCGTAATGGATTCACGCAAAACAACGCGAACGTCGCACTCAATCGGATTTCGCCGTATCTAGACCTTGATGATGGCGGCGAAATGCGTCTTCTCTCCCCGGGACTTCGTCGTGCAGAGGAGATCATTCGCGCTGCGTCGATCAAAAGTTAACGATCGAAACATTCAAAGCGGTTGCCAGGAATTCCGCATCATCTCAAACGTCGCGCGAATTTCTGCTGGCGGATCAATGCATAGCGTTCTAAACGTTTGGATGAACCTCAGCCAGTTTTCCTGGCCTAGTGCTGCGTGTTTCGGAACGGCCGATCATCCATACCGAGAGGGGCCGCATGTCCGTGGACGCCGTAGAGCCGCGCCTCGCTAAGATCGACCTGCACGGTTATCGCCCCCGCGATTTTGTCGGGCCGCCGATGGCCAATATTGTCGAGCAAGCCTGGGAGATGGGAGCGGACAAACTCCGCTTCATTCACGGGCATGGCCGCGCCCGCGGCAAATCGCCGGGATTTTACAACACCA
>DATCBO010000109.1:0-6358 GCA_036511795.1 Xanthobacteraceae bacterium
GCGCGGCGATGATCCTTGCGGATTCGCGATAGCATCAGGTCAAGGCCACGGTCGGTTTTGAAAGCTCGGAGCCGCCACCTCCACACCGCTCAAGAGCCTCATTCGAATGTTCGGGCCTCGCGACAACCCGCAAGCCAGGAATCTGTTCAGCGTCCTTGGCTATCTGAAGAAGCGCGCCGGGCTGCATCTGCACATCAGCAGGAACTGAAAGAGCCACGCCGAAAGGGCGGCTGAGTCAACGGATCGCGCCAACGCGCGCCCGATGGCTGGATCCGCCCCGATCCCTTGGTGCTGATCGTGATGCGCGTCCCATCCCGGTCACGCAATCGTCATCGCGCCGGCGCCGGCTTTTTCCGCTCGGCGCGGAAATTCCGGGAATAAACCCCGGCCTCGCCCGATCAAGCCCGTGGAAACCCAATCAAGGGTCCATGGAGATTTGGCATGAGCGAGTTCGACCACGACCACAAGGATGAAGGCAAAGGCGTCAGCCGGCGCCGGGTGCTGGAATGCATGACCTGGGCCGGCACCGGCGTGCTCTGGACCGTTTCGGGCGGCGTGCCGCGTTCGCTCGGACTGGTCGGTTCCGCGCAGGCTGCCGAGCCGGCCGGCACGACCTTCCTGCAGATCAGCGACAGCCATGTCGGCTTCGACAAGCCGGCCAACCCCAACGCGCTCGGCACGCTGGAGGAAGCAATCGGCAAGATCAGGTCGATGCCGGCAAAGCCGTCATTCATGATTCACACCGGCGATATCAGCCATCTGTCGAAGGCCTCTGAATTCGACGATGCCGACCGCATCATTTCGCAGGCGAAGCTCGATGTGCATTACGTGCCGGGCGAGCACGATTTCCTCGATGAAGAGGTCAAGTTCTATCGCGAGCGTTACGGTCGCGGCGCGCAGGGCGCCGGCTGGTATTCGTTCGACGCCAGCGGCGTGCACTTCGTCGGCCTCGTCAATGTGGTGAATATGAAGGCCGGCGGCCTCGGCAATCTCGGCGCCGAACAGCTTGAATGGCTGGAGCAGGATCTCAAGGGACGCTCGAAATCGACCCCGATCGTGGTGTTCGCGCATATTCCGCTGTGGACGGTGTATCCGGAATGGGGCTGGGGCACCGACGACGGCGCCCGCGCGCTGGACTACCTCAAGGGGTTCGGCTCGGTGACGGTGCTGAACGGCCACATCCACCAGGTGATGCAGAAGGTCGAGGGCAACGTCACCTTCCACACCGCGCGCTCGACCGCGTTCCCGCAGCCGGCGCCTGGCACCGCTCCCTCGCCCGGGCCGATGAAGGTCGCCGACGACAAGCTGCGCGGCCTGCTCGGCGTCGCCAGCATCGACTTCAAGCGCGGCGAGCAACGCCTCGCGATCATCGACACCCCGCTTGCGAGCTAGTTGAGGAAACACACGATGACTTACGCAACCCTTCGCCGGGCCGGCCTTCGGCTGGCCGTCACGGCAGCGATGCTCTCCTTTCACGGCATCGCCCAAGCCAACGAGACCACGGTGACGATCGACAATTTCACCTTCGCGCCGGCTGCACTCACCGTGCAGGTCGGCACCACCGTCACCTGGAAAAATCACGATGACATTCCGCATACGATCGTCTCCGCCGGAAAATTCAGGTCGAAGGCGCTGGATACCGACGACAGCTATTCCTTCACCTTCACCACCGCCGGCGATTACAGCTATTTTTGTTCGCTGCATCCGCATATGACCGGGACGATCAAGGTTGAGTAGCAATCGAAATCAAGGCATCACAACCATGCCCGGCCGGTGCTGCGAGGCCGGCCGGGCACCAATATTTTCCGCAACAGCCGAGCCAGGGACGATGCCGGTCAACGCTGCGAACGACGATCCGGAGAAGGCGCGGCGTTTTCGCGACGCCGCCCTGCCGCATCTCGATGCCGCCTATACGCTGGCGCGCTACCTGCTGCGCGACGCCAATGACGCCGAGGACGCGGTGCAGGAATGCTATCTGCGCGCGCTGAAGCATTTCGACAATTTTCGCGGGACGGCGATCAAGCCGTGGCTGCTGGCGATCCTGCGCAATATCTGCCGCGCCGAATATGCCCGCCGCGCGGGTTCGCCCACTGCCGCGCTCGACGAGGTGCGCGACGAAACGGCGCAAACGCCGCTGTGGCACGAAGCGCCGGAAACGCCGGAGGGACAGGTGCTGCGCCGCTGGGACGCCGACACCATCCGGCGACTGGTGGCAGCACTGGCCGAACCGTTCCGGGAGGCTTTTGTGCTGCGTGAAATTCAAAATCTGTCCTATCGCGAAATCGCCGAGGTCGCGGCAGTGCCTGTGGGTACCGTGATGTCCCGCCTCGCCCGCGCCCGCGCCATGTTGCGATCGGCATGGCTGGCGGAACAGGAGCCATCGAAATGACCTGCGACGAGGCTGAAATTCTTCTTCATGCGCTGCTCGACGGCGAGCTCGACGCCGGCCACGCGCGCGAGGTCGAAGCCCATATTGCCGGCTGCCCGGCTTGCGCCGCGCAGCTCAATACCTATCGCGAAATGAGCATGGCTATCGCCGTCGCCGATTTAGGCTATGCGGCTCCGGCCAGCTTGCGCCGGCGCATCGAGGCTTCGCTGCCGCAAGCGCAGGCGCCTTCGCCGAGCCGGCGTTCGGTGCTGAAGGGCTTTGCGATGGGATCGGCGGCCTCTGCGATCGCCGCGACCGGGCTCGTCGCCATCGTGCTGCGCAACGATGACGAGCAACGCATCGAGTCCGAGATTGTCTCGGCGCATTTGCGCTCGCTGCAGGCGGGCCATCTCACCGACGTGGTTTCCACCGATCAGCACACCGTAAAACCGTGGTTCAACGGCAGGCTGGACGTGGCGCCGCCGGTGATCGATCTCACCGCGCAAGGTTTTACGCTGATCGGCGGCCGGCTCGATTATGTCGACGGTCGCCCGATCGGCGCCATCGTCTATCGCCGACGCCAGCATGTCATCAACCTGTTCGTGGCCCAGACCGCCAGCACCGAAAGCCGTGGCCCCAAGATGGAAACGATCCAGGGCTTCAATATCCGGCGCTGGAGCGATCGGGGATTGAACTACTGGGCGGTCAGCGATCTTGCCGCCGACGAACTCGCCGAGTTCGGCGAGAAATTCGAGGCGGCGATGAAGAGCAGTGCCGCGGGTTGATCAGGAATGCGCCGGCGCATGTTATCTGCGCGCGGTACGCGGCGACGCGAGGTCATCCTGCAAGCCATTCATGACCGGGTTTTTGAATTGATGAATCGAAATCAAGCGGAGCGATGGGTTTCGCGAAGACCTCAGCCTATCTTGCGAAAACCGATACTTAGGCCGATTTGCGCACCGCGTTGTCGACCAGGGTCTTGCCGAGCGACCAGATCGCGCCGGGGACCTTGTGGCTGGAGGCGATCACGGAATCGAACGCGCTCTCGATCCAGCTGCAATCCTCTTCGGTGATGGTCAGCGGCGGCAACAGTTTTATCGTATGGCTGCCGTGGCCGGAGACCTGGGTCAGGATCTTGTGGTCCTTGAACAGGGGTACCGTGATGAGCTGGCAGAACAGGCCCTTGTTGGCGGTTTCGAGAATGTTCCACGACGCCTTCAGCCGCAGCGATTTCGGCGGCCCGAATTCGACGCCGATCATCAATCCCTTGCCGCGAACTTCCTTCAGCAGCTCATAGCCGGGCACCATGCGCGTGAGCGCCAGCCGCAGTTCGGCGCCGCGCTTGGCGGCGGCCTCGATCAGTTTTTCGGACTCCAGTACTTCGAGGGTCGCGATGCCGGCCGCCATCGCCAGATCGTTTTTCGCAAAGGTCGAGCCGTGGACGACGGCACGGTCCATCTGATTGAAAATCTTGTCGAAGATGCTCTTGCGCGTCAGCACCGCGCCGACCGGAACATGACCGCCGGACAGCGCCTTGGCGAGCAGCACCATGTCGGGTTCCACGTTCCAGTGCTCGACCGCGAGGAACCGCCCGGTGCGGCCCATTCCGGTTTGGATCTCGTCGGCGATCAGCAGGGTTCCATAGCGGCGGCAGAGTGCGGCCGCTCCCGGCAGAAATTCATCGGTGGGCATATTGACGCCCTTGCCCTGGATCGGCTCGACGATGAAGGCGGCAACCTCGCGCGACGACAGCGCCTGCTCCAGCGCGGCGAGGTCGTTGAAGGGAATCGCCGTGCAGCCCGGCAGCAGCGGCTCGAAGCCGCCGCGGAAATTGGGGTCGTCGGTGAGCGATAGCGCGCCGTAGGACAGGCCATGGAAGGCGTGGGCGCAGTAGACGATGCCAGGGCGGCCGGTGGCGCCGCGCGCGAACTTGATCGCAGCTTCGACACATTCGGCCCCGGAATTCGCAAAAAAGACTTTATCGAGATAGGGCACGTAGCCCAGCAGGCGCTCGGCCAGCACCCCGGCGAGGGTCGAAACGTCGAGCTGCACGAGGTTGGGCAGGTCGCTGTCGAGCACGCTCTTTAGCGCCCGGCGCAGCGCCGGATGGTTGCGACCAATCGCAAAAACGCCAAAACCGCTCAGTAAATCAAGATAGCGCGCACCATCGCGATCGAACAGGTATTGACCTTGGCCCTTCTGAAAGCCGACATCGTAACCAATGGTTTTCAGGACCCGTACCAGCTGCTCATTTAAGTGGCGGGTGTGCATGGAACTGCGCTGCGACTGCCGGTCCACAAACATCTCGGAAACGTCTAGATTCGGATATAGCATCAGTTACATAGGTCGGTTGATGGCCATTTCGTCAACTGAAAACACTCAATGCGGCGTTTTGCCCTGACTCGGTCCATCCACTTAAGCACAGGTTTAGCCCATGTTGCACTGCCCGCGAAACATCATGCGTATTGTAGCATCTTCCGGAACATTTTTGGCGCTGGGCCTTGCACCGGCGCTGGCGGCGGATCCGACAGGCGACTGGAAAGTGGCCGACGGCGTCGCCATCATCCGCGTCGCCGAATGCAATGGCAGCATGTGGGGCGCTGTGTCATGGGAGAAAGTACCCGGGGGCCGCGACAGCAACAATCCCGATGTCTCAAAACAGCACAGGCCGACCCTGGGAATGCCGATTCTGATCGACATGAAGAAAAAGCCTGACGCCGACCAGTGGGAAGGGCAAGTCTACAACGCCAAGGACGGACAATTCTACAGTTCGACGATCCGGCCGATCGGTTCCGACCAGCTTGAGATTCGCGGCTGCGTGCTGGGCTTTCTCTGCGGCGGCGAGACCTGGACCCGTGTCGCGGGTCCAATTCCCTCGAGCCCGACCAACAGCATGGCCAAGGGCCCGCCGAGGAGCACGCAGGCGGCACTGGCCAAATCCAACGCAGCGGCGCCAGCCGCCGTCGCGCCGAGGACCACCGGTTCGGTCGGCCCGGCGCCCAAAAGGCTCAATCAGAAACTGGCAGCGACGATGGCGCCGCCGGCCGATCCGGTCGGCGATATCTGCCTAATCCCTGACATCGCGCGGTTTGCCCATTAGCGCCGGCTGGAACAGCAATACCGCAGCGAGCGTGGTGACCAGCGAGAGCGCCAGCAGCTTGCCCATGCTCGCGGTGCCGGGATGGCTCGATAACCACAGGCTGCCGAACGCCGTGGCTGTCGTCAGGGCGCTGAAAAATATCGCGCGCGTCAGGCTCGACTGCAGCAGATTGGTTCTGCCGGAGCGCCAGGCCGTGACATAGTAGATCTTGAACGCGACGCCGACGCCGAGCAGCAATGGCAGTGCGACGATGTTGGCAAAGTTGAGCGGCAGCCCGATCAGCACGCAGATTTCCATCGTCACCGCGCCTGCCACCAGCAGCGGCACCAGGGTCAGCAGCACGTCCGTGATCCGCCGCAGCGCCAGCCACAGCAGCAGACCGATCACGATCAGCGCGGTGAGTCCGGCATGGATGAAGGCCCTGACCACGGTCTCGCC
The DNA here is from genome assembly GCA_036511795.1 of Xanthobacteraceae bacterium. GTDB lineage: Bacteria > Pseudomonadota > Alphaproteobacteria > Rhizobiales > Xanthobacteraceae > BOG-931. The sequence continues at coordinate 5,907 of DATCBO010000109.1, forward strand.
GGATTTGAGAATCGATACCGGCCCGCCGATCGCGTTGGGCTCGGCGGCGAGCACTGCGCCAGCGAACTTGCGCAGCGTCTCGTTGTCGTTGGGATCGCCGCGCGGCAATGCCTCGACGCGCTCGAGGCCATCCCTGGTTTTCCAGGAATTCACCAGCCCGGGCGGCAGATTCTTCACGCTGACCGGCTCGGCCTGCAGCGAGTTCTTGAGCTGGTCGAGTTCGATCTTCAGCGACACCACGAAGATGGACTGGGTCTTGTCGCGGATGGCCTGATTGGAGTCGGCGAGCTTCGACAGCGCGTCGGCCAGCCGCCGCGACGCCACCGCGCCCGGACCCTTGGCGTCGCCGGCGGTTTTCCGCAAGGCCTGCGCCGATCCCTTCAAGGCATCGACGTTCTCCTGGTCGGACGGCGCCGGATCGATCGAATCCGGGTTGAGCGCGGGATTGAGGA
>DATCBO010000110.1:0-73574 GCA_036511795.1 Xanthobacteraceae bacterium
AAAAAAACGCCTGGTCAAACGTTTGGCCGACCTTGGCTACGCTGTGGAGCTCAAGCCGCTCGCCGCCTGAGCCGTGTTGGTGGCGCTGCCAGCAAGAGGAGTTTGTCGCACGCCCCGAGCAAGTGAGTTTCTTCTTAGGTGGAGGAGCTTTAGGCGGCGCGGGCGCTCGTCGAACCGGGACATGAACGCCTGGCGTTGGTTTAGGTGAAGGTGCGGGCGGCGGCGTGGGCCTGCGCGGAGGCGCGGGCGCCGGACCTGCATGCCTAACTCCCGGGTCCGGTGCGGGCCTAACGCTTTGGTGGTCGTGAGCCATTCTGGGCGGGCTCCCTCTTCCTTCTCGGTTCATTGCATCTCTCCGGTCATTTTCCACAGTCTATCGCTACCGATTTCCCTACTGGCAGTAGCCATTTATGTTTTCCACAACTAAGGGGCAATCGAATTCACCCCTCGATCACGATCTTTGGCGCCGGCCGGCTCGCGCCGGCGAGGCCGTCGCGCACGCGCGCTGCGATGTCGCGATAGATTTGCGCGTGCGAGCCGTCCGGACTTGTGGCGACAACCGGCAGGCCTTGGTCCGACTTTTCCCGAATTTCGATATCGAGCGGCACTTCGCCGAGAAATGGCACGCCGAGCCGCTCGGCCTCCGCCCGCGCGCCGCCATGACCGAAGATATCGGAGCGCCCACCGCAATGCGGGCACAGGAAAAAGCTCATGTTCTCAACGATGCCGAGCACCGGCACATTGACCCTGCGGAACATGGCGATGCCCCGCCGCGCGTCGATCAGCGCCAGATCCTGCGGCGTCGAGACAATCACGGCGCCTTTGAGCGGCACCTGCTGCGCCATGGTGAGCTGGGCGTCGCCTGTGCCCGGCGGCATGTCCACCACCATCACATCGAGCGCACCCCACTCGACTTCGCGCAGCATCTGCGTGAGCGCCGACATCACCATCGGTCCGCGCCAGATCATCGGCGTCTCTTCCTCGATCAGGAAGCCGATCGACATCACCGACATGCCGTGGCGGACGATCGGTTTGAGCCGCGTGCCGCCGATCGTCTCGGGGCGCTCGCGGATACCGAGGAGTTTCGGCAGCGACGGCCCGTAAATATCGGCATCGAGAATGCCAACTGTGAGCCCGAGATCGCGCAGGCCAAGCGCAAGATTGACGGCCGTGGTCGATTTGCCGACGCCGCCCTTGCCGGAAGCGACCGCGATAATGGCGCCGACGCCGGGAATGCCGGCGGGGGCCTGCGGCGCGCGGCCACCGGGCTGCTGCGGGCGGGCCGGCGCAGGTTGCCCTTGGGTTTGGACTTGGGTTTGGGCTTGCGGGCGGCGCTGCGGCGTGGCGCCCCCTGCTCCGGGGCTACGTTCGCCGGTCAACGCGACCAGCGCCGAGGTCACACCCGCGAGCGCGCGGACGGCTTGCTCCGCACGCGCGCGTATCGGCTCCCATTGCGGCACCGCGGCGGCGTCGACCGTGATCGACAAAAACACCTTGCCGTCGGCAACCACGATGTCTGACAGCGTGCCGGTTTCGGGCAGCGGCTTCCCGTCAGGCCCCGAAACCTTGGCAAGCGCGGCGCGGACATCGTCCTTTGAAAGTGCCATTTTTGAAACTGCCATCGACCCTGCGTAATCCGCGCGTCCTACATAAGCCCGTTGCGGCGACGGTCAACGTAGCGGCGCCGCAACGTTCGGCCGGGATCGAACCAATAGGGCACGGATCTGCCGTATAGTCGGGCACCCAGCCGGCCATGGACCCGCTCAACGGCTTTGCGGTGGTGGGTGCGGTGCAGGCACCACACGACCATGTCGCATCAGCAGATGGAGCAAAGCCAGGGCGGCATCTATGCCCATGCGGGCGGCGAAACGCGGCCACCCGCGCAGTCGAGCGTTTATTGGCTGACACGCCCGCGCGGCATCGATTGGAAGGCGGCGCTCGAACCGGTTCGCGCCGAGTGTCCGGCTGCGAATATCTGGCGGCGGCAGATGGTGTTGGGCCCGGCCAGCGAGTTCGGCATTTCCGTCCCCGGCGACACCGAGATCGCGGTGCCATCGGGCTGGCAAGTGCGGCGCATGCGTTTGGCCGAATAGCCGCAGTTGACGCACCGCCGCCGTCAAAGTAGCCCGGGTTGAGCGCAGCGAAACCCGGGAAACAGCACTTGTCAGCCGTCCCCGGATTTCGCTCCGCTCAATCCGGGCCGCGATTTGGGAGGAAAACCATGGCGAAGGTGGCGTTTGTTGGCTTGGGGGTGATGGGTTACCCGATGGCCGGACATCTGAAAAACAAGGGTGGCCACGACGTCACGGTCTACAACCGCACCGGCGCCAAGGCTGAAAAATGGGTCGCCCAATACGGCGGCAAGAGCGCACCGACGCCGAAGGCCGCCGCACAGGGCCAGGACTTCGTCATGGCCTGCGTCGGCAATGACAATGATTTGCGCGAGGTGATGCTCGGCGAGAACGGAATTTTTGCTGGCGCCGGCAAAGGCTCGATCGTTGTCGATCACACCACCGCCTCGGCCGCGATTGCGCGCGAACTGCACGCGGAAGCAAAAAAGCACGGCTTCGATTTTGTCGATGCGCCGGTGTCGGGCGGCCAGGCCGGCGCCGAAAACGGCGTGCTCACCGTCATGTGCGGCGGTGACGCGGCGCCGTTCGCCAAGGCCGAGACGGCGATCGCGGCTTACGCGCGCGCGTGCAATCTGCTCGGCAGCTCCGGCTCCGGCCAGCTCGCCAAGATGGTCAACCAGATCTGCATCGCCGGCATTGTGCAGGGCCTGGCTGAAGGTCTGCACTTTGCGCAAATCGCCGGCCTCGACGTCGAGAAGCTGATCGCCACCATTTCCAAGGGTGCGGCGCAGTCCTGGCAGATGGAGAACCGCTACAAGACCATGGTGGCGGGAAAATTCGATTTCGGCTTTGCCGTCGACTGGATGCGCAAGGACCTTAGCATTTGCCTTGATGAAGCGCGCCGCAACGGCGCGCATCTGCCGGTGTCGGCGCTGGTCGATCAGTTTTATTCCGAAGTGCAGAAGATGGGCGGCAAGCGCTGGGACACGTCGAGCCTGATCGCGCTGCTGCAGAGGTGAGGCTTGTCATTGCGAGCGAAGCGAAGCAATCCAGTGGACGGCGAAGAGGCTGGATTGCTTCGTCGCTTCGCTCCTCGCAATGACGATTAGGCGCGCCCGCTCGGCAGCGGCGAGCGGTCGGCGAGTTCCATTTCGCGATAGGCGAGCCGCTCGAACAGTTCACCGCGCAACGCGCGATGCGCCGGATCGTCGAACAGGTTGTCCAGTTCGTCCGGATCGTTGCGGCGATCATAGAGCTCGCCGTATGCATCCCCCGCCGCGATGGTCAGGCGATAACGCTCGGTGATCAGCGATCGCAGCCGCGGCGGCGCCGCAAAGCCCATGATGGCGCGCTGCTGATCGTCTTCGATCACCATGGAGTCGCGCGCCAGCGTTTCGCCGCCGATCGCCGGCAGCAGGCTTTGGCCCTGGATGCCGTTGTAGGGCTGAACGCGCGCGCGATCGAGAATGGTGGCGGCAATGTCGAGCGTGCCGCCCATGACCGCGCTGCGCCGCGGCGCGCGCTTACCGGGCTCGGCCCAGATGAACGGCACATGCGTAATGCCGTCATAGTGTGCCGGGCCTTTCAACAGCAGCCGGTGATCGCCGAGGTAATCACCGTGGTCGGTGGTGAAGATGACGACGGTATCGTTTGCCGTGCCCGACGCCGTAAGCGCGCTCAGCACACGCCCGATGGCGTCGTCGATCATCGCGATCATGCCGCACGACAGCGCCATCGCCTCGCGCGCCTCGCGTTCATTGACCGCGAACGGCGCCTGCCCGGCCGTGTCAGCCTTGCCGCTCTCGCGCTGCGCCAGCGCCCAGGCGACCGAACGCGCCAGCGGCCGGTTGCCGTGGTCGAAACTCTTCGGCAGCGCCATGTCGTCGGGCCGATACGTCGACCAGTAACGGCCCGGCGGCGTGAACGGATGGTGCGGATCGGGAAACGACACCATCAGAAAGAACGGATCGTCGCGCTGGGCGCGGGCATAGCCGCCGAGCCATTCGCAGGCTTTGTCGGCAATGTAACTCGTCGGATACAGTTCCTCCGGGATCGGCGTGCGGATCGCCTGCGGGCAGACGTAATCGTGCGCGATCTGATTCTTTGCGTCGCGCAGCGCGTCGGCATCCGCGCGCTTGGATTTCAGCCAGACGTAATAATGGCCGCCGACCTGATCGCCGTGGCCGGTACACAGATCGACATGATCGAAGCCGTAGAACGGCAGCCGCATGTTAAAGTCGCGGCCTGACGACCAGCGGCCGGGCGTTTCCTGATCGTAAGGCCCATCGCCCGCGATCGGCTTTTTCGCCTCGGCAAATTCCGCATCGAGCACGCGGTCGCCGTCGCGCGCCGCGGCACGCTTCTGAATGGGCGGAAAGCCGGTGAAATTCTGCAAATGGCTCTTGCCCACCAGGGCGGTCGCGTAGCCGCCGGCGCGCAGCGTATCGACGAAGGTGTTGGAGGAGAGCGGCAGCGGCAGGCCGTTACCACGCCCGTCGTGGACAGACGGCATGCGCCCGGTCATCAACGTTGCGCGGTTCGGCATGCACACCGGCGTCGCCACGTAGAAATTATCGAACCGCGTACCGCGCGCCGCGATCGAATCGATGTGCGGCGTCTTCAGCACCGGGTGGCCGGTGCAGGACAGATAATCCACGCGATGCTGATCGGTGATGAAGAGAATGAAATTGGGCCGTGTCATGCAGTAACGGTCCTCTGAATTATTCGGCGTGAATGTGCGCTGCGGCCATGAAATCGTGAATCTTCACGGTGTCGGTGGCGATCCTGCGGGCAAGTTCGCGCTCCCCGAGCCACTGCGGTTGCAGTCCTATTGCCGTCAGTTTGGCCTGGATATCAGGCTCGGCGGAAATTTTCTTGAACTCATCTCGCAGCGCGCTTGTAATCGCGGCCGGTGTACCCTTTGGCGCTAACAATCCGAACCACTGCGACAGGACGAGCCCGGGATAGCTTTTGGCAAGCGGAGCCACGCCAGGCAATAGCGGCACCTCGGTTTCCGCAGCCACGCCGAGTGGCACCAAAGTCCCGGCCTTGATCTGAGGCATCGCTTGCTGGATCGGGCTGCAGAACATCGTGACGTTGCCCGCCAACAGCGCATTCATCGCCGGCCCGGCGCCAGTGTAAGGCACATGAATCATGTCAATGTCGGCCTGCCGCTTGATCATCTCCCCGCACAGGTGGGCCGGCGATCCGATGCCGGCCGATGCAAAAGTCAGTACCCCGGGTTTGGCTTTGGCGTCCGCGACCAGTTCGGCCAGCGAGCTGATCTTGGAAGCACGATTCACGACGAGGACGTTGGTGCTCTCAACAACTGCGGCGATAGGAATAAGATCGCGCTGGGCATCGTAGGGAACCTTAAGCAGATTTGGCGCCATGGTGATCGGCAGGTCTACTGTGAACAGCAGGGTGTAGCCGTCAGGCGCTGCTTTCACCGCCATCTCGGTGCCGACCGTCCCAGTCGCGCCGATCCGGGTTTCGACCACAGTCGGCTGCTTCCAGTCTTGCGACACTTTCTGCGCGTACAAACGTAACGTGACATCAGCCGGTCCGGGCGGGAACGGCATGATGAAATGGATCGCACGCGACGGATAGGCCTGTGCGAAAAGAGGTGCCGGCGCGGCAAGTACAATGGCGGCCGTCGCGAAAATGTGGGGGAGCGCGCGTCTACTGATCATGATTTTGCTCCGCGCCTTCATCGAACACGCGCTCCAAGAGCACAAGGCAGCCGGCGAAACACGGACAACACGACGCCCTCAATCCGCCGGCTCGACGTGAGCGTCCTTGGCAAGCTGCATAGTCGCGGCGTAGTCGTCGTTGAAGAATGTGGTGAACTGCGCGACGCTCATCAGCCCCGGCTCAACGCCGAGCTTGGCCAGATGCTCTTTCACCGACGCGACCTGCAGCGCCTTTTCGGTGGCATCATGAATCTTGTTGATGACGTCCTTTGGCGTCTTGGCCGGCGCCGACAGACCGACCCAGAAATTTGACTCGGCTGCCGGGTATCCGGCCTCGGCCACCGTCGGCACGTCTGGCAGCAGCGCCGAGCGTTTCGGCGTGCTCACCGCGAGCGCGGTGAGTTTGCCGCTGTGCAGCACCGAGGCGGCCGCCGCGAGCGGAATGAAATAATAATCGATACGTCCAGCCATGACTTCGGTCAGGCCGTTCTCGCGGAACGGGATATGGCGGACATCGATCTTGGTGGCTAGGCGGAAGCGCTCGCCCGCCATGTGCGACGTCGAGCCGACGCCGGCAGAGGCGAATGTCAGTGTGCCGGGCTTCGCCTTGGCGGCCGCAATCAGATCGGCCACGGTCTTGAACCCGCTCTGCTTGGACGCCACCAGCACATTCGGTTGCACGCCGAACATCGCCACCGGGGTGAAATCGCGCAGCACGTCGTAGGGCAAACGGGTGTGCAGCACTTTGCCGTTGGCCATCGACGAGGAACTGGTGACAAGCGTGTAGCCGTCGGGGTTGGCGTTGGCGACCATCTGGAAGCCGATGATGCCGCCGGCGCCGGCTTGCGGTTCGACGATCACCGATTGCCCAAGGATTTGCGAAATCTGGTCGACCACGACGCGTGCGGTCGTGTCGGACGCGCTGCCGGCGGGGAACGGGCTGATCAGCCGGATCGGCCGCGTCGGCCAGGCCTGGGCGTGGGCCGCCACCGCCGTGGCAACAAAAAACAATGCCGCGATGGCGGCGTCACGTACGCGAATGCACCTCATAGAATCCTCCCGGCAGGACCGTCTCTTGCGCGTTGCCGGCTCCGCTAGAGCCCGGCATTAGACGGGCATCTGAGCCAGAAGCGCGGCTTTTTGCCAATAGGCGAAAGCGCGCAGCTTTTGCCGCACCGCCGGTATCAAAGGTGTGCCTTCTTGCCGAAGCAATGCGCCGCGCCATTTGTTTTCTACAACCGGCAATCAAAGTCAGTTCGCCAGGTCAGTTCGCAACGTCGGTTCGCAAGGTCGGTTCGCAAAGTCGGTTCGCAAAGTCGGTTCGCAAGGTCAGATCGCCATGTCCATCAGGCCCGTCAAACGCATCATCCCATCGCAACCCACGACCGAAGGCGCCGGCGTCAAATTGCGCCGCGCCTTCGGCTTCGGCGAGACCGGGGAGTTCGACCCGTTTCTGCTGCTCGACGATTTTCGCAACGATCGCCCGGACGACTATAGCGCCGGCTTTCCCTGGCATCCGCATCGCGGCATCGAGACCATTACTTACGTCCTGGCCGGCAGCGTCGAGCACGGCGACAGCCTGGGTAATCGCGGCAACCTGCAGGCCGGTGACGTGCAATGGATGACGGCCGGCCGCGGCATCATGCACCAGGAGATGCCGCACGGCGACGCCGCGGGCCGCATGCACGGCTTTCAGCTCTGGGCTAATCTGCCGTCGTCGCTGAAGATGACCGCGCCCCGCTACCAGGACGTCAAGGCCGGCGAGATTCCGGACGTGATTGATGATGACGGCACCCGCGTGCGCGTCGTCTGCGGCGAATTCATGGGCCGCCGCGGCCCGATCGAGGGCGTCGCGGCGGATCCGCGCTACCTCGACGTCTCGGTCCCGCCCGGCAAGCGCAAGACGCTTCGGGTCGAACTGGAGCGCCATGCCTTCGCCTATGTGTTCGAGGGCTCGGGCGACTTTCGCGCTGCCTCAAAGCCATTCGGCGTGCTGACGGAAAAACCCGACGCCGCCGGCGAAACATTGGTGCGCGAGCAGACCGGAAATCGCTCGCTCGTGCTGTTCGACTCCGGCGACGAGATAACCGTTCAGGCCGGCGAACAGGGCATCCGCTTCCTTCTGGTGTCCGGTAAGCCGATCAAGGAGCCGGTCGCTTGGTATGGTCCGATCGTGATGAATGACAAGGCGGAGCTGCAGCTGGCGTTCGACGAGCTGCGGGCGGGAACGTTCATCCGCTAATCCTGTGGTGGCGGTGCTTCGGCCCTGGCCGGGGACTCCCTCCCGGCCAGCCGACCAGCCTATGGAACTCTTTGACCGGCTGTGACTTTTCTGCACGGGCCAGACCGTTAAGGCCAACGCCGTTTTGGGCCCGGGGGAAAAGCGCGATGCAGGACGTCAAATACAGACTGGTCAATCCGGCTTTGGCGCCGCGGCGCACGAAAATTGAAATGCCCGGTTGGGCAGGCCAGCCAAAGCCCCGCGCCGACGGCTCGCACGAATATGCCTGGCATTGCGCGCCCTTCACCGAAGGCGCGCAATACGGCATCGAGATTTTCTATCCGTACCAGAACGAGCTGCGCGTCTCCAAGCGGGACGGAAAATGGATTTTCGACAGCGATTTCGGACCCAACCCCGAAAGCGACCTGCAATGGCCGCCATTCCGCGGCTTCGGCAATGAGTATTACACCTATCAGCTTCTGCTCGATCTGAAAGTCGGCAAGGAATGGGCGGTGCGTACCGAGCCGCACCCGCGTTTCTATACCGACACGACCGGCACGGTGCCCATCGCGGTCCCGGCATTGTTGCGCACCGAGTGGTGGCCGATGATCTCTTTCATCGTATTCAAGGCGCCGATGGAGGGGCAGACGCACATTTTCCGGCCGGGGGAACCGATGCTGCAGCTCTTGGTCCTGCCGGTCACGGCCGATTTCACGCTGACGCCGATGAACGAAGAAGAAGCCGCCGAACGTGAGATGCGCGGCCGGCGCATTCACAGCAGCCGGCCGGAACTCGCCAAGGATTCAACCTGGACCTCGGACACCGATACGGTGTTCGACGGCACCTACCGTCATCTGTTGCGTGCCGCCAAGGCGCGCGAGCGCGAAACTTGACCGTGTAGGAAAGGCGGGCGCCGTCGCCAGCACCCGCGCTCATCCCAAAACGAAGCGTTACACCGCCCTTAGTGATGGTGGTGATGGTGGTGATGATGATGGTGATGATGGCGGAAGAGCCTGCGGAACGGGCGAATAATGATGTGGTGATGATGATGGTGGTGATGGTGGTAGTACTGCGCCACCTGGAGACCATCGTCCTTCACGCTAACGGCGGGGGTCTGAGCTAGGCGGACGTCGTCCCCCTTTAGCGCCGTCACTGCGTTCGGAACCGGGTTGAGAAGGTCGCGATACGTTGCCGCGGGCGCGGTGCCTTCGGTCTGAGCGGGGGCTGCCGCATTGGCGGCCGTTACGGTCGTAAGCGCGGCAGCAGCGCCGAGCAGACCAGCGATCTTCTTGTCCATGGTTCCTCCGGATTGCCCCTCGCGGCAATAATGCACCGGATGCCAAGAAGTTCCCGTTCGCAAACCACGCTACGCCGCCGCACTCGGTCGCGCGGAGACCGACTCGTGCCAGCGTTTGAGGTGAGCAAGTTCGTCGGGAACCGCGAGTTTGGAGACGCGCATGAAGTCGACCGCGATCTGCGCAGTGATGTCGGCAACGCTGTAGGAGTTGCCAGCCACAAAAGTCCGGTTCTTCAGTTCACCATCGAGAAAGCGCAAAAATTCGATCACGCGCGGCTTGTTGGCCTCACCCCATGCGGCAACTTGCGGATTGATCATCTGCTTCATGGCCGGGTGCAGATGCTGAAACACGCTCGCCACCGGAAACAGCAGATGCAGCTCCGCGCGCCTGTTCCACATCTCGACCAGAGCGCTCTCCAGCGCGCCTCGGCCGAACAGCGGCGGATCGGGCTGCAGCACCTCGAAATAGCGGCAGATCGCGATTGATTCGGCGATCACTGTGCCGTCGTCAAGCACCAGCGCCGGGACCCGCTGCATCGGATTGATCGCCGCATAGGCCTGCGAGCGCTGTTCCAGTTTGCCGAGATCGACCTGTTCGGCCGGAACCGTGATACCCTTCTCGGCCAGGAATATCCGCACGCGCCGCGGATTTGGGGCACGGCCGCCATCATAAAGCTTCATCGCATTTTCCCCGTTTATCACCCTGAGCCACAAAGCTTATCCCTCGGATTCGCAATCGGCCAGTGCTTGATCATGCATCCGCCCGCGGGCTCGCATGGTGAATGAATCCTTAATGCTGTCGAAACGGTGCGCCGCGTTAAGCCTGGTCTTAAGGAATTTGCGCGACTTTTATCGCGAATTTTCGAAACCCCGGAGCGCAATGCCCCCCACGACCAGCGAATCGCGCGATGTCGCCGTTCCGGCCGCATCACCCGCCGCTTCGCCGGCGCGGCGGCGGCTTGCATTCCAGCACGTGCGCGAGGCGCGCGACCGGCTCACCTCGACCAGCGGCACGCGGCCGGTATTCGATTACGAACTGCTGCGCCAATTCGCCCAGAACCGGGTGTCGGCGTCGCCGGTCATCCTGCTGTTGATCGTCAGCATCGGGCTGTTCTCCGGCTTGTGGACTGGAGCGCTGATTTGCGGCGTATGGACCGCTGGCGCGCTGGTCATTCATCTGATCATCGTCGCCGTCTGCCGGCAATTCCTCGCCGAGCCGCCCAGCACCGCCAACATGCGCGCCTGGCGAATGCGGTTTTTGCTGCTGGACCTGTTCTTCGGCGTGGCGTGGACCTTCATCCTGATCAATCCGATCGGCGTCGACGAGCAGGCCGGCATGTTCATGCTGTTCGTCATGCTCCTGGTGGTGGCGATCTCCAGCATGCTGGCATCGAGCCTGCCGATCGCGGTGCTGGCGCTGACCTTGCCGGTAACCTGCGCGATCGCGGTCGATTTCCTGTTCAAAGGAACGCTGCACAATTACATCCTTGCCGCCATGGCGCTCGCCGCCGAGGGCTATTTCTCGCTGCTGGCGTACAGGCTTTATTCGACGACGCTGGCGACGCTTGAAGCGCGCGCCGAGAAGGAGTCCCTGATCGGCGAACTCGAACAGTCGAAATCCATTTCCGACGAGGCGCGCCGGCGCGCCGAGGGCGCCAATATCGCCAAATCGCGTTTCCTGGCGCAGATGAGCCACGAGTTGCGCACGCCGCTCAACGCCATCCTGGGCTTCTCGGAAGTGATGAAGGCGGAAATCTTCGGGCCGCACACCGTTCCGGTGTACAAGGATTATGCCGGCGACATTCACAGTTCGGGCGTGCACCTTCTCAATCTGATCAATGAAATTCTCGACCTGTCGCGCATCGAAGCCGGGCGCTACGAGCTCAACGAGGAGGCGGTGTCGCTCGCACGCGTGGTGGAGGATTGCCACCATCTGCTGAAGCTGCGCGCCGGCAACCGCGGCATCACCATCCACGAGATGTTCGAGCCCGACATGCCGCGGCTATGGGCCGATGAGCGCGCGGTGCGCCAGATCTGTCTCAACCTGTTGTCCAACGCGATCAAGTTCACGCCACAGGGCGGTGAAATCTGGCTCAAAGTCGGCTGGACCGCGTCCGGCGGCCAGTACATGAGCGTTAAAGACACCGGTTCGGGCATCGCCGAAGAAGAAATCCCGATCGTGCTCGCCTCATTCGGTCAGGGCTCGAACTCGATCAAATCGGCCGAACAAGGCGCTGGCCTCGGCCTGCCGATCGCCAAGAACCTCATCGACCTGCACGGCGGCACATTTGCACTCAAGTCCAAGCTGCGCATCGGCACCGAAGTGATTGTTACCTTCCCACCCGAACGCGTGATGTCGGCGCTGGCGCCGATTGCCGACGGCGGCGCCGCCCCGTTACAGCCACGGTCTGCCGACATGTCTTCGCCCAGCGACGGGGTCGGGCGATCGCGGCGGTCGGCGGCCGGTGCAGGCGGCTAGCTTCATCGAGCACGGAAGGCTATTGGTTCGGCCGCTGCGGCGGCTCCTTGATTCGCGGCGACCGTGGCAGCCGGGGGGAGTCGCGCCAGCTTCGGCGCCAAGGGATAAATCGGCAGGATAATCGGCAGGGATAAATCGAACGTGCGTCAGCGCCTGTTGCTCCTTGTGCTGCTTGGCCTGTTGATCGCCGCCCTCATCTTCGTCGCACGCCAGGGGACGGCGCCCGGACGGCTGTCGGCGGAGGATTTTTCCTCGCTCGCCTACAAGATCGGCATCCTGGTGTTCGTCGCCGGCACTGTCCTGACGCTGTTCCGCGAACGCTTCGCGCAGGCGGTGACCATGGCGATGATGTGGGTCATCGTCGGGATGCTGCTTGTGGTCGGCTACTCCTACCGGTTCGAGCTGCACCAGATCGCCGATCGGGTTCTCGCCGATCTCGTCCCCGGGCGGGTCGTCTCGGAAGGCCGCACCGTCGCGGTTGCGCGCACCAATGGCGGCGACTTTGCCATCAATGCGCAGATCAACGGTGCCCGGGTAGCGATGGTGCTCGATACCGGCGCAAGTTCCGTTGTGCTCACCCGCGAGGACGCCAAGGCCGCCGGCCTGCCGATCGAGGTGCTCGACTACTCCGTCAACATCGACACCGCCAACGGACGAGCGCGCGCCGCGCCGGTGACGCTCGATCGCGTCGCAGTCGGTAGCCTGGTCGAACGCTCCGTCGACGCACTGGTGGCGCCGCCCGGACAATTGAAAACGAGTCTGCTCGGCATGAGCTTTTTGAACCGGCTGCAAAGCTGGGAGGTGCGCGGCGACCGCTTGCTGCTGCACGGCAATCCGTAAGGCCGCTCAAAGCAGGCTGGCAAGGAAGCGAAGCGACACCGCAAAAATGAACAACGCGAATGTTATCTCCAGCGTTCGTCGCGATAGTCGGTGTGCGAACCGTGCGCCGTAGGGCGCGACGAGGCTCGAAACCGGCGCCATCACGACGACCCCGATCAGCGATACGAAGCCGAGCGACAACGGCGGCAGCTCCGCCCGATGCGGCAGTCCGGCGAGGATATAACCAATCGTGCCGGCGATGGTGATCGGCACACCGAGGCCGGCCGAGGTTGCGACCGCCTGATGCATCGACTTGCCATAGAGCGTCAGCACGATATTGGACAGCGAGCCGCCGCTGATCCCCATCAGGGAGCCGGCGAGCCCGATGCCGAAACCGTACGCCCTCATCGGCAGCGGACCCGGCAACTCGGTCCCGATATTCCAGCGGTCGCCGGCGAACATGAATTTGGCCGCGATGAACAGCGCAATCACCACGAACGCGATTTTGAACACCGCCTCCGGCGCGAAGGCCGCGATGGCCGCGCCGCACGCGACACCGAGCACTGCGGGCATCGCCCACAGCCGGATGACGCCGGGGACGATCAGGCCCTTGGCCCGATGGGTGAGATACGAGCGGATCGTCGTCGGCAGGATGATGGCGATCGAGGTGCCGATGCAAAGCTGCATGTGCACGTCTTCGGGCACGCCGAGTGCACGAAACACTTCATAGAGCACCGGCACGATCACCGCGCCGCCACCGATGCCGAACAACCCGGCGAGCAGACCGGTGACGACGCCGCCGATCACGACGGCGACGGCAAGCCAGACAAGCTCGTGGAGACTGACGCCGAGCACCATGGGATAGAGCTTACTCCGCCGTGGAGGGGCCGCAGCGAGCGTCCCTACATGACGGCATGATCAGGCGGCGATGTGCGCCAATTTGGGTGCACAGTCCACCACGCCGTCACTGACCAGCGCAAGCGCCGCGGTCAGCACGTCTGTACCAGCATGCGGATTTCCGGCGGCGACGGCGAGCTGGCGGCGGAACGCGCGTGCGCCCGGCACGGCGCGGAACAGGCCATGCAGATGCCGGGTGATGGCGTGCAGGCGCGTTCCCGCTGCAAGTTCGCGTGCGATGTAAGGCTCGAGCGCCGTCGCCGCATGATGCGCGGAGGCGCAGGGAGCCTCGTCGCCGAACGCCTGCGGATCGACGACGAGGAGTCGCCATGGTTCCTGATACGCAACACGCCCCAGCATCACGCCGTCGACGTGCGCCAGATGCACGAGCGCCTCATCAATGCTCGCAATGCCGCCATTGATGACGACCGGCAAACGTGGATGCTCAACCTTGAGCCGATAGACGCGCGCGTAATCGAGCGGCGGAATTTCGCGGTTCTCCTTGGGCGACAGACCTTTGAGCCAAGCCTTGCGGGCGTGCACGATAAGCGCATCGGCACGCGCGCTCTCGGCCGCGCGGGCCAGCGTCTCCAGCGCCTCCTCCGGATCCTGGTCATCGATGCCGATACGGCATTTGACCGTGACCGCAATCGTGACGGCGGCCTTCATCGCCGCAACGCATTCGCCCACCAAAGCAGGCTCCGCCATGAGACAAGCGCCAAAGCGGCCATCCTGCACGCGGTCGGACGGACAACCGACGTTCAGATTGATCTCGTCAAAACCTGCGTCGGCGCCAATCGCCGCGCAGGCAGCCAGCGCGCGCGGGTCTGACCCACCAAGCTGCAGGGCCAACGGATGTTCAGCGGGATCGAAGCGCAACAGCCGTGATCGATCGCCGTGCAGGACCGCGCCGGTCGTTAGCATTTCTGTATAGAGGCGAGACCGACGCGTCAGCAGCCGATGGAAGTAGCGGCAGTGGCGATCGGTCCACTCCATCATCGGCGCGACGCAAAATCGCCAAGTGTTCATTGTCTCAAAATTCATCGTCTCAACTGCTGCCGATGGCCCCGCCTCATCCGCTTTAATCCTGCCGGGGTTCCGCGCTTCGTGTGCTCCCCGTAAGGAGCTCCTGCCGTTTCGCTCTGCGCGAACGCGCTCGTTTTACTCACATCCGGCGTCAGTGAAAACCCCGGCAGACAACTGTTATAAATCCTCCATAAATCAATCCATTATGTATAGATTTGTGTCTCCCGCGTATCCATCATGTATATTTTATCGCTATTTGATGTATTCAACGAACGGGTTTACGAGACGGTGCCTAGGTTTCCCGAATTTCCTCCCGTTATTACTGCAAAACCCTGCGAAGGATGCCTCGATAATTCGTCATCGTGAACCTTGCAGTCTTGATGGAGGAATAAACATGAATAACCGCACTATCTTCGGCCTCAGCGCGCTTGCGCTCGGCATCGCTCTTGTTTCCGCGCCGGCGCTTGCGCACGAAGTCGGGCAAAATCCGCTGCAGATCACACTTTCCGCGCACCACCATCGCCACTACGTGCACCACGTCACCGCTGTCCCGCAGACGGCGCCGCAGCCGCAGCCCTGCATCCACGTGCAAACCTCCTGCCTGTAAGCTGACGCGACTCAAAACGAACGAGAGCGGACCGGCCCATTCGCCGGCAGCGCGAGCTGCCGGACGGATTGGCCGGTTCACGTTTTGGCGTCGCCGCGCTGATCTTTTCTGACGGCCGTGCGACAAGCAGCACCGTGAACGCCACCAATTCGTCGAGCAGCACCCTGCCCGCCTCACGCGGCCAGCCGACAATGTGAGACGGGCTGCCGGCACGCGTGCGACAGCTCGCAATGCTCATCTGCATTTGCCGTATAATGGGCGGCTTTCGGCAGCCCGCCACGCGGGCTTAGTATGACGACGGAAGCGCCCATAAGGGCGAATACATCGGGGGAGGATTGCAGATGAGGCGAGGATTGTTTTTATGCGCCCTGGTCGCGGCGCTGTTGACGTCCGGCCCTTCGCACGGCCAGCAGGCTGCCGGCGGCTATCCGCAGCACCAGGTGCGAATCGTCGTGCCCTACCCGCCGGGCGGCCCGACCGACCTCATTGGCCGAATCTTGGCGCAAAAGCTCAGCGCGCGGCTCGGACAATCGTTCTTCGTCGAGAATGTCAACGGCGCGAGCGGCGCGGTCGGTGCCGGTCAGGTCGCTCATGCGGCGCCGGATGGATCCAATCTGCTGATCGTAACCAATGACTTCGCGGTCGCCTCGGTGACGAACAGGAATCTGCCCTACGATCCCGTCAAGGACTTCTCGCCCATCACCATGATCTCCTCGTCGCCGTCGGTGGTCGTGGTCAATCCTGCCGTGCCGGCGAAAACCATGAAGGAGCTGGTGGCGCTCATCAAAGCGGCGCCACAAAAATACAACTACGCCGCCATGGGCATCGGCTATGGCCAGCTCAGTTCCGAGCGGCTGTTCAAGCTCGGCCTGAAGCTCGACGCTCTGCCGCGGGTCCCCTTCAACGGCGCCGCGCCCGCGATCAACGCCACGCTCGCCGGCGACACCCCAATCCTGATTATGGGACTGCCGCCGGTCGCGCCTTATCTAAGCGCCGGCAAATTGCGGGCGCTGGCGGTTACCAGCGCGAAGCGCAGCCCGGCTTTTCCGGACATTCCGACGCTCGCCGAAGCCGGAATTCCGGGTATGGATACGGATCTCGTGATCGGCATGGTAGCGCCGGCCAAGACGCCGGCGCCCATCGTCACACTGCTGCAAAAAGAGGTCGCAACGATTCTGACGCAGCCCGACGTCAAGGCAACGCTCGCCAAGTTCAGTTTCCAGCCGGTCGGCAGCACGCCGGAGGAGTTCGCGAGTCAGATCAAAAACGATATTGTGACCTGGAAGAAGGTCATGAAGGACGCGAACATCCCGGTTAATTGAGGCAACGCTTGGCTTCGACTGACGTTGCCTCGACCCGGTCCGCGCTGCGCCGGCGATGAATGACAAAGAGAAGGCCGCGCTCGGGTCGATCGCCGCCTCGGCGGCGCTGACGGCGGCGAAGACAATCGTCGGCCTTCTGACCGGATCGCTCGCGATCCTGTCAGAAGCCGGGCACTCGCTGATCGATCTGTCGGCGACCGTCCTGACTTATTTTGCGGTTCGCATTTCGGGCAAGCCGGCCGACGCCGAGCACCAGTACGGCCACGGCAAAGTGGAGAGTGTTACTGCGCTGGCCGAGACGGCGCTGCTGTTTCTGCTGA
The DNA here is from genome assembly GCA_036511795.1 of Xanthobacteraceae bacterium. Classification (GTDB taxonomy): domain Bacteria; phylum Pseudomonadota; class Alphaproteobacteria; order Rhizobiales; family Xanthobacteraceae; genus BOG-931. The sequence goes on from DATCBO010000110.1 coordinate 16,753, forward strand.
CCGGCGTGGTGGTCTGGGAGGCGGTGCAGCGGCTCCTCGGCACGCAAACGCACGCTGTCGCAGCGACGGCTGCAGCATTCGCCGTCATCATCGGCTCGATTATCGTCGATTTTTTTCGCGCCCGCACGCTGCGCCGCGTCGCACGGGAAACCTTCAGCGAAGCGCTCGATGCGGATGCGCTGCATTTCTCCTCCGACATGTGGTCCTCGGTCGCGGTCCTCATTGGGCTTGGCGGCGTAGCACTCGGCTATCCGTTGTCCGATGCCATCGCCGCACTCGCGGTCGCGGTCTTCATCTGCATCGCCGGTTGGCGCCTCGGGCGCCGCACCATCGATACGCTGACCGACACAGCGCCGGCGGGCGTCAGTGAGCAGGTGGCGGCGATCGCGCGCGAGATGCCCGGCGTGGTCGCCGTCGAACGGGTGCGCGCCCGACCGGCCGGCGCCGTGCTGTTCATTGATCTTTGCGTCGGCGTGAGCCGCACGCTGCCGCTCGACCGCGTCGCCGCAATCGCGGAGGACCTCACGCGCACGATCCGCGCCGCGTTGCCGCGGGCGGAGGTCACCATCACGACAGAACCGCGGGCGCTCGATGACGAAACCGTGCGCGAGCGCGTCATGATGACCGCGCGCAACCGCGGACTCGCCATCCACCACGTCGCCGTGCAAACAATTTCCGGCCAGCTCTCCGTGTCGCTTGACCTCGAAGTTGACGGCACGCTGGCGCTCGCCGCCGCCCATGATGTGGCAAGCAGTCTCGAACAGGCGCTGCGCGATGAGCTCGGCCCTGATGTCGAGGTCGAGACGCACATCGAGCCGCTGCCGGCCGACGTGCTCGCCGGACGCGACGCCGGGGCCGAACGCGTCGCCGAAGTTCGCGCCGTACTCAACGCACAAGCCGCCGCGCATGCCGACCTCTACGAAATCCACGACGTGCGCGTACGCGAAACCGCCGACGGCGAGATCGTCAACTTCCACTGCCTCGTCGATCCGTCACTCTCGGTGCGCGCCGTGCACGACCTGGTCGATGCGGTCGAAGACGGCCTACGCCGGCATTTTCCCGCCATCGCCCGCGTCAACGGCCACGCCGAGCCGAGGCGATAGGGGCTTCGGAATAGTTGCCGCCGGCAGCAGCGAAACCCGGCCCGATGGTTCCGGCCCCGTGGCCAGCCCGATTGCGCGGCGCGCAAACCGGGCTACAACAGCGTCATGCGCACCGAAGAACCCCACGCCGTCCGCCTGCAGGATTACCGCCCGCCCGACTGGCTGATCGAGACCGTCGATCTCGACGTATCGCTGCATCCGAGCGCCACGCGGGTGCGGGCCAAGCTGAAGCTTCAACCCAACGCCGCCGGCACGCCGGCGCCGCTGGTGCTCGATGGCGACGAGCTGCGGCTCACGTCGCTCAGCCTCGACGGCAAGCCGTTGCCGGCCGAGAATTACGTCGCCACGGCGGACCGTCTCACCATCGCGCAGCCGCCGAACCGGCCGTTCGAACTCGAGATCGAGACCGTGATCGATCCGACCGGCAACACCCAGCTCATGGGGCTCTACCGCGCCGGCGACGTCTACTGCACGCAATGCGAAGCGGAAGGATTCCGCCGCATCACCTATTTCCTCGACCGGCCGGACGTGATGGCCGTCTACACCACGCGCATCGAGGCCGACAAAGACGACGCACCGGTGCTGCTCGCCAACGGCAATCTCGTGTCGCAGGGCGACATCGCCGGGACCAATCGGCATTTCGCGATCTGGCACGATCCGTTCAAGAAGCCGAGCTATCTGTTCGCGCTGGTCGGCGGCAAGCTCGCCTGTGTCGCCGACAGCTTCACGACCATGTCCGGCCGCAAAGTGGCGCTCGCCATCTATGTCGAACCCGGAAAGGAAGACCGCTGCGCCTATGCCATGGACAGCCTCAAACGTTCCATGCGCTGGGATGAACAGGCATTCGGGCGCGAATACGATCTCGATATTTTCATGATCGTCGCCGTCTCCGCCTTCAACATGGGCGCGATGGAGAACAAGGGACTCAACGTCTTTAACGACAAATACGTGCTGGCTTCATCCGCGACCGCAACCGACGGCGACTTTGCCGGCATCGAGGCAGTGATCGCGCACGAGTATTTCCACAACTGGACCGGCGACCGCATCACTTGCCGCGACTGGTTCCAGCTCTGCTTGAAGGAAGGGCTTACGGTTTTCCGCGACCAGGAATTCACATCGGATCAGCGATCGCGGCCGGTCGAGCGCATCGGCGACGTGCGGGCGCTGCGCTCGCATCAGTTCGTCGAGGATGCCGGCCCCCTCGCCCACCCGGTGAGGCCTGAACTCTATCACGAGATCAACAACTTCTACACTTCGACCGTCTACGACAAAGGCGCCGAAGTGGTGCGCATGATCAAGACGCTGCTTGGCGCGGACCTGTTCCGCAAAGGCATGGACCTTTATTTCACGCGCCACGATGGCGAGGCCGCCACCGTCGAGCAGTTCGTGCAGTGTTTCGCCGACGCGAGCGGGCGCGATTTTTCGCAGTTCATGCGCTGGTATTCGCAGGCCGGCACGCCGGATGTCGTGGTGACGCCGCACTACGACGCGCGCACCAAGACCTATCGGCTCGACATCGCCCAGACGATTCCGGCGACGCCAGGCCAGTCGCACAAAGACCCGATGGTTATTCCGCTGGCAGTCGGGCTGGTCGGAAAAACTGGCGCCGATCTGCCGCTCTCGCTCGACGGCCAGCCGCTGGATCGCGGCGTGATCGAGCTGACACGGCCGAGCCAGACGTTCGTATTCACCGGGATCGCCGAGCGGCCGATCCCGTCGTTTAATCGGGGCTTTTCGGCGCCGATTAAACTATCGCTGCCGATCGAGTCGGACGATCTGCGCTTCCTCGCCGCCCACGACCGCGATCCGTTCAACCGCTGGCAGGCGGTGCAGTCGCTGGCGATGTCGCTTCTCACCGCCAACGTCGCCGCGCTGCGCACCGGCGCGCCGGTACGCGGCGACGACGGCCTGATGGCCCCGCTTGGCGCGTTCTTGACAGACGACAAGCTTGAGCCTGCCTTCGTGGCGCTGGCGCTGACGCCGCCGAGCGAAGCCGACATTGCGCGCGAGATCGGCCGCGATGTCGATCCGGATGCCGTATTCACCGCGCGGAAAAGGCTTCGCGCCGCGATCGGCGAGCATCATGGTTCCGTGCTTGCCGACACCTATGCGCGCATGATCGCGCCCGGACCGTACCAGCCGGATGCGCAAAGCGTGGGACGCCGCGCGCTCAAGAATGCCTGTCTCGATTTTTTGGCGGTCACCGGACGCGACGACGCCATCGCGCGCGCCGACGCCCAATACCGCAATGCCGACAACATGACCGACCGCATGGCGGCGCTCGACACGCTGTCGCGGCACGATCGGCCGGAGCGCGCGGCCGCGCTTGACGATTTCTATAAGCGCTACGCCGACGATCCGCTGATTATCGACAAATGGCTGGCACTGCAGGCGGCGATCCCCGAACGCGGCACGCTCGATCGCGTGAGCGCGCTGACCGCCCATCGGGCGTTCTCGATGGCCAATCCCAATCGCGTGCGGGCACTGATCGGCTCATTCGCGCAAGCCAACCACACGCAATTTAACCGCGCCGACGGCGCCGGTTACGATTTCGTCGCCGATATTCTGATCACGCTCGACCCCAAGAACCCGCAAGTGGCGGCGCGGCTGATGGGCGCGTTCCGCTCGTGGCGGGCGCTCGAGCCGGAACGGCGCGGCCGCGCCGAGGCCACCTTGCGCCGGGTCGCCGCCAAAGGCTCGCTGTCGCGCGACGTCACCGACATCGTGGCGCGTACTTTGGCCGAGAACTGAGCAGATTTCATCGTTGCGGGTCCGGCGAGAGAGCGTTTGCCGTAGCAAACAAAGCTCGGGATATTTCTTAAAGAAATATTGACATAGACTCTCGACAAATCAGCGAACATCGATTCTTATTAGGTTGATTCGGAAGGCAATGCGGCACAGCCTTCCGAACGCGGCTACGGGGATCGTCCGAAACGGAGGCAGGCATGGCGCGCGCCGAAGCGGCGAGTGCGTCTCTACGTTCGGATTCAATCAAGGCGCTGGCACAATCGATTGCCAACCCGGCCTACCGCCGCCTTTTGAGCGCCGAGCCGCTGCTGCGGCGCGCCGTGCCGGTTCTCATCGTCGCCTTCATGCTCACGATCTGCGTCGGCGCCGCCGTTCAGGTGCTCGATCAGCGCCGGCAGGTCATCGCCGCATCGACGCGCGATATCGAGGCGCTCGGCGATCAATTGGCAGGGCAGCTCGATCGGCCGAACCTTGCCGGCGCACCGGCGCTCGCTCGCACGTCGAGTTTGCTGCCGCGCGCGCTGCCGGACTGGGCGGCCGGCGCCGGCCGCCGCGCGCTGATCGCTGATGCCGACGGGATGATCATCGCCAGCATTCCCGATGACCCGTCGCTCAAGGGCCGTTCCATCCTCGATGTGCTCGGACGGTGGCAGCCGATCACGACGCTCGGCGCCGACGCGCACACGATGCCGATCGCGCTCCCTGATGGCGCCATCGCGCTCGCGACGGTGCGCGCACTGCACACGCCGCTCGGGACGTTGGCCGTCCTGCAGCGACTCGACGATGCATTGGCCGACTGGCGCTCGACCATGGCGCTGACTGTTACGCTGTCGGCCACCACCGGCTTCGTGGTGCTTATTCTGGGTTTTGCCTTTCATTGGCAAGCGACGCGGGCGCGCGAGGCTGATCTGATTCACGACACCGTGCGCGGTCGCATCGACACCGCACTCAACCGCGGCCGCTGCGGGCTATGGGACTGGGATCTGGCGCGCGGCCGCGTGTTCTGGTCGCACTCGATGTTCGATATTCTCGGCCTGCCGCAGAAGGACGACCTCCTGACCTTCGGCGAGGTCAATGCGCTGGTGCATACCGACGACATCAATCTTTACGATCTGGCGTCACAGCTTGCCGATGCCCGCGTGCAATCGTTCGATCACGCTTTCCGAATGCGCCACGCCGATGGCCGCTGGTTGTGGCTGCGGGCGCGCTGTGAACTGGCGCGCCAGGATGGCGAAAGCGGCCTGCACCTGATCGGCATTGCGGTCGACGTCACTGAACAAAAAAGCCTGGTCGAGAAGACGGTGGAGGCCGATCTGCGGCTGCGCGATGCCATCGAAACCATTCCGGAAGCCTTCGTGCTGTGGGACGCCGACAACCGCCTGGTACTGTGCAATTCCAACTTCCAGGCGCTGCATCATCTCGCCGACGAAACCGTCGTCGCCGGCGCTCGGTACGAGAGCATCGTCGCCGCCGGCACCAAGCCCATCATCCGCACGACCGTGGTCAACGACGACAGCGCACCGCCGCAGCCGCCCGGCGCGCGCACATTCGAGGCGCAACTCGACGATGGCCGCTGGATGCACATCAGCGAGCGGCGCACCAAGGACGGCGGCTACGTCTCAGTCGGTACCGACATCACCCAGATCAAACTGCATGAGCAGAAACTGATCGACGGCGAAAAGCGCCGCATCGCCACCATTGATGACCTGCGCAAGTCGCAGCAGGCGCTGGAGCTGCAGGCCGATCAGCTCGCCGATCTTGCCGAAAAATACGCCGAGGAGAAAACCCGCGCCGAGGAAGCCAACCAGGCGAAATCGAAGTTTCTGGCCAATATGAGCCACGAACTACGCACGCCGCTCAACGCCATCATCGGCTTCTCCGAAATCATGGAAGCAGCGATGTTCGGCCCGCTCGGCGCCGACAAATACCGCGAATACTCCCGCGATATCCGCGAAAGCGGCCAATATCTGTTGGACGTCATTAATGACGTTCTCGACATGTCGAAGATCGAAGCCGGCGGCATCCATTTCGCGGCCGAGGACGTCGAGCTTGAGCCAATTCTCGCCGACAGTCTGCGCGTGGTGTCCGGTCGCGCCGGCGACAAGCGCCTTACGCTCACATCTCAGATCATGCCCGGCATCCGGCTCAGGGCCGATCGTCGCGCGCTCAAACAGATTACGCTCAATCTTCTCTCCAACGCCGTGAAATTCACGCCGGACGGCGGTACTGTGACGTTACAGGGCCGCGTGCGCGGCGGCCGGGTAACCATTGCCATCAAAGACAGCGGCATCGGCATTCCGAAATATGCGCTCCCCAAGCTTGGCCGGCCGTTCGAGCAGGTCGAAAGTCAATTGACCAAGCGGCACCAGGGCTCCGGTTTGGGGCTTGCCATCGCCAAGTCACTGATCGAAATGCACGGCGGCCGCATGCGCATTCGCTCGACGCTCGGCCAGGGCACGGTGGTGACGGTGCGATTGCCGCTGGAAGCGAGACAACCTGCACAGGCGGCAGCCTGAATTGGCGATGCTCAGTGGCCCGCCTTCGGGGCTGCTGATCAGCCGCAAATCGCTTTGATGGTGAGGCGGACGCTGACATCGTCATCGACGACCAGGATGCGGGCCGTGCCAGTCCTCCATCGCCAATCTGCGCAATGTTGAGAAAATATTTGTTGTTTATCGCCTCCGAGGTAGAAATACAGTGGCTTGGCGCAGCAGCATAACCGGCCCTTAAGCTCAAGGAGCGCGCCCCAAAATCCGCGTAAAGCACTCCCGGACCTGCCGCTGCGTTTCGGCCACGTACGCGTTCAGCGCGGGAAAATCCGGCAAGTCGGCGGCGCGCGCGAGCAGGCCGAGCACACCGGCACTGGCGGATGCCGGATCGAACTTTCCCGGAAGGCAAAGCCGGAGAATTTGCGTCAAATTGTGGAACAACGTCACCGCCGGCCGCAGCACCGCCGCATCTTCAGCCTTGAGTGCGTCATGACGCTCGGCCTTCTCGAGGGCCCGCGCCGTCGAGGGATCGAGAATCGCCGGGGTCTCAGCGGCGTGAACGAGTTGAAGATACTGCGCGATGAACTCGATATCGACGAGCGCACCCGCCGCATATTTCAGCTCCCACGGGTCGGCGTCGCCCTTCTCCTTGGCAATAGCCCCGCGCATGTCGGCGACATCGGCGGCAATCACGGCAGTATCCCGCCGGCGGCACAATACATTGCGGATGATCGCCTCGACGCGCGCCGCAAAGACCGGCGGTCCGCAGATGACCCGCGCGCGGGTCAGTGCCATGTGCTCCCAGGTCCAAGCCTCACGCTCCTGATAGCTCCGGAAACCGTCGATCTGGGTCGCAAGCGGACCGGAACGACCGGAAGGCCGCAGCCGCATGTCGACCGGATAGAGTACGCCATGGTTGGTCTGCACGGTGAGCGCGCTGATCAGCCGCTGCGTCAGGCGGGCAAAATATTGCGCACCATAGAGCGGCCGTTGGCCATCCGATTGCGGCTGATCCTGATCGAAATCGTAGATCACGATCAGATCGAGGTCGGAGTTCGCCGTCATTTCGCGGGCGCCGAGCCGGCCAAGCGCAACGATCGCGGTCTGCGCACCGCGAATACGGCCGTGCGTCGCGGCGAAATCTTCTTGCACCTTTTCGAACAACGCGCGGATGAGAACCTCGGCAAGCCCCGCGTAAACCTCGCCGGCCTGCTCGGCCGAAATCGAGCCGGACAGGATGCGCGCCCCAATCAGGAACGCCCTCTCTTGACCGAACTTGCGGATGGCATCGAGAAACTCTTCGTAGCGTCGCGCCTCGCCGAGCGTTCGGCGAAGCTCGTCCGCCAGCCGATCCCCGTCCGGCAGCGCGCCGAAAAAGCTCGGATCGATCAGCGGGTCAATAAGATGTGGATTTTGGGCGAGCGTGTCGGCAAGCCGCGGCGCAACGCCCAGAATGAGCGAAACGAATTCGATGATCTGCGGGTTCTGCCGCAACAGCGACAGAAACCGTCCGCCGGCGCGCAGTCCGCTTAGAAAAAGATCGAGCGCCGCGAAGGTGGCATCCGGATTCTCCGCGCGTGCGATCTGATCGACGATAAGCGGCACAAGTTCTCTCAGATTCGATCGCGCCTGCTCGCCGCGCAGCGCCGGATAGAGCGGCTCGCTCCAACGGCGCACAGCGTCAACGAACTGCTGCGGCTGCCGGAAGCCCAGCTCCACCAGCCGATCGAGCGTCTCGCCTTCATGCTCCGCGGAGAACGAGAGGTTTTGCTGGCTGGCGAGAAACGCAGGCTCGCGTTCGAACAGTTGCACATAGTGACGCTCGACGGTACGCAAGTGCGTCAACAGATGCCGAGCGAATTCGTCGCGTCCGGCGAAGCCGAGAAAGCGCGCGAAGCTGGCGAGCGCATCGGGATCGGACGGCAGCGTGTGGGTCTGCTCATCGGCCAGCATCTGCAGCCGGTGTTCGACGCGGCGCAAGAATTCGTACGCCTCAGTCAGCGCCTCGCATGCCGCCGGATCAATCCAGCGGCCCGCGGCAAGCGCCTTTAGCGTCTCAATTGTACCGCGGCCGCGCAATTCGTCGTGGCGGCCACCGGCAATGAGCTGTTGCGTTTGAGCAAAGAACTCGATTTCACGAATGCCGCCGCGACCGAGCTTGATATTGTGGCCTTCGACCGCGATCTCGCCGTGCCCACGATACGCATGAATCTGACGCTTCATTTCGTGCACGTCGGCGACGGTCGCGAAGTCGAGATACTTTCGCCAGACGAACGGCGACAAATCGTGCAGCAGCCGCTCGCCGGCCGCGAGATCGCCGGCGCAGGCGCGCGCCTTGATGAGCGCCGCGCGCTCCCAGTTCTGGCCGCGGCTTTCGTAATAATCGAGTGCCGCCGGCGTCGATATCGCGATCTGGGTCGACGACGGATCGGGCCGCAGACGCAGATCGACGCGGAAGACGTAACCGTCCGCGGTGCGCTCTTGGATCAGCTTCACCAGTTCGCGCGTCAGGCGGACGTAAAATGGCGCCGGTTCGGCTTCCGGCGCCAGCGCGGCAGCCTCCGGATCGAAGAACACCATCAAATCGATATCGCTCGAGTAGTTGAGCTCAAATGCCCCCATTTTGCCCATGGCGAGCACGATGTAGCCTGACCCCGCTTCAAGTTGTCGGGGATCGGCAGGTCTGAGTCTGTCCCGACCCACGGCGTCGCGCAGGAGATAATGGACCGCGGCGGTGAGCGCAGCGTCGGCAAGATCAGTCAGCGCACGCGTCACGCGCTCGACCGGCCATGCCCCTGCGATGTCGGCGAGTGCGATCAACAGCGCCGCCTCGGCCTTGACCTGGCGTAAGTTTCGCATCAACGCGCCGGCCGTGCGCGCGCTCACGCCGCCGCGGCGCACCTTCGCTAACAGACCGGCCATCCGTTCATCGGGATCGTGACGCAACAGGCGGAGAAAACGTCCGCCGTCAGCGCACACCAGATCCCAAAGATACGGTGCGGCTTCTGCAATGCCGTCGAGGAGGCGGACCACCGCCGGGTTTCCCTCGACGAGGACGCCGAGCGCTTTTCCGGCGGCGCTCGCGGCGATGCCGACGAGCCATGCCGACACGCGCGGCGATGGTTGCGGCGCGGCCTGAGGCTGCCCAATTCCGCCACTCTTCGGCAACCGTTCGGTATTGAGCCGGCTGATCAGCGCCGCCGGATCAAGTTGAAGTCTCGGCGATTTGCGGCGCTTTCGGCCGGACGCCGGCCGCTTCATCCCGACACCGCCGGTCCCGCGCGCGGCAACGTGATGATGCTGCGCAGCCCGGGTTCGTTGTCCTCAAACCTCAGCTCCCCGCCATGCAGGCGCGCCACTGCGGACGCAAGACTAAGTCCAAGACCAGAGCCTGGTTCTGATCGGCTCTTCTCCAGCCGTACAAAACGCTCAACGACGCGGCCACGATCGGCAAGCGGAATACCGGGCCCGCGATCCTCCACTGTCAAAATGATACGCTCGCCCTCATTGCCGGCTTTGACCAGAATCTCCGCCGGCTTGCCGTTGAGCTTACCGTCCGGTGTTGCATATTTGATGGCATTGTCGACAAGGTTGGCAAGCGCTTGGCTGACCAGCTCGCGATTGCCGCGTACCGGCGCCGCCGCCGCGGCATCGACCCTAAGCTCCAGGCCCTTCTCATCGGCCAACGGCTCGTACAATTCGCCGACATCGCGGGCAATCTCGGCAGCGTCGAACTCGCTCATATTATCGCGCGAATGTCCCGATTCGGCACGCGCGATCATCAAGAGCGCATCGAATGTTCGGATAAGATCGTCGGATTCTTCGATCGTGGATTCCAGCGCCGCACGGTAATCGGCTTCGCTGGTCGAGCTGCGCAGTGCCTGCTCGCACCGATTGCGCAGCCGCGTCAGCGGCGTTTTCAGATCATGAGCGATATTGTCGGAGACCTCCGTGAGCCCGCGCATCAACGCAACGATGCGATCGAGCATGGCGTTGACGTTGTCAGCCAGGCGATCGATCTCATCGCCGGTCCCCGCGACCGGTAGCCTGCCGGCAAAATCACCGGCCATGATGGTCTGCGCGGTTCCGGTCATGGCGTCGATACGGCTCAGCACCCGGCGGCTGACGAAGAAGCCGCCCGCCAATCCAAGGACGACAACGACGGCGAACGACCAGCGCCCAGCATTGGCGATGATGCCGTAGAGCCGCTCCCGCTCCTCCAGGTCCCTCCCCACAAGGAGATGAAAGCCGCCGAGCTGCACCACGTCGACCAGGGCACTGCGGTCGGAGCCTTCGGGCGAGTCCAACCGGCGGTAGGAAGTCTCAAGCCAGCCCGGATGACCCAGCACGCCCGGCTGCAGGGCACCCACGTTACCCGCGAGCCCCTCTCCGTTCGGCGTGGTCACCAGATACAGGCTCGATCCGGGGCGCCGCGAGCGCAGTTCGACCGCGATCACCAGCCGCCGGAGCCCGCCCTCGTTATAGAGCTCGTTCAACGCCCTGATTTCGCCCTGGACGGTCGTGGTGATCTGCTCGGTGATGAGGCGGCGTGTGTTGAGCGCGAAATAGCCGAGCAGCGACGCCGCGAACAAGATGAAGACAAACAGATAGACCAGCGTCAGCTTGAACGCCGTCGTCCGCAGCAGTTTGCCGAGCGCCGTCACCGATGCGCCTTTCTCAAGCCTGTACGCCCAATTCACCGTCGGAGAATTCGTCTTCCCGGAATTCGAACGACGAACGCTGGCCGTCTCGCCGGTTCGTTGCTTCGGCGCGCCGCAGTTCGACGCGGCGAATTTTGCCGGAGATGGTCTTCGGCAGGTCGGCGAATTCGAGCCGTCGCACGCGCTTGAACGGAGCGAGCGCAGCGCGGCAATGCCGGAAAATGGAGAGCGCCGTCGCCCGATCCGGTGCATGTCCGGCGGCGAGCACCAGGAACGCCTTGGGCACAGCCAGCCGGATCGGATCGGGCGATGGCACGACCGCGGCCTCGGCCACAGCCGGATGCTCAATTAACACGCTTTCCAGTTCGAACGGGCTGATGCGGTAATCGGACGATTTAAACACGTCGTCGGCACGGCCAACGTAGGTCAGGTAGCCGTCATCGTCGACCATGGCGACATCGCCGGTGCGATATTCGGTTTTGTCGATCGGCACGATGCTGCCGGTATCGGACTGATAGCCCTGCATCAATCCGACCGGCCGCAGCTCAAGCGTCAGACAGATCTCGCCTTCCTTCTGCGTCGCGCCGTCCGCGTCGAGAAGCGCCACGCGATAGCCCGGCAGCGGGCGGCCCATTGAGCCGGATTTGACCTTCTGCCCCGGCGTGTTGCCAACCAGCGCGGTGGTTTCGGTCTGACCGTAGCCGTCGCGGATCGTCAGGCCCCAGGCTTTGTGCACCTGCTCGATGACCTCAGGATTGAGCGGCTCGCCGGCGCCGACCAATTCCTTGAACGCCATTTTCCAGGCGCCGAGGTCCTCCTGGATCAGCATGCGCCACACCGTCGGCGGCGCGCAAAACGTGGTGACGCGGCACCTTGCGATGGTGTCAAGCAGGGTACGCGCGTCGAAGCGGCGCTGGTTGACGATGAAGATCGTTGCTTGCGCAGTCCACGGCGAAAAGAAGCAGCTCCACGCATGCTTGGCCCACCCCGGCGACGAGATATTCAGATGCACGTCGCCCGGACGCAAACCGATCCAGTACATCGTCGACAGGTGTCCGACCGGATAGCTCTGGTGGCTGTGCAGGACGAGCTTCGGCGTCGCCGTGGTGCCGGAGGTGAAGTAGAGCAGCATCGGATCGCTGGCGCGCGTTTCACCGTCCGCCGTGAATGCCGCAGACGAAGCGTAACACTCCTCGTAGGCTGTCCAGCCCGGCGGCGGCGCGCCGACCGCGATGCGCGTGTAGTCGCCGGACAGATCGGCAAACTTCGCACCGGCATCAGCACCGGCGATGACATGCTTGACGCGGCCGCGGGCGAAGCGATCGGCGAGATCGTTGTGCGTCAACAGCGTGGTTGCCGGAACGATGACCGCGCCGAGCTTCATCGCCGCCAACATGGTCTCCCACAGCGGCGCGACGTTGCCGAGCATCACCAGGATCCGGTCGCCGCGCCTGACGCCGAGCCGGCGCAGCGCGTTGGCCACGCGGTCGGAACGCTCGCTCAGTTCGGCGAATGACAGTTTGGTCTCGCCGGCGCCTTCATCGACCAGCCACAGCGCCGGTTGCGTATTGCCGCGCGCCATAACGTCGAAATAGTCGAGCGCCCAGTTGAAGCGGTCGAGCTTCGGCCACTGAAATTCGGCATAGGCTTTGGCGTAATCTTCGCGATGGCGCAGCAAAAAATCACGAGCCGCGATGAACGGCGCCGCGTTGCCTGACGTCATGGCTGTCTCCAATCCTGCCCGGCCGCCGGGCCAGCAACGCATTTTATCCGCAAATCTGAAAAAGCTAAATGCGCCGTCAATCAGCGCGCGCCGTCGCGGATCATGTAGCCGGCGCCGCGCACGGTATGCAGAAGCGGCGGCGCGAAGCCCTTATCGATCTTCGAGCGCAGCCGCGAAATATGCACATCGATGACGTTGGTCTGCGGGTCGAAATGGTAATCCCAGACGTTCTCCAATAGCATTGTGCGGGTCACGACCTGGCCGGCATGCCGCATCAGATATTCGAGCAAGCGGAATTCGCGCGGCTGCAGCTGCAGTTCCTGCCCGGCGCGATTTACCTCGTGAGAAAGGCGGTTAAGCTCGAGATCGGCGACCCGATACACCGTCTCCTCGCCGCGGCTGCCGCGCCGCCGGGCCAGCGCCTCGACACGCGCCAGCAGTTCAGAAAAAGCGTAGGGCTTCGCCAGATAATCGTCGCCGCCGCTGCGCAAACCCTTGACGCGGTCGTCAACTTGACCGAGCGCCGACAGGATGAGGACCGGGGTTTCGATGGCGCTCTCGCGCAGCGCCGAGATGACAGAGAGACCGTCGCGCTTGGGCAGCATACGGTCGACGATCAGGACATCGTACTGTCCGTCGAGCGCAAGCACCTGGCCCTCTTCGCCGTCGGCGGCGTGGTCGGCGACGTGGCCGACCTCACGAAACGCCTTGACCAGATAATCGGTGGCGTCGCGATCGTCCTCAATAATCAGAAGGCGCATGGTCCGATGCCGCGTTCAAAACAGGCAAGCCGCAGGGCGAATAGGCTCAGGCGCGGCTCTTTCGTCCTTATCATATCGTCCCGGAAAGCGTGGTGGACAATATCGATCGGCAGAATAGGCGGCCAAAATCGCGCGACAACCGCGTGAAGGCGATGAGGGGGCGGCAAGCCGTTGGGCCGCCACCCCCTCTACCGACTCTACCCCGGCGGGGGCGACGGATGCCGGAAGGTAGAATTGGTATTCAGCGGGGACGGACCTTGCGGTCCGTCCCCAGGGTACGCCCGCCAGCGGGGGCGACAAATGCCGGCGGATCGCCCCATTGCTCAGGCATTGCCGAGCGGCAGGGCCACAAACTTTGTGTCCGCGCCCGACTTCACCCGGAATAGCACTGTATGCTTGCCATCCTTACGCGCATCGGAAAGAGTCTTGTTGAACTCGTCCGGCGTCGCGACCGGTTTGCCGCCCACGTCGAGAATGACGTCGCCAACCTGCAGGCCGTGATCGGCGGCGACACCGCCTTGAGAAATCGCCGTCACCACCACACCTTTGTCGCTCGCCCCTGAGACCTTATCCGCCGGCGCGAGCTTAAAGCCGAGTTTTGGCACGTCGATGTCCGCGCTCTTGCTGGGCGGGGCCGGTTCGTTCTTGGCCTCTTTTTCATTCGGCAACGTGCCAAGCGTCAGCGAGACCGTCTTTTGCTGACCTGCATGGATCACATCGAGCTTGATCGTCGTTCCCGGCGTCATCGTCCCAATCCGCCGCGCCAACTCGCGCGCGTCGCGGACAGCGGTTCCGTTGACAGCCGTGATCACGTCACCGCTTTCGATCCCGGCTTTGACAGCGGGGCTGTTCAGCTGCGGCTCGGCGACTAGCGCACCGGCGGCCTTCTTCAGGCCCATGCTGTCGGCGATCTCAGGCGTCACCGGCTGAATTTGCACGCCGATCCAGCCGCGAGTGACAACGCCTTTGTCGCGCAACTGGCCAACCACGTTCTTGACGGTACTGGCCGGAATGGCGAACGCGATGCCGACCGAACCGCCCGAGGGCGAGTAGATCGCGGTGTTGACGCCAATCACATTGCCATCGACGTCGAAGGTCGGACCGCCGGAATTGCCCTTGTTCACCGGGGCGTCGATCTGGATGAAATCGTCGTAGGGACCGGCGCCGATATCGCGGCCGCGGGCGGAGACGATGCCCGCCGTCACCGTGCCGCCGAGCCCGAACGGATTGCCGACCGCCAAAACCCAGTCGCCGACGCGCGGCGTCGAATCGGCAAGTTTCACATAGGGAAAGTTGCTGCCGCCTTCGATCTTGATCAGCGCCAAATCAGTGCGCGGATCGGTTCCGATCACCTTGGCGGTGTAGCCCTTGCCGTCGTCGGTGGTGACCTTCACGCTTTCGGCATGCTCGACCACGTGATTGTTGGTGACCGCATAGCCGTCGGCCGAGATGAAGAAGCCCGAACCCTGGCCAGTGATGACCTCCGGTCCGCTCGGCGCATTCGGCATACCGAAACGCTTAAAGAACCGCTCGAACGGCGAACCTGGCGGGAACGGAATTTCCTGCTCGTTGTCCGAATGCGAGGCGGCCGGCCGATCAATCTTGACCCGTACCGAAATCACCGCCGGTTTCACTTTCTCGACGATATCGGCGAAGCCGACCGGCTTCTGGGTAATCTGCTGCGCCTTCTCGCTTAGATTTTGCGCATGCGCAGTTGTGCCAAATGAATCCCAGTTGGGGGCCACAACAATCGCCGCGGCGCCAACACTGGCGATTGCGGTCGCCAGCAGCGCAACGCGGATGCGGCGCAGGACGGAACCATTGCCGTTCATTATTGACTTTCCTTGTCTTTGCATCGGCGCACCGTCCACCGACGTGCCGCCGCGACGTTTAGGGCTTGTAGAGGCACCATGGGCCAAGCTGCATTACCGGCTTCTGTCGGCGATATTAAAATTTCGTAATCTTTCTCGGCGCTGAATTCTCAAATGAAAACAGTAAGATCGCCGCTGCCAGCAGGCCTCTTGAGTCTGACAGAGGCTACCGGGCGGCTGATCAGATGGCGGTGTCGCTGTGCAGAATCTCGGCGAGCCGGTCTTCCTCGGCCGCGCTCAACTGCGTGGCGCCCTCCGCAGCGGGCCGCCCCGCGGCACGCCGTCGTTCAACCACAACGATCATCAGAATGCCGAGGACCAGCAAAGCCGGCGGCGCGCCCCATAAGGCGAGCGTATTCCACGATAGCGGCGGCATAAGCAGGACGAATTCGCCATACCGCGAAACGAGAAAATTGATGATTTGCGCATCAGTGTCGCCCGCCATGATGCGCCGACGGACAAGCAGGCGCAGATCGCGCGCCAATGGCGCCCCCGACTCGTCAATCGATTCGTTTTGGCACACCATGCACCGCAACTGCTTTGAGATGGCGCGGGCGCGGGCCTCCAAGGCGGGATTTGACAGGATCTCGTCGGGTTCGACCGCGAAGGCGTGCGAAGAAACCAGGAGCGCGGCGAACAGCGACAGCGCGTAAAGAAGCTTCATGGCGTTCACTCAGCCGGCTGCAGCGCCGGCTTGACCGGCCTGGCCTTCGCCGGGCGCGGCGCGCCGACGCGCAATCGCCGATCCGATAACGACAATGCTCCGCCAAAGAACATGAACAGCGCGCCGAGCCAGATCAAAAGGACATCCGGCTTGAAATAAAGCCGTACCGGCAGACTGCCGTCCTTGTTCGGATCTCCAATCGACAAATAGAGTTGGCTGACGCCGCGCGACATCAGCGCGGCTTCGGTCGTCGCCATGCCGCGGTCGGGGAAGGTCCGCCGGCTTGGCTCCATGGTGCCGATCAATTCAGTGCCGCGATGCACGGTGAAATGCCCGACAAGATCCTGATAGTTCGAACCGTTTCGATTGAGAATGCCGTCGAACGTCACGCGGTACTTGGCGATGTCGATGCTGCCGCCCCGCTTGATAACGGCCAGCTGTTCGCTACCCCAGGCCGTGACGCTAACAATGCCCAGCAGTGTGACGCCGATGCCGAAATGCGCGAACGCCGTACCCCAGGCCGAGCGCGGTAGCCCGATCGCGCGCGAGGCGGCCGCACGCAGCGGCAGACGCAAAACCATGGTTCGCTCGACGATATCCGTTACCGCGCCTGCCATGACAAAGACGGCGACACCAATGCCGAACGGCGCCATTACCGGGCCCCCCCGCTCCACGGCAAAGGCCGCGGCCATGGCGACAGCGGCAAGCATCGCTGCCGCCAGCAGACGCTGCGCAGCGCCAACGAGATCGCCGCGTTTCCAGCCCATCAGCGGTCCAAACGGCATCGCGATCATCAGCGGGATGAATAATGGGCCGAAGGTCGCGTCGAAGAACGGCGGGCCGACCGAGATCTTCTCCTTGGTCAGTGCGTCCAGCGCCAGCGGATAGAGCGTGCCGATCAGCACGGTGGCGCATGCGGTGACCAGGAACAGATTATTGAAAACGAGCGCACCTTCCCGCGAGATCGGCGCGAACAGGCCGCCTTGCTTGAGCAGTGGCGCGCGCCACGCGTAAAGCGACAGCGCCCCGCCGATAAAGACGATCAGGATGCCGAGAATGAAAACGCCGCGCGACGGATCGGTAGCGAAGGCATGCACCGAGGTGAGCACGCCCGAGCGCACCAAAAACGTGCCCATCAGCGACAACGAGAAAGCGAGGATCGCGAGCAGCACGGTCCAGACCTTGAGCGCTTCCCGCTTTTCCATCACGACGGCGGAGTGCAGCAGCGCGGTACCGGCGAGCCACGGCATCAGCGACGCGTTCTCGACGGGATCCCAGAACCAGAAACCACCCCAGCCGAGCTCGTAATAGGACCAGTATGATCCACCGGCGATGCCAAGCGTCAGACACATCCAGGCGACGAGCACCCAGGGCCGTACCCAGCGCGCCCAGGCGGCGTCGATCCGGCCTTCCAGCAGAGCAGCAATCGCGAAGGAAAACGTGATCGAGAAACCGACATAGCCGAGATAGAGCATCGGCGGATGGAAGGCGAGACCGGGGTCCTGCAGAATTGGATTGAGGTCGCGCCCCTCGAACGGCGCATTGGCAATGCGCAGGAACGGGTTCGAGGTGGTCAGAATAAACAGCTCGAATGCGGCCGCGATCCAGGCCTGCACGCCGAGCGCGTTGGCCTTCAGCGCCGTCGGCAGGTTGCCGCCAAAAATCGCCACCAGCGCGCCGAAGAACACCAGGATGGAGACCCACAACATCATGGAGCCTTCGTGGTTTCCCCAGACGCTGGTCAACCGGTAGATCAGCGGCATCGTGGTGTTCGAGTTCTCGTAGACGTTGAACACCGAGAAATCGGACGTCACGTAGCATTCGGCAAGCGCCAAAAAGGCGATTGCTATGAGCACGAATTGGGCAAGCGCCGCCGGCACCGCCATGTTCATCAGCAACGGATCGTTGCTGCGCGCGCCGATAATCGGCATCGTGCCCTGGACCAGGGCAACGCCCAGAGCCAGTATCAAGGCATAATGACCAAGCTCTGGGATCACTTGTTGGCTCCGGTATTGGGCAACGAGGCTCGCTCCTCGTACTCGTCCTTCCAATGACCCGATCTCTTCAAGGCGTCGACGACCTCCTTGGGCATATAGGTCGCGTCATGCTTGGCGAGAATCGTGTCGGCGTCGAACGTGCCGGAGCCGTCGAGCGTGCCCTCGGCCACCACCCCCTGCCCTTCGCGGAACAGATCGGGCAGGACGCCATCATACTTTACAGGAATTTCGCTCTTGCCGTCGGTAACTTCAAAGCTGATGCGCAGGCCATCGGCCCGTACAAGGCTACCCGTCTTGACCAGCCCGCCCAGGCGTATGCGCGTGCCAGGACCAATGTGCTTCGCCACCACGTCGGTCGGCGAAGCGAAGAAAGCGATCGAACCGCGAAACGCGTTGAGCATGAGCGCAACGGCAACCGCCAGCACGCCGACTGCGCTGCCGATCAGAACCAGGCGTCGCTGCTTGCGGGTCATTGGCATGATCTCCAGCGCATCATAGCGGTTCAGCCTTGGAGTCCGAGAGTCTTGGCCAAGTCATCGATGCGCTTGACTTGCTCGGGGTGTTGATCGAGCGCGCGCCTGGCGTCCGCGACAGCGCCCTTCGCCTTCTGTTGATCGCCGAGCACCACGTAAGCGCGAACAAGGCGCAGCCAGCCATCGACATCGTTGCCGTCCGCGTGCAAATGGTCGGCAAGTTTCGTCACCATCCCGCGCACCATCTGCTCGCGCTGTGCCGCGGGCATTTCCGCACCGGCCGCCACTTGGTCCGCAGTCGGCCCGGGTTGCGCGGGCGGCACCAGCTGCCCGGTGACCCGCGCCAGGGCCTCACGCACGAAACCGACCCACGGCGCGTTCGATGGCCCATCCTTGAGCAAAGCGCGCCACTTCTCCGCCGCCGCTTCGCGATTGCCGTCCTGCTCGTCGGCGAGGCCGAGGAAATAACGAGCCTTCGAATCCTTGGCGTCGAGCGCGACTGCGCGGACGAAAAGCTTTTTGGCCTCGTCCGTCACAACGCCGTTGGCGGCGGCGGCCAGGGCCTCGCCAAGATCGGAATCGCGCATCGCGCTTTCGCCATTGAGCGCCAGCGATTTGCGCAGCGCCATCACGGCATCATTGTAACGGCCGAGCCGCATATACACCGGAGCAATGACCTGCCAGCCGGCGCCGTCATTGGGGTTCTTCGCGAGGTGTTCCTCCACCTGCCCAATGAGCCCCTCCATCGATTGATGGTCCGGCGAAGCCGTGGTGCGCGCAAAGGCCGGCTGGCCGGGGATGCTCGGCGACCCGAGCGCCACATAAACGGCGACTGGCAGGAGCAACAGAACGATCAAGGCGGTAACTGCCGCAACGCGGCGGTGCCACAACGGCTGCCGCGGCGGCAGTGCCGGCTGCGCGTCAGCGGCGGCCAACAGCCGGCGCGATACCTCGATTCGCGCGGCTTCGGCTTCGGACTCCCCGATCAGCCCGGCACCGCGGTCACGGGCAATTTCAGTCAACTGATCTTGATAAACGAAGACGTCGCTGCCCTCCTGCCCCGGGCCACGCGGCTTGCGTGTCAAAGGCCATAAAACGGCGACGACGGCCGCAGCGCTCATTAATGCGAAGATAATCCAGAGCATCTGGGACTATGTCATCATCCGTTCGGCGGCTGCCAAGGTCCGTAGGAGGCACGCAGGGGCGCCGGGCTGCCAGGACCGCGGGTCGCGGTTGCGCCGCGTGTTTACATCACGGCGCGAATACGGCTGCAATGGGATCGTCGGCGCGGCAATTACGCACTGCAGCAGCGTGCCACCTGCCGGGCGTGATACGGCGGCGCGGCTCACGCCCGGGCAGCCCGCCGATCGGGGGCTCCGCCCTGCAACGCGACGTCGACGGCCTTGGCCAATAGCGCGGCATAGTCAGGACTGAATACCGTTCGGCAAAAGCGAATCGCGGCGTCGAGCTGCGAGTGGCGGAATGGCCGCTCGGCCTCGTCGGCATGACGCAACGCATCCAGCAGAATTCTGGTGGCGGTTTCCAGATATTGCGTGATCTCGGAATAGGTACGCAGCGTCACTTCGCTGACCGCGAGTTCTCCCGCATAATGCCGGCACGCGGCAATGAGCTCGATCCGAGTCTCGACTTCCTGGACGTCGATGGCATCGAGCAGCGAGCCGGCCACGATCTCTTTAGCAGGACGTGACCGTAACAGGCGGCGGACACAGCCCGGTGTTGTCTCGATCTCGGCCGTCAGCATATTCGCCACGGCGCTGCGGATCGATGCCAAGCGCCGACTCCACGGTGAATCCGCGGACAGATCCATTTCGGTGCGCATGCCGCGCGCCCCGTCATGAAGGGTCTTGAGCAATGCGGCGACCGGCCGGCCGACCTTAACTTCCGACCGCAGTTCGCTCACCGCATACTCCAGATCGCTGAGCACGATCTTGACGGCGACGGCATAGGGTGTCGCGGCAATTTTAGCGGTTTCGTCCGTTTCGGCCGCATAGGTGGCGAGGCGTAGCAGCTGCCACGGTGCGGCCATGCGGTTGGACGCGATGATCAGTCCGTAGAGCAGAATGTCGGACCGTTGCGGCGCAGCAAATGCAGAGGACTTCTCAGCCGAGAAGCTGTCGAACAGGGCCTTCACCTGATGGGCATGCTCGATTTCAAACATTCGGAATTGGTTGGGCAACCGCCGCGCCACATCACCGAGCACGTCGCGAATGGCAAGTATGCGCGCGAGCGTCGTCACGTCTTCGACGGCCCGCGGCGTGCCGACCTGAACGGAAAACCGACGGCGCGCTTTTTCGTCCGACTCGGTCGCAGCGATCGCAGCGTTCATATGCTGGATTGAACGGTCATGCAGCGCGCGAGTCATCTGCTCGACCTTGACGCCATCGCCTGCGAGCAGCGCGCGATTGATGTCATGGCTGAACACACTTGCTTCCGCGGGCATCAGATCGCGGCAAATCCACCGCCAGATCGGCTCAAGCGAAATGCGGGCAATCCGTCCGAGGCGCTTATGATCCGCGGGTCCATCAGTCAGAAGCGGCTCAAGCGGCATAAAGAAGCGGCGAGCGGCATCGCCGATCCGCGGCACCGGCTGTCCGACGGACCGGATCGTCTGACGCAGTTCCCGCAGTACCAATTCGCTGCCTGCGACGTTCTCGCCGCGCAATTGCGCGAGCTCAAGCTCCGCGACGAGCATCGCTCGCGCTGCCGGCGACAGGCCTTGCAGGTATTCCCGCAGCCGTACGATGGATGACCCATCTATTGTCATCGGTACACCGCTGGCCGGATTGAACCGTCGGCTTTGTAGCCTCCCCCAGCTTAAGAAGCCGTTACGTAAACCCTCGTTAATTCAATGAGGTAAGCGCATTTTCGCCACGATTAGTGAGACCTGGAAAGATCGTCCTCTGTGACCTTCCGGCGAGTGGTGGCGCCAAGCCATCGCCCCGGCGCCGGTCGGCGAAGCCCAGAAGTTCTGCGGTCAGAATGCGGAAATGGTGCACCGCTCCGAGCCGGCGATGCGGCGGTGCGTCCATTGCCGGGGTAAGGCGTGCTGGCTAAGGTTACGGCCTCAACCAGAGAGTTTTGCGAGCCGATCAAGCCGCCCGCCCGGCCCGCTCGCGACCGCGATAGGACGACGAGGAAACATGCACCGCTTTTCATTCCGACATGCTGCACAATTCGCACTGATGCTGGGTCTAACCGGCGGACTGGCGCTCGCAGCGCCCCCGGCACGCGCGCAGAATTATCCCAATCATGTCGTCAAGATCGTGGTGCCCTACCCGGCCGGAGGCACCGCCGACGTCATGCCGCGCATCCTCGCCGATTGGCTGTCGCGCAAATGGGGGCAGTCGGTGATCATCGAGAACCGCACCGGCGCCGGCGGCAACATCGGCGCCGAGGTCGTCGCCAAGTCCGATCCGGACGGCTACACGCTGCTGGCAACGCCGCCGGGGCCACTCGTCGTCAATCAGAACCTTTACAAGCACCTCGAGTTCGACCCGTTGCAATTCGTGCCGATCGTGGTGATGGGCCGCGTATCGAACGCGCTCGTGGTCAACCCGGACAAGATCAAAGCCGACACGGTCAAAGATTTCATCGCCTACGCGAAGACCAATCCCGGCAAGATCACGTCTGCGACCCAGGGCAACGGGACGACCTCGCATCTGACATCCGAGCTGTTTCAGCTGATGGCGAACGTCAAGTTGCAGAACGTGCCGTATCGCGGCTCGGCGCCGGCGCTCAACGATCTGGTTTCGGGCAGTGTCGATGCAATGTTCGACAATCTCGGCGTGTCGATGCAATTCGTGAAGGCGGGCAAGCTGAAGCTCATTGCGGTCGCCGCGCCGGAACGACTTAAAACACTGCCGAACGTGCCGACCATTGCCGAAACCTT
This sequence comes from Xanthobacteraceae bacterium, assembly GCA_036511795.1. Lineage (GTDB taxonomy): Bacteria > Pseudomonadota > Alphaproteobacteria > Rhizobiales > Xanthobacteraceae > BOG-931. The sequence goes on from DATCBO010000110.1 coordinate 39,153, forward strand.
GCCAGGCTTCGCCTCTGTGACCTGGTTTGCGCTGGCCGCACCGCCGAAGACACCAGCGGCGATCGTCGACAAAATCAATGCCGGTGTAAACGAGGCGCTGCACGATCCGACCGTTCAGGCACGTTTCGCCACGTTATCGGCCGAGCCGGCCGGTGGCACGCCGCAGGCGACCGCGACCTATTTTCACGACGAAGTTGATCGCTGGAAGAAGGTTATCGTTTCTGCCCACGTGACGCTGGAATAGCAGCGCCATGCCTGCATACGCGTGGCCGGCGCTTGTCTCACGGCAAGTGGTCACCCTGGTCGGCGGCATCGCTGCCGCAATGGTCTTCAGCGGCTTGGCCGGCCCCGCGGCAGCCCAGACCTATCCGGCCCGCCCAGTGAAACTCGCCGTCGGCTTTCTTGCCGGCGGACCGACCGACATTCCGGCGCGTTTTATCGCCGATCGCCTCGGCACGCAGCTCGGTCAGAAGGTCTATGTCGAGAACAAGCCAGGCGCCGGCGGCATGATCGCGCTCAACGACGTGCTGGCGCAGCCAGCGGATGGTTACAGCCTGTCGTTTTGCACCTATTTCGACGCGATCAACACGCTGTTGTACCAACACGTGTCGTACAAGCTGGCCGACATTGCACCGATCACGCTGGTGTCGAAATATTACTACCTGATGGGTCTCGCCAAATCGGTCCCGGTCGATACGTTCAAGGAGTTTGTGAGCTACGCGAAGGCGCATCCGGGCGACATTCTCTATGGCACCGTCGGCGCCGGCTCGACGCAGGAACTGGTCGCGCATGAATTGGAAAAGACCGTCGGCATCCGGATGACCAAGGTGCCATTCAAGGGCGCCAACGAGATCACCCAGGAAATGCTGGCCGGACGTGTCCATTTTCAGGTCGGTCCGCCGATCGCCATCGGGCCGTACTATCGAAGCGGTAAAATGAAAGTGCTGGCGACCACAAGCCCGCAGCGCCTCAAGAGCTTTGCCGATGTCCCGACGTTGACCGAACTCGGCTATCAATTGACGCCTTATGCCTGGCTCGGCGTCTGCGCCAAGGCCGGTACACCGAAGTCCATTGTTGATCTTCTCAATCGGCACATTGTCTCGATTGTGCAGTCGAACGAATACCGGCAATTCCTCGAGAAGGCCGGCAATATTCCGGCGTCGGATTCGCCCGAGCAGTTTGGCCAGGTGATTGCCGACACCGTCAAAGATGCCGCGCCGTACGTTCATGAATTCCATATGCAGATCCAGTAAATGAAACACAGCACCGATCGAATTCTCACCACCCACGCCGGCAGCTTGCCGCGGCCGGCGGATCTGCTTGCGCTCGTCGAGCGCGACGGCGCAAAGGCGCTCGACGCGCCGGCAACCGCGACACAGTTGCGCAACGCCGTCGCCGGTATCGTCCAAAAACAGGTCGAACTCGGCATCGACGTGGTCGATGATGGCGAATATGGCAAGCCGAGCTTTGTCAGCTACATCAACGAGCGGCTCCGCGGCTATGAGCTCGACACCGCCGCCGGACCGCGCAATCAATGGTCGACATCGCGCGAGGGATTGTCATTTCCCGAATTCTACGCGCAGACGCATGCCGCCTCGCGCCATCCGCACATGGTCTGCACCGGACCGATCACCTACAAGGGCCACGCCCGGCTCAAGCGTGACATCGACAATTTCAAGGCTGCGCTCGGCGGCGTCAAAGTCGAAGAAGCATTCATGCCGGCGATCTCTCCGTCCAACATCGAGGACTGGCAACGCAACGCCTTTTACAAGACGCAGGAAGAATACGTCTTCGCGATCGCCGACGCGATGCGCGAGGAATACCGCGCCATCGTCGACGCCGGACTGCTGCTGCAGATCGACGACCCGCGGCTGGTCACCTACTACATCATCCATCCCGAATCGAGCATCGCCGACTGCCGCCGCTGGGCCGAAGTCCGTGTCGAGGCGCTCAATCATGCGCTGCGCGACATCCCGCCGGAAAAGATCCGCTTCCATACCTGCTACGGCATCAATATGGGACCCCGCATCCACGACATGGAGCTCAAGGATATTGTCGACATCCTTCTGAAAATCCGAGCCGGCGCCTATTCGCTCGAGGCCGCGAACCCGCGCCACGAGCACGAATGGAAAGTCTGGAAAACCGCGAAGCTCCCGGACGGCAAGATCCTGATCCCCGGCGTGATTTCGCACTCCACCGTTTTGGTCGAGCATCCCGAGCTCGTTGCCGAGCGCATCGTACGCTACGCGAACGTGGTCGGCCGCGAGAATGTGATCGCCGGCACCGATTGCGGCTTTGCCACCTTCGCCGGTTCCAAGGAAGTGCACCCCTCGATCGTCTGGGCGAAGTTCAAGGCGATGTCCGACGGCGCGCGCATCGCGTCGAAGGAATTATGGGGCTGACACTTCAGCGCAAAAATCCGATCGAGATCCACGGCACTGCCGCGACGATGACAGTGCCGACCACCAGCGCCAGCATATAGGCCCAGATCGGCCGCATGCCCGCGGCGGGATCGACACGCCCTATGGCGCAGGCGGCGTAGTAGCCGACCCCGAACGGCGGCGCGAACAAGCCGATGCCCATGGCGAGGATGACGACCATCGCATAGTGAACCTCGTTAATGCCGACTGCCTTGGCGATTGGAAACAACAGCGGGCCGAACAAAACGATTGCCGGAATCCCCTCGAGAACCGAGCCCAGCACGACAAAGGCTGCGATCGAGGCCACCAGGAAGGTAGCAGAGCCGCCCGGCAGCCCGGTCATGGCCGCAGCGAGTGAGCGCGAGAATCCCGACTGGATCAGGCCCCACGCCATTCCGGTCGCTGTGCCGATGATGAGCAGGATCGCACCTGACAGGCACGCGGTCGAGACCAGCATTGGCCGCAGCGCCGCCCAGTCGAAGCGGCGATAGATCAGAAGCCCAACGATTGCCGAATAGGCGATACCAATTGTGGAGACTTCGGTGGCGGTGGCGACGCCTTCGACCACCGCGGCGCGGATCAAAAACGGCAGAGCCAGTGCCGGCAGCGCAATCAGGAACGTGCGGCCGATCTCACGCTTCGTCGCCTTCCCGCGATGGTCCATATCTTCGTCGCGATAGCGCCAGCGGACGACGAGGCACAACAGCACCGCGAGCACAATTCCCGGCAAAAGACCGCCGGTGAATAACGCAGCGATCGATACGCCTGTCACCGAGCCGATGGTAATGAGCACGAGGCTCGGCGGAATGGTTTCGGTCTGCGCGCCGGTAGCAGCCAGCAAGGCTACGAGGTCACCGGGTTTGGCGCCGCGCGCGGTCATTTCCGGAAACAGCACCGGCGCCACGGCCGCCATGTCGGCAGCCTTGGCGCCCGAAATGCCGGACACCAGATACATCGCCGCAACCAACACGTAGTGCAGGCCGCCGCGCACGTGTCCGAGCAGGCTTGCCAGAAACGCGACCATGGCGCGCGCCATGCCGGTCATCTCAATGAGCAGACCGAGAAACACGAACAACGGCACCGCAAGCAAAATGAGATGACTCATACCCTCATCCATGCGCCCGACCAGGACCGAGAGCGGCGTGTGCGTCGTCAGCGCCAAATAGCCGAGCACCGCAAGGCCGAATGCGAAGGCGATCGGCACGCCGGCGAACACCGCGGCGACGACGCCGCCGACGAAGAAGATCAGTAAATTGAGATTGCCGAGCGGCCGCAACGCCGGCCCGGCAAGCCAAAATAGCGCCACAGTCACAGCAACAGCGCCGAGTGCGATGGCGACAGCTTGTCGCTCACCGGCCCTGACGAGCCGCAGCAGCGCAAAAATGGCCATCAGGGCAACACCGCTCGGCAATGCCGCAGCGCGCCAGGCATCCGCTATCTGCAAGGCGGGTGTCGTGATCGGCCCTTGCTCGATCGCATATTCGCAGGCCGGCCACAGGATGAGAACGAGGAACGCAAGCGACGCCCGGGACGCGAACATCTCGAAAACCGTCCGCGACGCCGCCGGCAATTTAGTAACGGCCGCCGACATTCGCATGTGCTCATCGCGACGCAACGCAATCACCGCGCCAAACATGGCAAGCCACAGGAATAAAATAGACGCCAGCTCGTCCGACCACACCAGCGGATGGCCGAACACGTAGCGGGCAACGACCCCGCTGAACAGGATCAAGACCTCGGCGACGACCAGGATCGCGGCAACAAGCTCAACGAACCAGCCAAGCCATCTTTCAAGCGTCCCAATCACGCCTGCCGGCCGCGACCGCGATCGCTCCCTCGCGGTCACGCAAGCTTACCTACAGCGTTTTCGAGGATCGCCCAGGCCTCGTCGCCGTATTTCTTCTTCCACTCGGTGTAGAAACCCGCGGCTCGAAGCGCATCGCGAAACGGCGCCGGGTCGAGCTTGTTGAATATGAGGCCCTTGGCCGCGAGATCCTGCTGTAGCGAGGCGTTGAGCTTGGCGACGTCGTCGCGTTCCTTCACGCCCGCAGCATTGACGTTCTTGGCCACGATGGCGCGCACATCTTCCGGAAGCGCCTCCCAGGCACGTTTGTTGGCCAGGAACCAGAAACCGTCCCACATGTGGTTTGTCAGCGAGCAGTATTTTTGCACCTCGTAGAGCTTGGCGGTCGAGATGATAGCCAGCGGGTTCTCCTGGCCGTCGACGATCTTGGTCTGCAGCGCCGAATAGACTTCGTTGAAATTGATCGAGGCCGGTGCGGCACCGAACGCTTCAAACATCGATGTCCAGAGCGGCGACGGCGGGACGCGAAGCTTCATGCCGTGGAAGTCCGCCGGCGTCGCAACCGGTTTGGTCGATGTTGTGGTCTGGCGGAAACCGTTATCCCAAATTTTCTCCAGCACGACGAGATTGGCCTTCGCGATCTGCGAGCGAATGTAAGTGCCGAGTTCGCCGTCCATCGCCTTCCAAACCGTGTCGTAGCTCGGAAACGCGAAACCCATGCCGTTGATCGAGGCCGCCGGGACGAGCGTCGAGAGGATCAGCCCCGACAGTGTGAAGAATTCTACGCCGCCGGAGCGGAGCTGGCTCAGCGTATCGGTGTCGGAACCCAATTGGCTCGATGGAAATATCTGCAGGTCGAAGCGGCCCTTCGTCTCCTGTTTGATCGCGGCCGCCATCTCGCGTGCCCGCACATTCATCGGGTGGGTCGCGGGAAGATTGTTAGCGTATTTATAGGTCCATTCCGCTTGCTGGGCGCGTGCGACAACCGGTGCGCCGACGGCGCCCGCGAGAACTGTCGAACCTGCTGCGGCAAACAGACGGCGGCGAGATAACGGCATGGGCAGACCCTCCCCCTCTAAGCGTCGTTGGGCGACATGCTGGCGTGTTGCGCGCGCCGGTACAAGGACCGCTTCGGACGAGGAAAAGGCCGCCTTGGACCTGGCTCAGCCCGCCGGCAACGCAAGCTCCGCGCGCAGGCCGCCGATCGGCGCGGTACCGAGCGTGAGCACGCCGCTGTAGAGATTGGCGAGTTCGACCACGATGGAAAGGCCGAGGCCAGAGCCGGGTTTGGTTTCGTCGAGCCGCTGACCGCGCAAGGCTGCCTGCTCGCGCTCGCCCGGCGAAAGCCCGGGCCCGTCATCGTCGACAATGATGCGCACGCGCCGCTTGTCGCCATCCTCCGCACTGTCGCCTCTCGGGCCGCGCTGGCCCTTGTCGGCTGCCCCCGCGCCGTGGTCGGCGATCACCTCGATGGCGACGCGCGACTGAGCCCATTTGCAGCCGTTGTCGACCAGATTGCCGATCATTTCTTCAAGATCCTGCTGCTCGCCGCGGAAGAAGGCATGCTCGGGAACATCGACCGCGATGGCGATGTCGCGATCGCGATGAAGCTTTTCCATGGTGCGTGCGAGCGCGGTGACCACCGGCGAAACATCGGTGAGCGTACCGACAACAGTGAGGCGGGCGGCGAGCCGTGCGCGTTCAAGCTGGCGCGATACCTGATCGCGCATGATTTCGGCCTGCTCGCGCACTTTCTGCGCCAGCGGGTCGTCACCGCGCGCCGCCGCCTCGTTCACGATCACGGAAAGCGGCGTCTTGAGCGCGTGCGCCAGATTGCCGACATGCATGCGCGCGCGTTCGACAATTTCGCGGTTGGCGTCGATCAGCGCATTGGTTTCGCGCGCCAATGGCGCAATCTCCATCGGGAACTGCCCTTCCAGGCGCTCGGCGCGGCCGGAGCGGATCGCCGCGAGACGCTGCGAGATACGGGTCAGCGGCGCCAGGCCGAAACGCACCTGCAGCGCCGTGGTCAGCAGCAACGCCAGCGTCAGCGCCGCGAAGGTTGCGCCGATCGCGCGGTCGAAGCTGCGCGTTTCGTCGTCGATCTCGGAGGCGTCGCCCGCCACTTCAATCAGGTACTTGCCCTCGTCGCCGAGATCGATGTTGCGTTCGACCAGGCGAAGCGTCTGACCCTCGGGGCCCTGCGCATAGCCCTGCCGGTACTCGGCGTCGGCGGCGGATGGGCCGCTGTCGAGGTGCGGCAACGCCGAGTCCCACAGCGATCGCGAGGAGCGCACCTGTGCTTTCGCATCGAGCCGCGTGACCTGCCAGTACCAGCCCGACAGCGGCAGTTCGAACAGCGGCTCGCCGATCGACTGCGGAAACTTGTCGCCGCCTTCCTCGGGCGATGCGACGTCTGCTACCAGCGTGCGCAGATAGACATCGAGGCGCCGGTCGAACGCGCGCTCGACGGCGTGGCGATAGAGCGTGGACAGTGCAATACCGGTGACTATGAGGATGACCAGCGTCCACCCGGCCGCCCAAATGAACAAGCGCAGTGCGAGCGAGTTAGCGCGCATCGGGCGGCGTGAGCAGATAGCCGAGGCCCCGCACCGTCTGGATCACATCGACGCCGAGCTTTCTGCGGATGCGGCCGACGAAGACCTCGATGGTATTGGAGTCGCGGTCAAAATCCTGGTCGTACAAGTGTTCGACGAGTTCGGTGCGCGATACCACGCGTCCGGTGTGGTGCATCAGATAGGACAACAGCCGGTATTCATGCGACGTGAGTTTGACGGGATTGCCGTCGACGGCGACGCGCCCCGTTCTGGTGTCGAGCCGCACGGAACCGCAGGTGAACTCGCTCTTGGCGTGTCCGGCCGAGCGCCGCAGCAAAGCGCGCACGCGCGCCAGCACTTCTTCAAGATGAAACGGCTTCGCCACATAGTCGTCGGCGCCCGCATCAAAACCCTGGACCTTGTCGCTCCAGCGGTCGCGGGCGGTAAGGATGAGCACCGGCATGGTGCGCCCGGCGCGGCGCCAGCCTTCCAGGACCGAAATGCCATCCATCTTCGGCAGCCCGATGTCGAGGATGATGGCGTCGTACGGCTCGCTGTCGCCCAGATAATGCCCCTCCTCGCCGTCGAACGCGCGATCGACGACGTAGCCGGCATCGGTCAGCGCGGTCGAAAGCTGCCGATTGAGGTCAGGATCGTCCTCGATCACAAGCAGGCGCAACGAAAAAAGCTCCTCAGCGGTTGCCGACGATGGTACCTTTGATGGCGTCGACGGTCAGTCGCGCCACTTTGCCATCGCGCGCCAGGACTGTCAGCACATACACCAGTTCATCCTTATCGCGGCACAACCGCGCGCGTACGATCGCGCCCGGCATTCGTTTCTTGGCTGAGCGTATCGCGGTGGCGAGATGAATTATCTTGCCGCTTTCGTTGGCGGCCCGGCGCTCTTTTTGATTAAGACAGGCATACCCCGTCACCGGCACAATGCGCAGATGCAGCGGCCGGATCGGTCCGCCGGCATGCGCAGCGGCCGCCAGACACACGATCTGCAGCACAATAGCAATTCGCGCGATGACGTGCATGATTCGACCCGAATGTCGCATAAGGAAACACTGCCCTAGCGGCTGTTTTGGGGCAAGTTTTTGAGCCTGAAATCGCGTCATCCGGCTAAAGACGATTAAGGGAACAGGTGAGATGTCGGTCATCGATAGTTTAGCGGCACGGGCGGTCGCACTTTGTCTATTGGCAGCGGCGGGTGCTATGACGCCCGCCGCAGCCATGGTGGGCGGCGCCGCGCCGGCCGCGGGCGGCGCCGGGCGCTCGGTGGTGATGATCCTCGGCTCCCATGGAACCGCCTGCACCGCAACCGCGATTGCGCACGATCTATTGCTCACAGCCGCGCACTGTGTTCAGCCGGGGTCGGATTACAAACTGGCTGACGTGTGGAGCGCCGGTGCGCTGCAACTCAAGGACATCTCCCGCATCGTACGCGATCCGCAATTCGATCTCAAAAGACTGTTCGGCCATCTCGCCACCGCCGACGTCGCGCTAGCCAAGCTCCCTCAGCCGTTGCCGGAGAAAATCCCGCCGGCTCCGCTCGACGACGCGACATCGCCCGCGGTGGCGGGCGACCGAATCGTTGTGGCCGGTTACGGCGTCACCGTGCGCGGCGACGGCCGTACCGGTGGCACCGTGCGGGCCGCAACGCTGATCGCGACCGGAACGCCCAATACACTGCAACTGCGGCTGTTCGATCCGCGCACCAAAGGCGAAAGCCCGGGCCTTGGCGCCTGCGCCGGCGATTCCGGCGCACCGGCATTTCGCGATCACGACGGCACGCTCGCCATCGTCGGTGTGGTGAGTTGGTCAACGGGGCCGAAACTCACCGGCGGGTGCGGCGGCCTCACCGGTATTACGCCACTTATTCGCTATCGGTCGTGGATCATCACGGCGGCGCAGAAGCTCGGTTCACCGCTTCCCGCCCAATGACCTTAGACGCAATGTCATCGCCCCATTTGGACAGTCGCATCGTGCGGATGTTATTGCAGTACGCATGAAGCGAAGCGACACCAGGATTCTCACCACGCATACCGGGAGCCTGCCGCGGCCGGCCGACCTGGTTGAAGCACTCAATGCCAAGGAACTCGGCAAGAGCTACGACCCTCACGCTTTGACCGAGCGGGTGCGGCGCGCCATCGCCGAAATCGCAACGCGGCAAGCTGCTACCGGTCTCGATGTCATCAATGACGGGGAGCACAGCAAAGTCAGCTGGATGGCCTATGCGCGCGCGCGCGTTTCCGGATTGGAAGAACTCGACAACCCGGTCCGCTTTCGCGGCGCCACCCGCGACTCGCTCGCTTTTCCAGGCGCCTACGAAGACATGCGTGTCATGCTGGCAGCCAGGTCTTCCGCGCTCGTCGCCAAACGCACGGTGCGGCCCAAGGCATGGGTGTGCGGCGGGCCCGTCGCCTACGTGGGTCAGGAGGAGCTTCGCGCGGATATCGACAATTTAAAAGCCGCGCTTAAGGACGCGAAGGCGGAGGACACTTTCCTTACCGCGATCTCACCGTCGAACTTGGAGCTTTATTACGAAAATCAACATTACGGCACCGGCGAGGAATATTTGACCGCGCTGGCGGACGCGATGCGCGTCGAATACATGGCCATCGTCGAAGCTGGTTTCGTGCTTCAGATAGACGATCCGCGTATGGCGACGCACTACAATCGTACGCCCGATGCCTCGATAGACGATTGCCGCAAGTTCATGGCGTTGCGCGTCGAGGCGCTCAATTATGCGCTGCGCGGCATCCCACCGGAGCGCGTGCGCTTTCACACCTGCTACAGCGTCAACATCGCACCGCGCGTGTTCGATTTCGAGCTGAAGCATTTCATCGATTTGCTGCTGCAAGTGAACGCCGGCGCATACGTCTTCGAAGCCGCCAATCCACGCCATGAGCACGAGTGGGAGCTATGGGGCGACGCCAAGCTGCCGGACGATAAGATTTTGATACCGGGTGTGGTGTCGCACTGTATCCACCTGGTCGAGCACCCCGAGCTCGTGGCGCAACGCCTTGTGCGCTTTGCCGAAGCGGTCGGGCGCGAGCGTGTGATCGCCGGCACCGACTGCGGCTTCGGCACATCGGGTGCCGGCGACGAAGTGCATCCCGATGTTGCCTGGGCGAAATTGCGAGCGCTGGTCGAAGGCGCGGCGATCGCGAGCAAGAAATTGTGGGCGTAGCCGTTCGGTCCGGCTAAGCGCGCCCCCACAGCCGGTCGCTGGCCTCTTTTGCCCCGGCGACCAGCGCGCCGAGCTTGAGGAAAGCAATCTCCGGATCGAGCTTGCCGGAACCGGCCGCAGTGCCGAACCCGCAATCGGTATTGGCGATGACGCGTTCCCGCCCGACGATCTCGGCGAAGCGGATGATGCGCTCGGCGACCAGCTCCGGATGTTCAACGTAATTGGTCGAGGTGTCGATGACGCCCGGCAACAGCACCTTGTCCTCCGGAAGCTTGACCTCCTTCCACACTGCCCATTCATGAGCGTGGCGCGGATTGGCAGCTTCAAGCGCAATGCCCTGCACGTTGGCGCCGAGCACGATTCGGACGATCTTCCGGAAATCGATGTCGTAGGTGTGCGGCCCCTCGTAGTTACCCCAGCAAACGTGCATGCGCACCATGTTTGCCGGCACTTTGGCGAGCGCGTGGTTGAGCGCCTCGACGTGGAACGCGGCGCGCTTGAGAAACTCGGTTTCGCTCAGATCCTGAAAGCCGGTGTGGCGCGACATCGCGAGATCGGGGCAATCGAGCTGAAGAATAAAACCCGCGGCCGCGACCGCCGCATACTCCTCCTGCATCGCGTCGGCGATGGCCTCGATATAAGCCTCGTGCGACGGATAAAAGCTGTTGGGCAAAAAGCTCGCGACCACGCCGGGCGAAGCGGCGTTGAGAAATCCTTCGGCCGGTCTCGCCACGTCGACCGCGGCGCGCATGTTGTCGAGGTCGCGCGCCAGTGCCTCGCGGTTCTGGACTTTGATCGGGCCGACGCAGGTGACGCGCTTGAAGCGCTGGGCGCCGGTAAACTGCGCCATCCTTTTGCGAAACTCGGGAAACGCCGCGACATCGAGGTGCGGCTTTAGCGGCCCGGGCGTCCCCTCCTCCGAGAAGCCGGCGAGCCGGTCATGCACATAGGTCGCGTAGCTGATCTTGCTGGTCTCGCCATCGCTGACGATATCGACGCCAATCTCGGCTTGCCGCTTGACGATGTCGAGCACCGCCCGCCGGATTGTCCGGTCGAATTCGGCGGCGTCGTGGGCGGCCCGGCCTTCGCGCGCATCGAGCAGCCGCACCACGGCCTCGGTGCGCGGCAGGCTGCCGACATGGGTGGTGAGAATCCGCTGATCGCTGGTTTTCATGTCTGCTCGCTGTTACGTTTAAACCTGATGGCTGACCCGCCGCTCGCCCGCATGCAGCAGCGCGTTGATCGCGACCGCAAACAGAAACAACAGAAGCGTCAACGCGAAGATATCGACGACGTTGTGGCGTTCGGTCGCCCGGATCAGGGCATAGCCGATGCCGGACGATGAGGCGAACAGTTCGCCGATCAGGATGCCGAGCAGCGTCACGGCAATGCCAATGCGCACGCCGGAGAGAATTTCCGGGATGGCCGCTGGCGCCAGCACGGTCGCGATTGTCGCCCACCCCGAGAGCCGCAGCGCCCTCGCCGTCCGGCGGTGCACCGGCGCAACGTTGCGAACCGCGTTCATGGTGAAAATGGCAACCGGGAATATACCGTGGATGACGCCGAACGCGATCTGCGCGGCCGGGCTCAGACCGAAAATCAAGAGAATAATCGGGTAAAGCGTGATCTTGGGGATCGAGTAGACGGTGCCGAGGATCGGATCGGCGACCTCGGCGGCGAAGCGGCTGAGGCCGACCACAAGCCCAAACACCAGCCCACCGACGATGCCGATGGCGCACGCATAGGCAAAAGCCGCCCCCGTACTCGCCGCATCGTGCCAGAAATCCTCGGTCCCTAACAGCGCAGCAGCCCGCATGAGCGTCGCCACCGGCGGAGAAATCACGTCCGGGCCAGCCATCAGATAGAGCAGTTGCCAGCAGACGAGGAAACCGGCGAGCAGCAACACTGCATCGTAGTGTTGCGGCTTCATTGCCGACCGAAGCGACGATGCAGACGCTTCTCCCAGTGCGACAACGCGCCGTTGACGACGGTCACCAGCAGCAACAACAGCAACAGCATGCCGTACATCGTCTTGTTGTCGAAGTCCTGATAGCCGAACGCAATCCGCTTGCCGATGCCCGCCGTCGCCAGGATGAATTCGCCGGCGACGATCCCGATCACCGAGTAGGCGACCGCAAGCTTAATGCCGGTGACGAGGTGCGGCGCTGCCGCCGGCAGGCGCATCAATAGCAGCCTGCGGATCGGATCGAGCCGCATGACAGCCGCGGTGCGACCGACAACTCGCGGCACGCGATCGAGCCCGATCATCGTATTCACGATCATCGCCACGATGCCGAACATCGCCCCCATGGCGATCAGCGCGCCACGGCCGACGCCGAACGCGACAATGAGCAGCGGGTAAAAGATAAAGACCGGCACGGCGTAATACGCAGACAACAGTGGCTCGAATACCCGGCGCGCACGCGGCAGCGCGTGCAGCAGCGCGCCGAGCCAGAAGCCCAACACCACCGACACTGCTATCGCCGCGAGCGTATTGACGACAGTGAAGGCGATATCGGCGTTGGCGCGGCCGCTCTTGAGGATCTGCCACAAGGCGGCGAGCATCTCGCTCGGCGGAATCATCGTCGCGCGCGGGATGGTTCCCAGTCGACACAGGATTTCGAGCGCCGCGAACGCGCCGGCAACCAGTGCCGCGCGCGTCACCCCCACCTTGGTCAAGCGCAGCCGGATGCCGTGGCTCCTGATCTTCAACGGCGCGGTTTCAGATTCGCCCTCCGTCACAGCGGTTTCTGCAAGTCCTTGGGCAGGAAGTCCTGATCGATCATCGCATTCCAATCGACCGGCTTGTCGACATCGCCGACCAGTTGCAGGCCTTCCGACATTTTAGCGAGACCGGCTTTCTCGAAATCGCCGCGGGTCCATTCACCGTCATAGCCGAAATATTTCGGGAAATAGGTCGCCACTTTCTGCGGGTCCTCGCGCCAGACCTTGGCATAGATGCGCATCGCCTCGTCACGGTTCTGATAGATGAAATTCACCGCCCGAAGCCGCACGGCGATGAGCTTGCGCAGCAACTCCGGATTCTTCTTGGCGAAATCGCGCGTCGTGATGCCGACGAGCCATGTCATGCGCGGGATCAGGTCGGCAAAACGCATGATGACGCGGAATTTTTCCGGCTGCAGCGTCAGGATCGGATCGATGAGCGGTGCGGCCTGGATGGCGCCGGTTTCGAGCGCCGTCAAACCGGGGCCGAAGCCGCCCGTCGCCACGGTTTCTACCTTACCGCCGAGGTTCGATTCCTTGAGCGCCAGATGCAGCAGCACGTCGCTCGTCGACCTCGGCGCGGTGTAACCGGCCTTCTTGCCGGCGAGGTCGGCCATGGTGTGGATCGATGATTTCGGATCGGTCACCAGCGCGATTTCGCCGATATGGCTGCTCGATGAATTGACGATGACGACGTCCAGTCCGGCGCGCTTGGCCGCAATGGCCGCCGAGGTCGCGACTTCGCCGTAGGGAAGATCGCTGGCCAACACGTTGCGCAAAGTTGTGCCGCCGCCAGCGCCGGCAATCACCTGATCGATCTTGATGCCTGCGTCGGTGAAATAGCCCTTCTCAATGGCGACGGCCCAGGGAAGCGTCGCGGTGACGCGCCCGTATTGGCTGATCGCAAGCTGGTAAGCGTGAGAAGCGGACGAATACGTTATCGCCGGCGCGACGACCGCCGCCAGCATCAGCCATTTTCTAATCACCAGATCCTCCCATAGTCCGGCGGTTCAGGCTGCCGGACTCGCCCGGCGCTCGGCGAACCGGCGCAAGGCATGCGGTGAGTATCCCGAATGAAAATTACCGGTGCAAGGGGGAAGGAATTCGACGCGACATCGGGCCGTGGGCAATGGCCCTTCCGTGTGGATCATCGTTCCGGCAACCGGTGTGCTTCGTTCATCACCCGTCGCGACACCAGGGTCCGAGAATTCATGCTGCCGCCGCTCACTAATCGCACACGCGCGGCGGCAAGCACGACATGCACTTTCCGCAGTGCGGTTCAGCCTCGCCGCGCGCTTCCTTTCCATCTCGTCGCGGCGTAACCTCAAAGGAAAAGAGCCTCAAGCTCAGGGAGGATGCCGGAACATGCGCAGCGCAACGCTGCTCGCTCTTCTGTTCCTCGCCGCCGCAGGCGCTCCGACCGCGTCGGCCCAACCGTTTCCCGCCAGCGTTACGCTTTCGCCGCCGCAAAAGTTGGGAGCACCGCGGCCGACGTCAAGGCAGCGGAGCAGGCGGCAGCGCATCAATGAACGCCCCTGTTGCGGGCGGATCCGGAACGGGAGAAGCCGAATGAAGCGTCGCGTGATTGCACTCATCGTGTTCGGCGCTCTGGCAAGCTCGCCGCTTGCGGCGCAACCGGCAAACGACAGTCAGACGGTTCTCGGCCTGCGTTTGTTCAATCAGTCCTGCCGCGTCTGCCACACCAAGCCGACGCTGTTGAGCGGACAGTATGGACCCGTGCTGTCCATGAATACGCTTGGCGGCAACGCCGACGCGATCCGCGCTTTCATCGGCAGCGGAAGCGTCCGCATGCCGAGCTTCAAATACGACTTCACGCCGGCACAGATCGACGCCATCGTCGCCTACATTAAGACCATTCCGGCACCCGCACAGGCTGCGCCGACTCCCGCCAAGCCCGCCAACTCACCCGGCGCCGACTAGCAAACTGGAGACACCCATGCGCACGACACGCCGTCTGATCCTCGCCAATCTCGCGATGCTCGCAGCGCTCGTTGTGGCCGCGCCCGCATTTGCCGACGCGCTGCTCAGCGGCACGGTCAAATCGTCCGACGGCCAGCCGATGGGCGGCGTTACAGTGTCGGCAAAGCCCGACGGCGGCACCGTCACCACCACGGTGTTCACCGACGAAGCCGGGCAATATTTCTTTCCCGAACTGCCGGCCGGGCATTACCGGATGTGGGCGCAGGCGCTGAGCTTTAAGACCGGGAATGGCGCAGTCGATCTGTCGGCGAACCGCAAACAGGACTTCTCGCTCAATCCGATGAACGACGCCGAGGCCACGTTCAAACAACTTCCTGGCAATCTCGTGCTCGATGCGCTGCCGGAAGGCACGCCGGAGCAGCAGCGGATGAAACGCATCGTCCGCAACGTCTGCACCGGATGCCATACGCCGAGCTTCCCGCTGCAAAACCGTTTCGACGAAACCGGCTGGAACGCCATCATCGGCCTGATGAAGAACGTCAACGTCTACGGCACCTATCTGGGCCCCGAGCACAAGCCGTCCGGCATTCTCGATTTCCATCAAAAGGAACTCGCTGCTTACCTCGCCGCGGCGCGCGGCCCGGGGCAGAGCGACATGAACGTGAAGCTCGAACCGCGGCCATCGGGCGAGTCGGCCCGAGCCGTCTTCAAGGAATACGACCTGCCCCTCGATCCCGATGCCAACCTGCCGGCCGATTTCGTGCAAAACGACGGCAGCGACTGGTCGAAGGGCACGCCGTCGGTGCTGATTCCGGGCTGGGGCGCACATGACGCCTGGCTCGATCTGACCGGAAACCTCTGGTTCACCTGCAATGTGCCGAACAAGCGCACCACAATCGGCCATATCGACACCGCGACCGGCGCGGTGAAACTGTTCCGGATTGCGGGACCGGGCGGCCTTGCAGCAGCGACCCACGGCATGACGCGCGATCCGCACGGCATTGTCTGGTTCAACATCAATAACGGCCGCGGCGGCATCGGCCGGCTCGATCCGGCGACGCAGAAGATCACCGTCTATCTGCCGCCCGTGGGCATGACCCAGACCGGCGGCGCCGCCACGGTCGATTATGACGGCAAGGGCGACATCTGGTCGTCGGCGCCGGACGGCGCACTTCGTTTCGACCCGGTCGCGGTGAAGTTCACCGAGTTCAAATCGGAAACCTTCAAGACCGCCAACGGCACAGGCATCACCTACGGCACCGCGGCCGACCGCGATGGCAACGGTTATTGGGCGGAAATGATTTTGGACACCATCGGCGTCGGCGACGGCAAAACCGGAAGCGTGTCCGAGATCAAGCTCGCCCCGGTCAAGGCGCAAGAGGCTTTGCTGACGCCTGAGGAACGCAAATTCTACACGACCTATAACCAGCCCGACTTCAACAATCCGATGCCCTGGGCCGAAGGCCCCCGGCGCATGGGCACCGACAAGAACGCCGACATCCTGTGGATCGGCGATTCATGGGGCGCCAATCTCGCTCGCATTGACACCCACAGCCGCACAGTCACTTTCGTGCCGCTGCCCGGCGAGCAGCAGCCCTACCACGTGACCGTCGACAAGAACCACGACGCCTGGACAAATCTGTGGGCTGGCGACCGGATCATGCGCTACGATCCGAGCACCGGAAAGTGGACCGCGTTCGATCTGCCGACGCGTGGCGCCGAACCGCGCTACATCTCGCTGCTCGAGCGTCCGGGCAAAGACACCGAGGTCGCGCTTCCGTATTTCCGCGCCCGCAAGGTCGCGGTGATGACGCTGCGCAGCGCGGCGGAGATAGAGGCGTTGAAAAAGCAGGCGGCGCAATAACGCCGACGCCGCTGACGGCGAATGGAATGCGGCAGCAAGATCGCCGCCGCACGGGAGGAATATCACATGGTGCGTCATGCGCTGATCGCGATTGCCCTGATCCTCGGCTCTGCCACCGCCGCGGCAGCCCAGGACGGCGCGTCCGCCGATCAAGTGAAGCTCGGCGAGCGGCTCGCCAACCAATCCTGCGTGGTCTGCCATTTTGCCCCGCAGATCACGAGCGGCACCTACGCTCCTGCTCTGTCCAAGGACTCGCTCAGCGGCAAGGCCGACATCATCCACGAGGTCATTGCCAACGGCACCCCGCGCATGCCGGCTTTCAAGTATCAGTTCAAGCCGCAGCAGATCGACGCCATCGTCGCCTACATCCAGACGCTTCAGCCGTCCGCAGCCGCTCCGTCGCCGCGCAAAACACGCGGCGACGCCGCTGCCGATTAAGATGCGATTGCAACGGATCAAGCGAAGGACATTTGCCATGATGCATTCAAGGACAGTCCGATTTGCCGCGCTCGGCGGCGCGATCGTTCTCTGCACGGCTTTTGGAGCGTCGGCCGCGCGCGCTGACGCGATCCTGAGCGGCGTCGTGACCTCGGCTGCCGGAGCGCCTGTGGGCGGCGTGACGGTATCGGCCAAGGCCGATGGCGCGACCATCACTACGACGGTGTTTTCCGACGCTGGCGGCCACTATTATTTCCCGCCGCTGCCGAACGGGCATTATCGCGTCTGGGCGCAGGCGCTGTCGTTTGCGACCGCCAAGGGCGCGGTCGATCTCGCCGCCAACGGCCACCAGAATTTCACGCTCGCGCCGCTCGCCGGCGACTATTTCCAGCAACTACCCGGCGACCTCGCCATGGCGTCGTTGCCCGGAGCGACTCCCGAAGACGCGTTGCTTAAAAAAATCGTCGAAAACAATTGCACCGGCTGCCATCAGCCGAATTATCCGCTGCAGCATCGTTTCGACGCAGCGGGCTGGAGCGCCGTTCTCGACCTGATGAAGAACGTCAATGTGTCCGGAGTCTATCTCGGCGCCGATCACAAGCCGCAGGGTGTGATCGACCATAACCAGAAGGAACTTGCCGCCTATCTGGCGCGCGTTCGCGGCCCGGGTGAAAGCGCCGCGAAGATCGTGCTGCGGCCGCGGCCAACCGGCGAAACGGCGCGCGTCGTGTTCAAGGAATATGACGTCCCGCTCGAAGCCGACATGACCGTGCCGGCAAAAACGCCGATGACCGATGGCAGCGACTGGCTCAACGGCACTCCGTCACGGCGCGGCTCACTGGTGCACGATGCCTGGGCGGACCTCGACGGCAATCTGTGGTTCACCTCGAACACCCCCAATCACGACACCTCGATCGGCCGCATCGACGCCAAGACCGGCAACGTCAAGATGTTCAAGGTGTTCTCCTCGAGCGGGCTTGCCGCCAACACGCACGGCATGACGCGCGATCCGAGCGGCATCATCTGGTTCAATTGCAACATCGGGCGCGGCGCGCTGTGCCGGCTCGACCCGAAGACCGAGAAGATCGAAACCTTCTTGCCCCCGCAGGGGATGTCGCCGACGGGCGGGGCCACCACAGTCGATTGGGACGGCAAGGGCAAGATTTGGGTCTCATCACCGAATGGCGCGCTGCGCTTCGATCCCGTGACGGAAAAATTCACTGAGTTCAAATCGCCGATCTTCAATACGCCGAACGGCAAAGGCATCACCTACGGCGCCGCCGGCGATCGCGAGGGCAACGGTTGGTGGGCCGAAATGATCATCGACACCGTCAACCAGGGCGTCAGCGCCACCGGCAAGTCGATCGGTTTGAAGCTGCCGCCGGCCGAGTTGCCGGAGGATGCGATGTCGGAGGCCGACCGCAAGTTCTATGCGTCGTTCGCCGCGCCCGATTTCAATGCGCCGGTGCCGTGGAACCAGGGTCCGCGCCGGATGGGCACCGACAAGAACGGCGACGTGCTGTGGGTCGGCGACTCGTGGGGCGGCAACCTCGCGAAGATCGACATCCACAGCCTGAAAACCAGCTTCGTATCGCTGCCCGGCCCGGGCGTGATGCAGCCCTATCACATCGCCGTCGACCGCCATCACGACGCGTGGCTGAATATTTGGACGTCAGACGTGATCATGCGCTACGACCCGACGGCGAATACTTGGGAGACATTCGACCTGCCGACCCGCGGCACCGAAGCACGCTACATCTCGCTGCTCGAAAAAGACGGCAAGATGGAAGTCGTTGTGCCCTACTCGCGCACCAGCAAGGTCGCCGTCATGACGTTCCGCAGCGATGCCGACATGGCGGCGGTCAAGCAGCAGGCGGAGCAGTAAAGAAGCGCCGGTTCGCCCCATTTCGCTTGTCTTCAATCGCCTACAGGCATAAGTTGTAGGGAGTATTGGCGAGGCGCTGGGGCGGGCCGATGCGGCACGGCATCTGGCTGGTTGCGTTCATTCTGATCATCGGAACGGCGGGCGATATTTACGCGTAGCGCGCCGACGCATCGTTGCGGCTTGCGCCGAGCGGCGCTCCACCGCCCATTCCGAATGCCGCTATCAAAGTGCCGCACAACTGGAAGATCGTCACCAGCCGGGCCGATCCACTGACCGACAAAGTCATTCGCTTGGCAATGACCCGACCCAAGTCAACACCTGTCATCAACGGCAAATCCGCTCCGGTCGCGCTGATGATGAGCTGCAATCCCGTTCCGAGATTGTCGCCTGGCCCGGTGCTCGTGGTGGCGTTCGACGAGTTGACTGGCGCAGGCCATTTCAAGACCTTCGCCAGCAGATATCGCTTTGACGACGGCGCTGTGCACGATTTTACGGCGACAACCATCCTCGGCAAAAATCATTCCCGCATCTTCGGACTGCCGCTCTCGACCAGGCTCGATCCCGGAGTCGAAATCACCGTCTCCAAGCGGTTGCGCATCGAGGTCAACTTTCAAGCTGCCGGCACAGCTTTTCTTGACTTTAACGTCTCGGGCTCGCCGCAGGCGCTGGCGGCACTGGACTGCCCTACGGCAGCGGCGCGCTAGAACCCGATCATGTCGAGCTTGGTCAGCGTCACTTCGTTGCTGATCCGCGCGGCGTTGGCGAGATGCCAGGCGGTATAGAGTTCGGGGAATAGATCGTCCGCCGACATGGCGTCCACCGGCACGATGACTTTGAAGCCGCGCAATGCCGCTTCGCCGCCGGTATGCAGCACCGAGGTCTGCGCCTGCGTGCCCATCGGCACCACAGTCTTGATCCCCTTATCGTGCAGCGTCTTTTCCAAATTGCTGTTGATGAACTTATCGGGACCGAGGGGCGGCAGCACTTCTTCGCCCGGTGCCGGCGTCAGCTCCTTGAGAATATCGCCCGGCACCGATTTCGGCACCGCGACGCTGTAGATGATGAGAGCGCCCTTGGCGCGCGCAGCCTCGACGAACTTTTTCACCTTCGGCACCGAAGCGGCGCAGCGCGGCCGCCGCGCCTGCGTGCAAGTCTGCACCGTGAAATCCATGACCAAAAGCGCCGTCGTCTTGGGATCGAGCGTGACCGGCTTGAGTTGCGGCGGTGATGGCAGCTTGGCCTTGTACCAGTCGTCGATGATGGTCGTGTCCGCTCGCGCCGGAGCCGGTGCGACGCCCGCGAAGGCTGTAACGACCGTCACGATGGAAAGAAGCAATATCGATTTGCGATGCACGTGTCCCTCCCGCCATTTTGCGTCAGCTTACGTCGCCGCGGTGCGCGCGAAAAGAGCCCCGCCAGGCCTTTCGTCGCAGCGGTCGAGCCGCTACGCTTGCGGGCAAAATACACGACAACGATTAGGGGAGGTCCGATGCGCAACGCGACCATGATTGCCGCCCTCTGCGCCACGGCTTTGATGGTGTCGGCGCATGCTCAGGAACCGCGCGCCAGTCCGATCAGGCGGCTCGACCCCGCACTCGATGCGCTGATTCCGCCCGACGCCAGACTTGAACTGGTAAAGACCGGCTTCGGCTTCACCGAAGGGCCGGTGTGGGTGCCACGCGGCGATAGCGGCTACCTTCTGTTCAGCGATATCCCCGCCAACGTCATCTACATGTGGAATCCGCTCGACGACAAGGTGTCGGTCTACCTCGATCACAGCGGCTATACCGGCCAGGACAGCTGGCGCGTCGGCTTCATGCAGACCAACGGCAAGGACAACAGCGACCCGAAATTCGAGGAATTTCCGATGATCGGCTCGAACGGGCTGACGCTTGACCAGGAGGGCCGACTGATCATCGCGACCTGGGCGGGCCGCTCCATCGACCGCATCGAGTGGAACGGCAAGCGCACAATGCTCGCCGACCGCTACGACGGCAAACGCTTCGGCGGCACCAATGACGTCGTGGTGAAGAAGAACGGCGCGATCTATTTCACCGACGGCTTCGGCGGCATGCGCCACACCACGAGCGACCCGCGCAAGGAACTCGATTTCAACGGCGTCTATATGCTCAAGGACGGCAAGGTAACCTTGATCATCAAGGATATTCTCAATACCAACGGGCTCGCCTTTTCGCCGGATCAAAAAATTCTCTACGCCAACGGTAGCCGTGATCGCTACGTCAAACGGTATGACGTCTTGCCCGACGACGCGTTGAGCAACGGCACGATGCTGATCGACATGAACAAGGACCCGGAGCACGGCATCACCGACGGGCTTCGCGTCGATGTCAAAGGCAACCTCTGGGAGACCGGGCCCGGCGGCGTCTGGATCATCACGCCCGACGGCAAGCATATCGGCACCATCCCGACACCGGAACTCGCCGCCAACGTCGAGTTCGGCGACGCCGACCGCAAGACGCTCTACATCGCCGCGCGCACGAGCATCTACAAAATCCGCACCAACGTGCCCGGCCTGCCATAAAGTTCGCGAGCAACCACCATGGCGACTGACCAGGACTTCGATACCGTCGACCGCCGCGTCTTTCTTGGCGCCACCGCGGCAAGCGTTCTCGCCTTGCCCAGCGTGGCGGTTGCGCAACAACAGCCGTCAGCCGGCGCCGCATCGGCCGCGCAAAGCGAACCGGTTAGCGAAATCATTGCCGATTTCATCGCCGGCTTCGATCTAAAGCGTGTTCCTCCCGTCGCGATCGAGCGCGCACGAACGGCTTTTATCGATACGGTCGGCGTCATGCTGGCCGGAAGCCAATTGCCGCCGGCCAACATCGTTGGCGAGGTCGTCAGGCTTACCGCCAGCGCGCCAGCGGCGACGATTGTCGGCCGCCCCTTGCGCGCCGCGCCGCAACTCGCCGCGCTCGCCAATGGCGTTGCCGGACACGACATGGATTTCGACTTCACCTATTTCGCCGGCCAGACCATCGCCGGCGTCATCCCCGCCATTTTGCCGGTCGCGGAGACGAGCGGCGCAACATCCGCAGACATACTGGCCGCGTTCATCATCGCCGCCGAAGTCGCCGGACGCATTACACGCGCAGCGCCGCTGGCGTTGCGCGCGGCAGGCTGGCATTCGACCGGCACCGTCGGCGTGATCGCTGCGGCCGCGGCATGCGCGAGGCTCATGAAGATCGATGCCAAGCGAATTGCCAACATTCTCGGCATCACCACTTCGCTGGCGAGCGGCCTGTCGATCAATTTCGGCACCATGACCAAGCCACTGCATGCCGGTCACGCGGCGCATGACGGTATACTCGCCGCGCTGCTCGGTGCGCGCGGATTTACGGCCAGCGGCAAAGCGTTCGAGGGCAAAGACGGCTACTACGCCAGCTTTGCCCGCGGTCTGCCGTTGTCGCTTGAGCCCTTTGCCAGTCTGGGCAAGACCTACGACCTCGTGGATTACGGCTATAGCATCAAGCCGTATCCCTGCGGCGGACTTGGTCACACCGCGATCGATGCCGCTCTCGAATTACGCAACAGCGTCAGTGTCGGCGACATGGCGCATGTCGACGTCGCGATCACAAAATGGGCGGCCTGCCACATCCAGGACCGCTACCCGGAAACGGTTGAAGCCGCCAAGTTCAGCGGCCCCTATCTTGCGGCCTACAGCCTCGTGCATGGCGCACCCCTGCTCGCCGCCTTCACCGAACAAGCGCTGCAGGACCAAACGGTCCGCGCCGCGGCCCAGAAAGTTTCCCTTACCACTTATCAGCAATACGCCGACTTGCTCGACGACTCGCCCGCCAAGGTGACGATCACGCTCAAGGATGGCCGCAAGATCGAACGGGCCAAATACTATCCGAGCGGATCGGTGAAGGCGCCAATGGCCGCGGCACAAATCAAGGCGAAATTCGACGTCTGCGCCGCGCAGGCCATCGATAAGGCGGCTGCGGAAAAGCTCTATACGATGCTCAGCACGCTCGGCGATCAGCCGTCGCTAGACGGCTTGTGGCCGCTGCTACGTAAGGCGTGAGGATTGCCGCGGCGGTTCGGCGCCTCGGCCAAATCGATCTCGCAAGATCACTCGGCGGCGTCAGGCGCCGTCTCGCGTCGAGTCGGCGCCGAGAGGACCGTGGTACGCAGCGGCCGCTCTTCCATGACGATCAGCGAAATGATGCTGATGATCAGAAAGAAGACGGCAACTGCGAAGATGTGGCTGAAGGTGCGGGCGAGGTGATCGACAGTGACGCTGTGGGCCACACTGATGACCGGCGACGATACGCTGCCACGCTGCGGCGCGGTGCCGAGATGGGTCAGCATGATGGCGCCCATAACCGCGACCACGAAGGCGCTCGCGAGCGCCCGGAAGAAATTCATCGCCCCCATGGCGATGCCGATCTGGCGATGGGCGACCGCGTTCTGAATCGACACGGTGACGACCGGGTATGAACTGCCGGTGCCCATGCCGACGAAACCCGTGACCAGCGCCACCGCCCAGACCGGCGCCAGCGGATCGAAAACCAGGAATGCCACGGCGACGGTGGCGACGCTGAGCATGATGAGCGGCGCCCATTTGTAATGATCGAGATAGAGCATGCAGCGCCCCGACAGAAATGAGCCGGGCGTGGTCATGATCACGATCGGGATCAGCGCGATGCCGGAGTCGCTCGCCGATAGCCCGTGTACCAGTTCGTAATAGATCGGCACGTAGATCGTCAGCCCGATGGCGACGCCTTGGGCGCATGCCGAGGTCAGGCTGCCCGCGCGCATGACCGGGTTCTTCATGATTGCGAGTGGCAGAAATGGCTCGCGCGCTCTCAGCACCCACCAGATAAAAATTGCCGTCAGCAGCGCCGATGCCGCAAATAGAAGAGCGATCTGCTGCGACAACCAGGGAAACCGCGTGCCGCCCCAGGTGAGCGCGAGCAGCAGCGCGACGGCCGCCGCCATCATCAGCAAGGCGCCGGTGACGTCGATCTTGTGCGAGCGCTCGTGCACCGGAACCAGTCGCAGCTGCCGGTGAGACAGAAAGGCGGCCGCGAGCGCCAGCGGCACATTGAGCCAGAAAATCATCGACCAATGCAGATGCTCAGCTATGACGCCACCCAGCACCGGGCCAAGACCGCCGGCAATGATCCAAACCGAGCCGGTATAGGCCTGGTAGTATCCACGCTCGCGCGGCGGCACCGCATCGGCAATGATCGACTGCGCCAGCGGCACGATACCGCCGCCGCCAATGCCTTGCAGGCCTCGGCCGATAATCAGCATCAGCATGCTCGGCGCCGCCGCACTCGCCGCGGAGCCAGCCATAAAGACGCCGAGCGCCACCAGCATCATGCCGCGGCGACCGTAGATGTCGCTGAGCTTGCCATAGAGCGGCGCCACGACGGTCGACGTCAGCAGATAGGCGATAATCACCCAGGACAGATTTTCGAAGTCATCGAACGCCCGGCCGATGGTCGGCAGGGCGGTCGCTACGATCGTCTGATTGAGAGCGCTGAGAAACATCGCCAGCGCCAAGCCACCGATGATGGCGACCACCTGGCGCCGGCCGAGCTTGGGCTCGGCGGACGGTATTGTAGCGCCGTCTTCTGCGATCTGCTGTTGCGATTTCGGCGAGGTTTCGGCCGGCCGATTCGGTCCTGCAATCGTCACTCGCCGCGCCCCCGGGAGGAAAGTGCCCTAGCTTTGCGCCGCGCTTGCGGTTGCGCAAGTGACCCACCGCCGGTCAGCCATGCGGGCCGGCTATTCGGCTGCGGCCTAGTCGGCTCCCGAACTGGCCGCGCGCAGCGGCCCATGCAACGGCTGTTCCTCAACAAACAGGACGCAGGCGCACGAAATTCCGAGGCAGATCGCCGCCGCGATGAAGACCCAGTGAAACGCCATTGCGAGATCGCCGCTCCCCGCCGCCAGCTTGTCGAGCGACATACCGGGTGCGCCCTGCCCCATCCCGCTCAGCACGATAGCGCCGAAGATCGCCACCACGATGGCGCCCCCGAGCGTGCGAAAGAAATTCAGCGTGCCGGTTGCGGTACCGAGCAGATGCGGCTTGACCGTGTTCTGCATGACGATCGTGCTGACCGGGTACATCGGACCAAGTGCGAGACCGAGCACGAACAGCAGGGCAACGACCTCAGTGAGGCTGTGCTGCGCCGGATTGGTGGCGAGCACGATAAGCACCAACACGGAGATGACGAGACCGCCAATCGGTATCCGCATGTAGTGTTTAACGCGAACGACAAAACGCGTCGACACCAGCGAGCCCAGCGTTGCGCCGCCCATATAGGCGATTAGCGCAAGGCCGGAGACGCTGGCGGAGGCGCCAAGCACGGTCTGGCAGTAGAGCGGCATATAGATCGTCACGCCGATTACGGTGCCGATTGAGAAGAATGCGGCCATGGTGATGGCGCTGGTCACGCGGCCGTGCAGGATTGCCAGCGGGATGAACGGTTCACGCGCGGTGAGCAGGCGCAGGACAAACAGCCCCCATAGCACCGCAGACGCCGCCAACGTCGCCGCGATCTGCCACGATGCCCACGGGTAATGGGAGCCGCCGAGGCTGAGCGCGAGCATGAGGACCACCGCGGCGCCGACCATCAGCACAGCCCCGATCACGTCAAGCCGATGCGGGCGGTCGTTGCGCGGCAAACGGCGCAGCGCTCGTTCGGTCATCACCAGCGCCAAAAGGCCGAGCGGTACGTTGATCCAGAAGATGAACGACCAATGCAGGTGGTCGGTGAGGAACCCGCCCAGCACCGGACCGAGAATGCTGGCGCTCATGAACATGATGGAGGTGCGCCCTTGAATAACCGGGCGTTCGCGCGGCGACAGCAGATCGGCAATGATGGTTTGCGCAATCGGCAGCAAGCCGCCTCCGCCGATGCCCTGCAGTCCACGCGCCAGCACCAGCGCCCAGATGGTCGGCGCCAGCGCGCAGGCGATGGAACCAAGGATGAATATGCCGATCGCCAGCATGAGTACCGCACGCCGTCCGTAAATATCGGACAGCTTGCCGAACAACGGCGTCGTTGCGGTCAGCGCCAGGAGGTATGACGTGATGACCCAGGACAGGTTGTCGACGCTGCCGAGACTCTTGCCGATCGCGGGCAATGCCGGTGCGACGATGGTCTGTTCCAACGCGGACAGAAACATCGCCAGCATGATGCCGGCGACGATGGCGTGGACGGTCGCGTGGTCAATTGCGGGCGCCGCTGGATGATGTTCGGCGACGATCGACTGCGCGGGCAGTTGCCGCGGCGCCGGCGGCGCGCGCGAGGTTGACACATCGCCTGCCGCAACGTCGGCGGTGGCCGCCAGAACATCCTGCGGGGTCGATTCGCTCGTCATGTCGGGGAAACGGGTACCTTGCTAAAAAACAAAACATGCGTGCCGCGCTTACGGATAACTCGCAACACTTGGCGCGCGCCGTTCGGCAAATCAACCGCTTCACCCGCAGAGCTGGAGTGCCGGTTGCGGAGGACCGGGCCGGCAGGCTGGATGGGACGATAATGCCGCGAGGCGGCCGACCGCGACACTCGCCCCCGGCACCCAGCGGCACGCCACCTGGGCACAAGAGTATCGCCAGTACCCGATGCAGGAAACTGGCGCTTAAGGATATCGGCCGGAATCAAGAAATTTTGAAACTCTCCGCCGCCGGCCGCATTGGTCATTCGCTTCCAAAAAACCGCCGGGTCTTTGGCCCTCTTCTCAAAATGGGACGGACGGATGTCGCCATGCACAGAAACGTCGCATTGCTGATGCGACTTGAACAAATAGCCGCTCGACCGTGTCCGTGCGAGGAACGCGCGGCATATGCACTGATGCTGATTAAGGCCGACATCGCGCAACTTTACGCGTGGCTCGGCATCGGGGCATCGAACCGCATCGATATCAAAGCCAAAGTCTTTGCCGACAACAGACTGGCCGACCTGCGAAATCGGGTTCTCAGGACCGAAGTGCGCACGTCTGCACCGTCGCGTCCCATTTTCACTGCCGTGCGACATCATATCGAAATGATACGGCATATCGAAATGATACGGCGCGTGCTTGCAAGCCGCATTGCCGAGAATCGTGCCGATGTGCTGCCGCCCGCGCCGGTGACGGATCCACACTGGTGAAACGTGCTTGGTGATATATTCCGGCGAATGGCAGCGTTGACAGTCAGCATTTTCATGGCTCTCGCCGCGCCCGCTTCGGCATCTTGAGGGGCCAGCTGACGATATAGTCTTCGAGCATGTCATCGGGAACTTGCGCCTCGCTGGCATGCACGCGTCCACGGACCGAGACACCGGCCGTGTGCACCGTCTCCGGATCCCCCGACACCAGCGGATGCCACCAATAAAGGTCCTTGCCCTTGGCAAGGAGCACGTAGGCGCAGGACGGCGGCAGCCAAGTGATGGTCTTGAGCGTCTCCGGCGTAAGCCCGACGCAATCATCGACCTTTTCCAGCCGCCGAGCATAGTCGCCGCACCGGCACGTTTGGCCGTCGAGCAGGCGGCAACCAACATTGGTGTAATACGTCCGGTCGGTCCCCTCCTCCTCAAGCTTGTTGAGGCAACACTTGCCGCAGCCGTCACAGAGGCTTTCCCATTCCGAATCAGTCATTTCTTCCAATGACTTGCGCTGCCAGAACGGCACCTCATCGGCGGAACCCGAGCGGCGATGGTCGGTTGCCATAATGTTCTCCAGGAGCGGGGCACGTTCCGCTCGGCGGGCAGCGGGACCTGCGTACCGTACACTTTTTGCGCGGCGTTCGATGTTTAAGCCAAATTTGCCCCCAATTTCCATTCACCTTGTGACTGGCGCGGCATTGGCCGTCGACACCGGCTCGGCTAAAAGTTGTCGCGCCTGCGTATTCCCGGCAATGCTATCGGCGGCCGAATCGGGACCGCCGCAAAAGGCAACTCGAGCGGGCAAAGCCCTTTCCCGGAGCGTGCAATCGTGACGGACATGTTCCCCGATCCGGGCGACAAGTGGCGACCGAAGCTTAGACGGCTCCTGCTCGACGTCGATGCGCGCATCGATTTTGCGGTCTTCGCCAGCGGCAAATGGGCCCGCGAGGTCTATGAGCGCTTCACCGCGGCGATGGACCGCTTCCATGTTTCGGGGTGGCGGCGCTGGCTGATCGTCGAACCGCTGGCCGAACTGGCGACGCTGGGCGCCGGCGCCTTCCTCCTCATGCTTGCGCTGTCGGTCCCGGCCTACCACCAGACCGCGGACGGAGATTGGCTGAAGAAATCCGATCTCGCGGTCACGTTCCTCGATCGCTACGGCAACAAAATCGGCAGCCGCGGCATCAAGCATAACGATTCGGTGTCGCTCAACGAAATGCCGGACGCCCTGATCAAGGCCGTGCTCGCGACGGAAGACCGCCGCTTCTACGAACATTTCGGCATCGACTTCCTTGGCACCTTCCGCGCCATGGTCACCAACGCGCAGGCCGGTGGCGTGGTGCAGGGAGGCTCGACGATTACCCAGCAGCTTGCCAAGAATCTGTTTCTGACGAATGCCCGAACCTACACGCGCAAAATCAACGAAGCCTTCCTTGCCAGCTGGCTTGAGGCGCATCTGACCAAGAACCAGATTCTCAAGCTTTACCTCGACCGCGCCTATCTCGGCGGCGGCGCTTTCGGCGTCGACGCCGCGACCGAATATTATTTCGGCAAGTCGGTGCGCGACATTACGCTGCCCGAAGCCGCCATGATCGCCGGCATGCTAAAGGCGCCGGTGAAATACTCACCGCTCGTCAATCTGCCGGCGGCGCGCGCCCGCGCCAACGTCGTGCTCGACAACCTCGTCAACGGCGGCTTCATGACCGAGGGGCAGGTTTACGGCGCGCGGCGCCATCCGGCGACGCCGATCTATCACCGCGAGGACGACGCGCCGAACTATTATCTCGATTGGGCGTTCGACGAGATGCGTCAGCTGGTCGAAACGTTTCCAAAATCCGTCACGGACCGTTACTTCGTCGTGCGCACGGCGCTCGACACGAATCTCCAGCGCTACGCGGAGCATGTCGTCGACGCCAACCTGCGCGACCACGGCCGCGAATATGGCGCAGGCCAGGCCGCGGTCGTGATCGCCGACCTCGACGGCGCCGTGCACGCCATGGTCGGCGGCCGCAACTACGACGAAAGCCAGTTCAATCGCGCCGTCGACGCCATGCGCCAACCGGGATCGTCGTTCAAACCGTACGTGTACGCGACCGCACTGGCGAACGGCTTCACGCCGAACTCGGTGGTCGTCGATTCACCTGTATGCATCGGCAACTGGTGTCCGCACAATTACGAAAACAGCTTTGCCGGATCGGTCACATTGATCGAGGCGCTGACCCGTTCGATCAACGTCATTCCGGTCAAGCTTTCGATCGCGCTGGGCGGCGGCAACGCCAAGATCGGCCGCGCCAAGATCGTGCAGACAGCGCGCAACATGGGCATTGTCACGCCCCTGCCTGACACGCCGTCGCTGCCGATCGGCGCCGACGCGGTGGAACCGCTCGAACACGCGGTCGCCTACGCCACCTTCCCCAATCTGGGCAAAGCCGTCTCGCCGCACGCCGCGCTCGAGGTCCGCACCGGCACCGGCAAATTGGTATGGCGATTCGACCGCGACGGCCCGCAGCCGCGACAAGTGCTCAGCCCGCAAGTCGCCATCGATATGATGAAAATGATGAACTCGGTGGTCGAAAACGGCACCGGAAAGCGCGCTATGCTCGACGGCATTCCAACCTGCGGCAAGACCGGCACCACCAACGATTGGCGTGACGGCTGGTTCGTCGGCTACACTGGAAACTTCGTCGGCGCAGTGTGGATGGGCAACGACGACTTTTCGCCGACCAAGCATATGACCGGCGGAACGTTGCCGGCGATGACTTGGCACGACATCATGGCCTACGCACATCAGGGCGTCGAATTGCGGCAACTGCCCGGACTGCCGGCGCCGCAACACGCTCCCGTCGTGCCCGAGGGATCGTTCAAAGGCTCGGACGAACAGCCGCATCCGGCCCTGCTCACCCGCAAGGCCACCGACGCGCTCGTGCATCTTGAGCAAACGCTCGATGATGCCGACCATGCGCTTGACGCGCAGGCCTCGCCGCCGGCCCGGCTCGGCGCGCTCGATGCCGGCAAAGGCAATGACGGCAATGGCGGGACCGATCGCTCGGACACGATAACCGCCGTCGCTGACCAGAAGGCGCCGGCGGTATCGCGCGGCGACTAAGCGCGACGATCATGCGTCTGCTATTTGGATCATTTTTCACGTTCCTGCTGGCGGCGGCCATTGGATTGGGAGCTACTTGGTTTACGCTCACCCGCGGCATCGCTTTCGGCTCGATGACGATTGGCGCCTGGACGGCGTGGCCGAGGACTGGATCGCAGGACATCGACCCTTACGCGCACGCCAGCATCGCCCGCGATGGCGAGCTGCCGATCGGCATTGGTGACGGCGTCGCCTTCTTTGCTCGCGCCGATGACAAGGGTCGCGAACTCGACGGCCGCTGTACTTTTGCACTGAGCGGCATGACGCCACCGGCGCGCTATTGGACCGTTACGCTCTACAATGCCCGCGGCGGTCTTGTTGCCAATGCCATCGACCGGCATGGCTTCACCAGTCAGGAAATCATCCGCGACGTGGACGGCCGCTTCACCATCATGGTTGCGCCGCAGGCACGGCCGGGCAATTGGCTGCCGACGGGCGGGATCGAGCGGTTTGTTCTGGTCTGGCGCCTCTATGACACACCGATTGGAGTCGCGACCGCCACCATGAAAGAAGGGCCGATGCCGGCGGTGGACCGAAAGGGCTGCTCATGATCCGTTGGCTATTATGGATCGCCGGCGGCATTCTGCTCGGCGGTATCGTCCATTTGGCGACCGTGCTTGCGATGCCGCGAGCCGCAACGCAGGACGCCTATTCGCGGCTGGTGCCGATGACGCCTGTCAACAGCATGGTGCCGTTGCCCGGGCCGACGGCGAAATCCTCGATCATGCCGTTCATGGATCCGGCCTTTGCGGCTGCGGTCTGCCGCTACGATCTCGCCAGCGGCTCAATCAAACTCAGCGCGCCGGTCAGCGACGCCTACACGTCGGTCACCTTTTATACGCGCAACAGCGTCGCCTACTACGCGATCAACGATCGCGCCGCCGGCAAACGCGCGATCGAACTCGATCTGATGACGCCGGCGCAACATGCGCAAGTGCCCGAAGAGCAGGATGTGACGGCCGCCGATCGACTGATTATCGATTCGCCGACCACGACCGGCTTGATCGTGCTACGCGCGCTGGCGCCGGCGCCAAGTCTCATGCCGATGGCCCGTCAAGCACTCGCCGCCGCGCAATGTCGCAGCGAGCCGGTGGAATAAATTATTGCTCAGCGGCTGCCGGCGTTTGCGCGAACGTCACAGGAACGGCCGCGAAGCGTGGCGGCGCCACTAGATTATTGTTTGCAATCCGCTGCTGCAGCTGCGTCAGATTTACGTCCACATCGCCGGCCTGCCGCTCCGGCTCCGCGATGGCCAGATGATCGAGTGCAAACCGGTAGCTGGCGCAACGCTCATTCAAGGAGTGCTGCACCCAGGCGATGACCAGCCCGTTTTCGGCGATACGCGCCTTCGCGTTGGCGCGTTCAGCCGGGCTGAGATCGGCGACGGCCTTCATGCTCGCCAGACGGCGGCGATCGATGTCGGCGACACGGCGCGCCACGACATAAAACGGCTCGATGCGCACGGTGTCGTTACGGATGTCGTCCGAAAGCTGGTTATACCGCGCTGACGGAGAACGATCCCACCTGGCCAGCAAGTGCTTGTAATAAGCGGTCCGGTCGTAGACCCACACGTCACGCCGTATCAAACGATCGATGCCATACTCATAGATCACCGATTCCCAGCGCTGGCGCTCATACGGCGGCTCGATCAGTGGAAATGCGAGGTCGCGCAGCGCGCGCTCGTCTTCGGTCAATCTGTTCTTCGATGCCGGCAACCCGGCATGCTTCGCAGCGTCGCGGCCGACCCAATCGTGAATGCCGTCGGTAACCAATTCGGAATCGATCCGGCCGAAGTCGCCAATGCTGGTGCAGCCCGTAAGCGCCACGAGCCCGATCAGGGTCAGAAGCGAAGGTGCGGTCTTGCGGCGATATCGAGCGCGCGGCGGCATTACTAGCCGACGCCTAGCGGCGTCTCACCCGCCGCCGGCCGCCATTGTCCGCCGGCGGCTGCGGTTCGGCCTCATCGACCCGCGAGACGGCATACCGTTCGATGCGCACGACCGGCAGGATGATGATGGTCGCAGACTCCGCGCCGTCGGGCCGTCCAAAGCGCACGATGCGCCCCTCGTCCGGAAATTTGATGACGTTGCCCACCAGCCAGTTTCCCCTGACGGTCGGCACGTATTTCAGTTCAACCTAATGATGCCGCCGTCATCGTCGATTAAGCGGCATGCAAGGTTAACGCTCTGCTAACGTGGAAACCTTAGGCTGGGCAGCCGATCATCTCTTTGTACCTGTTGCAATCGAGCCACGCCCGATGGAACCGCCGAGCCTTTCCAGCCTTCAAGGCTTCACTGAAATCGGTTTGCGTGGCGGGGTCGATATGCGCCCGACATTGTTGCGGGTTCTCACCGATCTCTATGTGCAGAAACTGACGCACACTCCCGACGAGAACCGCCATTACACTGAACTGGCGCTCCGGCTCCTTGAGTCCGTGGATGTGCCGACGCGGGTCGCCGTTGCCACGCGGCTGGCGCGCCATCTCTCGCCGCCGGAGGCGGTCATACAAAAGCTGGCTGCCGACCTGCCGGAGGTCGCGGCGCCGCTGCGCTCAATTCGCCCGTCGCAGACGCGCGGCACCATTGCGAGCAACAAGCCAAAGCTCGCCGTGACCGCCATTGGAGATCGAGCCCCCGACCGCGCCAAGATCGCCAAACCGCGTGGCAAGTTGGACGGCGACCTGTCTGGCGAACTCAACGAACTGTTCTTCGCCGCCGGCGCGCCGGAGCGGCGGCTCATCTTGCTCAACCTTCATATTGTCGCGCCCGCTTCGGCCGGACATTCCGGCATCGTTCACGACCCGGCGGTTGGACGCAGACTTGAAGCGTCAGTGCTGGCACGCAAGCGCGAAGATCTTGCGCGCGAACTGTCGCGCGCGCTCGTCATATCGCGCGAGCAGGCGCGCCGTATCGCTGGCGACGAACTCGGCGAGCCGATCGTCGTCGCCGCCAAGGCGCTCGGCGTGTCCCGCGATCAGCTCCATCGCATTCTGCTGTTCATCAACACCGCAATCGGTCATTCGGTGGAACGCGTCCACGCCTTGGCAGCGCTTTTTGACGAGATGCACTTTCAGGCGGCGCTCGATCTCGTCGAAGTCTGGCAAGCGCTCAACATTGGCGCAGGTGATCGTGCCTCACCGCCGCATCAGCCGCTGCCGGCTGACAGGCTGCGGGCGCAGCTTGCCCCGGCGACGAGGCGAGTTCCCCTGCCCTCGCGCGCCGTCGAACGGCGGGACGCATCCTAAGCCGGCGGCACGTCAAGCCGTGACGATATCGAGGAAGTTGCGCCCCGAAGGATCTTCGACCTCGACAATCCAAATATCCGGATCGAATTTGAGTTCGCGCGCCAGATAGGCGTCGACCGTTGCATCGGGCGCCGGCAGCTTGTCGAAACTTGGACTGAATGCCCGTGCCGCGGATGGCGCCGCATCGAACGCGCTTTGCGGCGCCGGTCCGAACAGGTCTGACGTGCCGTCGAGCCTGCTGATGCGCACGAATACCGCGCCCGCCTCTTCGGCGCCGCGTCTACACAGCACGGCGAAGACGCCCTCAACCTGGCAGCGGCGCATATAGGCGGCAACCCAGAGCGCGGATTTGAGGCGCATGTCCAGCTCACAGCAAGCAGGAGTGAAATATGACTCGCCCCGGCACCGGCCGCAAATCAGGCTGCAAATCGTGCCGTCAGTCCAGCGGGTGTCCCACCATGACCGAAAGGTCGCTGACCAGCCGGTCTGACAACCGCCCCGTCACCGGCAGATTATGCTCGCGCTCAAAGCGAGCGATGGCCGCGCTTGTCGGCCGATCGAGCACGCCGGACGCCCTGATCTGGCCATAGCCGTAATTGGCCAGCGCCCGCTGTACAGCCACGATGCGCGATGACATGCCGATGAGCTGTCCAATGGGATCGTTACGCCGTGCCACGACCGGCTGCGGCGAACGCAATACTTCGACGGTGTGACTAACCGGCTGCGGCTTCAAGGCATCGGAGCGCGAAGCAGCAGTATTCGGCGGTGCGGGTACTGGCATCGGCGTCGTCGCATCCACGCTGAACGGAGTCGGCAGCGAACCGGACTGCAAAAACAGCGCATTGACGGCAATGATCGCGCATGCCGCAACGGCAGCAAGCACCGCACACGTGTCGACGGGCCGGCGCGTCGCCTTTGCCCACACCGAAACCATCAGCGAACCGGCAAGCCTTGCGGCGCCGGCAGCTACTCCACGACTTTCGTTGCGGCGCTTAGGCACTTTTCTTCACCACTATCTCGCTTTGCGTCGGCGCAATCTCACTGACGGCTGGCGCGGCCGCGATAGACGCGGCCGGCGCT
>DATCBO010000111.1:0-4720 GCA_036511795.1 Xanthobacteraceae bacterium
GACATGGGCAGCGATCCCGAACTCACCGCACTGGCGCTCGCCAAGACCAAGCTGACGATGGCGAGCTTCTCCCGCGCCCAGGAGTTCGAGGCCGACAGCATCGGCGTCGGCATTTCGGCGCGCGCCCATTTCGATCCCTACGGCGCCGCGCGGTTCCTGACCGCGATGGAGCGCAACGCCGACCTCAAGGCTGGCAGGAGCTCGGTCGATCCGCGTGCGCAGGACTTTCTGTCGTCGCATCCGGCGACGCCGGAGCGGGTGGCAAGCGCGCAGGCCAACGCGCGGCAATACACCTCGCCGGAAGGCGGCGAACGCGACCGCGAAACCTATCTCGCCGCCATCGACAACATCGTCTATGGCGAGGATCCGAGCGAGGGCTTCGTGCGCGGCCACCGCTTCCTGCATCCCAAGCTCGGCTTCACCTTCACCGCACCCGAGACCTTCACACTCGACAACACCGCGCAGGCGGTGATCGGGGTCCGCGACGGCGGCTCCCAGGCGATGCGTTTCGACGTGGTGCGGGTGCCGGCGGAACAGACGCTCGGCGACTATCTCAATTCCGGCTGGATGGAAAATGTCGACAAGGCCTCGACCGAGGATCTGACCATCAACGGTTTTCCGGCGGCCTCCGCGATCGCGCATGGCGATCAATGGCAGTTCAAGGTCTATGCGCTGCGTTTCGGCAGCGACGTCTACCGCTTCATCTTCGCCGCCAAGGCGCGAACCACCGAAAGCGACCGCAACGCCCGCGAGACCGTGAATTCGTTCCGCCGGCTGACGCTGGAAGAAATCCAGGCCGCCCGGCCGCTGCGAATCAAGGTGATCACCGCGCAGCCCGGCGACACCGTGGAATCGCTGTCGCACCGCATGGCCGGCGTCGACCGCCCGGCCGAGCGCTTCCGCGTCCTCAACGGCCTCGACGACCACGCCCAGATCAAGGCCCGCGATCGCGTGAAGATCGTGGTGGATTGAGAGACGCTGTCGCGCATTGACGCGACCCATCGTTCGCAGGAAACGCAACCGCCAGCTTTCGTCATCCCGGGCCTGCGCCAAACGGCGCATCCCGGAATGACTAATAATAAAAATCACGAAAATCAAAAAGCCCGGTCTTTCGACCGGGCTTTTCTAATTCAATCCGATAAAACCGCTTACGCGGCCTCGTCCGCAACGGCGGCATCGTCGCTGTCTGCGTCGGCTTCGCCGTCGGCCGCTTCGGTCTCGGTCTTGGCGCCGCGGCGCGGGCTCTTGGCGAGCTGGCTTTCGATTTCCTTGATCGCTTCGGTTTCCGTCACATGCTGCACCACGGCGATCTCGCGCGACAACCGGTCGAGGGCGGCTTCATAAAGCTGGCGCTCGCTGTAGGACTGTTCGGGCTGCGAATCCGAGCGATAGAGATCGCGCACCACTTCGGCGATCGCGACGATGTCTCCCGAATTGATCTTGGCTTCGTATTCCTGCGCCCGGCGCGACCACATCGTGCGCTTGACACGGGCGCGCCCTTTGAGGGTTTCCAGCGCGCGCTTGACCAGCGCCGGCTCCGACAATTTGCGCATGCCGACATTGGCGACCTTGGCGGTCGGCACCCGCAGCGTCATCTTGTCCTTCATGAAATTGATCACGAACAGCTCAAGCCTGGCGCCGGCGATCTCCTGCTCCTCGATCGCCAGAATCTGGCCGACACCGTGCGCGGGATAGACCACGAATTCGTTGGTCTTGAAGCCCTGGCGCTGGGTCAGAACCTTCTTCGGCTCTTCGACCCGCGGCGCCACCGCCACCGGCTTTGCGGCAGGCTTGCTGGCAGCCAAAACGGGCTTGTGCGCCACCGGCTTGACCGCGGTCTTGACGACGGTCTTCGGAGCGGCGGTCTTCGGAGCGGCGGGCTTCGGGGAGGAAGTCTTGGAAGGAGCGGCTTTAGAGGGAGCGACCTTCGAAGCAGTGGCCTTCGAACCCGTCGCTTTCGCGGCAGTTTTTGCAGTCTTGTTGGGCATTGCGCTTCTTTTGTTTTTTGAGGATTTTGGTGCCGAGGCCTTGGTGGCCTTCCGGGTGTCCTTGAGAGAAGCCCGGGCACGGCTTTTGGTTGCACCGCGGCTGGCCGCAGTGGCTTTGGAACCCTTGGAAGCACTCTTTTTACGCGTTTTCTGTGACACAAGCCTGCGCGCGGCACTGCCACGCCCCTGTTCGATGTTTCACGGGAACCCATAGGGGCCAGAAGCGGGCTTGACGGGTTCGGCTAGCTAATGTGCCCAATATAGCACATTTGCCGTGAAAATCAATGATTTATGCCCGGTGTCGGGCTCAGCGAGGCCGGTTTTGGCGATATCCCGGGCATTAGGGTTAAGTCAATGGCCCACTGGGGCCGAAGCGGCGGCATATGCCCAGACGGGAAAACGCCGGATTCAATCAGTCGCCGGTACCGGGTGCCGGAGAAAAATATTTCTCGAACTTGCCTTCCATCCCGTCGAAATCCTTGGCGTCGGCAGGGGATTCCTTCTTCTGGGTGATGTTGGGCCAGCTCTTGGCGTATTCGGTATTCACCTCGAGCCATTTTTCGAGGCCCGGCTCGGTGTCCGGCTTGATGGCGTCGGCGGGGCATTCCGGCTCGCACACGCCGCAATCGATGCATTCGTCGGGATGGATGACCAGCATGTTGTCACCCTCGTAGAAGCAGTCTACCGGGCAGACTTCAACGCAATCGGTATATTTGCATTTAATGCAGGCTTCGGTAACGACGTAAGTCATCCAAAACTCCGAAACGGGTCAATTTCGAGTGGTTTGCGTAGCGCAGGAACTCCGCAGCCGCAAGAGAAGCGCTGGGCCATCTGCGAGTGGTTCCAGCCGACCCCTCATGTGATGAATTTGCCTGAATGCACCGTTATGCAGGTAGTTATCCTTGGCGCTGCTGCAAATCATCATAGAGCCTGCGCGCCGCTGCGGCATCGCCGCGCCGCTCGGCAAATCCGACGATTTTGAGAATGCGCACGGTGCGGTCGAGCCCGACCGTCAGCACGTCGCCGGCCTTGACGGCATGGCCCGGCGCCTTCTCGCGCACGCCGTTGATGCGGACATGGCCGGCCTCGACCAGCGCGACCGCACTGGTGCGGGCCTTCACCACCCGCGCATGCCACAACCATTTATCGAGACGCTGGCGCTCCAAGCGACACCAATACGAGAACGGATCGACGCGCTGGCTCAGCGATCCTTGCGGTTGGCGGTGAGCTGCTCGCGCAGTGCGGCCAGCTTGGCGAACGGCGAATTGGGATCGATCGGACGGTCGCGTTCGCGGGGAGCAGCGCTGGTGGCGTATTGGCGGTGCGAGGGCCCGCCATCGGGACGCTTGTCGCGGCCGCCTTTGTCGCCGCGGCCACCCTTGTCGCGGCCGCCGCCGAATTTGCCCTTGTCGCCGAATTTGCCCTTGTCGTTGTCGCGCCCCTTGCCCTGAAAGCGCTCGCGCGGCGGGCGGCCCTTGTCTTCGCGCGGTTCGCGCACGACAGGCGCGCCCTCGGCGGCAACGGCCGACGCGCCCTCGGCAACGGCAGGCGCACCCTCAGCGGCTGGCGTCGCGGCATCGGCCGGCGCATTGGCGCGGAGCTTGCGGAAATCATTGCTGCGGTCGCGCCGTCCGCGGCCGTGCCGCTCGCGCTTGGCGCCGTCGGCGGCCTCGCCGGGTGCAGCGGCGGCTGCGGCGTCTTCCTGGGTGCGCTCCTGCGGGCGATGACGGTTGCGATCGTGACGCGGCCGGCGCTCCTCGGAGCGGCCGCCGGGCCGCCAGACCTCGACCATTTCCGGGACCGCGACGGCCTCAGGCGCTGCAGCGACAACAGCATCGGCATCCGGCGCCGGAGCATCGGCGGCAGCAACCGTCTCGGTCGCTGTTTCAGCGGCGGGCTGATCCGACGGCGCATCCGATGCCGACGTTTCGTTGGAAACCACGGGATCGGACGAAACTTCGACCGAACTGGCTTCGATGGGACTGGTTTCGACGGGACCAGGCTCGGCAGGGCTGGCTTCAACAGCAGCGGCTTCGACCGCAATCGGCTCCTCCGCAGCAAGCGCTGGCGAGAACGCGATATCGGGCAGCAAGGTTGCCGATGGCGTCGCTGCTTCCGGTTCGGAACTGGCCGCCGCGTCGCTGGTGATGTCGGCGATGTCGCCGGTTGCGGCGGCTACCGCGGGCTCCGCGGCCACCGCAGGCGCAGCTTCGGCTGCTTCAGAAACTGTTTCCGATGCGGTCGCCGCGGCCGCAGCTTCGGAAACTGTTTCCGGCGCGGTTTCGGTGGCGGCTTCCGCCGGACTTGATTCCGCGGCAGCCTCTTCGACGACCACCGGCGCCGGTTTCGGCAATGCCGGGCGTTTCTCCATGCGATAACCGAGCGCGCGCAGGATCGAGGCAAAGTCTTCGCCGGCCGATCCGGTCAGCGAGGTCATCGCTTGCGTGACGACAAAGCCGCGGCCATCGAAGGCGCCGGCGGGCTTTTGGCCCAGCGTGCCTTCGCGCCATGACAGCGCCGGGCGAATGAGATCGGCGAGGCGCTCCAGAATATCGACGCGCACCGCGCGCTCGCCGCATTGCCGGTAGCCGAGCACGCGGTAGGCGTCGCGGTCGAGCGCCTTGTCGACCGGGAACGAGGTGCGGCCGCTGCCTGCGAGATGCTGCGCGCCCGACAGCGCCGACATGTCGACATTGTCCTGCTTCTGCGCCCACAGCAGCGACGCCAGCGCG
>DATCBO010000112.1:0-6222 GCA_036511795.1 Xanthobacteraceae bacterium
GATCGCGCTCGATGTCAGCAAGTCCGATGACGTGACTAAAGTCGCAGATCGAATCCTCAGACAGCATGGCCGCATCGATCTGCTGGTCAACAGCGCCGGCATCAATGTGCCGAAACGCAGCTGGGCCGACATGGAGCTGGAGGGCTGGGACCGGCTAGTCGAGATCAATCTCAACGGCGTCTTGTATTGCATGCGCGCGGTGCTGCCGGCGATGCGGGCGCAGCAGGACGGCATCATCATCAACGTCGCCTCCTGGGCCGGCCGTCATGTGTCGAAAATGCCGGGCCCGGCCTACACCACGACAAAACATGCGGTGCTGGCGCTGACCCATTCGTTCAACATGGATGAATGCGTCAACGGATTGCGGGCCTGCTGCCTGTCTCCCGGCGAGGTCGCAACCCCGATCCTGAAGTCGCGGCCGGTGGTGCCGTCGGAGCAGGAGCAGGCCCGGATGCTGCAGCCCGAAGATTGCGGCCGCACCATCGCCTTCGTCGCCAGCATGCCGCCGCGGGTCTGCATCAACGAGATCCTGATCAGTCCGACCTGGAATCGCGGCTTCGTGGCGATGAAGGCCAATCGGGATTAACGATATCGGTTTGGCCTTATCCTGAGAGCGGCCGCTTGGCCGCGTCTCGAAGGATGATTGCGCGGCGTCATGGTTCGAGACGCGCGCGAAGAGCGCGCTCCTCACCATGAGGAGCTGTGCGCGGAAACGACGCTGAGGGTTCGCGACGCGCGCGAACGCGCCTCGCCGCAAAAAGTTTCAAGTATCACGAAAACTTATTCCCTGAAACCGGTCCCATCGCCTGCCGTAGCTCGGGTCAACGGCGACGCAGTCTGGTGATCGACCAGCCAGCGCCGTTGTTGCCCCTTCATCGCCGGCGGTCAGCCGCCGGCTACTCAATCCATCGGGAGACGATCCATGTCGAAGCGTATTGCACTTTTCTCCGCCGCCGCCTTTGGCGCGCTGGCCCTGACCGCCACCATCGTTGCGCCCGTGAGCGCGCAAGACAAAATGAAGAGCGAGATGTCCGGCCAGAAGACCGTGATGGTCGGCGGCGCCGCGATGTTTCCGTCCAAGAACATCATCCAGAATGCCGTCAACTCCAAGGATCACACCACGCTGGTCGCGGCGGTGAAGGCTGCCGGCCTGGTCGACACCCTGGAAGGCAAGGGCCCGTTCACGGTGTTCGCGCCGACCAACGCCGCTTTCGGCAAGCTGCCGGCCGGCACCGTCGACAATCTGGTGAAGCCGGAAAACAAGGCGACCCTGACCAAAATCCTGACTTATCATGTGGTTCCGGGCAAGCTCGAGGAATCCGACCTGACCGATGGCAAGAAGCTCAAGACTGTCCAGGGCGAAGATCTGACCGTGAAGCGGTCCGGCGGCAAGGTGATGATCATCGACGCCAAGGGCGATTCTTCCACCATCACCATTCCGGACGTCAACCAGTCGAATGGCGTCATCCAGGTGGTCGACACCGTCCTGATGCCCTCATGACACCTGCGCGCGCCTGACCAGTCCCACACAGGACGCGTAAAAAGCGAGCCGGGGCAACCCGGCTCGCTTTTTTGTGACCACGATACCCTGCCGGCATCAACCCGATAGCCTGCATGGCAGTAACGCAGCATCAGTTCCCGGCGTATAACAGGGTATCGACCTCCAGCGATGGAACAACCATGTCCAGCCTTGCAGCCAGCGACCAGCATACCGCGCCAGCGGCGTCCCCGGCAAAAGTGATCCAGCCGGCCTGGGTCCGGACCGTGCACTGGATCAATGCGGTGGCGATCGTCCTGATGGTGATGTCAGGCTGGCAGATCTATGACGCTTCGCCACTGTTCGGCTTCTCGTTTCCCGCCGCGATCACCCTGGGCGGCTGGCTCGCCGGCGGGCTGCTCTGGCATTTCGCCGCGATGTGGCTGCTGATGGTCAACGGCCTGGTCTATCTCACACTCGGCTTCGTGACCGGCCGCTTCCGCAGGAAGCTGCTGCCGATCACGCCGTCGGGAGTGCTCGCCGACACCAAGGCGGCGCTGACCGGCAAATTGTCGCATGACGACCTGACCAGATACAATTATGTGCAGAAGCTGCTTTATGCCGGGATCATCGTGGTCGGCATCGTCATCGTGCTGTCGGGACTTTCGATCTGGAAGCCGGTGCAGCTGCAATACCTGACGGCGTTGTTCGGCGGCTATGATGTCGCGCGTTACGTCCACTTCTTCTGCATGGCGGCGATCGTCGCCTTCCTGGCGGTTCATGTCGCGCTGGCGCTGCTGGTGCCCAAAAGCCTGCGCGCCATGATCATCGGCCGCTGAAGAATTTTCGAGGAGACACATCATGGGTCGCATGCGCTCACTTCTGATTCCCGGCGTCGACAAGCGGTTGCTGGTCAAGGACGCAGCCAGGCTGATGCCGGATCCGGCGCGGCGGCGCTTCATCGCCGGCGGCGCCAGCCTCGGCGCGCTGACCCTGTTGACCGGGTGCGACGTGTCCGACAGTTTTTCGGCCGAGACGCTTTTGACCAGGATGTCCAAATTCAACGACGCGGTGCAGGCGCTGATCTTCAATCCCTATGCGCTGGCGCCGACTTTTCCGGAAAGCGCGATCACAAAGCCGTTTCCGTTCAACGGCTATTACGACCAGGAAGATGCGCCCGACATCAACGGCAAGGATTGGAAGTTCGAGGTGCGCGGCCTGGTCGACAACAAGAAATCGTGGACGCTGGACCAACTCTACAAGCTGCCGCAGGTCAAGCAGGTCACCCGCCATATCTGCGTCGAGGGCTGGAGCGCGATCGGAAGCTGGACCGGCACGCCGTTGCGCGATTTCCTCAAACTTGTCGGCGCCGATACCAGCGCGAAATATTGCTGGTTCCAGTGCGCCGACAAGGACGGCTACAACTCGCCGCTCGACATGGAAACGGCGCTGCATCCGCAGACCCAGATGACGTTCAAATTCGCCGACCAAATCCTGCCGCGGATCTACGGCTATCCGATGAAGATCCGGGTGCCGACCAAACTCGGATTCAAGAATCCGAAATACGTGATCTCGATGGAAGTCACCAACGACTACAAGGGCGGCTACTGGGAAGACCAGGGCTACAATTCGTTCAGCGGGAGCTGATGGGGGCCGCGCGCAAGGTGGGCAAAGCCAACGGGTCGCGCGAATGCGCGCCCGATGGTGTGCCCACCGAAACCGGATCAGCATTTGATGAGTTGCGCGTCATGGTGGGCACGGCGCGAAGCGTGCGCCTTCGCCCAGCCTACGATGTCTTCACCAATCTCTTCTGAAACGCCGCCGCCACCGCGCCCAGCGCCAGCATCGCCGCCCCGGCATTGAGCGCATAGGACAGGCGGCCCATCGCATCCGTGATCGCGCCGGTGACGGTCGGTCCCAGCGTCTGGCCAATTCCGAAAGCAATCGTCATCGCCGCGATCGCGGTGGGCCAGGCCGTCGGCGGATAATTGAAGCGCACGAAGGCGGTGGTCGAGCCGACCACGGCGAAGAACGACACCCCGAACACCAGCGCCGATGCCGCCAGCAGGGCGGCGGAATGCCCGAACAGCGGCAGCGCCGCGCCGAGCGCGTTGATCGACAGAACGATCGCGGTGGAGATGCCGCCGCGGTTGAGCGCCAGCACGCCGCGCCACACCCATGGCGTTACGAACGCGCTCAGCCCGATCATGCACCAGAACGCGCTCTGCGCCGCGGCGCCGCCGCCGGCGTCGCGCACATAGGCGATCATGAAGGTCATGTAGGCGATGTAGCCGGCGCCGAACAGGAAATAGCCGGCGAGATAGATCCACACCGGTTTGATGGTGAACTTGACCGGCGCGGCGCCGATCATGCCGGCATCGATACCGATCGGCGCCAGCAGCAACGGCAGCGTCAGCACGATCGAGAGCAGCGTCATCGCCCACCACACGATCCACCACGACCCCGGTCCGAACGCCTGCAGCACGAACGGTGCGATCAGGCCCGAGGACAGGATGCCGAGCCCGGGTCCGGCGTAAAACAGGCTCAACAGAAAGTCAGCCCGCGCAGGTACCGACTGCGCGATCGTCGTCGCCAGCGCGGCGCCGGCCACGAACGCGACGGCCGCGCCCACGCCGACCAGCAATCGCGCAAAACTCAGAATGGCAAAATCGCCCGACAGTGCGCACAGCGCCAGCGACACGATGCAGGCCAGGGTTCCCCAGCGCACCGCGGCCGCCAGTCCAAATTGCTTGATGACGCGCGACGCCAGCAGCGCGCCGGCGAGATAGCCGGCCGCGTTGATGGTGTTCATGAAGCCCGCGGCGGAATAGGACCAACCCAGCGCATCGCGCATGTCCGGCAGCACCAGCGAATAGGCGAAGCGGCCGATGCCGAGGCCGACGGTGGGCGTCAGCGACAGAATCAGGATCAACCGCGCGGGATGCGCAGGCGGCGGCGGTGGAACGGGGGCTTTCACGGGATTCTCCGGCGGGCCGTGCATTGTGGCAGGGTCGGGGCCGGTTGCACAGG
This sequence comes from Xanthobacteraceae bacterium, assembly GCA_036511795.1. Classification (GTDB taxonomy): domain Bacteria; phylum Pseudomonadota; class Alphaproteobacteria; order Rhizobiales; family Xanthobacteraceae; genus BOG-931. Next base: position 4,508 of record DATCBO010000112.1, read on the forward strand.
GCGGGTCCGGCAATGGTGTCTTGCCATCCGCGCAATGCCGCTCTAGCAATCCGCGCGCGCAGCGAAAATGGCCGTCATGCCCGGGCCTGTCCCGGGCATCCACGTCTTTCTTCTTCGTTGCAAAGACGTGGATGGCCGGGACGAGCCCGGCCATGACGAGTTGGATGAGGAATATTCCATGGCGACCCATAAACTGCTGCTGCTCCCCGGCGATGGCATCGGCCCCGAAGTGATGGCGGAGGTGCAGCGCCTGATCGACTGGCTCGACGCGCAAGGCATTGCGCATTTTACGACCGAGCGGGGACTGGTCGGGGGTTCCGCCTATGACGCCAGCAAGCAGAGTATCACGGATGCCACCATGGCGATGGCGGATGCCGCCGATGCGGTGATCTTCGGCGCGGTCGGCGGTCCCAAGTGGGACGGCGTGCCCTATGAGGCGCGGCCCGAGGCCGGGCTGTTACGCTTACGCAAGGATCTCGGCCTGTTCGCCAATCTGCGCCCGGCGGTGTGCTATCCGGCGCTGGCGGAAGCCTCGAGCCTGAAGCGCGAGGTGGTCGAGGGCCTCGACATCATGATCGTGCGCGAACTCACCGGCGGGGTGTATTTCGGCGAGCCGAAGACCATCACCGATCTCGGCAACGGCCAGAAGCGCGCGATCGACACGCAAGTCTACGACACCTATGAAATCGAGCGCATCGCCCGGGTCGCGTTCGACCTCGCGCGCAAACGCCGCAACCGCCTGACCTCGATGGAAAAGCGCAATGTGATGAAATCCGGCGTGCTCTGGAACGAGGTTGTGACGCAGGTGCATACCCGCGAATACAAGGACGTGCAGCTCGATCACCAGCTCGCCGATTCCGGCGGCATGAACCTGGTGAAATGGCCGAAGCAGTTCGACGTCATCGTCACCGACAATTTGTTCGGAGATATCCTCTCCGACTGCGCCGCGATGCTGACCGGCTCGCTCGGCATGCTGCCCTCGGCGTCCCTGGGCGCGCCCGACAAAAGCGGGGTACGCAAGGCGCTCTATGAGCCGGTACACGGCTCAGCGCCCGACATCGCCGGCAAGAACCTCGCCAACCCGTTAGCGTCCATCCTCTCCCTCGCCATGATGCTGCGCTATTCCTTCGACCTGGACGCCGAAGCCAAGCTGGTCGAGCGCGCAGTCGAGAACACGCTGGGCCAAGGCTTGCGCACCGGCGACATCATGCAGGCGAGCATGAAGCGGATCGCGACGATTGAGATGGGCGATGCGGTGCTGCGGGAGTTGGCGAAGCTCGCCTGACCGAACACCGACCGCTGTCACGATTCTTGACAGGCTTTCATTCGTTAACCGTCGCCGCCGGCCGCCCGTAGCGTAAATAGGCGGCAATTTCGCGCTGCCCGCGCGTGGCGTCACCTGGGCGCGGCACATGCCGACAATCCTGCCGCAGTCGAAAGCGCGCGTGAAAAAATATCCCGTGTATACGGCCGGTGGAACGCGGTTAACCGCGCGGTCCTCGCGCCGGCGTTAACCGTCTTCCTCCTCGAATTAATTCACCATCAACCATTTATTAGATTAAATCGATAATTCTATCGGCGATTTCTTCTTCTTTATTCTAGTTTATTACATAATTCGAAAAACATTTTGCATTATTACTCATTTGTATATTGGAAACTCTTTGCGATTACGGTACAACCTTGACAGCGGAGCCGCCTCGAAGTCGGCGGCTTTG
>DATCBO010000113.1:0-58680 GCA_036511795.1 Xanthobacteraceae bacterium
GTTGTGGGGGAGGGCCGGGTTATCGACCGCACCTGGGTGACGGCAACGCGGAAATGGGGGCGACAGGTGGTGGCAGCTATCGGGTCAGATAACCGACATTGCGCCGACCTTACCTAAAGGTATCTTTTTGACCCTGAACTGGCCTCGGTCGACCAGCTTTGCTGTGCCGCAACACCCGCCGCAGTGTTACCTGCGTGCAACACCGACACGCAATCGAACGCATAGGCTGTGCAATCTGTGCCGATGCGCTTGCCATCCCTCACGACGGAGTGGTTCGCTTGAGCGTTTTTTCGTGGGGGCGATCATGGGTTCGGTATTTTTGTCGCGGTCAATTGCTACCGCATTTGCTTTTGCTGCACTGGCATTCAGTAGTGCGCTAATCCAACCCGCAACCGCTCAGACCTCCAGCGTCTCAAGCGGAAACTGCCCATATTGGATCGACTCGGCGACAGGCGCTGCTGTCCCAACAAGAACTATTCCTGCAAGATTAGGGGTTGACCAGTATAGGAACTATATCGAAGGTCCCGATCCGAATCATGCCTATCAGAGCGGGCAAAATTTCGTTCGGCAGCTAGATGGAAGTTGGATCGACTCGGCAACAGGCGCTGCTGTCCCAACAAGAACTATTCCTGCAAGATTAGGGGTTAACCAGTATAGGAACTATATCGAAGGTCCCGATCCGAATCATGCCTATCAGAGCGGGCAAAATTTCGTTCTCATTCCTTGTCCACCATCCCAAGCCGCCGCCTCCGCCGGCCTCTATCTCGGCGGCGAACTCGTCAAGAACTGGGGCTGGGTACGCTCGACCGAGCGGCTCGCGGCGACGGATGTCGTCACCAATCAGTTCAGCGACCGCGCCGATCCGTTCGGCGGCGGCGTCATCGTCGGCTACAAATTCGCGCCGTGGGCGAACAGCATCGTCGCAAGCCCGTTCGCCTCATTCGACTTCATGCACTCGTCGGTCAATCACACCTTCCCGGGTGGCAGCTTTCTCGGCACCACCGCGAATTTCATGGGAACGGCTGGCGTCAAGATTGGGCCGCAGCTTGACATGGGTCTGTGGCTCTACGGCATCGCCGGCGCAAGCGTGCTCAACGAAACGCTCAACATCAACTTCATTCCGGTGGCGAGTTCGACCAACGCGACGGTTGCCGGCGCGACCTTGGGTCTGGGCGGCGCATGGCAGCCTGCCTTCCTGCAAGGCTTCGGCCGGCCGGTGTCGCTGTTCCTCGAATACCAGCACACTTGGTGGCAGGACGCGAGTTTCAACACGCCGGCCGCTTCGCCGCTGTTCAATTACAGCTTCGCCCGTCAGGACGACGTGGTGAAATTCGGCTTCACGGTGCCGATTAGCGCGCCGCCGCTGGCACCGCCACCGCCGATCATTCACAAATAGCGTCGCGAAGAGTTTTTCGCTGCGGCGCACTTTGGTCGAAACTGGCACATCGCGTCAGTTTGCGGCAGCGCAATATTTCGTCCGCTTTTGAACGAAGCGGACATGGACAAGCCGCACTCATGCGCGGCTCGGGGCTACGCCCGTCTCTTCGAAATCACATAGCTCTCGTCGAAGAACCACAAGCCGCCGCGCTCTTGCAAAACCGAGCGGGTCGCATCGATGTAGCTGCCGTCGGCGGCGGCTTGCGCGACGCGATCGTCCTCGACCTGCGCCACGTAGATCGCCGCGTTCCAGGCGGCGAACAACGTCGAAGTGCCGATCGATTCGGAAATCTCCGACGGCAGCGTGTGCATCACATAGCGGAACAGCGAGCGGTTATCCGCATAGGCGTTGAAATTCAGGTCGCGTCCGGCGGTACCGAGTTCGTGCTTCACCGCTTTCATGATCTGATGGCGGTCGTGAATGAACGGATGGTCCTCAGGCCAGACCTTCTGAATAATTTCCATGCCCGGGTCGTGGCCGTGCGAATGAATGGCAATGAGCCGTCCGCCGGAGCCCAGCGCGCGGGCGAGTGGGGCGATCACGCGCTGCGCCTTGAATTCGAGCGAGGCGCGCGCCCGGTAGGGTTGCGAGGCGATGACGAGGTCGTAATTGGCGAGCGTGCCGCCGGGCTTCGGAATGATCGGGTCGAGCAGGAAGCGGTGATCCTCGCGATAGATCACCAGCACCACCGGCCGCTCGTAGATTGGATTGCCGGTGCGCGCGGATACGCCGGCCTTCCAGTTCTGCGCCAGGAACGGCTCGAGATCGATGATCTGCTGCTCGAAGCGATGCGCCGAATTACCGATCAGCGGCAGTTCTTGCCAGACCAGACTCGACGCGGCGTTGAGCGATTTGACGTGCAGCCACGGCGCGTCCGCGTAGGCGAGGTTGCTCAGCACCAGGACCGTCGACGGATGCTCGAAGAAGCGGTCGGGCATCTTCTGCAAAGTCAGGCGGATGTCTTCGAGGCTGATTTCCTTGCCGACCAGATAGAATGGCATGTGGGCGAAGCGGTCGTGCATGGCGCGCATCACGCGCGTCAGCACCGAGCCGTCGCCGACGCCGGCGTCGAACACGCGCACTGCCGGCGGCCGCGGATGGATATGGGCCAGTTCGTCGGAGACGCGGTTCGCCACCTCCCATTTCTCGCTGCAGGTATTGACGAACAGCAGGTACTTTTGCCGGTTGTCGAAGAAACGGAAATTGCGCTGCGGGTCACCCGGCTTGCCGCCACCCGCCGGGGGGGCTGGATGGCCGGGCGCGGCGATAGGAGCCGGGGCATGCGGCTCGCGCGGGCGCTGAATGATCGTGGGCCTGTCGTGGGCAGGGTGTGAAGACATGAAACCTTGGATGCGATCAAGGGTGTCCGTGGTGATGCGGCCGCCATTGCGCAGCCGCGCCGCGAGCTTGCCGTCATTCACCGCGCGCCGCCCGAAGGTCGACTCGGCGAGGCCGGTTTGCCGGCAATAATCGGATATTTCCTGCAGCAATTGCTGGGCGTTCATGGCAACGCTCCCGGCCGTTGTCCTCGCTCACGGGCGCCTGTGGCGCTCTGTTGCTTGTGCCGCAAACCAATCAAGAAGTGGGCCAAGCGTCAACCACAAAGTGGCCCACATATACAGTGGGCAATATAGTGGGACAAAGCCCATATGATTTCAAGGCTGGTCGGCCCGACCGGTATGCGCCAGAGGCATGCTCGACCGCTTGCAAGGCCCGCGCTTCCTCCGACAGCATGGCGGCGTGACAGGGAGGGCGGGAATGACGGCGAAACGAACTCTGATCCGCGGCGGGCAGGTCTACGATCACGACGGCGATGTGCACAAGCCGGCCGTGGCCGACATTCTTATCGAGGGCGACGCCATCGCCGCGGTCGGCGCCAACCTCGCGGCCGACGGCACCGACACGGTGATCGACGCGTCGCGCCGCCTGGTCGTGCCGGGCCTGATCAATGCGCATTATCATTCGCACGACGTTTTGTGCCGCGGCATGTTCGAGGAATTGCCGCTCGAATTCTGGCTGCTCTACACGCTGCCGATGGGCGCGAACCGCAGCAACGAAGAGGTGAGGGCGCGCACGCTCGTTGGCGCCATCGAGTGTCTGCGCTGCGGCATCACCACGGTGCAGGACATGCTCGGCCTGGTGCCGCTCTCCGACGCGCAGACCGATGTCGTTATCGACGCCTATCGCGAGGCCGGCATCCGCGTCGTGTTCTCGCCGATGGTGTGGGACATTCCGCCGATCGCGATGATGCGGCAGGGCGATAGCCTGCCGCCCAACGTGCAGGAGATGCTGGGCAAGGAGCCGCGGCCGATCCGCGATCAGATCGATTATCTGGAACATCAGTTCGCGCGCCGCCCGGCGGCCGGCACGCTGCACTGGGCGGTGGCGCCGTTCGCGCCGCAACGCTGCTCGCCCGAAATGCTGCGCGCCTGCGGCGAACTTGCCGCGAAGCACGATCTGCCGGTCTACACGCACGTGTATGAGACGCGCGCGCAGCGACTGATCGGCCGCGAGCAGTTCGGCAAGCACGGTGGTCTGATCGGCTACATGGCCGATTGCGGCCTGGTCGACCGGCGGCTCAACATCGTGCACAGCGTCTGGATCGCGCGCGAGGAGATCGAGCAGCTCGCCGCAGCCGACGCCGGCATCGTGCTCAATCCGCTCTCCAACATGAAGCTGAAAAGCGGCATCGCGCCGCTCCTTGCCATGCGGCAGGCCGGCGTGCGGCTCGGGCTTGGCTGCGATAATTGCAGCGGCACCGACGTGGAAAGCGTGTTCCAGGCGATGAAGATGTTGTGTCTGACCGCGGCGGTGAGCGATCCCGAGCCCGGTGCGCCGCTGGCGCACGAGATGCTGCGCCACGCCACACTCGGCAACGCCCGCACCGCAGGTCTTGGTCACTGCCTCGGCGCGATCAAGCCAGGATACAAAGCCGACCTCATTCTCATCGATCTGAACGACACGGCCTATCTGCCCTACAACAGCGCCGCGCGGCAGCTCGTCTACACCGAAGCCGGCCGTGGCGTGGATAGCGTGATGGTCGATGGCCGCATGGTCGTCGATCGGCGTGTGGTCAAGACCGTCGACGAGGAAGCGCTGCGCCGCGAAGTGGCAGGCCTGATGCGCCATTTCATCGCCGACTACGAGGCGGTGGTGGCGTCGCGCCGCGCCGCTCTGCCGCATATGCACGACGCCCACCGCCGCGTCTGGGCCGAAGATGTCGGCATGGAGCGGTTCATTCCGCGGGCGCGCTAAATCCGAGGCGCTCGACCGCTGCGCGAAGTTTTGGTCTTATGCGCTGCTGGCGGCCAGCCGGGGCCGAACGCAAGCGAGGAGTCGTGCATGGAAATCCAGAAGGAGCGGGTCGGCGATGTCGACGTGGTGTCCCCCAGCGGTCGCCTCGACGGCATCTATAGCTCGGCGTTCGCCAAGGAGGTCGGCGAGCTGATCACCGGCGAGAATCCAAAAATCCTGATCGACTTCGCGGAGATCGATTACGTCACCAGTGCGGGAATTCGCGCGGTGCTGCTGCTGATGAAAAAGGCGAAAGCCTCAGGCGGCTCCTTCGCGCTATGCGGTGTCAACGAGCAGATACGCGAGGTGCTCGACGCCACCGGCCTGGGACCGATTGTCCCCGTTCATCCGGGGCGCCCCGAGGGGCTCGCAGCTCTGAGCGCGCCTCCCAGCGCATGATCGGTGCTGCCCTGGAGTCACCATCGCAACGGCAAGCGATGTGCCGCCCGCAACAGCATCAGTCTGCTGCGTTGGTCCGCAGTTCAGCCAATGCCATCTTGCCCGCGCGGGTCGCTTCGGACATCGTTTCAAAAAATTCAGATTGCCGGACCGGCTTGCTCTTTCCGGCGGCATAGATTTCCCACCGCCACGATTTGGGCGGATGCCCCCTATTTTTGATAGCGAGGCTGTAATCAATGGGGTCGACTGACGAAAGCTTTTCCATTCGCTACTGAGATGCTGTCTGGTAGTTGAGAAATCCGCAATAGGCATGCCGCAACGTCGACTCGCACTCCTGCGCGCGCTGCCGTCCTGTCTCGGAACCCCAGCACGACAGAATTTCATGGAGGTCCCGGATCGCGACATCTACCGCGGTAGCCAGGTCGATCTCGCTATCGGCGCCGTCGTCCACGCGATAGTCGCTAAGCCGCACTATTTCGGCGCTCACGCATCACTCCCGAATCAATCCGCTGGCAGAATGCAGGCCGGCGGTTAACGAGCCGTGATCTGGCAGAGACTGAAGCGGCCGCGTTTGAGCAGAGGCAACACGCGGCAACACGGCAAGCGCGACTCAATGCACTAAGGCCTGACACTAAGGCCTGACACTAAGGCCTGACACTAAGGCATGGCACTAAGGCATGGCACTAAAGCAAGGTGGAACCCGCCAGTGGCGCCCGGCGTGGCTTCAATGCCGACAAACGCATCGAGGCCACGGGGCTTGGCTGGCGGGTGCCTGGTTGGCGGGTTTGGCCGAATCAGCGCTGAACCTTGAGATTTTCTGCCGAGGTCTTGCCTTTATTCGCGACCTCTTCGTATTCGACGACCTGTCCTTCATTGAGACCGCTCAGGCCGGCCCTCTCGACTGCCGAGATGTGGACGAAAACATCCTTGCCGCCGCTCTGCGGCTGGATGAAGCCGTAGCCCTTTTGCGAATTGAACCACTTCACAGTACCTTTAGCCATCGAACCATCTCCAATAGATTCAGTGCCCGTCGTCACACCGAGATGCCTCCCCGGTGTCATCGATGGGCGATTATATGCACGCCTACGAAGAGTGCCAGGATAGATTATTGCCAGTCGTGACCTCGGCAGTCGAGAGGAAAACGACCTGTTGGCAGGCGGACCAAGCTTCCCCTATGGTCCCTCCCATAAAAACCCACCCGAAGGAGACCCCAAATGGCATATTCCTTGTATGATGCGGCCGTGACCCCCTGCGTCCAGCAGCTTGGCGCACTGGCCGTCATTATTGACAAAGCCGCCGCGCATTGCGCCGCCAACAAGATTGAAGAATCGGCCCTGCTGCAGGATCGGTTGTACCCCGACATGTTCAGCCTTGCCCGCCAGATCCGTCAGTCGGCGGATTTCGGCATGAACTCCGGCGGCCGCCTGGCCGGCGTTACTCCCCCCGCTACGCCAGCCACGGACGACACCAGTTTCGCCGCCGCCAAAAGCCGTGTCGAAACCGCATTAGGCTTCGTGAAGTCGCTCACGCGCGCCCAGATCGACGGCGCGGAGGACAAGGTCATTGCCTGGACCGCCGGCAGCAACAACCGGAAATTAAAAGGCGGCGACTATGTGCAACAGTTCGCCCTGCCGAACTTCTTCTTCTTCGTCACGACGGCGTACGACATCCTGCGTCATCGCGGCGTGCCGGTCGGGAAGCGGGACTTCCTCGGTCCGGTCAACTGGCTGTAGAGTACTCGAAGCTTTTCTGGGCAGGTGTGCCGGCTCCGGCCGAACGGCAATTGTCGATACGGCCGGAGCTATCCCTAAGTCAGCCGTTGCCTCTGGGATGCGCACTGAATTGGGGGCATCCGGCGCGTGCCGGAAGATGGATGAGAAGATGCCTTCATTACAAAGCCCGAGTGCGTTGATGCTAGTGGGAGTTCTGGCGCTGGCGTTCTGCTCGACACCGGCCGCTGCCAGAGACTATTACGGGGCTATCGCTTTCTCGCAAGGCAGCGGAGCGGATGGCTATTCCACAAACTACAGCACGCAAGGCGGCGCCCAGACGAAGGCGCTGCAAGAATGCGGCGGCGGCTGCAAGGTGATCCTGTGGTTCAAGAATGCCTGCGGCGCCCTCGCGGTCGGCAAAGGCAACGGCTACGGCTCCGGCTGGGCAGCGAGCAGCGGTGAAGCCCAGACCATCGCCGTGACCGAGTGCAGTAAGAATTCGACGAACTGCGGCGTCAAGCGCTGGGCATGCACGACGCGCTAGCTTGCTCCACGCGCTAATAAGTCGAGATTGGTGTTTCTTCACCGCGTAGCATCGCCGTCGCATCAACTCGACCGCGGCGGCAAGACCTTCAAGTAGAATTCAGACCTTCAAGTAGAATTGATCCCCGCGCGACGTGAATGTTATTTGCGCTCGGCCTGCCGCTGCTGCATGTGGACTTGAGTGGCTGCAACGACACGAGGGGCCCATGACAACGGTGAATTTCGGTCGGGCCGTGTTCGACGGAGTTTGGACAGGCGGCCTGGCCCGCGCGGCTGCCGCGAAGTTCGCGGGTTCGTGGCTCGCTTGCCTGATCGTGATGGCGCGCGGCAACATTTTCGCTGCGTTCAGTGCCGATCATTTGCTCCGCGCGACGGTTTGCGGGACCGTCGGTGCCGTGTTTACCGTAGCGCTCCTCGCGCAGATGGACCGGAGTCTGAATAGCGTCAGCCGGCAGGCGACGCTCAGCGCCGTGGTCACGCTGATCGGCGATGTTTTTGCACACCCTTCACACTTCGGACCCCAATGGGCAGAGCCGGTCGTCACGGCCGCGGTCTCGGCCGGGATAGCCGTTGCCGCATGTACATCCGGCAGTGGATGCGCTCCGCCAAAAATCGAATTCTGCCGGCGCGAACATAAATGCCGAACGCCCGCTGCTGATCCGTGTGTTGCCCGCGGGCCGTGGCGGGGCGTAAACTCGCAGCAAAGCCGGAGAAGAAGCACTCCAGCGAGCACAAGCCATGATGATTGACATGCACGCGCATTGGAAACCTGCGGAGGTTGCTGACGCGTTGCGGGCGCGCACACGCGAACCGCGCATCGTGCGTGGAACAGATGGGGTCGAGGTGCTGAAGGCGCCGCGAATGGGTGACACTCCGCTGGCCGAGGCGTTCAATGAAGCCGCGGTGGAATTGGCGCGCATGGACCGGCAGGATGTTTCGGTAAGCGTCCTGTCGGTGCTGGGCTCGTTCTGCTGGATCGAAGCACAGCCGATCGACGAGGCACTGCCGCTGTGCCGGAAGGTAAATGATGGGCTAGCGGCGACCTGTGCGAGGCATCCCGGCCGGTTCGCGGCGTTCGCGGCATTGCCGTTGACCGACATGGCGGCGGCCGCAGTGGAATTCGAGCGGGTGATGGGGCTGCCGGGGATGATCGGGGCGCAGTTGCCCGGTAACTTGTTCTTGACGCGGGATAACGCCGAGGCGGCGCGGCCGTTGCTGGCGGTGGCCCATCGCCATAAGGCGGCAATATTCATTCACCACGGGCCGCGGCCGGGGGATGCGTTTCCAAAAGTCCCCGGCGGGACAGACAATGCCCGGCGACGCAACGGCACCCTGGATATGCAGGCAAGTCTGTCGTCGGTGATGGTGACGCTATGCCTGACTGATCTCATGGCGGATTACCCCGATGCGACCGTCATGGTGCATAATCTAGGCGGCAACATCCCCTATGAGGTCGAGCGGATGGATCATCGCTGCCTGCTCGATACGCCCGATGAAGAGTTGCCTTCTGCCCGGTTTCGGCGGGCTGCCGGGGTATATGTCGACTGCAACTCCTTCGGGCCGCGGGCGATCGAGGCGGCGGTGCGGCTATACGGGGCCGAACGGATCGTGTGCGGCACGGACGGCAGCGCCTTCGGCGTAGACTGGACGCGCAACGCGCTGCAAGAGGCCGAGATCGGTGCGGAGGCGCGAGAGGCGATTCTCCATCTTAATGCGGCCGCGATCGTGGCGCGCGCTGGCGAGGGCGCGGTTGGAGCGAAGGTTGCCGCCTGACGGCGTGACGGCGCGAACGTAACCGCCGAACATCCGCTGATGATGAAAAAGGCGAAGGCCTCAGCCGGCTCCCCGCGCTGAGCGGGGTCAATGCAAAGGTGCGAGGTGCTCCGGCTTTTTTACCAGATTGGTTTACGAGGGCGCTTGACGACGCTCGACCAGCGCGAGAACCGAACTTCATAATCGAAGGATGCGTGACATGAGCTTTATCAAAACGAAGGACGGCGTCGAAATCTATTACAAGGACTGGGGCAACGGTCAGCCCATCGTGTTCAGCCACGGCTGGCCGCTGTCAGCCGACGACTGGGACAACCAGATGCTGTTCTTTCTCAAGCAGGGCTATCGCGTGATTGCCCATGACCGCCGCGGCCACGGCCGCTCCAGCCAGGTGCCCGACGGACATGACCTCGATCACTACGCCGACGATCTTTCCGCCGTAACGGCACATCTCGATCTGAAGAACGCCATTCATATCGGACACTCGACCGGAGGCGGCGAAGTGGTACGCTATCTGGCGCGGCACAATGACAGAAGCTTCGTCAAGGCTGCGATCATTTCAGCGGTGCCGCCGTTGATGCTCAAGACGGCCGCCAATCCAAACGGACTTCCAAAGGAAGTCTTCGACGGGTTGCAGGCGCAGCTTGCGGCTAACCGCTCGGAGTTCTATCGCGCGTTGCCGGAAGGGCCGTTCTACGGTTACAACCGGCCGGGAGCGAAGAAATCGGAGGCGATTATCGCCAACTGGTGGCGCCAGGGCATGATGGGCGGCGCCAAGGCGCATTACGACGGGATCGTCGCGTTCTCGCAAACCGACTTCACCGAAGACCTGAAGAAGATTACGATACCGGTGCTCGTGATGCACAGCGAGGACGATCAGATCGTTCCCTATGTCGCTGCCGGTCCGCTGTCGGCGAAACTGCTGAAACACGGCACGCTGAAAACCTACAAGGATTTCCCGCACGGCATGCCGACCACGCAAGCCGACACGATCAACGCCGACCTGCTGGCGTTCCTGAGGGCTTAATTTCGAGTCCGGAGCGTCCGCGCTGGCCGCAGACATTTGCAGCCAAGGCGCTGCGGCGCAGCGTCGCTTAGGGTCCGCTTAGGGGCACGCGTCAATCGCGGCGAGGTCCGGGCCATGTCCGCCTGCACCCAACAAAGACCAGACAACGCACATCGTGCCGGTTCGATTTTGTCCGACTGCCGATATCGCGGCTTCTTTTGATATCATTTATTTCGTGACATTGCACTTGACATTGTCACCGTTTGTGGTAGGAGAATAATCCTCGCCCGGGGCGATGATCCCGGACTTGACGGATGTTCGGTGACATGCTATTGACTTGCCTACGTTCGGAAGTAACCGAACCTTGGGATTTAAGTCATGGCCCGGAAACAGCCCCGACAAATCATGCAAATGAGCGTCGCTCAGTTTGAGACAACGTTCCCGAATGAGGAAGCGTGCGATGCCTACGTAGTCGCGCACCGTTGGCCTAGCGGCGTGCGCTGCCCGCGCTGCAATAGCAGCGAGACCTATCCGCTTAAGACCATGAAATATCGCTGGGAGTGCCCAGATTGCCGCCAGGGCGGGGCCTATCGCTTTTCGCACCTTGTCGGCACAATCTTTGAAAACACGAATGTAGACCTTCGCCAGTGGTTCCGGGTGGCACACCTCATGCTCGTCAGCAGGAAGGGTATCAGTGCCCGGCAGGTCCACCGCTACATGGGATTTGGCTCCTACAAAACGGCTTGGTATATGTGCCACCGCATCCGCGCGGCGTTGCAGGATAGCGAATTTAAGAAACTCATGGGCATCGTCGAAGTTGACGAAACCTATGTCGGCGGGAAGGACCGCAACAAACACCGTAACAAGCGAAGCGGCGGCGGCGGCGGAACCGGCTCCGGCAAGGTTGGCGTGATCGGCGCGGTAGAGCGTAAAGGCAATGTGGTCGCCCGCGTGATCAAGCGCGCCGACTCCTACACGTTGGAAAAGTTCATTCGCGAGACCGTTTCCGACAAAGTCAGCCTGCTCGCGACCGATGACCACAGCGGCTATCACTACATCGGCAAGCAATATCCGCATGGCGTTGTCCGCCACAGCGCGGGTGAATACGTTCTTGGTGCCGTCCACACGCAAACGATTGATAGCTTCTGGTCGCTGCTTAAGCGGGGAGTCATGGGCACGTTCCACAAGGTCAGCAAAAAGTATCTTCCGCTGTACGTTGCGGAGTTTCAGTTCCGCTACAACAACCGGGATAACCCCGATATTTTTGGTGCGGCGATAGCAGGCTGCTGAGGCGTGGTCACTGGCATCCGTCTCAGCTAGACGGAAACGATGCCAGCGAGCCGAATGAGCTGAAGCAATTGGAATTGCCATTCTGATCATTTGAAGCAATCCGGCGAGAGTCTATTGCCTTGCTGCCAAGGCGAGCCGTGACCTATTTCAATCCACGTAATCTGCCGATTTTCGGCACGCTCGGACTCCGATAATCGTTTGTTAAACCAGTCTTTTACGCCATCAATCTCTCGGTCAGTTCTGCGGACCACAAAGCACGATTGAAAAATCTGAGATATGACCGTATTTAGCGCATTATCGCCATGCAGAGTTATTCCCGGCTCTACAGATGGAGCGGGAAACGTTGGGGCATCTAAATCCGTTGAACTGTCCGGGGCGTTCATGATCCACGGACGCCATGGGTCATCGATTTCTCTTAGCAACGCGACGAAAGTATTGTAAAATTGCTGATTTTCAGATGGATAGGTGATGAAAACCACCCAATGTATTTTGCTTGGAAAAGTCTTGGAATCCCACAGATGACTTGCTATTGCTAAAACTTTTTCCGGTCCGAGTTTATGTGATTGCTGCTTCAAGGAAGTGATTTCATTATTAGCGTTTGTGAGATTCCTTTGAAGATCGGCAATCTGCCTTTTTACTTGTTCGCCGGTGAGGCCAGGTGAAATCGTTTGGTCATGAATCACAATCGGAAACCACGCGGAAAACGGCCACTCCCGTTGTTCAATGAACGGCAAAAACAACAGAATTTGCAGTGCGACTAACACCGCGACGTAAACCCAATTAGGGCTGATCGACAGAGCCCAAGATCGCGCTTCCTTGCCGTGCAATAGCATTGCACTCACCACGCAAAGGAAGAATGCGGCGACCAGCGTATGGCCGTAATCGCCTTTAACCAGATAGGCGCAAAATTCCAAGCCAAAGCCGAGAATGAGAACACCCCAAATCGTAGCAGCGAGCCATTCTTCCCAGGTCTTCGGCTTCCATGATCCCTCAGACATAGTTGTCTTCTCCGAAGGTCGCTCGCTTTGCTCGATAGCAGCGACGATGTCCTGCCGTAGATCGTCGCGCCTTGGCGGATAAGGCAACGGGGGGGCGTCCTGCGGATTCGCGCCAAGCGTTCGCGCCAAACTATCGTATGAGCCGCGCCATACGTCGTCCGGGACTGTCTTGCGTCCCGGACCTTTCTTTTCTGATTTATTGTCGTCAGCCATAGCTTTCGTTCCGAGGGAATCGCACCCCCCGGTAGAGTGCCCCCACGGGCCATATCCGTCAAGTAAGGGATCATCGCCCGTGAAGGAGGTGGTCCGGAGGCATGCCGGGCCATTGGGCGAGGACGGCGCCCGCGGACGGAGTTGCAAGCCGTTCCCGGGCGGTTTCGGACATCATGTCTGCCGGCATTATGACCGGCATGCGAGGTGCTCGCTGCAACCGGGGCAGGCGCCGGCGGGATAACCCCGCCGCGTCTCGGCGCTCCGCTCCGCGAAACCTGGTCCGAAGCCGCACCTTGGGATGCGTGAGTCCCAAGGGAAGAGCCGCGGTGGAACGCCGGAAGGCGAGCGCGCCCTGCAGGGTGCGCGCCGCAACGCGAGTTGCGGAGGATAGGTCTGCGTCTTACGGCGTTCCGCATCCTTCTTTTTCTTTCGTTGTTTTGTAGCCCGGGCGAGCGCAGCGAAACCCGGGAGCCGCGACGGAGTCGCATTGTATTTCCCGGATATCGCTGCGCTCATCCGGGCCACAGCCGCCATAAAACAAAACTCGGGCGCGAAGGTGCGCCGCGAGAACGGAAAGGTGCGTCCGCATGAACAACGCCGAATACCGCGCGCTCCGCCATGCTCAAGGCGGGGCTCAAGCGGAAGGCGAAGCTCACCCCGGTGACGCACGCGCGGCGCGTTGCCGCAGAATCCGAACGGCAGGCGCATCGCTATTGCGAGGCGTTCGAGCTGTGGCGCCGCTGCCGGGACAAGAGCTGCCGCCGGCGGCGTGCCTGCAACGGCGATGTCCACGCTTGCCTCAAGCGCGCGGTCGCCCGGGTGCCGCACGCGATGCAGGCGCAGGCCCGCGACAGGATTCTCCGCGCCATGCCGCACAATATCGCCGCGCCGGAACGCGAAGCGCGCCAGCGCATGCCGCGCGATTTGCATGAGTAGGGGAGGCGCGCTGACGCTTTGCGAAGTTTGCTTCGTCGCTATCGCTCCTCGCAATGACGGACGTCTTGATTCGCGCGACGCACACAGCAAACGCCTACGCGGTGACGCCCATATCCGGCGTGTGGACATGCTCCGGCCGGAAGCCAAGGCCCAAAAGGCGCGCCGGGATGCGCCGCAGCGGCGGAAATGCGTTGAGCAGTTTGAACAGCAGCGGCGGCTTCGGCCGCGCGGTGCTGGCGAGCGCCGGGGCGATGATCTGGTTCTGCATGGTGAGCTGCAGGCGCTGCGTGGCGCGGACCGGAAAGCTGCGCCGCTGTTCGATGGCGCGGAGATCGTCGCCGCTTACGGTGCGCGCCTTGAGCGGCGCGGCGAGCTGGTTGGCGGCGGCGACCGCGTCCTGCACCGCAAGATTGATCCCGACACCGCCGATCGGCGACATCGCGTGCGCGGCATCGCCGATGCAGATCAGCCCCGGCCGCCACCATTGGCGCAGCCGGTCGACCGTCACGGTGAGAAGCTTGATGTCCTCGAAGCTTTTCAATTCGCCGATGCGATCGGCGAGATCCGGCGTCATCGCGACCACGCGCTGGCGAAAAGCGTCGAGGCCTTGCGCCTTGATGCGATCGATGCCGCCCTTGGGAATAACGTAGGCGCATTGCCAATAGTCGCCGCGGTCGAGCATCACCATCATGCGGCCGGCTTCGATGTGGCCGAACATTTCGATGCCGTCGGCGTCCTTGCGGCTGATGCGAAACCACAGCACATCCATCGGCGCGCCGTAGTCGTCGCTTTCAAGTCCCGCCTTGGCGCGTATTGTCGAGTGCCGGCCATCGCAGCCGACAATAAGATCGGCGCGGATCGACAGCGTGCCGTTCGGCGTGGTTGCGCGCACGCCGGCGATGCGGCCGTTCTTCTCAATCAGATCGACCGCTTCGGTATTCATGTGCAGGTCGAAGGTTCTGTAGCGCTTACCGCGGTCGGCGAGAAAATTGAGAAAGTCCCACTGCGGCATCAGGGCTACGTATTTGCAGTGCGACGGCAGGTGCGTCAGATCGATGATGTTCAGGCTCTCTGCGCCGACCTGAATGCTCAGGCGTTCCACCTTCTGGTGCGGAATCGTGAGGAACACGTCGAGCAGGCCAAGCTCGTACATGATCTCAAGCGTCGAAGGGTGAACGGTGTCGCCGCGGAAATCGCGAAAGAAGTCGGCATGTTTTTCCAGCACCACCACGTCGACGCCGGCGCGCGCCAACAAAAAGCCGAGCATCATCCCGGCCGGCCCGCCGCCGGCGACGCAGCAGCGCCTTTCGATCGTGAGTTCGGCCATCGTTGCATGACTCCGCGGAGCGCGCCTTGCGCCTCGGCACGGGAGAGTTCAATCTGCTCGCAATTCGCAAATCTTTCGGAAAACGCCGGCAGGATCGGCGCGTTCCGCCGAGATTGTCAAATAAGGGCAGGAGGCGCCGATGTTCGCAAAGATCAATCACGTCGCCATTGTCAGCGACAATTACGCCAAATCGACCCTGTTCTATCAGGCGGTATTCGGCATGCGCGCCTCTGACAAAGCGCGCCCGGCGCGCGCCCAGACGGTCGGCGACGGCTATGTCGGGCTCAATATCAATCCGCGTCGCGCCGGGCGGCAGGCCGGCCTCAATCATTTCGGCATCGAGGTCGAGGATTCCGAGGCCGCGTTCGAGCGGATGCGCAAGAAATATCCGACCGTGAAGTGGCTCAAGCGCCCGTCGAACCGGCCGTTCGCCGGCATCTCGACGCACGATCCGGACGGCAACATGTTCGACATTTCGCAAAAGAACATGGCGAACCGCACCTCGGTGTACCGCGACCAGGAAGGCGAGGCGGAGATCAACGAGCGCCACATCGATCACGTGGCGCTGCGCACGATGCATCCCGACGAGATGGCCGAATTCTATCGCGACGTTTTCGAACTGGCGCCGTCGAACAAACGCGAAGGCGACAAAAATCACTATCTGACCGACGGACACATGACCTTGGTGATCATGCCGTGGGATATCACCGACTATGACGGCACCGGTATCATCACTGCCGGCATGGACCATATCGGTTTCAAGGTGGAGAGCGTTGAAAAGCTAAAGGAGGATGTCGAGCGCATCGCCGCCGATAATCCGCTATTGGCGCCGGCGGCGCTCGGTACCGGCGCGGAAGGCAAGGCGCTGCTCGACCTGTTCCGGCGCTCGTGCCCGCTCGGCCAGCATCAGATGACCGATTGCGACGGCATACTGATCGACGTCGCCGCGGCCTGATGCGAATGCGAGGTTTGATCGCCGCGCTTGCTCTGGTGCTCGCCGTCGGCGGCGCAGCGCGCGGCGATCCGATCGCCGATTTCTACCGCGGCCGCTCGATTTCCTGGATCCTGAGCGCCGGTGCCGGCGGCGGTTACGCCAGCTACGCGGAGGCGTTCGCGCCCTATTTCGGCGCGCACATTCCCGGCAAGCCCTCGATCGTGATCCAGAACATGCCGGGTGGCGGCGGCCTGCGCGCGATGCTGTATCTTAATTCGGTCGCGCCGAAGGACGGCACGACCTTGGGACTCGTTCATTCCAGCGTGCCGTTTGCCCCGCTCTATGGCATCGCGGCGGCGCGGTTCGATCCGCGCAAGATGAACTGGATCGGCAGCATCGATGCCTCGACCGGCATCTGCGTGTCCTGGCACACGTCCGGCATCGCCACCTGGCAGGATATGTTGAGCAAGCCATTCACTGTCGGCTCCACCGGCGCCGGCTCGCAGATGGAAACGATGCCGATCATGCTCGACAAGCTGTTCGGCACCAAGATCAAGGTCGTGGCCGGTTATGTCGGCGGCAACGACATTTATCTGGCGATGGAGCGCGGTGAGATTGGCGGCCGCTGCGGCGGGCTTATTTCCTCGATCAAGTCGACGCGGCCGGACTGGTTTCCGCAGCACAAGGTCAACGTGCCGATCCAGATCGCCGAGTGGCGCAATCCGCTGTTTCCCGACGTGCCGGCGGTCGGTGAATTCGCCAAGGACGCGCGGACGAAGAGCATTCTCAAGCTCGTGCTGTCGCCGCTGAAAATGGACCGCCCGATCCTGGCGCCGCCCGGTGTACCGGATGAGCGCGTTGCCGCTCTGCGCGCGGCATTCCATGCCGCCATGCACGATCCGGGTTTCATCGCGCAAGCCGGGAAGCAACAGCTCGAAATCGGCGAGGTGACCGGCAGTGAGGTCGCGCAGGTTCTTGCTGGCGCCTACGCGATGCCGCCGGACATCGCCAAAGCGGCGTCGGCCGCGATGCGCGCCGGCGAGTAAGCTTAAGTCGTGTGCCTATTGGGCCGGTCTGGACGCGGCGGTGATCTGCGAACGCTCGATGCGATAAAGAATGAATCGATCGCCGACATACATTTCGGTCAGATGCGCCGGATCGGGGTTCTGAAAGTTTCGCTTGGTGAACAGCACGTAGAGATAATCGTAATCCGCCGTCCACCGCCGCCAATATTCACCGTAAGCACGCGGGAGTTTGGAGCCTTGCACATCGGCGATGCGCACCATTTCACCGATCGTGGGCGGCGTGCCGTCTTCGGTGTCGACGCGAGTGCGCCAAGCGGGGCGCGCATGCAGGATCTGCTTGCCGACGACGGTAAATTCCGTTGTCACCAGCGCGGAGCGTTCGATGACGGCGATGCAATCGGCGTGCACCAAGCCATAATCGAGCAGGCTGTCGCCGCCGTTCGGGTCGGCATAGGCGACGGCGACCTTGGCGCCGCGATTGAGCAATTCGACCGACTGACGGAACGATTCGACGTCCGCAGAAAGCGGCGCCCAGACATATTCAACTTCGGCGACGCGTGCGGTCACGATCAGAACGAGCGCTGTTGCAAAACCCCAGCGCGCAAAACGGTTGCGAAAATCGACGTCGAGGCAGGCGATCAGCATGAAGGCGAGCGAGATCGGCATCCGCTGATCCGCCAGGTAGGTCTCGAAGATGACCTGCGGCAGTGCCAGATAGGTCAGCACGCCAATGGGAAAAAGCACCCAGCCGAATCCGTGGAACGCCAACGCGCGATAGCGCAGCGCCAAGCCGGCGCCTGCCACGAAGATGCCCGCGAGCACGTAAGCGAGTACGTCGGAATAGGCGCGGATCGCCGCCAACGCGCCGTCGCCTTTGCCTTGCAGAGACCAGACGAAGTCCCACAGGCCGCGTGTCGGACTGAGCATCAACAAGAGCGGCACCGGAAGAAACGGCACGCCGGTCAGCACGTAATCGAGAATGAGGCCGGGCAGGGCGCGACGCGCGGCAGCGCGGCCCGAAGCGCGACGTGCGCCGATATAGGCGGCGCAAAGCCGATGCGACTCGAACGCGAACAGTCCAATGGCATAGTCGCCAAGGACGAACAGGTGACAAAAGAACAGGCCGAGCACGAACAGCGCCGAAACCGCAAGCCGCAACGCGCGGCGGCGTTCACGCAAGGCGACCCAGGCTGCCAGCGCCCACAGCATCAAACCCATGCCGAACACGAAATTCATCGTGCCGACCAGGAACATGTCGTTATAGAGCAGCGGAAACGCGATCATCGGCAGCGCCGACCAGCGGCCGAACAGCGATCGGTGCAGTGCGAGCGCGCCCGAAATGATCAGGGCGAAGCTCAGCAGCGTGTAGATTTCTCCGGCCAGATAGACGTTCATGATCCGCTCGAACAGCGGGACGATCATGTCCATCATCAGATTCGGAATAACCTGCCAGTTGATCTCGTAATACCGGTGCAGGAAGGGATCGCCGTTTCCCGCCGCGATGATGTGCATCCGCGCCAGGTGATTGATGTAATCGGAGATCGGCGGCAACGGATTGAGCAGGATGGGCACGGCGGCGATCGCCAGCAGCGCGGCAAACAGAAGGGCAATCTTGCCGGCGCTGAACGCGGCGGTCGGTCGGGCGCGCATCGGGGCTGCTGTCGCGTCGGCGGGCGCGAAGTCTGGAGCAAAACCCGGAGACTGCGTCAGAGCGAGCATGGCGACGTCGTGCACAATAAATAATCGTGTCCCAGAGACGGGACGGGCAGGGAACGAGCTTGGATTGACCCCCACGATCTATGTGTCAGAAGCCACGTGAACGCACGATGAATACCACCCGGAACCGATTGGCCGGCCGCGGAAAAACCTGCGGAGCAGCCGCCGTCGTGGCGCTCCACTCCCCCCTCACACTTCCGCCGCAAGCGGCGTGCTAGGAAGGCTTAGCCCTCACCGCCGCAGCCCGCGTTCATCCCGACCATGCGCTATCCGATTATCCTCGCGTTTCTCGCAGCATTTCTCGTCAGCGCATCGCTCGATCCGGCCAGTGCGCAGCTTGCGGATACCGGCAATTTTCACATTGTCTGGGAGGTGAAGAATCGCTTCCGGTTATTCCGCAAGGAGAGCGATTTCCTGCATCAAGTGGCGGCCAGCCGCGGCGATGGCGTGCTTGCCGAAGAGCGCCGACTCGAGGCCAGCAACGGCGGCGTCGGTTGGGCCCAGGACGTCGTCGGCAACCTCTGCCTCGACGATTACGGCAACCTGCTGCAGACCTGCAGCCGCGACGGCGCCAACGAGAACTATCTAACCCCCCGGGATCATGCGATTGGCGTCGCGATTTCCGGTCCGGTGCCGCAGGGCGAGACCTGCGCCTGGACGTTCGACGACGGCAGCGGACCGCTTCAGAAGGTCAGCGCGTCCTGCGATGCTGAAGTCAGATTGCGGGTACGTTATGGCCATACCACCGTTGCGACCGTCGACGTTCCGCTCGGCGACGGCACTGCCCAACGGGTGGCGACCGAGATCAACGTGCGCGACCTGCTCATTGCCGGCCTCGGCGATTCGATTGCGGCCGGCGAGGGCGATCCCGATCAGGCGGTCCAGCTTGAAGGCGGCTTCTGTTTCCGGCGCTTCGGCGGCGGCCAATATTATCGGCCGGGCCGCGCCGGCTTTACCGGCGACCGGTCATGCGAGAACGGACCGGCGAACGAAGCCGCCGCCAAGGACTGGGCGCATCACGGCGCGCGCTGGATGAGCCCAGCCTGCCATCGTTCGCTGTACAGCTATCAAATCCGTACCGCGCTCGCGCTCGCCATTGAGCAACCGCACGCTGCCGTTACCTTCCTGCCCCTCGCGTGCAGCGGAGCTTCGATCGACACCGGCATGTTCAATGGACAGACTTTCGACGATTGCCCGAGGGACGTTGGCCTCGATGCGTGCGCCGGAACCGCGCCGGCTCAGCTGACCGAGCTGAAAAATATCATGGCGCGGGTTCACAAACAGGACCCGCAGCGCAATCTTGACATGATATTGCTGACGATCGGCGCCAACGACGTGAAGTTCGCCTCGCTGGTTGCTAACGTCATCGTCGACGCCAGGACCGAACGGATTCTGCTCGGCCGAGGCGGCGGCATCGTCAGCGTACAGGACGCGGAAGCCGCGCTCGAGCAAAACCTGCCGGCGGCATTTGCGCGGCTGCGTGCGGCGCTCAAACCTTACGCCGGCGGCAATCTGGCGCGGGTCGTCTTTATCTCCTATGCCAACCCTGCCATGCAGGCGCCGGACAAACCGTGCCCGGGCGGCCGCTTCGGTCTTGATATCCATCCGGCATTTTCCGCCGATGCGACCCGGCTGCGCGACGCGGCGAATTTCGTCGACAACAGATTCTTGCCGACCATCCGGGCCTTGGCGACGTGTGACGGTAAAAACGCGTGCCGCGATCCGATGACCGATCGCATGACATTCGTCGATGCGCATCAATCCGAATTCGAAAGCCACGGCATGTGCGTGCAGGGGCCGGACGACCCGGTGTTCGATCGGCAGTGCTTTTCGCAGGACGGCAAGAGCTTTGCGACCGACCTGGTCGCCGCCTCCACAGATCCGCTGGTCTGTGCGCTGCCGCCAAGCGATTACCGCCCCTATGCGTCGCGGGCGCGCTGGGTCAGAACAGCCAACGACAGCTATTTCACCGCTATGACCTATCCGGTCGGCATCCCGGCGATGCTGCGGCCGACCGACATTCACGATGCGCTGTGGGGAGTCGTCAGCGCGGTCTATGGCGGCGCCATCCACCCGACCGCGGAAGGTTATGCGGCGATGGCCGATGCGGCGATGCCGGCCGTGCGGGTGGTGCTTGGCGTGCCGCAGCCGCCCGCTGTGAGCGTCGGGACGTTGCCGCCACCGCCGGGGCCGGAACAATCTCCGGCGCCATCACCCGGACAACCGCCGGCCGCCGCGCCTGCGCTGCCGCCGCCTCCGGTTCAAGCGTCACCAGCGCCGGCTGTCGTGCCCCCGCGCAGTCCTTAGGCGGTTGCCAATAGCGCCCGCTTCTTCGCGCCGGTCGAAAGATTCTTTCTTCAACGCGCCGGTGCGACGCCGAGCTTCTTCTGTAAGCTTGTGGAGGACGTGGTGTATTGGAATACCAGCCGCTTGTCGGGATAGATGTAGTGGTGGGCCTTCTGGGCCATGAGCGCCGCCTCATGGAATCCAGAGAGGATGAGTTTCAGCTTCCCCGGATACCAGTTGATGTCGCCGATGGCGAAGATTCCCGGCACGCTGGTTTCGAAGCTTGCGGTCTCGACCGGAATAAGTTCGTTGTTCTTCAGCTCGAATCCCCAGTTAGCGACCGGGCCGAGCTTCATCGTCAGTCCGAAGAACGGCAGCATCACGTCGCAGCCGAGTTCGAAGGTCGAGCCGTCATTGCTCTTGACGTTGACGGTGCCGATCTGACCGTCGCTGCCGACGAGCGACGTGACCTGCCCGGTCACGAAATCGATTTTGCCCTGGCCGACGAGCGCCATTATCTTGTTGACGCTGTCAGGTGCGGCTCGGAAATCGTTGCGCCGGTGCAGCAGCGTCAGGTGTTTGGCGAGCGGCGCAAGGTTGAGCGTCCAGTCGAGCGCGCTATCGCCGCCGCCGACGATGAGGATGCGCTTGTCGCGGAACGCCTCCATTTTCCGCACGGCATAGAATACCGATTTCCCTTCATAGGGTTCGATGCCTGGAATCGGCGGACGCTTGGGCTGGAACGAGCCGCCGCCGGCCGCGATGACGACGATCTTGCTGATGAATTCCTTGCCCTGGTCGGTCTTCACGCGAAACAGCGGATCGCCGATCTTCTCAACCGACTCCACCATCTCGCCGAGATGGTATTGCGCGCCGAAGGGCTTGATCTGCTGGAGCAGCGAATCCACCAGACCCTGCGCGCTGGTCATGGGGACTCCCGGAATGTCGTAGATCGGTTTTTCCGGATAGAGCTCGGCGCACTGACCGCCGATCTTGTCGAGGATGTCGATCAGATGCGCCTTCATATCGAGCAGGCCAAGCTCGAACACAGCAAACAGGCCGATCGGGCCGGCGCCGACAATCAGTACATCAGTCTTGATAGGTTCGCTCATAGCGCGTCGTACCCTGAGGGTTCAGTGGAAACGTCCAAAGGTGGCGAGTGTCTAGCGTGCTCGCAGCGGTAGGGAAAGAGGAAGCCTCAGGAGCCTTAACGGGGCTCGGAAATTGTTCCGGCCGGCTCAGTTTCGTCCCAGCCGGCGTTCGCCGCTAAGCCTGCCGTTCCGGCGTGCGGACCGTCAGACCGTCGAGATCCTCGCGGACCTTGATCTGGCAGGACAGGCGCGAATTCTGCTTCACCTCGTAGGCGAAATCGAGCATGTCCTCTTCCATCGGCGACGGCTCGCCGACCTTCTCCCGCCAGTCTTCCTCGATATAGACATGACAGGTCGAACAGGCGCAGGCGCCGCCGCATTCGGCTTCAATCCCCGGAACGCCGTGCTTGATCGCGGTCTCCATAACCGTTGCGCCGACGTCTCCCTCAACCGTGCGTGTCGTGCCTGCGGTGTCGATGAAGGTGATTTTGGGCATTGGATAATGACTTGCGGCTGAGCAACGAGAGACTTGCGGCTGAGCAACGAGAGAACAGTCGATCGGCGGAGGGGAGATCGGCGGCGCCGCCACGCCAACGGCACGCCTCTTCTATAGGCTCATCCCGCTCTGCGCCAGTGCGCTACGGCGCGATCGATGGAGGGCGGAAAAGCCGGCAAAACTAATGCGAGGGCTCCGTCAGCCGGGCGCCGATTGCCGCCGTGGCTTCGAGGCTTGCCGCCTTTAATTCGGCAATCGCGTCGCCGATCTCATCCTCGCCGCCTTCACAGTTGGCGCGATCGAGCCGTTCCGCAGCGCCAGCGATCCGCCACGCGCCGATGCCGCGCGCCGAACCGATCAGGGTGTGGGCCGCCGTCGCCACCGCCCCCGGCTTTCCGCTCGAAATTCGCTCCAGCATCATGGCGGTCTGGCGCACGAATATCTGCAAAACCTCCTGCTCCAAGCGACCGTCGCCGAGCGTCATGCGCTTGAGGTGCTCCTCATCGATGGCGGGTCGATCAGTGAGTGCGCCCGTTGCGCGCGTCTTTCGGTTGTCGCCGGCCACTTTGGCGCCCGATGCGATCATGTCGTCCTCCCGTCGCCAATTATTGCGACCGAAGGCCAAGTGTGCGCGGAAACCAGCCAAGACCGGGTAAAAACGCCCGGAACACCCGGCATCGGTACGTGTTCTTTCGCCCGTGTGGTGAGCAAATTCCTACGCCGCGGGCAGGACGGGTTCCAACTTATCCACCGGACCGGCGTGCTGACTGACTGCGGCAGGCGGATTTTGCCGGTCCCGGCCTAATGCGGGCCGCATTATTGGCATTAAAGGGCAATTGCGCTCCCGGCGGCCGTCGCGTGATGCTATGGTAAGCAGACCGTTAACGATGATTAAAATGTCGTTACCGGAGCTAGTTTTCTTCGATGGGCCAGACCGATAGGATGGGGTATGGGAGTGCAACATGAGGGCGGGGGAGCCCTCTGCACCGCATCGAGGATTTAGACGATCACGCGCTCGTGGCGCGGCCGGAGCTCGCTCCAGGCCGACCTCAGTCCAGCGTAACACGCGAGGCGACGACCGACATGGCCAACTACCCGAAAAAGACGATCGATCCGACTGAGGCGGCGCTGTCGGCGATCCAGGAAGCCCTCAACATCCCGGACGACGACGAGGATCATATCCCGCCGGCCGAGCCGGCCGCGGAGGTTCCTGCAGAGGCGATGATCGACCACGGCCCCGAACAGGCCGTGCCGCCGCCTGTCTTCCACAGCGGTCTGCGCGCCGAGCCCGTCGGCAGCCGCGATCTGCGCCCTGAGGCGGCTCCCCTGGCTGCCAACGACGACCGCCGATCGATCGGCCAGATACTGCAGACGCTGCAGCGCCGTCCGGCACACACGTCCTATTTTGTTGCCGCCGTGTTCTCCGCTGCCTGGATCGTCGGCTGTCTCGCCTTGTCGTGGGCCTTTCTTTCCGACCTCACAGCCGCCATGGGCCCCGGCCATTCGGTGGCCGCGATTGTCGTCGGGCTCAGTGCCGCCGCGTTGCTGCCGATCATCTTTTTCTTTGGCGTTGCCCACATGGCGTGGCGTGCCCAGGAGCTGCGGCTGATCGCTCAATCGATGGCCGGTGTCGCCATGCGGCTTGCCGAGCCTGAGAGCGTGGCGCGCGATTCCATCGTCAGCGTCGGCCAGGCGATCCGCCGCGAAGTGGCGGCCATGGGTGACGGCGTCGAGCGCGCGCTGGCGCGCGCCAGCGAGTTGGAAAGCATGGTGCATAACGAGGTCGCAGCGCTCGGCCGCAGCTATGGCGACAACGAAGTGCGCATCCGCAACCTCATTCAGGATCTCGCCAGCCAGCGCGATACGCTGGTCAGCCAGGCCGAGCAGGTGCGTTCGGCTATCAACAATGTGCACATTGATCTGACGCAGGACCTGTCGACGATCAGCGAACTGGTCGGGCAGCAGGTCAACGAAGCCGCGCAGCGCATTACCAATTCGCTCGCCGAGAAGGGCGAGCACATCACGCTCTCGCTGGGCCAGATCGGCGACGACATGATCCAGCAATTGAGCGACCGCGGCGGCGATCTGTTGGAGCGGCTGGAAAGCACCAGCACCGAAACATCGCGCGCCATCGTAACGGCCAGCGACCGGCTGACCTCGAGCCTGAAATTCAAGACCGATCACATCGGCGAGGAATTTTCCGACATCGCCCAAGGCCTCGAAGACATGATGACGGCGCGGCTCGATGCCGTCACCGACGGGTTTTCGGAAAGGTCCCTTGCGGTCGTCGATCTCATGGTGTCGCGTTCGCAGGAACTGACGGAGCAGATGGTGTTGCGCTCGCAAGAGCTGACCGACCAGATGGTCGGACGCTCGCAGGAGCTTTCCGACACGATCATCGACACGTCGAGCCGGATCGCCGACCGGATTGCGACCAGCGCCGAAGAGGTCAACAGCACGCTGAAGACCTCGAGCGAGTCGCTCGTGCTTGACCTGAATCTGCGCGGCGGCGAAGTCGCCGCCAAGCTTGAACAGGCCGGCACGCGCATCACCGACGCGCTGGTTTCGCGCAGCTCCAAGATGACGGAATCGGTGCGCGAGAGCGCCGAGCAGCTTGTCTCGGTCATCGTTTCGCGCAGCGATGCGATGAAGGAACTGCTGGCGACGCGGCTTGCCGCCTATGAGGAAATGTTCAGCCATTCGGGCGTCGAACTCGGCGAGCGCATTTCGCGCGATGCCGGCACGCTCGGCAATCTGATCACGCGGCACCTGACCGAATTCGACCGCACGGTGAAGACCTACGGCGCCGAACTGGTCGAACGTCTCGGCGCGCGGACCCAGGACGTGTCCGAGTCGATGCGCGGCTACATCGACAGCTTTGATAGCCGCGTCAGTTCGCGGGCGAACGAGGTCACCACGACCCTCGATCAGCGTCTGACGCGTTTCCAGGAGACGCTCGACAGCCGCACGCAGTCGCTGACCGAGGCGCTCTCTTCGCGCGTCATGGACATCGCCAAGACGCTCGCCGAAGGCGGCAAGGATGTGGTCAACGCGATCGACAAGCGTGTCACCGACGTCGCCACCTTGATCGACAGCCGCGGGCAAACGCTCGCCGACGCAGTGAGCGAGCGCGTCGCCACTATCGATAAGACGCTGGGCGTGGGCGCAATGCAGGTCGCCGGCACGCTCGATTCGCGCATCGAGCAGCTGGAGCAGTTGCTGATCGGACGCGCCGAGGCCGTCGTCCGCGAACTTGATTCGCGCTCGCGCTCGGCTGCTGAAACACTCAGCGCGCGTGTGACCGAGTTGTCCGAGGCGGTCAAAGTCAACGCCGACTATGCCGATAAGACTTTGAGCCAGCTTCTCGCAACCACCAACGACTCCCTCGGCAAGAGCGCGGCGGCGACGGCGGCGGTGACCGAGGCACTTAACCGCAGCGCTCTCGAAACCGCGGCATCGATGAATCACAGCGCCGAACAACTGACCAATTCGGTCGGAAAAAGCACGGCGGAAGCCACTGCCTCGCTTAGTCGCACAGTCGAGGTGCTTTCCATCTCGGTTGGCAGGAGTGCGGCGGAAGCCGCCGGATTGCTTGGCCACAGCGGTGAGCAATTGACCAATTCGGTCGGAAAAAGCGCTGCGGAAGCCACCGCCTCGCTCAATCGCACAGCTGAGCTGCTCACCACCTCTGTTGGCAGGACCGCGGCGGAAGCCGCAGCAGCGCTCGGTCAGAGCGTCGAGCTGCTTACGACCTCGGTCGGCAAGAGCGCGGCTGAAGCCACCGCTTCGCTCAATCGCGGCGCCGATGTCTTGAGCAATGTCGTCGCCAAGAGCTCTTCGGATGCGACCGCAGCTCTCCATCGCGGCGCCGAATTGCTTGGGACGGTTGTCGGCAAGACCTCCGCCGAGGCAAGCGCGGCGCTCGTCCGGAGCGCTGAATTACTGACCAACGCCGTCGGCAAAAGCGCGACCGAGGCCGCCGCGGTGCTCAATCGCAGCACGGTGGCGCTCAACAATACGATCGCCAAGAGCGCCGCCGCGGCCAGCGAAGTCATCGACAAAACGGCCGCTGGCAGCAGCCAGGCGCTTGCGCTGAGCGCGGCTGCCGCTAGCGACATCATCGAGAAATCGACCGCCGGCAGCAGCCATGCGCTGAACCGCAACGCCGCCGCTGCGACCGAACTGGTCAATCGCACGGCGGTGACCGCCAGCGAGGTGCTCGGCAGGAGCGCTGCCGCAGCAACCGAGACCATTGGCAAGACGGCGGCGGCCACGACCGATCTGATGAACAAGACCGCACGCACCAGCGCCGACGTCATCGGCCGTACCGCGAGCGAAGCGGAACGCACGCTGGTCGGCATGAGCGCAGACATCGCCAAGAACATCTCCAGCAAGGCCGAGGATATCCACTCCGCGGTGTCGCAGCGCGTCGGCGAGCTCCGGCAGGTACTCGAGGAAAAATCCGACGAACTGCTCGGCTCGCTGACGACCAAGGGCGAACAATTCGCCAGCGAAGTCGGTCGTGTTACCGACCAGGCTGTGAAGTCGATCGAGGCCAAGGGATTCGTCTTTACGCAGACGATGATGGACAACAGCGAGGAAATCGCCCGCCTCATCAACGATGCCGGTCATAACGCGACGTCCGCGGTCACCCGCACGCTCAGCCAGCTTCAGGAGGGCTCGCAGGGCGTCGCCGACGCGGCCAAGACCAATATCTCGCGCACACTTGCGGATCTGCACGAAGCGACCCGCACCGCGATCGACGAATCCAAGCAGACCGCGTCGGCGACCGTCGCCGATATGCTGGAAACGCACAACATGCTGCGCAACGACTCGACCGCGCTGTTCGAGCGACTGCGCGAAGCAAACATTCTGCTTCAGGAAGTGCTGAGCGGCGCGCACGAAAATATGAACGCGATCGAGCACACCATGGTGTCGCGCGTCTCGGAATTCGTCACCGCCATGAACGATCTGAATTTGAGGAGCGGCACCGCGACCTCCAAGGTCGAAGAGCATCTCGGCTCGTTCAACACCACGACCATCAAGGTGTTGCGCGATCTCAGCGAACTCGCCACTCAGTTCACGTCTCACGGCCGGGGGCTTGCCGAGGCGGTCGAGCTCCTGGAGAAGAGCAACCGGCGTACCGACGACTCGATTGCCACCCGGCACGCCAATATCGAGGCGCTGGTGACGACGCTCGATGCGCGCACCGACGACTTCGAGCAACGGCTGCGGCGGTTTTCGGGACTGCTCGACGAGTCGCTCGACTCCGCGACGTCGCGGGCGCGGGAGATTGCCAGTATCGTAGCCGAAAGCAGCAATGACAGCGTGCATACGATCGAGCAGCAATTCGATCTGATGCGCGGCCAGGCCGACGAGCAGCGCAAGCGCACCAGCGAGACGCTAAGCTCCGCCTATGAGGAGAACGCCGGCGAATTGCAGGCCATGTTCACGCAAACCGCGGAACGCTTCGCCGACATCATGCAGGGCATGAAGCAGATGGCGTCGGACATGCAGCGTGAACTCGAAAGCACGCGCGCCGAGCTGCGGCGGGGTGTGTTCGAGTTGCCGCAGGAAACCGCGGACAGCGCGGCACAGATGCGGCGTGTCATTGTCGACCAGATCGAAGCATTGGCCGAGCTTAATCGCATCGTTGCCCGTCACGGCCGCGCAATAGACGCAGTCGAGCCGGCCCGCCGCGAAGCGGAGCCGGCCTACGCGTCCGCCGGTGGGCGCGCGCAGCCGCGGCCGGTTCGTCCCGAGTCCGGCGCGCCCGCTCGTCCGGCGGGGCGCGACATAACCGGTGCACCTGCGCGGCGATCCGATGCGCCGTCACTGAGCCCGATTCAGGGCGGTAAGGACGCGGCGGGCAATCCACGCGGCGGCTGGCTCAGCGATTTATTGACGCGCGCGTCGCGTGACGAAAGCCCACCGGTTGCGCCGGCCACCCCGTCCACGCCGCGCGACCCGTCACGCCCGGTGCGCGACTCGGCGAGCGCGCTCGAGTCGCTGTCGGTCGACATCGCGCGGATGATTGACCATGACGCGACGGCCGATTTGTGGGAACGCTATCAGCGCGGCGAGCGGGGCTTCGGCAGCCAGCAGCTCTATACCGCCCAAGGCCAGAAGGCGTTCGAGGAAATCCGCAACAAATACCGCGCCGATCCGGAATTCCGGCAGACCGTGGAGCACTACATCCACGAGTTCGAACGGCTGCTTGATGAGGTCTCGCGCGGCGATCGCGGCCCTGCGGTGGCGCGCAATTACCTCACGTCGGATACCGGCAAGGTTTACACCATGCTGGCGCACGCGGCTGGACGGTTCGACTAGCGGCCAAAAAAGCCAAGCGCAGACGCGCCGGAAGGTGCGTCTGTTTGTTAGGCGCGCACTGCGACGCTGGCTCTTGCTGTTGCCGCAATCGCGGCGCTACCCTTGTGGCATGGACGCCCCGGTAATCCTGCCGACGGTCGCCGACGTGGATGAAGCCGCACGCCGGCTCGCCGGTGTCGCGTTGCATACGCCGTTGCTGTCTTCGGCCGCCCTTGACGACATGACCGGCGGACGCGTCTTTCTCAAAGCCGAAACCTTGCAGCGCACCGGCTCGTTCAAGTTTCGCGGCGCCTACAACAAGCTCGCAGCGCTGCCGCCCGAACAGCGCGCCGGTGGTGTGGTCGCGTTCTCGTCCGGCAATCATGCGCAGGGTGTGGCCGCGGCGGCGCGGATGCTCGGCATGCGGTGCGTGATCGTGATGCCGAGCGATGCGCCGCGCGCCAAGCGCGAACGCACAATCGCGCTTGGCGCTGAAGTCGTCCTGTATGACCGCCTGCGCGAGGACCGTGAGGCGATTGCCGAGGCAATTGCCGCAAAACGCGGCGCTGCGCTGGTGCCGCCTTACGATGACGCCTTGATCATCGCCGGTCAGGGCACGGCGGGACTCGAGATCGTCGAGGATTTGGCGGCGCTTAGTCTGGAACCCGACGTTGTCGTGGTGACCGCGTCCGGCGGTGGGCTGACGGCCGGCATCGCGCTTGCGGTCAAGGCACGGGTGCCGGCGGCCCGCGTCTACACCGCCGAACCGGCCGGTTTCGATGACCACGCACGGTCGTTCAGGAGCGGCCAGCGCGAGCAGAATGCGGCGCTGACCGGCACCATCTGCGATGCGCTGATGGCGCGTACGCCGGGCAAGCTTACCTTCGCCATCAATCGCTCGCTGGTCGGTGCCGGTGTCGCGGCGAGCGATGACGAGGTCGCGGCCGCGGTCGCCTTTGCGTTTGCCGAGCTGAAGCTCGTGGTCGAACCCGGCGGCGCCGTTGCGCTGGCGGCCCTGATGACCGGGAAGATCGACGTCCGGGACAAAGTCGCGGTCGCCGTCCTGTCGGGCGGCAATGTCGATCCGGAATTGTTTTCACGGCTCGTCGCGTAATACGCGGACAATCGCAGCATAGCCGCACTCAACCGCTCTCCGCCGTCACGGAGTTCACAGGCCACGCAAGCCGGCGCCTATCAGCTCCGTTCCGCGCAGCCCACGGGCGGAGCAAATAATCAGGCACCCGCGCCAGGTATGAAACAGCGAATTTGCGTTGCGCCGTTCATGTCCTGGTACGGCCATACCACGGCCGGCCCGAAGCGATTGGGCTCGGTGACGACTGCGACATCCGGCACGACGAGCCACTGCCCGTTGAGTCGTACGCGGTACCGGCCGTCCTGGGTATCCCAGTCGACATTCTCGACCTTGACGCCGTCCGCAAAAGAGCAGCAAAGGCCTTTGCCGCTGGCGAGCTGATCAAACCAAGGCTTCAGCGGCGAATTGGCAAACCGCCCATCGTCATGTGCAAACAACTGGCTGGGAACGAAAGCGTTGATGCACAACGCCACGGCCGCCAATGCGGGTACGGTAAGTCTGTGCATTCTGGCCTCCAGTAGCTGATCTGTACGGACCACCAACAACTGGTCCTCCTGACCTGGAGAAATCGCACATTGCCTACGCGTCGTTGTCGATCCGCAGTCTCCCGTGAAAGCAACTTCTGTGCCGCTTACGCGACTCACGCATTGGAGGAAGAGTCCGACTAATAAAGGATTGATGACCGCGCGGCGACACTTTTTCGGATCGGAAGAACCGCCAAGATAACGCTGCCGAACGCCGCTGGTTCACTGTTACGTGAAGAGGGCGAGCAGTTCTTCCGCGCTGAGCGTGTGCATGGCTGCGAGCGGATCAACGGTCGCCGCCGCAGAGTGCGGCTTCATTGCGACGGCATGTATGGAGATTTCGCTCGCCAACCCGGATACGGCGAGAGTCGCCGCGACAATCGGCGTCGCTGCGTCTGCGGTGGGCTCGAACAGATCACCCGGGTCGTCCTGCGGATCTACCAGCGCAAGTTCGGGCAGCAGAGATTGCGATGACTCCGTGACGTGCGGCGGCGGCTCATCGTGGGTCGCGGTCTCCGTGGCCGCTTCAACGGCGTCGTACGGGTTTGACTCGCTGACGATTTGAGTCGGGCCGTCGCCAGCGTCGCGAGGCATGTCTTGACCGTATGGCTGTTCAGCGGCGGTGACGGAGGTGGCTATGTCCGCCGGCGGTGAAATAGGTTCGTCCCGCGACGGTAGTTCTGGCTCTGCGACGGAAGCTGCGAGTGGCGAGCTGTCCGGCACCTGCGCGGTCTCGCTGTCAGGCATCGCCTCCGGCACCGGTGGCGACAGCGCTTCACTCGGTATGTGGGGCGAGTCGATATCAGGCGATAAGGCGACCGTGTGCCCATTCAACAATGAATGATCGGGAGAAGCTTCAGGCAAGTCTGATGACGGCGGAGCGTCGGCGCCAACCAAAAGGGCTTCTCCGGATAGCGTCTCGCTCAATGCGCTTTCGCTCAACAGCGTCGCGTTCGCATCATCGTTGGGCTCATCCGCAAGCGCATCATGCACAAGAACTACGTCGTCGCATGCAAGCGGCGCGTTGATCGCCTCGGCAATCGGGAACTCTTCGGCCGGCGGCGGCTCGATCGCGGCCGGCGCATCGCCCATCGCTGGCTGTTGCTCGGGCGCGAGCGTTGGCCCATCGGCCGCGAACTCGGTCGGCTGATGCTGTGTTTCGGGAACTGCTTGTTCTGGCGCCGGCGCCGGGAAAGCCTCATCGGCCGCGAATTCGGCGGGCCCGTCTTGCGCTTCAGGAATCGCTGCATCCAGCTCTGGCGCGGGGGTAGGTTCCTCTGCTGCGAGATCGGCGGGCTCGGGAGCAAGAGTGGATTCATCTGCCGCGAGATCGGCAAGTTTGTCTTGCGTTTCAGGAATCGCTTCATCCAGCTTCGGCGCGGGGGCAGGCTCCTCTACTGCGAGAGCGGCGTGCTCGGCTTGCGTTTCAGGAATCGCTTCATCCAGCTCCGGCGCCGCCGTAGGCTCCGCTGCGGCAAGGTCGGCGCGTTCGTGCAGCGTGACGACAACCGCTTCGATCGGCTCGGTGAGGGCGACCGGCGAATCGGAACCCGCGGGATGCGGCTCCGGTGCGGGGGCAGGCTCATCCACTGCGAGATCGGCGGGCTCGCGCAACATGACGACAACCGCTTCGACCGGCTGGGCGAGCGGGGGCAGTGAGGCAGCAAGCTCCGCGACTGCTTGTGCGAACTCATCGTCTTCCAAAAGTTCCGCGCCGAACAGGCCCTCACGCGGTATCTCGCCATCCAGGGCGTCCTCGCCTGTTGGCAGTTCGGCAGGTGCGGGTTCGCCTTCCTGGGGCGCCGCTTCGGTTGCCGCAGTATCGTTCGCGGCGGGTGGCGGCGAAACTTGCAGCAGCGCAATCATGTCGGCGACACGCTGCGACAGTTCGCGCAGCAGTTCGGCGGCTTGGCGCACATGCAGCACGTCCGCGTGTCTGGCCGCGTTGGCGTTGCCGAGCTCGCGCACAGCGGCGTCGAGCGCGTCGCACAGCGAAGCCTCGACGTCCCGTTCGTGCAGCACAAAGGCGATGTCGGCGATGCGCTCAATCGCGTCCGCGCCTTCGGGGGCGGGGCCACCCGTCGTGAGTAACGCCTCGACGCGTTCTATGGCCGCCGCAATGGCGGTGAGTTCGTTGGTGGGTTGGGCCGCGATCTGCGGCGCGCACACGGCAAGACTCGCGTCGTCGCGCTCAAATACAGCGCCGATGGGGTCGGTGGACATTTTTGCAACCACTCTTGCGCGAGCCGGCGGCCTGCTTCGATAGCGGCGCAGCGGGCGGCTGGCATAAAAGGCTTAAACGCACGCAACGGCTAAACGCAACAGCTGACGCAACGAAGATACCCAACAACAGTGACGCGACGGCAATTTAGTCGATTCGCGCCTTGGCAAGCTTCACGATCGCGTCCCATTTTTGCGTCTGATCGGCGAGGAACGTGCTGAAGTCGTCCGGCGTGCCGATTTTGGCAATGGCGGAAAACTTGGCGAGGCTCGCTTGCGCGGCTGGCGTCTTCAGCGCGGTATTGATTGCCGCATTGAGCTTCGCGACGATCGGTGCGGGTGTTCCGGCAGGCGCCACGACGCCGGTCCATGCATCGAGGACAAAATCCGGATAGCCGCTCTCGACCAGCGTCGGCACGTCGGGCAGCGCCGGCCAGCGTTCGCCGCGTGCAATCGCGAGAGGGCGTACCTTGCCGGCCTTGATCAGCGGATAAAGCGTCACCAAGCCGTCGATGGTGAACTGCGTGCGGCCGCCAAGCAGATCGGTAACCGATTGAGCCGAGCCATTATAAGGGATGAAGACGACGTCGATGTGGGCTTCGGTTTTGAACAGCGTGCTGAGCAGGTGCGGCGGCGTCCCGAGTCCTGCGCCGAAATTGATCTTGCCAGGATTGGCTTTGGCATAGGCGACGAATTCGGCGATCGTCTTCGCCGGGACGTCGAGATTGACGACGAAAACGTGCGGCAGCAGCGCTACCGTAGCGATCGGGGTGAACGCCTTGCGCGGATCGAGGCCGAGGCTCGAATAGAGCGCGGGTGCGACCGCGAGCGACCCGGACGAGCCGAACATCAGCGTGTAACCGTCCGGCGGAGCGCCGGCGACATATTTGGTCGCGATGGTCGAGCCGCCGCCGGGGCGGTTTTCAACGACCACTTTGCCAATGCTCTCGCTCAACTCCTGGCCGACCAGTCGCGCCATGGTGTCAATCGGGCCGCCGGGCGGAAACGGTACGATCAGGCGGATCGGCCGGTCGGGGTAGGTCTGCTCCGCCCGCGCCGGGCACAGCTTGGCAAGCGGCAGCGCGGCGCTAGCGCCTGCAACGGCTCTCAGCACGCTACGCCGTGTTGTCATGGCAGGTTCTCCCTGCTGTCCCAAGGGCTCGGGTCTGATGGCATGTCTTGATAGCACCGGCACCCGTAAGCCGGTAGCGATCATACATGATTGCACGCCACCGCTCACCCCCGCAGCGTCGAATCAGGTGGATAGATCAGGCTGCCGTCGTAGTGCCGCCCATTCGACCGATCCTTGGCCGGCAGCAGGCGGTAACCCGTGGCCCCGGCGTGGATGCCGCCGCAACCCGGTCCAGGCTTTCGCCGTAGCGTGGGTAGGGGACGCATTCTCCGTGTCCGCAGTGAGTTCCGTCGCTGGTTGCGGCCACGGCCACGACGGTTTCGGTCTTGCTGCCGCGGCTGATGGCCCGCGCACGCTCGCCGATCTGCAGAAGACCATCAAGAATATCAACCGGCACCCGAACATCCTGGTTTTCGGGCGGTGACGGGCCGCGGAGTTTTTTCGTTTCGAGCCATCCCGACAGCGACCGTGCGGGCTTCGCGCAGGCCCAACAGCAGCGAGGCTAACAGCAATGGGACGACGAAATAGAACAGCCGGAACGTCAGCAGCGCCGCCAGCAAGTTCTCCTTGGGAAATTGCGGCAGGCTGAGAAACATCGCAGCCTCGATCACGCCGAGGCTGCCCGGCACGTAGCTGACGACCCCAACCAGCATTGCGGCGACGAACACCACGACCAAGTCGAGGAAGTCGATTGCCGGTTGCGCCGGCAGCAATGCGTACATGGCGAGTGTCACGAAAACCAGATCGAGCGAGCCGATGGCGATTTGCATGAGCGTCGACGCCGGATTGGGCAGAGCGACGCGCCACGGCGAACGGCCGATGCTGCGCGGGCGGGGCAACAGCCACAGCATGTAGCAATTGATCGCGGTAAGTGCCGCGAGCCCGATGAGACGATTGACCGGCGCTGGCAAATGATTGACCGCACTGGCGGCGCCCGGCGCGAGCGCAATGCCGCAGCCGAGCACGAACGCATTGCCCAGCCAATATGTCAGTCCGGTGATAAAGGCGATGCGGGCAATCTCGCCGACTGACAGGCCCCACGTCGAGTAGATGCGATAACGGATGACGCCCGAAGTCAGGATCGCCGCGCCGATATTGTGGCCGATCGTATAGCTCGTGAAGCTGGCGAACGCGGCAACGCGGTAGGGCAGGTGACCGCGGCCGATCGCCCGCAATGCGAATACATCGTAGCAGGTCAATGTGAGATAACCTGCGGCGACAAATAGACATGATAAGAAAATGGTTCGCGGCGTCTGCGTTTTTAACGCGTCGATGACGCGAGCAAGTTCAACTTCCCGGAAGACGTGATAGAGCGTGATGCCCGCAATCGTGACGATTGCGAGACTGATCGCTCCCGCAAGCCACCGCCAACTTGGCCGCCGGTAAAGCGCACGCTGCGCGGCGTTCATCACATTCGACATCGGCCCATTGCGATGAGCGTTCCGGCGTTTTGTTGATTCGCCATCTCACTTTCGCATCGGACTGCGACATTATTGTTACGTCATGTCCTAATGCGGCAGGCAGAACAAATAGTCCGTCACATAACTGAGACATGAAATGGCAATGTTTGTTGCACTGGATTCGTATTTCAGACGGACGGATTGTCCTCGTGGGAACAATGCATGCGGGTTCTCATCGCAACTGACGCCTGGCCTCCCCAGGTCAACGGTGTTGTCCGCACCTTGCTGTCGCTGCAGCTCGCGGCGCGAGCGCTCGGGGTTGACATTGAATTTCTCTCGCCCGATGGGTTCCGCACGGTGCCGGTGCCGACTTATCCGGGTTTGCGGCTCGCCATTCCGAGCCGACGCCGGATTGCCGAGCGCATCGAAATGGCACGACCGGATGCGATCCATATCGCCACCGAGGGGCCGATCGGACATTCGGTGCGCGCGTATTGTCGCCGACGCGGCCGACCGTTCACGACGAGCTACACGACGCGCTTTCCCGAATACATCGCCGCGCGCGCACCGATTCCCGAGAGCCTGATCTACGCGGCGCTGCGCCGCTTTCACGGTGCGGGCGCCGTGACCATGGTGGCGACCCCATCACTGATGAGCGAACTGCGCGAGCGCGGCTTTGCCAATCTCGGGATGTGGACGCGCGGCGTCGACACCGAACAGTTTCGGCCCGATCGCGCCATCGATCCGGGCTTTCCGCGGCCGATTTTCGCCTGCCTCGGGCGCGTCGCCGTCGAAAAAAACCTCGACGCGTTCCTGTCGCTGGATCTGCCGGGCACCAAGGTCGTGATCGGCAAAGGCCCGATGGAAGACGACCTGAAGCGTCGCTTTCCTCAGGCGAAGTTCCTCGGGCAGCTGGAAAATGGCACGCTGGCGGCGCATCTCGCCTCAGCCGATGTGTTCGTGTTTCCAAGCCTGACCGACACGTTCGGCGTGGTGCAACTCGAAGCGCTGGCAAGCGGGGTTCCGATCGCCGCATTCCCGGTGACCGGGCCCAAGGACGTGGTTGCCGATAATCCCATCGGCGTGCTGAACGAGGACTTGCGTGCGGCTTGCTTGGGCGCGCTGCATATCTCGCGCGAAGCCTGCCGGACGTTTGCGCTGCGCTACTCCTGGGAGAACAGCGCGCGTCAGTTCATCGGTCACATCCGCAAGGTAGCAATTCAGGGCGCTGAGGCGGCGCAATCGGCTGCGCCGGTCGCCGCGGCCGTGCGCGGCTGAGAACCGGACTGTCCCTTTCATGGGCATGCCGCAATACCGTAGCTGCGAATACATCAAGCAAGAGGCAGGCGATGACTGACACGACGCGGACCGACACTGCGCGCAGCGAACTCGACAAGGAGACGATCGAAAGGGCCTACGCGCGATGGGCGCCGGTCTATGACTTGGTGTTCGGCGCGGTGTTCGAGCACGGCCGCCACGCCGCGATCGCGGCGGCCGAACGCATCGGCGGCCGTATTCTTGAAGTCGGTGTCGGCACCGGGCTGTCGCTGCCGTACTACTCGGCCGATGTCCGGCTTTGCGGCGTGGACATTTCCGAGCCGATGCTGCGCAAGGCACAGCAGCGCGTAGCGGAGCTCGGTCTCGGCAACGTCGAGGCGCTCGCCGTCATGGATGCCGAACACCTTAATTTCCCCGACGCGTCCTTCGACGCGGTGGTGGCGCAATACGTCATTACCACGGCGCCGAATCCCGAAGGAACCCTCGACGAGTTCGCCCGAGTCCTCAAACCAAGCGGGGAAATCATCCTGGTCAGCCGCGTCGGCGCCGAAGCGGGCATGCGCCGCGCGCTGGAGCGATGGTTTGCGCCGGCGGCGCGCAAACTCGGCTGGCGCACGGAATTTGCGTTCAAGCGCTATGCGCAATGGGCCGGGAGCGTGGACGGTGTGCGGCTCGTCGAGCGCCGGGCGATGCCGCCGTTCGGACATTTCTCGCTTATTCGCTTTGCCAAAGGCGGCGAGGCGGCGCGTGACCGCGAAACACCAAACGCCTCCGCCCGTGCAGCCGGCTGACAAAAAGTAGCGCCGGCGTTCACACAAGCGTCACGCATTGTCTCTGTCACGGCGGATTCATCGAATCTCCATAGCGTTTAACGAATCGACATGGAGGCGAAGGGGTATAATGGCCGGCTTTCTTGAAACGCTGAGAATCCAGCGCTGGGACGATCATCGCTACTATCACCACAGCCGCATCAATCAGTCGCTCCACTTCGTCAGCGCGTTAAGTTTCCTGTTCTCCTACGTCATGATTTTCAAGGATCCGGCCATATCGGCACTGGCCGGCTGGCTGGTGGCGATGACCACGCGGCAAAGCGGCCACTTTTTCTTCGAGCCGAAGGACTACGACGAGGTCAACCACGCCAGCCATGAATACAAGGAACAGATCAAAGTCGGCTACAATCTGCGGCGCAAGGTCGTGCTGCTGTCGATCTGGGCGTTGTCGCCGGTAGCGCTCTATTTCAGCCCGAGCTTCTTTGGCCTGTTCACGCCGGCGAGCAGCAAAACCGAATTTGTGCGTCAAGTCGCGACGATCTGGCTGGCGCTCGGGGTCGGCGGCGTCATATTCCGCACCGTGCAGTTGTTTTTCATCAGGGACGTGCAAACCGGGCTGGCCTGGGCTACTAAAATTCTGACCGATCCGTTTCACGACATCAAGCTGTACCACAAGGCCCCGCTCGCGCTTATGCGCGGAGAACTGATCGATCCGCATATTGGCGCTGACTGGGACGACGAAGAAGAGCTTGAGGACGCCGAGGAACTGCCGCGGGCCACCTGAAGCGCCGCAAGCCTACTCGGCGGACTTACGTTCCAACGCGGGCAGTAATCGATGGGCGAGCATTTCCTTGAGGATCGTTCGCTTGATCGCTTTGTTGGTCGCCGCCGGGTCATGCCAGAACCAGCCGTCCCGTTGCATGGCCGTGGCCGCGGCCACAAACCGGTCGGCCACAGCGGTGAAATCGGCATCGGTGAAATTGAGGCTGAAAATCAGCCGGCCGGTGCCGACCCAACTCAACGCCAGCCCCTCGGCGCGCAGGTAATATTGCAGCATCCAATTGTAGCGGCAGGGCGCGGTGTAACACACCGTCCAGATCGAGGAGATATTGACGACCCGGACCGGGAGGTCCGCGTCGCGCAGCCGCGCATTGAGCTGTTCTGCGCGTTCGTTCCAGGTGCCGTCGAGTTCCGCATAGAGCGCTTGACACTCCGGTGTTTCGAGGAAGCGCAGAAACTCGTTCATCGCGGCCATCACGTAGGGATGCGAATTGAACGTGCCGCGGGCAAAGCAGATATCGGCCGGGCGGTCGTCACGAAAACGCCGCATCAAGTCCTTGCGGCCGCACACCGCGCCGATCGGCAGACCGCCGCCGAGCGTCTTGCCATAGGTCACGAGATCGGCGCGGACGCCGAAATATTCTTGCGCGCCGCCCAGGGCCAATCGGAAGCCGACGAACACTTCGTCGAAGATCAGCGCAATGTTGCGCTCGGTGCAGACGCGCCGCAGTTGGCGGAGCCATTCGCCATAGGCCCGTTTGTCGAAATGCGCGGTGCGTGCGCCGTCGACCAGCGACGAATCCGAAGGAGCATTGGCGTTGGGATGCAGCGCCTGCAACGGATTGACCAGCACGCAGGCGACATCGCGCCGGGTCCGCAGTACGCGCAGCGAATTTTCCGACATGTCCTTGAGCGTATATGTCTCGTGCGCCGGCAACGGATTGCCGATGCCGGGCTGCACGTCGCCCCACCAGCCGTGATAGGCGCCGGCGAAACGCACGAGGTGGCTGCGGCCGGTGTGGTAGCGGGCAAGCCGTACCGCCTGCATGACGGCTTCGGTGCCGGACATGTGGAACGACACCTCGTCGAGGCCGGAAATCCGTTGCAGCCGTTGCACGTTATCGGCGACGACCGGATGATAAGGGCCGAGCACTGGGCCAAGCGCGCGCACGTGCTCGAAGCCGCGCGCCATGGCGTCTTTGTAAAAATCATAGCCGAGTACGTTGACGCCGTAGGAGCCGGTGAGGTCGTAGAAAACGTTGCCGTCGAGGTCCGTTACGGTAACGCCTGCGGAAGATTGAAGAAACGTGCCCGCCTTGAGGTGCGTGCGCACCATGCGGCTGAACTGAAACGGCACCCGGTAGGCCGCGGTGAATTGCAAATCGGAAATGCCGTCGATCGTCGCATCGGTCAGAGCAACGGTCTTGGCAAAACGCAGCGCAAACAGGCTCGACAGGTGCATGAAAGCCACCCGCCGGCGTGCCGCAATGTCGTCGGGTGCGTCGTCGGCACGAAAAAAGCGGTTTTCGTCGTATTCATAGAAGCGAACGAACGATGCCAGTCGCCGCGCCAGGCGGCTGTGGCCGGCAAGCGAGCGATGTTTGCCGTTGGAAAGCAGCAACCGGTCTTTCAGCCTTGCCACCGAGGTGGCGACCGCGGCAGCGCCCAATCCGTAGAATGCCAATGTGGTGCCGGCCAACTTCATCGAAGCGGCTATAGAACACGGAGTTTACGACAACATGACGGTGAAGAGCCTCATCCTGAAGACGCTCGACCGCGAGGACGTAAACTTCGTCCTCACCAATCGGCTTCCTCGGCGTTTCTTGAACAGGTTTGCCGGCTGGTTCAGCCGCATCGAGCAGCCGCTGGTGCGCGACCTGTCAATCGGGGTCTGGCGGTTCTTCTCCGGCCTCGACTTGAGCGAGGCGCGTGATTCTCAATTTCGCAGCATGCACGATTGCTTCACGCGGCGACTAAAGCCGGGTGCGCGGCCGATCGACGGCAATCCCAACATTCTGGTCAGCCCGTGCGACGCGATCGTCGGTGCGCATGGCGCGATTTGCGGAACCGAGCTTTATCAGATCAAGGGTGCGCGTTATGCGTTGCCGGAGCTGTTGTGCGACGACTCGTTGACCGAGAGTCATCGCAACGGCCGCTATGTGACGCTGCGGCTCACCTCGAGCATGTATCATCGATTTCACGCGCCGCACGATTGCCGTGTCGAGCATGTCTCCTACATTCCGGGCGACACCTGGAACGTCAATGCCGCGGCGCTGCGGCGCGTCGATAAGCTCTACTGCAAAAATGAACGCGCGGTGCTTCGGACCCGCCTCACCGCGACGGGTGATGTCGTTTCCATAGTTCCGGTCGGCGCCATTCTGGTTGCCGGTATCCGGCTGCATTGTGTCGATGTCGAAGGCCGCCTCAAACCGGCTGGCCGCAACGGCATCCACTGCGCCGCGGAGTTCCGCAAAGGCGACGAAATGGGCTGGTTCGAACATGGTTCGACCATCGTTGTGTTCGCACCAGAGCGGTTCTCGTTGTGCGGCAACGTCAAGGATGGCGCAAGAATCCGGGTCGGTGAGCCGCTGATGCGGCTGTGCTGAACGCGTATGGAGTCAGGCCGGAATTCTGTTCACGCCGCTGAACAGTTCGCTGCTGTAGCTCGACGTGTCGCCTTTTGGCCGCTCGCCCACGATGGCGTGGCCTTCGACCATGTAATGCACCGCCTCGGCGATATTGGTCGTGTGATCGCCAATCCGTTCGATATTCTTGGCGCAGAACAAAAGATGGATGCACATCGAAATCGAACCCGGATCCTCGAGCGTGTAGGTAAGCAATTCGCGGAACAGCGACACGTAAAGCGCATCGATGTCCTTGTCGCTTTTCCAGACTTCCAGCGCCTTGAGCGGGCTGCGGCCGACGAAGCTGTCGAGCACTGAGACCAATTGCGCGACCG
This sequence comes from Xanthobacteraceae bacterium, assembly GCA_036511795.1. Taxonomy (GTDB): domain Bacteria; phylum Pseudomonadota; class Alphaproteobacteria; order Rhizobiales; family Xanthobacteraceae; genus BOG-931. Next base: position 40,940 of record DATCBO010000113.1, read on the forward strand.
CGAGCGTCGTCATGTGGCGCAGGCCGCGCATCCATGTGCGCTGGGAATGCTGGTTGCCCATTGCGATGGCGCGCTTGCCGATGTTTTTCGCCAGATCGCCAATGCGTTCGAGGTCGTTGGCGATGCGCAACATGGCGACGATTGCCCGCAAGTCGATGGCCATCGGTTGCCGCAACGCGATGGTTTCGACCGCCTTTTCCTCGATCTGCCGCTGCATGTCGTCAACGACCGCATCGGCAGCGACGACCCGATGGGCGAGAAGGAGGTCGCGCCGCGCCAGCGATTCCATGGCGTCGGTGATCTGCTTTTGCGCAAAGCCGCCCATTTCGGCGACTTTCTGGGTCAGCTTGACCAAGTCGGCATCGAACACTTTGGTGGTGTGATCGGAAACAATCATGATCTGCTGAGATCCCGAGCGATTCCTGCAACGTATTGATGATTCTACGCTTTATGAGTGACCGTCGGATGACAAAGCGGCTCGCAAACGTCGACTCGCACGGGCAGGTTTTGACAGGATGCGTTGTTATCCGGGCCTCACCGTCACCCTCGCCATCACGGCAATGATCCTGGCGCTCAAGATTCGCCACGGCTAATTCGCCACGGCTGATCCGTCGGCGGGTCCCGCAGCGAACCGCCGCCTTCTCAGGCCGCGATTTCAGTGTCCTCGTCTTCAATGGGGAGTTCCGGCGAAGCCGCCAGCAGCTTCGCTCTCTCCTCTTCGCCGGTCCAACTGATGATTTCCAGGTAGCCGTCGGCATGCTCGGCCACCGCGGTGCAGCTCTCGACCCAGTCGCCGCAATTGACGTAGCGGATGCCGAAATCGTCATGGATGACGGCGTGATGGATGTGGCCGCAGATCACGCCGTCGACGTGGTGGCGCTGCGCTTCGGCGGCGAGTGTCTGCTCGAACGCGCCGATGTAATTGACAGCGTTTTTTACTTTGTGCTTGGCCCATTGCGACAGCGACCAGTATGAGAAACCCAGCCGGCGGCGGATAGCGTTGAAATAGCGGTTGATCAGGATGGCGAGGTCGTAGGCGGTATCGCCAAGCAGCGCCAGCCAGCGCGCGTGCTTCACCACCATGTCGAACACGTCGCCGTGCACGACCAGATAACGCCGGCCATCGGCGGTCTGATGAATGGCCGTCTCCGTCACCTCGATGCCGCCGAAATGAGTGCCGTAATAATTGCGCAGGAACTCGTCGTGGTTGCCGGGCAGATAGACGATGCGCGCGCCCTTGCGGGCCTTGCGCAGCAGTTTCTGCACCACGTCATTGTGTTGCTGCGGCCAATACCAGCCCGATCGGAGCTGCCAGCCGTCGACGATGTCGCCGACCAAGTAGATCGTGTCGGCGTCGTGATAGCGAAGGAAATCAAGCAGACGGTCGGCCTGGCAGCCGCGCGCACCGAGATGGACGTCGGAGATAAAGAGCGTACGGAACGAAATTGGACCACGCTCAAATGTCACGAATCATCATCTCGCATCTGTTTGATCCTGTGCTTTGATATTTGCATTCCGTTGCAGCGCGATGACACCAAACGTTAACGCGGCGCTTCGCGGAAGCCGCCGTGATTGGAACCTGAGTCACTTTCCTGTCATGCCGCCCCGTTAGACGCGCTGCGATGACACCGTTGATTCTCGCCGCCGCGGTCTTTGCCTTTTCGGTCACCGCATTTCATGTCGCAAGCATTGTCGTGGCGATTGGCCGGTTTCGGCGGCCGCCGCGCCTTGCAGCGCTGTCGAGCCAACTCCCTCCAGTCAGCCTGGTGCGCCCGCTATGCGGAATAGACAACTATGCCGCCGATACGCTGTCTTCGACATTCGCGCTCGATTATCCGCGCTACGAAATCCTATTCTGCGTCGCTTCCGCAAAAGACCCCGTCGTACCGCTCGTCGAGCGATTGATCGCCGACCATGCCGGTGTCCAGGCGAGGCTTCTGATCGGTGACGAGCGCATCAGCACTAACCCGAAGCTGAACAATATGCTCAAGGGCTGGGCCGAGGCGGCCCACGATTGGATCATCCTCGCCGACAGCAACGTGCTGATGCCGCCGAATTATATCCAGCGGCTGTTCGCCAGTTGGCGCGACGATACAGGCCTGGTCGCTTCTCCGCCGGTTGGCTGCCGACCCGATGGATTTTGGGCCGAGCTGGAGTGCGCGTTTCTCAATACTTATCAGGCGCGATGGCAGTATGCGGCGGATACGGCTGGATCGGGTTTTGCTCAAGGCAAGACCATGCTGTGGCGGCGGGCCGATCTCGATCGCGTCGGAGGCATTGCCGCGCTCGCGCGGGAAGTCGCCGAAGATGCGGCGGCGACCAAAATCGTCCGCGGCGCCGGCCTCAAAGTGCGGCTGGTCGATCGCCCGTTCGCGCAGCCGCTCGGTCGGCGTACGGCAGCCGAGGTTTGGAATCGGCAACTGCGCTGGGCACGGCTGCGCCGTGCGAGTTTCCTGCTTTATTTCCTGCCAGAGATTTTTTCCGGTGGTGTGTTGCCGATAATCGCCGTTGCCATTGTTGGCCACGGACTAGGTGCGCCTGCGTTTCTGAGCGCGGTGTTGTTCGGTACCCTCTGGTATGGCGGTGAGATGCTGCTTGCCGCGGCGGCCGGATGGCCGGTGAGCGCGCTGTCGCCGCTCTGCGGGCTCACGCGCGACATGTTGTTGCCGGCGCTGTTTATCAGCGCGCTTCATGGCAACGACTTCACCTGGCGCGGCCACGAAATGCAAGTTGAACGCATGCGGCCGCGGCGGGCTATCGCCGTGATGCGCCCTCGCATTCACGAGTTCGCCCAAGGCGGACGCCGTCGCCTGCGCACGCTGCGCGCCAAGGCATTGGCGGCGGCTAACCGCCTGACGTAGCGGTCACTGCCGCGCGTTCGACGATCGCTTCAACGGTGGCGCGATCTTGCGGAAAATCCGCTGCGATCCAGGCATCCTTGGCGGCGCGCATGGCGGCACCGAGCGCGGGGCCCGCGGGTACGCCGCGGTGGATAAAGTCGGCGGATTTGAGTTGAAACTGCGGGGCTGTCCAGCGGTGCGGGAGGCTCAAAAGCTCTCGCCAGGCTTCGTCAGTCGCTCCGGTATTGGCATGTGCCCAGGCGTGCAGCACGCGGTCGGCAAAACATTGCGGGCCGAGACGATAGAGCAGGGCGTGGGCGGCCTGCTCGCTCAGTGACGGCTCGATCAGCCACCAGCCATCGAGTGCAGACAGTCGTTCAGATTCAACGTTAAAGAGCCGCAGCCGCTGAGCCAGCCGCTCGGCGTCCTCGCGGACCATGACGCCAAGCGCGCCCAGACGCCGCACCGGATCGGGCGCGGAGCCGAGCGCCGTTTCGATCGCGGCGAGCTTCGCAAAACTTGCGACATACGGCACGCCGCCGAGCACCGGACCTAACAGACCGCTTTCGGCCATGACGGTAAGCGTGGGTGCACCGCGCGGCGCGATAAAAAGCTTGAGCAGTTCCATGCGCACGCGCTCGCGCGACAAGGTGTCGAGACCCGCGCGCGCGACAATGCAGGCATGCAGCCCGGCGGCATCCGGCTCGCCTTCGGCGAAATACGCGTGGAAGCGAAAGAAGCGCAGAATGCGGAGGTAATCTTCGGCGATCCGCTGCTGCGGTTCGCCGATGAAGCGCACGCGGCGTGCCGCAATATCGTCACGGCCGCCGACGTAATCGAACACTTCCCCATCAGCCGATACCGACAATGCATTGATGGTGAAATCGCGCCGCTCGGCGTCGGCGCGCCAGTCGCGCCCGAATTTTACCCGCGCCTTGCGGCCGAACGTTTCCACGTCCTGGCGAAGCGTCGTGACTTCGAACGGACGGGAGTTGATGACGACGGTGATGGTGCCATGCTCGACGCCGGTCGGCACCGCCTTCCAGCCGGCTGCCTCAACGCGGCGTATGACTTCGTTCGGCTCTGCCGTGGTCGCGACATCGATCTCGGCGACCGGCAGATGAAGGAGTTCGTTCCGCACCGCGCCGCCAACGACGCGCGCCTCTTCGCCGCCTTGGTTGAGCAATGCAAGCAGCCCAGCGGCTTCATCTTGCGTGAGCCAAGCTGCGTCGGCGAGCTGCACGGGCGCCGTCACCGCGTCGTCCCCGGTACGAATTTGCCGTTCTCGATGTGCGCCGGCACGTAGGTGGAGCCGGGCGGAGCGCCGGAAAATTGCGCCAGGATCAAGAAACTCCCGAACATCAATAGCAGCGAAACGGCTAGCAGGGCGGCGAGCCGCGACGGCCGCCACGCCTTGGGCTGCAGCACGCCCGCATTCGTGATTGCGAGAAACACCGCGTAGAGCACGAACGGGACGAGAAACAGCCCGATTTCCGTGAAGATCGGCCTGATCATGGGCCGCAAATCCGGTCGTAAAGATTGCGCAAAATACCGGCGGTGATTCCCCAAATGTAATGGTCGCCGAACGGCATCGCGTAATACTCGCGCGCAATGCCCTTCCAGTCGCGGGTGTTGCGCTGGTGATTCGCCGGATTCATCAAAAACTCGAGCGGGACTTCGAAGGCCTCAGCGACTTCGCCAGGGTTCAGCGTCAGCGTGAAGTCCGGCTTGACCCGCGCTACCGTCGGCAGGATGCGAAAACCGGAGAAGGTCAGATAGAGATCGAGATAGCCGATCGGCTCGACCAGCATGGGCGCCAGTCCGACCTCTTCCTTTGCTTCGCGCAGCGCGGCGGCGACCGGGCTTTCATCGCCGGGGTCAATCCTGCCGCCTGGGAACGCTATTTGGGCGGCATGGCTCGACAGGTCCGCGGTGCGATGAGTGAGCAGCACCGTAGGTTCGGGACGATCGACGATCGGCACGAGGACCGATGCCGGTTTGGTGGCGCGCACACCGGCGCGCTCCCACAGCGCCGGATCGAGATCGAGATCGCCGCGGCGAATGCCTGGTGCATTCTGATCGGTCAGCGCCGGCGGCACGTCGAGAGACAGCCGCGTCCGCGCGCGCGCGAAGAAATCGTGCCTTTGTTGTAGCTGCGCCACTGCGCCGAGATCGTTCACGCGAAGTCCCTCACTTGTTCGGCGCCGGCCATCGCAAAAAAGCTGGCCATCGATACCACGCCGAACATCGGCCTGCCCGCGACATCTCGTTCTTCGCCGAGTTCGACCAGATCGAAGAATAGCGTGCGCGTTACCTTTGCCCACAAGTCGCGGCGCACGTGGAGGTAGGGCTTCAGGCCTCCGGTGCCCGTTTCTGGCTCGAAGCGCAACGCATGCTCCGGCCCGCAGGTGACCCAGTCGTCGACGTTGGTGCGGAAATGCAAGACGCGTCCACTTGCGCGCTGCTCGACATTCATCTCGACGGCAAGGAACGGTGCATCGTCGACTTGGATGCCGCATTTCTCGACCGGCGTAACCAGGAAATACTTATCGTCCTCGCGTTTGAGCACCGACGCGAACAGCTTCACGAGCGCAGGCCGCCCGATCGGCGTCTTGAGGTAGTACCAGGTCCCATCGGCGGCGATGCGCATGTCGAGGTCGCCGCAAAACGGCGGATTCCAGCGCTCGACCGGCGGCAGCCCCTTGGCGGCCGCGCGCGATACCGCACCCGTGATCGACTCAAGCTCTGCTTGCCCTGCCTTCGCCATGGTTAGCCTTGAACATATCTGCTGGGCGCGAGTCCAATTGGTCCATCGTACGGGGGGCGCTCGCGCGATCGTGATAAGGCCGTGACAGCCGCGCATCCCGGACTCACATTGCGATTTCTGTGGATGAAAAATTAGGCGTTTGGTCTGCTCTCTATGCAGCTGGCGCATATATTGCATTGCCTAATCGCCGTGCAATCGCGTTTGCCGCGGTTTCGACGCGATTGAAGCGATTCTGGGCGGATCGAAAATACGTCTCCGACACAAGGAGTTAGCTATGTCCGCTGCAGGCGGCGAGGGACTCGAGAAGCTGGAAGACATGATCGTGCGTGCCGCCGAATCAACGGCCGCGCATGTCCGGGACGCCAAAGCGGCCATCGGCACGGTGATATTCGGCCAGGACAAGGTCGTCGAGCAGGCCCTGGTGACGATCCTGTCCGGCGGGCATGCGCTCCTCGTCGGCGTGCCCGGCCTTGCCAAAACCAAGCTGGTCGATGCCATGGGCATCGTGCTCGGACTGGACGCACGGCGCATTCAATTCACCCCCGACCTCATGCCTTCCGACATTCTCGGCACCGAGGTCTTGGAAGAGAGCCAAACGGGCAAGCGCAGCTTCCGCTTCATACCGGGCCCGGTATTCGCCCAGTTGTTGATGGCGGATGAGATCAACCGCGCCAGCCCGCGTACGCAGTCCGCCTTGCTGCAGGCGATGCAGGAACAGCATGTCACGATCGCCGGTGCGCGCCACGACTTGCCCAAGCCGTTCCATGTACTCGCCACGCAGAATCCGCTGGAGCAGGAAGGCACTTATCCGCTGCCGGAGGCCCAGCTTGACCGCTTCCTGATGGAGATCGACGTCGACTTTCCGGACCGCGACGCCGAGCGAAGGATTTTGTTTGAAACCACGGGCTCTGAGGAAACACGTCCGAAGGCGGCCATGACGGCCGAGGATCTCCTGGCGGCGCAGCGACTGGTGCGGCGTTTGCCGGTCGGCGAGTCCGTCGTCGAGGCGATCCTCAATCTGGTGCGTTCGGCGCGCCCAAGTCCGGGCAGCGGTGATGCCAAGCTGATCGCCTGGGGTCCGAGCCCGCGCGCCAGCCAGGCGCTGATGCTCGCGGTGCGCGCCCGCGCGCTGCTCGACGGACGGCTCGCGCCATCGATCGACGATGTGCTCGATCTTGCCGTGCCGGTACTCAAACACCGCATGGCGCTGACCTTCACGGCGCGCGCCGAGGGCGAGAGCATCGAGGCGGTGATCGGGCGGCTGAAGGCGCGGATCGGATAGGCGAATGGCCGTCGATCCGAGGCGCGACAGTCAGGAAAGCGCGGCGGTTGGACGGGCGATTGGCGACAGCCGGACGCTCGCCGCCAGCATGCCGCGTCTTATTCTGGAGGCGCGCCGCGTCGCCGCAACGGTGATCCACGGTCTGCACGGCCGCCGCCGCGCAGGGCCAGGGGAAAATTTCTGGCAATACCGCCGTTTCATGTCAGGCGAGCCGGCCGCGCGTGTCGATTGGCGCCGCTCGGCGCGTGACGACCATCTTTATGTGCGCGAGCTCGAGTGGGAGGCCGCGCACACGGTGTGGATCTGGCCCGATCGCTCGCCGTCGATGGCCTTTGCTTCGCAGCTCGTCACCGAATCCAAGCTCTATCGCGCACTGGTGATTGCGCTTGCGCTCGCTGAGGTGCTGGTGGAAGGCGGCGAGCGCGTCGGCATCCCGGGTCTTACGCGCCCGACCGGTAGCCGCAACGTTGTTGAACTGATGGCGCAGGCCTTCGTTCACGACCGCAGCGAGCGCGCCAGCCTGCCGCCGAGTTTTTCGCCATCGCCGCTCGCCGAGGTCGTGCTGCTCTCCGATCTGTGGAGCGACATCGGCGAAGTGCGGCGCACGGTGAGCCAGCTCTCCGGCAGCGGCGCGCGCGGCCACGTCGTGCAGATTGTCGATCCCGCCGAGGAGACATTTCCGTATTGGGGCCGCATCGAGTTCGTCGAGCCGGAAGGCGGTGGACGCATCACCGCGGGGCGTGCCGAAACCTGGAAAGCGGACTACACGTCGCGCGTCAAACGTCATCGCGATGAGATTCGTGCCGAGACCGACCGGCTCGGCTGGAGCTTCACCATCCACCGCACCGATCGGCCGGCGAGCGAACTCTTGCTCGCGCTGCAAGCCCGGATAGGGGCCGCAACGGATGGCGATCCGCATGCCCACACCACGGCAGATGCAAGGGCGGCGTCATGATTGCCGGTCTGGCCATCGGTTTCGCCGAACCACTGGTGCTGATCGGATTGCTGACGTTGCCGGTCTTGTGGTGGCTGTTGCGGATGATTCCGCCGCGGCCGCGCCGCATCGATTTTCCGCCGACGCGCCTGCTGCTCGAAATCGCCCCGAAGGAAGAGACGCCGGCGCGCACGCCATGGTGGCTGACGCTGCTGCGGCTCACGCTCGCGGCCATCATCATCGTTGCGGCCGCGGGGCCATTGTGGCACCCGCGGCTCGCCGCGACGCAAACCCATTCGCCGCTCGCCATCTTGATTGACGACGGCTGGGCCGCCGCCGCGACCTGGGACGCCCGCGTGCGCACCGCCGACGATATCATTGTCCGCGCCGCCGACGATCGCCGCGCCGTGGCGCTCATTCGGCTGTCCGATGGGACGCGCGACATTTCCCTTGAGCCGGCTGAATCGGCGCGCGTGCGGCTGCATCAGATGAAGCCGGTACCGCAAACCATCGCGCGCAGCGACGCGCTTCCCGCCATCGCGCGGTTTCTCGCGTCGGCGCACGATGTCGAACTGGTCTGGCTGTCCGATGGCACCGATCTCGGCGCAGGCGCCAAGTTCGTCAAGGATTTGGCGCAGACGGTCGGTCAGCGCCAAATCACGATCGTATCAGGGGGCGTTTCCGGTGCGCGCGCGCTCGCCGCGGCTGACAACGAGGCCGGCGGGCTGTCGGTCAAGGTCCTGCGGGTCAATTCCGGCGCGCCGGAATCCGGTACGGTGCGGGCGCTCGACCTCAAGGGACTGTCGCTCGGCGAAACGCCCTTTGCCTTCAAGGCCGTCGACCTCGAAGCGAACGCGCGGTTCACGCTTCCAGTCGAGATCCGCAACGATATCGCGCGGATTGAAATCGCCAACGAGCGCTCGGCGGGTGCCGTTCAACTGCTCGACAAGCGCTCGCGGCGGCGCACCGTCGGCATCGTTTCTGCCGCGACCGCGGACACGGCCGAACCGCTGTTGTCGTCGAGTTATTACATCGAACGCGCGCTGACACCCTTCGCCGATGTGCGCCTCGCACAGGGCGAAGCACCGGCCGATGCAGTGACGCATTTCATCGATCAGAAATTGCCGATGCTGATCCTGGCCGATGTCGGCACCGTGGCCGGCGAGGCGCACGATCGGCTGGCGCAGTGGGTCGAGAACGGTGGCGTGCTGGTGCGCTTTGCCGGACCGCGGCTCGCGGCCGCCTCGGACGACGATCTCGTTCCCGTCAAATTGCGGCGCGGCGGCCGCATCCTCGGCGGCAGCCTGAGCTGGGACCAACCGCAGCCGCTGGCGGCATTTTCGCGCAACGGCCCGTTCAATGGCATGCCGGTGCCGAACGATGTGACGGTGAGCCGTCAGGTTCTTGCCGAACCCGACGCCACCCTGACCGATAACACCTGGGCGACGCTCGCCGACGGCACGCCGCTCGTCACTGCGGCGCGGCGCGGCAAAGGACTGATCGTATTGTTTCACGTTACCGGCGATACGCGCTGGTCGAATCTGCCGCTTTCGGGCACCTTCGTCGACATGCTCAAGCGCATCGTCGATCTGGCCGGGACAAGCACGGTCGCGCAGACTGCCGCGCAAAGCGGCGCCGCCCACGAAGTCGTCGCGCCGAGCCGGATGCTCGATGGCTTCGGCGCCTTTGTTTCACCGCCGCCGACGGCGCGGCCGGTGCCGACCGATTTCGTTGGCCGTGCCACCGCCGATAATCCGCCGGGCTTCTACGGCCGGCCGGAGAGCTACGTGGCCGTCAACACGCTCGCGCCGGCCGACCGGCTTAAGCCGCTCGATTTCAGCCCGCTCGTCAATGCGCGCCATGAGGTCTATCGCACCACCGCGCCGCTTGATCTGCGCGGACCGATTTTCCTCGCCGCGCTGGCGCTGTTCCTGCTCGATACGTTGGCGGTTCTCTTCCTGGGTGGTGGCATCCAGCGGCTCATCCCACGGCGCTCACGCGCGGCGACCGCGGTGGTGGCGGGCCTGGCGCTGCTGGCGCTCGCGTTTGTACAAGCCCGCGCGCAAGACCCGTCGGACTCTCAGGTGCCGCCGGCCGCGCTGCAGACCAGGCTCGCCTATGTGGTCACCGGAGATTCCAATGTCGACTCGATCAGCAAAGCGGGACTTGCCGGGCTTACGCTGTTTCTCGCGCAGCGCACGGCCCTCGAAGCGGGCGACCCGATAGGGCTCGACGTCGCGCACGACGAGCTTGCGTTCTATCCGCTGATTTATTGGCCGATCGTGCCGGGCACGCCACGGCCGTCGGACGAGGCGCTCAAGCGCATCGATTCCTACATGAAGAACGGCGGCACGGTGCTTTTCGACACGCGCGATGCGATCGACGCGCCGCCCGGAGGCGGCGGAGAATCGCGCGGTCCCGGCATGCTCGAACTGCGCAAGATTCTGTCCTCGCTGGACATTCCCCAGCTTGAGCCGGTGCCGCGCGATCACGTCCTGACCAAGACGTTCTATCTGCTGCGCGACTTTCCGGGCCGGTTCGACACCGGGCAGCTTTGGGTCGAGGCGCTGCCCCCTGAAAATGAGCAGGAGCGGGAGACCAGGCCGGCGCGCGGCGGCGACGGCGTGTCCTCCATTCTGATCACGTCGAACGATTTGGCTGGAGCCTGGGCGATGCAACCGGACGGCCAGCCGATGCTGCCGATGGTCGACAGCGAACCGCGCCAGCGCGAGTTCGCGTTCCGCGCCGGCGTCAACATCGTCATGTACACGCTGACCGGCAACTACAAGGCGGACCAGGTCCACGTACCGGCGCTGCTTGAGCGGCTTGGGCAATAGCCGGGGCAGGAGGAGAGACCTTTGAACTTCGGCGTCGCATTTGCTCCGCTGGTCAGCACTCCCATTCTGTGGGCGGCTGTTGCTGCGGTCGCGATCCTGGTGCTGACGCTGTTTCTGGCGCGCAGCCGCGGCGCGGCGTTGCGCGCGTTTGCGCTTGCCCTCGTCGTGCTGGCGCTCGCCAATCCGTCGCTGACGCGCGAGGACCGGCAGCCATTGTCTTCGGTCGCCGTCGTGGTGGTCGACAAGAGCCCGAGCCAGAATTTCGGCGACCGCAATAAGCAGACCGAAGCGGCGCGCGCTGCGCTTGTCGAGCGGCTGCACCGCATCCCGGGTCTCGAGACGCGTGTTGTCGAAGCCGGCCAGGCGGACGGCGAAAACGATGGCACACGACTGTTCACCGCGCTTGGCTCGGCGCTCGCCGATGTGCCGCCCGATCGCGTCGCCGGCGTCGTCATGATTACCGATGGACGCGTCCACGACGTGCCCACCGAGGCGAGTGCCCTGGGCTTCGCGGCGCCGATTCACGCGCTGATCACCGGGCACAAGGATGAACGCGACCGGCGCGTCGCGCTGATCGCTGCGCCGCGCTTCGGTATCGTCGGCCAGCCGCAAACCATCACCTATCGGGTCGAGGATCACGGTGCCAGCGAGACCAGCGCCGAAGTTACCGTACGCCGCGACGGCACCGTGCTGCAGACCCAGCGCGTTCCGGTCGGCGCGCCGCAGAACGTCGAAATTCCAATCTCGCACGAAGGCCAGAACATCGTCGAAATCGAAGCCGCGCCGCTGCCCGGCGGAGAACTGACGACGGTGAACAATCGCGCCGTGGTGTCGATCGACGGCGTGCGCGACAAGCTGCGCGTGCTCTTGGTCTCCGGCGAGCCCAATCCCGGTGAGCGGACTTGGCGCAACCTTCTCAAGTCCGATCCGTCCGTCGATCTCGTGCATTTCACCATTCTGCGGCCGCCGGAAAAGCAGGACGGCACGCCGATCAACGAACTGTCGTTGATTGCGTTTCCCACGCGCGAGCTGTTCCAGCAAAAGATCAACCAGTTTCAGCTCATAATCTTCGACCGCTACGCACGCCAGGGCGTGCTGCCGATGCTGTATTTCGACAATATCGCCCAGTACGTGCGCAACGGCGGTGCGGTGCTGGTCGATGCCGGACCGGATTATGCGAGTCAGTTCAGCATCTGGCACACGCCGCTCGATGCCATTCTGCCGGCGGAGCCGAGCGGGCAGGTCACTGAACAGGCGTTCCATCCGCGCCTCACCGACTTGGGCAAGCGCCATCCGGTCACGCGCGGTCTCGAAGGATCCAACAGCGATCCGCCGCACTGGAGTCAGTGGTTCCGCGTCGTTGACAGCGCCAACACCACGGGCACGACGGTGATGAAGGGAGCGGACGACAAGCCGCTCCTTGTGCTGGCGCGTCAGGGCGAGGGTCGCGTGGCGTTGCTCTTGTCAGATCAGATGTGGCTGTGGGCACGCGGCTTTCAGGGCGGCGGTCCGCAGCTCGATCTGCTGCGCCGGCTCTCCCACTGGCTGATGAAGGAGCCTGACCTCGAAGAGGAAGCGCTGCGGCTGAAGGTCAACGGCCATAACCTCGTCGTTCAGCGGCAGACGATGTCCGACCACGTCGCCGATGTGACAGTGACCTCGCCGTCGGGAGCGGCGCGGACGGTCAAGCTCGATCCGGTCCTGCCGGGTCTGTGGCAGAGCACGATCGCGGCCAGCGAACTCGGCTTGTGGCGCGCCACCGATGGCAAGCTCAACGCGCTGATCAATATGGGGCCGGCCAATCCGCTCGAATTTGCCGAGGTGACGTCGACCACGGATGTGCTCGAACCGATCGCCAAGGCAACCGGCGGCTCGTCGCGCCGGCTCGACGACGGCGACGGGCTGCAGGTGCCGCGAGTCGTCGCCGTGCGCTCCGGCGATACCTATCAGGGTGACGGCTGGATCGGCCTGAAGATGACCGATGCCAGCGTGGTGCGCGGCATCGGCGTGCTGCCGGTGTTCGTCGGCCTGCTCGGCTTGTTACTGCTGGTCGGCAGTCTCGCGGGCACCTGGGCGCGCGAGGGGCGGTGACTGTTTTCGCGCTCGATTGCGCGGCTCTAACGGCTCGCGGCGGACCATGCCAAGGGATGGTCGCGCAGCGCCCGATCAATAGTAATGATACGCAACTCTTCGACAGCGCACTGCGCCAGAAGAAGCCTATCGAACGGATCGCGCGTCGCCGGTTCAGGTTCGAGCGACCATACCGCATGGCGATGATTGATCGCGAGCAGATTCAAACCTATCGCTTCAAGGAAGTCCGGCAGATCGTCGAGCGCAAGACCAGGATCGATTTTCCGAAGGCGAGCTTTGATCGCGATTTCCCACAAGCTGGCCGCGCTCGCGAACAGGACATTTTCTTCAGCGGCTAATGCGGCGGCTATGCTTGCGCCGAGTGACGAAAGTTCTCTACGCGCCAAAGCAATCAGAACGTGCGTGTCGAGCAACAGCCGCATCGTCACGGCAGGGGCTTGAGCAGGAAATCCTCAGGCAGCGGTGTGTCGAAGTCATCCGCGACGAACGGAAAAATCTCTTTTACACCGCGCTGCTTCAGAAACTTCTTGCCCGCCTCCAAATTGAGCGCTTTCCCGCGATGTGGCACGAGGTCAAGCACCGGCCGGCCGTTCCGCGTGACCACCACTGTTTCGCCCTTCTCAACCAGCCGTGCGAGTGCGGTCAGGCGATTTTTAGCATCTTTAATTGAAACCGTAGGCATGACGGAAAGGTAGCTACATGTAGCTACTTTTGCAAGCTTTAGAATCGGAAAGTAGCGACTCTCAGGGAGCCGATTGGCACCTTTCCCACTCCGCCCGCACGCGGCCCGAGACGCCATCGAACGCACCATCGACAAGCTCGGCGATCAGGACGCGCGCCGGATCGACAGGACCGGGCATCACGACGCGGTCCTCAGGAACGCGGCGAAAGCCGGCCTTGCTGTAGTACGGCTCATCGCCGACCAGCAGCACGAGGCGGTGGGCCGCTATGGCGGCCTCCTTGAGCGCGCGCGCGATCAGGGCCTGACCGATGCCGCGCTCGCGGAATGCCGGTTCGACAGTGAGCGGCCCGAGCAGCAGCGCCTTGTGGTCGCCGATGCGAATGGGCGACAGCCAGACCGAACCGACCAGCAGCGTGCCGATGCGCGCGGTGAACGACAGTTCGATGTTGTGCGGCACTTGTTCGCGCAGGCGGTACGCCGTCTTGGCGTAGCGGCCCGGGCCGAATGTGCGCTCGTGCAGGCGTTCGATCGCCTCGGCGTCATCCCTGCTCTCCGGCAAAATGGTCAGAGCAACGTCGTTCATCGCGTCGCCGCGTAGCATTTGGCCTTGCCGCGGTCCAGCGCGAGGCCCCATCTTGGGCGTGGCCGATGAAAAGGTTCGGCAACGTTGGAGATTTGCAATGGGTCTGCTTGTGGATGGGGTCTGGCAAGAGGACGTTTCGCGCACCAAGGACGGTCATTTTGTCCGGCCGGCGACCCGGTTTCGGAATTTTGTCACTGCCGACGGCGGCCCGGGCCCGAGCGGGGAAGGTGGCTTCCCAGCCGAGCGCGGCCGCTACCATCTCTACATTTCGCTCGCCTGTCCGTGGGCCCACCGCACGCTGATTTTCCGCGCGCTGAAAAAGCTCGACGACGTGATCTCGGTTTCGATCACCGAGCCGCTCTACGGCAAGACGGGCTGGGAATTCGGCACCACGCCGGGAACGACGCCCGACACGGCCAACGGCAAGGCGACGATGACCGAGGTCTATCTGCTGGCCGATCCGCGCTACACCGGACGCGTCAGCGTGCCGGTGCTGTGGGACAAGGCGCGCCGTACAATCGTCAACAATGAGTCGGCGGAGATCATTCGCATGCTCAATGCGGCGTTTGATGCGTTCACTGATGTGAAGACCGACTACTACCCGCGCCCGCTGCGTGCTGAAATCGATCGCATGAACGATCTCGTCTACCCGAATGTGAACAACGGCGTTTACCGCGCGGGCTTCGCGACCGTTCAAGCGGCTTACGAGGAAGCCGCCCGCGGCGTGTTCACGGCCCTCGATCAGCTCGAGCAGGTTCTGTCAGGTCAGCGCTATCTGGTGCGCGACCAGATCACCGAGGCGGATTGGCGGCTGTTCACGACGCTCATTCGCTTCGACTCGGTCTACTACAGCCATTTCAAATGCAACCTGCGCCGCATCACCGACTATCCCAATATGTGGAGTTATCTGCGCGAGCTTTATCAGGTGCCTGGAATTGCCGGCACGGTGAGCATCGATCAGATCAAAACTCACTATTACGGCAGCCAACGGCAGGTAAACCCTACTGGTATCGTGCCCATCGGGCCCTTGCTCGATTTTGCAGCGCCGCACGACCGCGGACGTTTTGCTTAATGAACAACGCGCCGCTGCTGTGTGGCAGCGGCGCGTGCCTGAACGGGAACCAGGCGCTAGTAGCAGACGTTCATCAGGCGCCAATGCCAGCCGTATGGCGTCCATACGCGCCGGTTTACCCAGCAGCCGTCGTCATACCCGTAGCCGTAATCCCGGCCGCCATACGCATAGAGGCCGATGCCGGGCCCGAAGAAGCGCCCGTGGCCGCGGTGAAAGGCAAAGTGCCCCGGATGACCGCCAAAGGCGTGACCGCCCGGCGCCATGTGGGCCCCGGCAAACCCACCGCCTCTCCGACCACCGAAGCCGCCCGCGTGACCGAACCCGCCAGCATGGCCAAACCCGCCGGCGTGGCCCATTCCACCAGCGCGGGCCATTCCACCGGCGTGGCCCATTCCGCCAGCGTGGGCCATTCCACCGGCGTGGCCCATTCCACCAGCGTGGCCCATTCCACCAGCGTGGCCCATTCCACCGTGTGGCGCCGCCATCGCGCTCCCGGTCATGGTAGTAACGCCGAGCGCCACGGCCGCAGCGATCGCGAATACTGTCTTACGCATGCAATTCCTCCTCTGGACGGCACATACGCGTCCTTCAAAATTAAAACGCCCGTTCGGCTGGATGGTTGCAGCGCCGTTGAGGCTTGTGATCAAAATCTCGTGGCCAAAACGACTTGCCAGTAAAGCCGACATTGCAAAATCAGTACGCGCAACCGCCTCACCAGATCGGAGCAGGCGCGCGGCCTTCAAGCACTTCGGCGACGCGAGTGCGGGTGGACGCCGTCGTTCCGACCGGAAAAGCATCCGGCGCAAAAAATCCGTGCGCGATAATTTCGCTGTTCGGTTGCGGCGGCGCGCTCTGGCGGAACGAACGCACCACATACACCGCCACATGATCGCGCTTCGTCGCGCGTCGGTTCCAGTAGATGCCGAACAGCTCTGGCGCGCCGGTCAGTTCAATGTTGCCTTCCTCACGCAATTCGCGTTCCAGCGCCATGCCGAGCGTTTCGCCGGCCTCGACACCCCGCCTGGCAAATGCCAGCCCGTCACGTAACTGTGCTTGATCAGAAAGACGCGGCCCTGCGCGTCGAACACAAGACCGCGCACACCGAGAGTGAGGCCGCGGGAATACCGCCAATAGAAATGCAAGAGCCGGCGCAGCGCTGGCTCGAATGGGCGGCGGATCGTGTCGAACTCCATGGGAATAGCCACTAGCTTATTACTTTAGAAGTATTCTAACATATGTACACTGAGACATCAGCTTTTCCAGGGGCGCCGACGTGAAGCGTTTTGCCGACCTCAGCGAGCAGGAAGTGCTTGCGCTCGCCATCTCCAACGAAGACGAAGACAACCGCATCTACCGCTCCTTTGCCGACGCGCTGCGCAGTTCCTACCCTGATACTGCGGCAATGTACGACAAGATGGCCGAGGAGGAGATCAGCCATCGCGACATGCTGCTTGATCTGCACCGCAAGCGGTTCGGCGAGTTTCTGCCGCTTATTCGCCGTCAGGACGTCAAAGGCTTCTTGACGCGGCACCCGATCTGGCTCAACCGGCCGCTGGCGCTCGATGCTGCGCGCAAGTTCGGCGAAGAGATGGAGTACGAAACCGCGCGCTTCTATCGCCGCGCAGCGCACCGGGCGCATGACGACGCCACACGCGACCTGTTGCGGAACCTTGCCGAGGCTGAGGAGAAGCACGAGCAGCTCGCCCACGAGCTTGGCAAGGACATCACGCCGATCGAGCGCGCTGCCGAGGACGAAACCGCCAGGCGGATGTTTATGCTGCAATACGTGCAGCCGGGACTGGCCGGGCTGATGGATGGCTCGGTGTCGACGCTGGCGCCGCTATTTGCGGCGGCATTCGCGACCCACAACACTTGGTCGACTTTCCTGGTCGGCCTCGCGGCGGCCATTGGTGCCGGAATCTCGATGGCCTTTGCCGAAGCGCTATCCGATGACGGCTCGCTCACCGGGCGCGGCGCGCCGGTGGTGCGTGGCCTCGTGTGTGGCGGCATGACAGCGGTCGGCGGACTTGGGCACGCGCTGCCCTATCTCATTCCACACTTCTACGCGGCAACCGGGGTGGCGTTTGCGGTGGTCACGGTCGAGCTTGGCGTCATCTCCTGGATCCGCACCCGCTACATGGATACGCCATTCCTGCAGGCCACGTTTCAGGTCGTGGTCGGCGGCGTGCTGGTGTTTGCTGCCGGCATCCTGATCGGAAGCTCATGAACAGGAAACCGCCGGGCTGCGTAAAGACGTTGTCTGGCGCCTGATTCGCAGCGCATCATGCGGCGATGTTTGTGCTCGCGCATTTGTCCGATCTGCACTTGGCGTCGCGGCCACGGCCTGCCGAGCTTATCGGCAAGCGTGGCCTCGGCTTCATCAACTGGCAGCGCAAGCGCAAATACATTCACCGCCCGGAGATTGCAGACGCGATCGTGCGCGATCTGAAAGACTTGGCGCCCGACCACATCGCGATGACCGGCGACCTCGTCAATCTGTCACTTGAGGACGAATACCGCCGCGCTCGGGCTTGGCTCGAGCGGCTTGGTTCGCCGCATGACGTGACGGTCGTGCCTGGCAACCATGATGTCTACGTGCGTGCCGTCGCACCGTCGCCGGCGGCCTATTGGGGCGATTACATGCGCGGCGACG
>DATCBO010000114.1:0-27795 GCA_036511795.1 Xanthobacteraceae bacterium
CCAGCGGCAACGCTGCGATTGCGCGGAGCGGTCTCTCAGTATGCGCCTTTCGGCGCTCCGCCTCCCCTTATTTGTTTGGAGGCTCTTTTTCGTACCGTGGAAGATAGCTCGGGCGCAAAAACGCGCCGCGAGAACGGGGACGTATGCTTTCCGCCTCCACTTGCGTGGGGGCGGATGAAAGCGCGCGCCGCGGGAACCAAATTTGTTTGCTTTCATTCCGGAGGAGAAATGCGATCATGCTCCGAAGAACTTACCCCGGCCGATTGACGCGAGAGCAATGGCTCTCGCTTTCGGACGGGCAACGTTACCTGCTGGCGGCGCGTGCGGATGCGGATCTGCTGGAGTTGTGGCGCAGCTGCAGCAAAAAGACGTGCCGGCGCGCCCATGCGTGCCACGGCGATGAGCGCTGCAGGATACGCCCCCACTTGGCCGACTTCAAAAATCCGAATTTCCGCCAGCCTGGCTACGTCTTCAGTTACCAGCCTGCAAAGCACCTGCGCATCCCGTCCGCGATCCTCGACCATATGGCGTTTTGGCGGGAGCCGCCTGCGCCGGAGCAAATTCTTGAACAGTGCGCGGCGGAAGCAGGTGCGAAAGCCGCGGCGGCCTTGCGGGGGGCCTTCCGTCTGGAACGAAGGCGCGGGTGAACGAGCCCCGCGCGAATCAAATGACGTGTCAAATAATGAACGCGGCGCCACCGCGCGAGAGTTGTCCGCCCGCATTGCGAGCCAACGGGCAGTCGCGCGTTTACGCGCGGGGATCGCGCTCGTGCCCGAAGTGGCCGGCCCCGTTGGCTCCTCGCAATGACGGAAAGCTACGCCTCCTTGCCCCGCGCCGCGTGCATCGCCTTCCACAATACTTCCGGTGTCGCCGGCATTTCGACATGTTTAATGCCGAGCACGGAGAGCGCGTCGACCAGCGCGTTGGCGACCGCCGGCATGGCGCCGACGCAACCGGCCTCGCCAGCGCCCTTGACGCCGAGCGGGT
Source organism: Xanthobacteraceae bacterium (assembly GCA_036511795.1). Taxonomy (GTDB): domain Bacteria; phylum Pseudomonadota; class Alphaproteobacteria; order Rhizobiales; family Xanthobacteraceae; genus BOG-931. The sequence goes on from DATCBO010000114.1 coordinate 988, forward strand.
TGGTCTTGGTCGGCACCGGATTGGAACCGACGTGGTAGGAGGGCAGGTCGCTCGCTCGCGGCATGGCGTAGTCCATGAACGAGCCGGTGAGAATCTGGCCCTCGGTGTCGAACCTGATGTCTTCCATCAAAATCTGGCCGACCCCCATGGCGACGCCGCCGTCGATCTGGCCGTGCAGCAGCAGCGGATTGATCACGGTGCCGACATCGTCAACAACGTTGTAGCGGAGAATCTCGACGATGCCGGTATCCTCGTCGATTTCCAGTTCGCAGACGTGGCAGCCGTTCGGGTAGCTCGCCGCCTTGCCCTGATAGATCGCCGTGGAGATGAGGCCGACTTCCATGCCTTCGGGCACGTTCTTCGGGTCGATCGACGCCTTGGCGACTTCCTTGATGGTCATCGTCTGGTTGGTCTTCTGACTCGAGAACACGCCCTCGTTAAAGTTGACGTCGGCAGGGTCGATCTTGAGCATCTTCGCCACGATGGCCTTGCCCTTGGTCTCGATCTTCTCCGCGGCCAGCGTGAAGGCCGAGCCCGAAAACGCCGCCGAGCGCGAACCGCCGGTGCCTTCGGCAAAGAACACCTGGTCAGTGTCGCCCTGGATGTAGGTGACTTCGTTGGGATCGAGGCCGAGCTTGTCGCACACGACCTGCTTGAATGCGGTCTCGTGGCCCTGGCCCTGATTGATGCTGCCGGAGAAGATCGAGACGGTGCCGGTGCGGTCGAACCTGATCTCGGCGCCTTCGAGCCCCGCCGCGGCGGAGCGCTCGATGGTGTTGGAGAAGCCCAGGCCGCGCAGCTTGCCGTTCTTGCGCGAGGCGCCGCGTCGCGTTTCGAAGCCTTTTTTGTCGGCGGCGTCGAGCGCCATGTTCATGTTCTTTTCGAACTCGCCGCAGTCGTAGGTGAAAGTGACGCTGGTCTTGAACGGCAGCGCGCTCGACGGGATGGTGTTGCGGCGGCGCAGGTCCGCCGGATCGATGCCGAGCTGGTCGGCGGCAAGATCGACCATGCGCTCGATGATGTAGCCGGCTTCCGGCCGGCCATTGCCGCGATACGGACGCACCGGCTGGGTGTGGGTGAATACGGCGGTGACGTCGACATGCGAGGCCGGCGTTTTGTAGACGCCGGCGAGCGTGCCGAGATTGCCGGTGAAGGCCGGCATGCCGGTTTGCATATAGGCGCCGATCGCAGCGATAATCTTGGCGCGGAAACCGAGGAAGTTGCCGTCGGCGTCGAGCGCAAGCTCGGCATCGGTGACGTTGTCGCGCGCCTGCGCATCGCACAGGAACGATTCCGAGCGCGTCGCCACCCATTTGACCGGTCGGCCGGTCACTTTGGCGCCGAGCAGCACCAGCGCGCACTCATTGTATACGGCGGACTTCATGCCAAAGCTGCCGCCGATATCGCCGCAGACCACGCGGATCTTGCTGTCGGGCACTTTGAGCACGTTGTTCGACAGTTCGGTCTGGAACACGTTGGTGCGCTGCAAAGTCGTGTAGATGGTGTAGCGGCCCTCGATCGGCTCGTAGAGGCCGATACAGCCGCGCGGCTCCATGCACGCTGCGGTTACCCGATTGATCACAAAATGGTGCTTGACGACATGCGCGGCCTTGGCGAAGGCGGCGTCGGTCGCCTCCTTGTTACCTTCAACTTGAATGAAGCCGATGTTGTTCGGGCAATCGTCCCAGACGAGCGGGACATTGTCCTTCACCGCGTCGCCGGTCGAGACGATCGGCGGGAGCGGCTCATAATCGATTTCGATGAGTTCGGAAGCGTCGACCGCCTGATAGTAAGTGTCGGCGATGACGAAGGCGACGTAGTCGCCGATCATGCGGACGCGATCTTCGACCAGCGCCGGATAGCGCGGCTTATAGCCCGGCGCGCCGTCACGGCGCTTCAATCCGCCCGGTACCGGAAGATCGCCGAAGCCCGCTTTCTTGTAATCGGCGCCGGTCAAAACCGCGAGCACGCCGGGCGCGGCGTTCGCTTTCGAGGTGTCAATCGAGCGGATGCGGGCATGCGCATGCGGCGAACGCAGCACGTAGCCGAACGCCATGCCGGGAAACACCATGTCGGCGACGTAACGGCCGCCGCCTTTGACGAGCCTCGGGTCCTCGAAGCGGGGAACCGGCTGGCCGATCGCAAATTCACCCATCGCATTCCTCGCATCCCGCCGTCGCGGCGTGCTGTTGCCGACCCACACACCTGTGGTGGCTGATTTCTCAGACAAGCCCGGCCGACAGCCGAGCACTCATGAAGGCGCCGGTCTTACCGCGACTTGCCGGGGCCTTCAATCGGGGCCGAGTCGGGAGTACGCTACGGCATCGGTGCCATGCGAACGGGGCCGCCGCCATGCCTGAGACCTTCGAATCTGCCTTGCATGCCCGCGTCGGCGCCATGGTTGACGCCTGCACCCGCTGTGGCAAATGCGTCGAGGTTTGCCCGGTTGCCGGTGCTGCCGGTGTCGACGCCGAGCCGCGGCAGGTGATCGATGGTGTTCTCGACATTCTCCGGCATGGTGAGGGCAACGAGGCCGCGCGCCAGTGGGCGAGCGGTTGCGTGCGGTCCGGCGACTGCATCGAGGCCTGCGACTACGGCGTCAATCCGCGTTTTTTGCTCAGCATGGCCCGCGCCGCCATGGTGCACGCCGTGGAGGACGCAGCCACTTCGCGCCGCAAGGGTGTCGAATACTTTCGCAATACGGCGCGCGACTCTAATCATCTGTCGCGCCTGCAGCTCGACGATGCGCTGCTGGCGAGGCTGGGGCAGGGCGCCAAGCAAAACCCCTCACCCAATGCTCCTCCGCCAGCGGGGGAGGGAAGGGAGGCGGCGCCCGACTTTGTCTTCTACACCGGCTGCAATGTGCTCAAGACGCCGCACATGGCGCTGTTGGCGCTCGATATCATGGATGCGCTCGGCGCCACCTACGAAGTGATGGGTGGTCCGACCCATTGCTGCGGCATCCAGCATTTGCGCGCCGGCGATCTCACGACGTTCGGCCGCTTTGCCGAGAATACACTCGACAAGTTGGCGCAGAGCAAAAGCGGGCAGGTGCTGTCATGGTGCCCGTCCTGCCATGTCCAATTCACCGAAATGACACTGCCGGCGGTGGAGCAGACGCGCGGCTCAAAGCCGTTCGAGATGACGCCGTTCACGATGTTCGTGCGCCAGAATCTCGACCGGCTTCGGCCGCTGTTGCGCGAGCCGGTGCCGATGCGCATCGCGCTCCATAAGCATCCCGGTGTCCGCGGCGTCGTCGAGGCGGCCGAGGAAATTCTCTGGGCGGTGCCCGGTATCGAGATTGTCGATCTGCATCAGCCGCGCGCCGGGCTGCAGGCGAACGACATGAGGGCGTTGCCGAATTATCGCCGCGAAACGCAGCAGGCTGAGCTGCTCGCCGCGGAGGCAGCCGGCATCGATGCGCTGGTCGCGCTCTACCATTCCGACCACCGCGAATTGTGCGCGCATGAGCGCGACTGGCCGTTCCGCATCATGAACATGTACGAGATCGTCGGTGCCAGCATGGGTTTGCATCGGGACGATAACTACAAGCGGCTGAAGATGATGCAGGACGCCGATGCCATCCTCGCCGATTGCAGCGATCTGGTGAGCGAGCACGGCCTCGACGTCGAGACGACGCGGCGCGCCATCAAGGCGATGCTGGCTGAGCAGCCGGTACCCCTGCGCGGCGCTTAAGGCCACTGCATTCAGTTCAATTCGCGGAATACCGGCATCGAATACTTAACCGTGCTGCCGCGCATTATGCTCCGCGGGAACGCGCCGGGCGCGTCCTGACGCATGCTTTATCGCAATTTTAGAGCTTTCCGCGCGAAGAGAGCGCGCAGGGGTCCAGGCATGTCCAACGAAGTTCGCGTTCCTTCTTCGCTCTCCGGCCGTGCGCCGCTCGGCCGCGTCATCGCCGTGAGCGGGTCACAGGCGACCGCGCAATTCTCCGCCAACGCGTCCGCACTGGGCGGAAGCGAATTTGCCTTTTCGGTCGGATCGCTGGTCGGCATCGAGAACGGCGCCTCGCTTGCGATCGGTGCGCTGTGCGACATCACTCTCCAAGCCGCAGCGGGAGATGAAGCGGCTGCCTCCGCGATCGGGCGCATCGATCTTCTTGGTGAGATAGCCGCCGAAAGACGTTTTCAGAGCGGTGTGGCTATCTATCCGAAGATTGGCAGCGCCGTTGTCGGCGTCGGCGCCGACGAACTTAAGACGATCTTCGATCTGGCCAGTCCGCGCACGGTTGAGCTCGGCCGCCTGCAGCAGGACGCCTCGATCGCAGCCACCGTCAATGTCGACGAGATGGTGCGCAAGCATTTCGCCATTTTCGGCTCCACCGGGTCCGGAAAATCGAGCGCGCTCGCGCTCATCCTGCGCAAGATCATGCAGGCACGAAGCGATCTGCGCATTCTCTTGATTGACGCCCACAATGAATATGCCGACTGCTTCGACGGCCACGCATATGTGATAGGGCCGGAAAATCTGAATCTGCCGTTCTGGCTCTTCAACTTCGAAGAGCTTGTGCATATCGTGTTTGGTTCGCGAACCGGTGCCGAGCGCGAGGTCGGTCTGCTGGCGGATCTGATCCCGCTGGCCAAGACCGAGTTCGCACGGGCAAGCGGCGCGCTGCGTTCGAGCTATCGGGGGCCGCAAGCGGACGGTGCCTCGCGCTTCACAGCCGACACTCCGGCGCCCTATCGTCTGGATGACGTCATCGCGGCGGCCGAGAGCCACATGGGCAAGCTCGAGAATCGCGATCTGGCGGTCCAGTACCAGCGGCTCGTCATGCGCATCAACGCCGCACGCCGCAATCCGCGTTACGCGTTCATCTTCGACAGCGCGGCCGACGCTCGCGATCCGATGGTCGAGATTCTGTGCCAGCTCCTGCGGCTCAAGGATCACGAGCAGCCGATGGCCATCGTCCAGCTCGCCGGGTTCCCGGCTGAGACGACGGAAGTGATCGTCTCAGTCCTGTTCCGGCTGGCATTTGAATTCGGTATTTGGAGCGACGGCCTGAGCCCGCTGCTTATCGTTTGCGAGGAAGCGCAAAGCTACGCCAATGTGGATAGCGGTGTGGGCTTCCGTGTCGCCCGCGAGGGCCTGTCGCGCATCGCGGTTGAAGGGCGCAAGCATGGTGTTTTTCTGGGGCTGATCACGCAGCGGCCGCATCAGCTTGATCCCACGCTGATCTCGCAGTGTTCGACCGTGCTCGCCATGCGGCTCGGCCACGAAGACGATCAGAAAATCATCCGCGCCGCGGTGTCGGATTCCGCGAGCCGGCTGTTGGCCTTTCTGCCCTCGCTCGGTACGCGCGAGGCGCTTGTGATCGGCGCCGGCGTGCCGACGGTCACCCGTCTGCGGTTCGAGGCGCTGCCGGAAAATTGCGTGCCGCGGAGCAAGGCAGAATGGAGCGGTGATCTCAACCGCGCGGACAAGATCGACGACAGGACTATCGCCGAAGTGGTGGCGCGGTGGCGCGGTACTGCGCCGAGCGCCAAGCCGGTCGCAGCGCCGCCGCTTGCCGATCTCAACGTACAGACCGGAGATATTGTTGGCTGGTCGGCGCCAAGCCACAGGTGATCGCGGCTAAAACTGTGCAGCTCAGTCCCTGATATCCTGCAGAAACCAATCGGTCGGGATTTCGCGGCCGAGGCCGGCGCGCTTGACGGCCTCATAGACCTTGCCGGCGACGGCGAAGAATTGCGCGCCCTGCAGGTTGCCGCGCTCCGAGTAGGTAATCTGCTCCGGATCGACGCGGCCTTTGGCTTTGCCGTTCACCAAATCGGCCAGCGTGACGCGCTTGTCCGGCAGCGCATTGCCGTGGCGGCGGCGGCCCGGGCGGCCGTCACCGAACTTCCGCTGGCCGGGGCGTGCCTCAAAGCCGACGACCTCGTCGTCGGTGGCAAGCTCAGGCCGTCCGATCGGCGCCGGTGTGTCGCCGAAGCGCAGATAGACATCGACGCGCCGCAGGCTCTCCTCGTCCGGCTTGCCGCTGCCGCCAACATTGACGATGTGCGCACCCTTTTCGAGACGCAGGCCATCGATCACGGACACGGCGGAATCGGTCAAACCGGCAACGATGTCGGCTCCCTTGTACACGTCTTCTGGCCGGTCGCAGACCACGACTTCGATATTGTAAGTCTGCGCCATCTCGCGGCCGAACTGTTCGCGGTGTTCGCGCGTCGGGCTGAACACTTGCAGCTTCTTGATGTTGCGGACCAGCATGAACGCCCGCATGTGCGTGCGCGACATGCCGCCGGAGCCGAGCATGCCGACAACCTCGGCATCCGGCTTGGCGAGATATTTGACGCCGATGCCGCCGTCGGCGCCGACGCGCATGTGCTGCAGGTGGCCATCGTTGATGAAGGCGAGCGGTTCGCCGGTTTCGATCGATGTGAGCAAAATGAGCCCGCAATAGCGGCCCGGCCGCATGCAGTATTTCTCCTGGGTGATCGAGCCCTCGTATTCGGTCTCGTAGATCACGTCCGACTTCATGCGGATGGCGAAATATCCGGCGGTGGAGCCGCCTTCCATGGTGCCCCACTGATAATTCTTCCGCGGATCGGAGGTTGGGATGCGGATGTCGATGCGCGGACGGCAGACCGCCTCGCGCGTCGCCAGCGCCAGATAGGCTCCCTCCAGGGCTGCCATGGTGTCCTCCATGGTCAAAACCTTGGCGACCTCGGCGTTGTTGATGATGAGCGTCATGGGACTGATGACCTGCTGGAGCGCCGTCAGGGCAGTGTGACCATGCCGGTCCAGAACTGTCGCACAGTCCCGGTGTCGATGTCGTATTTGCGGACGAAAGCAAGCTCGCCGTCGTCGGCAATACGGAAAACGGTCAGAGCGGCCGGAACCGTTACGATGCGCTCGCCTTCACGTACCGGAGCCGGCGCAATGCTCGCTGCGACCAGCATGCGGCCGCTGGGATCGATCCCGAAGGTGCGGAGTTCGATGCTGCGCGCATCGGCATTCTGGATCAGCGTCGGTTCGGCGGTTTTCTGATCAATCGTGAACACCGCGATGTCGTTTTGTCCGCCGACGACTGCTGGCTTGCCATCGAAACTCGAGAGGTCCGATGCCCGATTGGTGACATAGACGAACTTGCCGCTCGGATGGATGTGGATCGCGCCCGCGGCTTGCCGCATCGCGGGCGTTTTCGGCAGCGTGTCCTTGACGAATAGCGGCTCACGCGTGAGGCCGGTCTCCGCATCAAGCTCGTAGACATAAAGCTTGTTCTGCCGTTCGATCGAGACGAACACCCATGGCTTGGTTGGATGAAAGTCGAGATGACGCGGTCCGAATCCAAGTCCTGCGCCGGGTGCTATCGAGGCTAGGTTGCGCAGCACGCCGTGTTGGAACGCAAATGTCCTGAGCGCACCGGGATCTTCAGCCTTGCCGGGCTCGGCGTCGTTGCCGCGCGCGACCAGTGTCACCACGCGGTTCGACGGCGCGGTCAGGACCTGATGGGCGTAGATTCCGGTGTCGAGTATTTCCGGCTGCGCGACCGGTGCGCCGATCGAGCCGTCGGCATTGAGGCGATGCACGGTGATGTGGCTCGGATTGTTGTAGGCCGTCAGCAGGTATTCGCCGCTCCGATCGACGCTGAGATGGATGGGGCGCGACGGCAGCGCGGCTGCCTCGCCCTGCGGCCGCAGACTACCGGTCGCAGGATCGATCGCGAGCGCGCTGGCAAAATGTCTGTTGCCCACCACGCGCGGTCCGCCGTTGCTCGACGCCACGTAGAGATGACGCCGCGACGGATGTGGCCAAGCGTATTGGATATTGGCCGGCAATATCACGGCACCGTGCCGCGTCAGCGTGGCGGCATCGACGTCGACATCGAACACGCCAAGCTCGGGCCCGATGGCGGCGTAGTAAACCGTCTTCGTCATCGCCAAAGTCGCCGTTCCACTGCACCGTAGGTCCGGTTTGGCCCACGGCTGAAGACCGGCACTTTGGCAGGAGCCGGGGCAAAGTTCCACCGTAACTTCGGCAATGGGATCGCGACCGGCCGCTGACACGGCTTGCGCATTCTGGCGATGAAGTTTCGTCGGGACGATTTGTGCGAAAGCCGCCTAAAGGCGGTTTGCGCTGTGCGGATTTATTCCGCTGCTACCGAATTGCCGAGATGCATCAGGTTGGCGACCAACGCCTCAATGCGCGCGATCGAGCGGAAATTCGCCGGCCGCATGTCGCGTTCGGGAATTTTGAGATCAAACTCGGCCTCGACGGACAGCATAAGATTAACGAGATCGAGTGACGACAGTCCGTTCTCGCCGAGATCGTCGTCGCTGCCGATCAGGCGGTCAATCGACCGCTTGGCGAGCAACGCCCGCACCAGAGCGTTAACGCGTTCGCTCACACCGGCATTGCTGTGTTCAAGCACGTTGAAACTCCCCGAAATCCGCCGCTTGCGGAGGCCGGCTTCTGTGATGCCATTATCTCATTAACCGAACGTCACTCCGGCATCACGATTTCGCGCGATCCGAGCATTCAGACAGTAACCTTGATGGAAAAGAACCGCGCTAATTGCATCTAAATGACATGATGAATTGGTGTCTTATGATGTACCTCTGAGAGCGTACGCATCGCTGTCGAGGCCCGATTGCGAGGAATCCGAATTCCATCGTGGAGCGCATCCAATGAACATCCGCACTGCGACGATTTCAGGCATCCCGAAGGAGCTTCGGATCCGCGACGCAGGGCGTAACAGTCACCTTGCCCCGAGCGCTGCGGACACCGCCGACTCGGACTGGCGCGCACGCGTCGATAAGATCGTAGCAATCGCGGCAGCGCATGCGACCGTGGTCGACAAAGAATCCCGTTTTCCGAAGGAGGCGATCGCCGCTGCGCGCGCCGAACGCCTGCTCGGTGTCGCGGTGCCGCGCGAGTTCGGCGGTGACGGTTTGAGCGTCGCGGACGTAGCGGACATCTGCTACGCGCTCGGCCGCGCCTGCGCGTCGACCGCCATGATCTATGCCATGCACCAGACCAAGGTCGCGTGCATCGTTCGTCACGGCCGTGGCAGCTCCTGGCACCAGTTGCTGTTGCGCCGGCTTTGCGCGGAGCAGTTGCTGCTCGCGTCATCGACCACGGAAGGACAGGCCGGCGGCGACTTGCGCAACAGCGCGGCGCCGGTCGATGGTGAGACGCGCATCACGCTGGAACGTCAGGCGACGGTGATCTCCTACGGGGAAGCTGCCGACGGCATCGTCACCACAGCGCGCCGCTCGGCCGACGCGGCAAGCTCCGACCAGGTGCTCGTCGCTTTCCTGAAAGAAAATTACACGTTGGAACGCCTCAACGGCTGGGATGCCTTCGGCATGCGCGGTACGTGCAGCGCCGGTTTCAAGCTGGTGGCGTCCGGCCTGCGCGAGCAGATTCTGCCGGCGACCTACGAGAAAATTCACAGCCACACCATGATGCCGTTCGCGCATCTCGTCTGGAGCAGCGCCTGGGCCGGGATCGCGGCGGCGGCCGTCGAGCGCGCCCGCGCCTTCGTGCGCAAGGCGATGCACCGGTCCGGCGGTACGCCGCCGCCGGGCGCCGCACACCTGGCGCGCGCCGACTCCAGCCTGAAGACACTGCGTAGCCTGATCGCCGCCGCGACGCAGCGCTTTGAAGCGACAGCGTCGGACTCGGCGATGTTGGAGTCCATCGAGTTCCAGACCGGCATGAACATGCTCAAAGTCAATGCGTCGGAGTTGGCGGTCGCGACCGTGATGAGTGCGATGCAGACCTGCGGACTCTCGGGCTACCGCAACGACAGCGAGTTCAGCATCGGGCGGCATCTGCGTGACATCCTGTCATCGCCGATCATGATCAGTAACGACCGCATCCTCGCCAATCTCGCGACAGCATCCGTGCTCGGCACGACGCCGGGATCGCTGCGCGACTGACGATAGGGCCGGTCCGATACAACAATAGCCAGAGTGGCAGAGACGAAAAGCAGGAGGCGTTAGGTCCGATGAACGTGGCTTTCAAACAATCGGCTAAAGCAGCTCACACGCTGGATTCCATCGCCGAAGCGCTGCTGCTGCCGTCCGGTATCGACGGCGTCTATGCGCGCACGGCCGTATTTGAACGGGTCGTCGACAGCCTCACCGATCTGATCTCGGAGTACCGTGAGCCGAACACCGAGGTGTTACGGTTCCCGCCTGTCATGAGCCGCCGTCAGGTGGAGAAATCGGGTTACCTGAAGAGCTTTCCGCACTTTCTCGGGTGCGTGAGTTGTCTTGCCGGCGAGGAGTCGGAAATCAGCGCCGCGGTTGATCGTCAGGAAGCTGGCCAGGATTGGACGTCGGCGCTGTCTTCGGCCGATCTGGTTCTCAGTCCCGCGGCCTGCTATCCGGTCTATCCGCTGGCGGCAAGCCGCGGCCAAATGCCCGCCCAAGGGCTACTTTTCGATGTGGCCTGCGACTGCTTCCGCCGCGAGCCCTCAAAGATGCTGGACCGGCTGCAATCGTTCCGCATGCGGGAGTATGTCTGCATCGGTACGCCCGACCAGATCGTGGCATTTCGCGACCGCTGGATGAAGCTTGCAGAAGGATTTGCCAGCCGGTTGGGTCTGAGCTGGCAAATCGATCACGCCAGCGATCCATTCTTCGGCCGGGTCGGGAAATTCATGGCGTTGAGTCAGGTCGAGCAAGACCTGAAATTCGAACTGCTCATCCCCGTGCATTCCATTGAAAAACCGACGGCGTGCATGAGTTTCAACTATCACCGCGATCATTTCGGCGCGACGTGGAATATCCGCACTGCGTCGGGCGAGATCGCCCATACCGGTTGCGTTGCCTTCGGCATCGACCGCCTGGCGCTGGCGCTGTTTGCCACGCATGGTCTCGATCTGGCTGGATGGCCGGAGATGGTGCGCAGGTCGCTCGGGATCTAGACGCCGATCACCGCGTATTCGGTGTAGGCAAGATCGCCGAGGCGCGGTTTCTGCGGGCCCTTAAAATATCGCGGCATGCTGCCGCGGCGATAGAGGCCGATCAGCCCTGGGATCGGCGCGTTGGCGTCGACGATGGCAAAAGGCTTGCCATGCCGAAGCAGGCGGCGGCCAAGCGGCCCAGCAAAGCGAACGAAATCGCCGACATCGCGGCAGTAGATCAGTTGCGCGCACGGCAACAGCTTCTTGACGCGTCGCGGACGGAAGACGAACGGGTAGGCGCGCTCGGACGTGGCGCACCATAGGCTGATGCAGCCCAGATCGGCGTGTTGCACGAGGATGTCTTGTTCCGACGGATCGAACGCGACCGTCGGCCGGGTGCGCGCGTCGAGAATCTTCACGCCGGAGCTGCCGAACAGTCCATTCAGCGCCGGCACAGCAACGAAGACGCCGTCGGAGTAGCGGCAAAAGCCCTGTGCCTCGATGATCGGCCAGGTATGCGGCGCTGCCGAAATATTCAAAAAGGTCACATCCTTGTGCGCAAGCGCGCGTGACACGAGCAGCGATCCATACGACCGAAACTCCGGTTCGACGTACCAGCTCGACAAGTTGCAGCGCCGCAGCGACGCTTCGCCGGTCTGCATCTGTGCGCAGATCAACAGGATCGCGCCGACGAGCTTATCGCCGCTCTCCAACAGGTAACCATATTGCGGCAGGTCAGCCGGCGGCTGCCGCGCGCCAAGCTGGGCCAGCGCGTCCTGCCAGAATTGCACGTCGCGGCTGGGAAAGCCGCGAGCGAGCAATGCTGTGATGCCTGGAACGTCGGTCTCGGTGATCTGACGGCAGCGAATTGCCGGCACAGGCGCAACCTTTTGCGTTGACCACGATCGTATCGTGAACTTGATCGTAAGTGTTGCGCGACTATACCGAGGCGAAATGAACAAAGAGTAGGTCCGCGGCCCATGTCGATAAAGTTAACCATAATGGAGCAGATGGCGCAGGTTGCGCGCGAGCAGGGGCGGGCGCTGGCGCCGCTGCGCGACGATCTGGCGTTGCTCGACTCCGGTCTCGATTCGCTCAGCATCGCCGTGCTGGTGGCACGACTCGAGGACCGGCTTGGCACCGATCCATTCACGAGCGGCGAAGACGTTCATTTCCCGGTGACCGTCGGCGATTTCGTGAAGGCCTATGAAAATGGCGCGCGCTGAGGCGAAGTCGCTGCGCCACTATGTTGAACTCGGCTCGGCGGATCGATTTTTCTTCGATCGCGCCGCGCAGGTGCGCGTCGCCGATCTGGCGCGCGGCACGAGCTTTCGCGGCGGTCTCGGTGACTTGGCCGGCCGGGCGGTTCTTATCGCCACGTCGAGCCAGCTCACGAGCGCGCTCGCCCTGATCGAGCTTGACGGCGTTGTCCGCCGCATCACTATCCTGCCGCCCGATGTCGATCGCGCGCATCTCAACGCGTTGATCGCAGATGCCGAGATCGATGCCGTCGTCATCGACGATGAGGCGCAGCGGGCATCTTACGGTCTTCCGGTCTGTGCCGTGTGCTCCCCGAGCATCGCGCCGATTGAACAGCGCGAACCCGCCGCCTTTCGCACCGAGTGGGTTCTGCTCACCTCCGGCACGACCGGCGTGCCCAAGATGGTGGTGCACAGCCTTGCCGGTCTCGCCGCCGCGATCGCGCCGCGGACCGACAACAACGTGATGGTCTGGGGTACGTTTTACGATATTCGCCGCTATGGCGGCTTGCAGATTTTTCTCCGCGCGGTGTTCGGTGGTGCATCGCTTATTCTATCGAGCGCCGGCGAGCCCGTTGCCGATCATCTCGCGCGGCTGGCCCGGCATGGCGTGACGCATCTGTCGGGTACGCCGTCGCACTGGCGCCGCGCGCTGATGTCGCCGGAGATCGGCAGGATCGCGCCGCGCTACGTGCGGCTGTCAGGCGAAATCGCCGATCAGACGATTCTCGATAATCTGCGCGCTACGTTTCCGCAGGCAAGCATCGGCCATGCTTATGCCTCGACCGAAGCCGGCGTCGGCTTTGCGGTCGATGACAGCCTCGCTGGATTTCCGTCTTCCTATCTCAACGGCGTTCGCAATGGTGTGGAGATGAAGGTCGTGGACGGTTCGTTGTGTCTGCGTTCGTCCGGCGCGGCGTCGGGTTACGTCGCGCGCCGCGCCACGCTGCGCGACGACGACGGCTTCGTCGATTCTGGCGATATGGTGGAGCGGCGCGGCGATCGCTTCTATTTCGTCGGGCGCCGCGGCGGCATCATCAATATCGGGGGCCTGAAGGTTCATCCCGAGGAAGTCGAGGCCGTGATCAACCGGCACCCGCAAGTGCGCATGTCGCTGGTACGGCCGAAGCGCAGCCCGTTTACCGGCGCCATCGCCATCGCCGACGTGGTGTTAAAATCCGAGTGCCAGCGCGCCGAAGATGAGACGGGCCTCAAGAACGAGATTCTCGATCTCTGCCGCAACGCATTGCCGCGGCATAAGGTCCCGGCTGCCATCAGCATTGTGCCTGCGCTTGCGGTCGCTGCGACCGGCAAGCTGGCGCGGCGCGCCTGAGCGACGGTGCAGCGATGACCGAAGCTTTGCGCAACGTTCTGGTCACCGGGGCAAGCCGGGGTCTGGGTCTCGCCATTGCCAGCAAGTTGAGCGCGGTCGGTTACGGCGTCATCGCCGTGGCGCGCGGCCGCAGCAAGCAGGTCACCGAGGCGATCGCAAATGCAGAGCGCAGCAACCACGCGCCGCTGCGTTTTGCACAGTTCGATCTCGGTGAGATCGATGAGATTCCCGATCTGGTCAAGAAATTGCGCCGCGAATTCGGGCCGCTCTACGGGCTCGTCAACAATGCCGCGGTCGGTCACGACGGCGCGCTTGCCATGATGCACAACGCCAAGATCGAACAGCTTGTTCGCCTCAACACGCTGTCGCCGATCGTGCTCACCAAATACGTGGTGCGCTCGATGATGTCGGAGGGCATCGGACGCATCGTCAATGTCGCCTCGATCATCGGCTTTACGGGCTACAGCGGGCTTTCCGCCTATGCGGCCACCAAGGCATCGATGATCGGTTTCACGCGCTCGCTGGCGCGCGAGGTCGGACGGCTCGGCATCAACGTCAATGCCGTCGCGCCAGGATTTCTCGACACCGACATGACGCACGGGCTTGCTGGCGAGCAGCGGCAACGCGTGCTGCGCCGCAGTTCGCTCCGCCGTCTGGCCGACGTGGACGATGTCGCCAATGCGGTCGAATTTCTGCTGGGCGATGGCGGCCGGAGCATCTCCGGCACGGTCCTCACCGTTGATGCCGGCGCGACAGCCTAGCCGGCCTCAGTCTCCGCCGGATCGGTTGTTCGAATTTGTGATTCGCCACAGGCCTGCGTCGGACATTCGAACGCAATCCGGCCATAAAGCGCCATCAGGCACACGCGAGACCACCCGGCCTGTGATAGGTTGCCGGCGTTTGTCGCCCCCTCCCTGCGGTCCAAACCGGCCGCGGCCGACGGGGTTGCGTATTTGTGTGACTCCTTCCCCGCCAGATTTGGAACCGACCGATGAAACTGTTGAGCATTGCCGTCGCCCTGTTCGGCCTTGTTGCGCTGATCCAGCCCATAAGAGAGATGAATGGCGGGATGACCGTACTTGGCATCGTCACGCTGATTGCCGCCTTTACGACGTACCGTTCGGTCGCGATATCGAGTTTCCTCAAAATTTTCGTCGGCGTCTTTTCGGTTGAGACCATCATCTTCGGGCTTGCGGTCGTGGCCGCCCGCGCCGGTTGGTGGCCGAAATATTTTGCCGCGGAACTGCCGCCGGAATCGCTGCCGCTTACGGTCGCGATCTTCGCGATCCTTGTCTATGCCGTGTCGCGGCTGCGCACCGTCGAACAGATCATGCGCATCGCCGACCGTTATTTCGACGCCGGCGAACTGGCACGCGCGCGCATCTGGCCGTTTCACGCCTACGAGTCGCTGGAGCGGCGCATCGCCGCGGCGATGATCGTGTTTCTCGTCGTCATCAATCAGGCCGAGGTTGCCATCACGGTGAGGTTGAATTTCTTCAATCGCGCCTGGTTCGACGCCATTCAGCAGCGGAACGAAACCGTATTCTGGGAGCAGCTTCTGTTCGTGTTCACGCCGTATGCCTTCCTTTACGTGGGGATGACGGTTGTCGAATTGTTCGTGCAGCAGATGCTGGTGCTGCGCTGGCGCACTTGGCTGACCGATCATTTCGTGTCGCGCTGGCTCAACAACCACAATCACTACCGTATCAGCCTGGTCTCCGGTCAGACCGATAACCCCGACCAGCGTATTTCCGAGGACATTTTCCGCTTCATCAACGGCGGCAATGACGGCTCCAATCAGACCTTCGGCCTGTACGATTTCTCCATCCTGTTGATTTCGACCGTCACCACGCTCGTGTCGTTCTCTATCGTGCTATGGACGCTGTCGGAGTCGTTCACTTTCCCCGGCACCAGCGTCGCGCTTCCTGGCTTTCTGTTCTGGGTGGCCCTGATTTATGCGGCCGCGGGCACGATGATCACGCATCTGATCGGGCGGCCATTGATCAAGCTTTATTTTCAGCGCCAGCACATGGAAGCCGATTATCGCTTCTCGCTCGCGCGCTTACGCGAATACTCCGAACAGGTCGCGCTGTTGGACGGCGAGGCGGCGGAGAAAAATCTGCTCGGTGGACGTTTCGCGGCGCTGGTCGCCAATTATTTGGACGTGATCTACCGGCGCATGCGTGTGTGGGCATTCACCCAGTTTTTCGGCCAGATTTCGCCGATCATTCCCTTTATCTTCACCGCGCCATTCTACTTCGCCCGCAAGATCGAACTCGGCACCATGACGCAGACCGCAGGTGCGTTCGCGCAAGTCGCCAACGCGCTGACCTTCTTCGTCAACTACTACATGTATCTTGCCGGCTTCAAATCGGTCGTGGATCGCTTGAATTCGTTCGACGTGGCGATCGACGAGGCACAGGCGCTGAGCGGCGCTGGGCCAGCGCGCCTCGCGGCGGCGAGCGGCAATGCGATCGGGCTCGACGGCGTTGATCTCGCGCTGCCAGACGGCCGACATATTGTCCATGCCCAGCATGTTGAGCTCAAGGGCGGCGAGAGCGTGGCGCTGACCGGCGCCTCCGGTTCCGGCAAGTCAACGTTGTTTCGCACTATTTCCGGCGTCTGGCCGTACGGCACGGGCAGCGTCAGCGAACCTGCCGACCGCAAGATCATGGTGCTGCCGCCGAGGCCGTACATTCCGATCGGCACGTTGCGCTCCGCCGTCACCTATCCGGCAGTCGCTGGCACCTATCGCGACGAGGACATCCGAGCCGCGCTGATCGACGCGCATCTGGGCAGTCTCACTGGCGAGCTCGATCGCGAGGAGGTGTGGTCGCAGCGGTTGTCGAGCGGCGAGCAGCAGCGGTTGGCGTTCGCCCGCGCCTTGCTGCTGCGTCCCGACTGGCTGCTGCTCGACGAGTCCACCTCCGCGGTCGAGGAGAAGCTCGAGGCGGAGCTTTACGCCATGCTGGCTCAGCGCCTGCCTGGTACGACGATCATCTCCATCGGGCACCGTTCGACGCTTGCCGGGCTGCATCGCCGTCATCTCGAAATGGCCCCGGACGGCGATCGTTTCACGCTGCGCGATTCGACGCCTGCCGAAGCCGCAGAGTAGCACGTCGTCGGATCGCAACGGAGCTAGTCTAGAGACGGATCGCGCCTTCTATCAGGCGGGCATGGAGCGCAGCATCGAGCGGCACGAAGGCCTGCCGCGCCGGATCGTCGAAATAGAGCGCGTCCTGCGTTGCCGCAGGATCGTAGCCTTCACGCGCCAGCTCGTTCTTCATGTGCTTGAAGGTCGCGGTGACCTCGATGCGGTCCTTGATGCGCAGAAACAGCGGCCGCGCGTAGGCCGGCAATCGGAGCGAAAGATGCGTGCGCAGCGCCGCGAGATCGAGTGCGTCATCCGCGACGATCGTCGCCATACCGGCCGCGCCTTCGGCCGCCGGCACAGCTACGCCGTACACGGTCGCCTCGGTCACGCCGGGAAATTCCGCGATCGCTTCGGCGACCTCCGCGGTCGCGACGTTCTCGCCTTTCCAGCGGAACGTGTCGCCGACGCGATCGACGAAATAAAAGAAGCCGCCGGCATCCTTGCGCATGAGATCGCCGGTGCGATACCAGGCGTCGCCGCGGGTAAATACGTCGCGCAGGATCTTGCGCTCCGATTCCGCTTTGTTGGTATAGCCCTCAAACGCACCGCCGGCTTTTGATACGCCGTCGCCGATGCGGCCGATGGCCTCGCCCGGCTCATCGGTGGCGCAGCGGATACAGAAGCCGCTGGCGTCTCGCGCTGGCTCGCCGGTAGCACGGTCGAAGCGCACCAGCGCGAGCGGAAAGCGATGGCCGAGAAATGAAGGTACGCGGCCGATAGCGCCGACTTTGCCTTCGACGTTGTAAAGCGAGAAATTGCCTTCGGTCGCAGCATAAAATTCGAGCACACGCGGAATGTCGAATCGCTCCTGGAAACGTTGCCACACGTCGGCGCGAAGCCCGTTGCCGCAGGCGAGCCGCAATCGGTGCGCGCGTTCGCGCGGATGCCCGGGCGCATGCACCAGATAGCGGCATAGCTCGCCGATATACTGGAACAGCGTGCAGTCGAAATCGCAGACCTCGTCCCAGAATTTCTGCGCGGAAAACTTGTCGCGGATGACGACGGAGCCGCCGTTCACCAGTACGGCGCCGGTCGCGACAACGCCGCCGATCGAATGATACATCGGCAGACAATTGTACATGCGGTCGTTCGGGCCGCTGTTCATCAGGCCTGCGAACCACAAGCTCCATTGCAGCAGCCGCTGATGGCTGACATTGGCGGCCTTCGGCAGTCCGGTGGTGCCCGAGGTGTAGATCAAGAGCGCGCGGTCGCCGATATGCGTGGAGCGGCGTTCGGCGGCAGACAAGGCGCCGCCTGGAAAGCGTGCAATGGCTCGATCGATTTGCAAAGATTCGTCGCCGTTCGCCGCACCATGCGCCCAGCGGATCGGCTGGTTCGCCAGATGTGCGCGCGCCGTCTCGAACGCATCGGCCAACTCCGCGGCGACGATGATTTGTTTCGGCGCGACCAGGTCAATACAATGCGCGAGCGAAGGTCCGCGAAGCTGCGTGTTGAGCAGCGCCACGACGCCGCCCGCGGCGGTGATGCCGAGCCAGATTGCCATATAATCGGGACAATTCTGCATCAGGAGCGCGACCGCGTCGCCCTTGGCCACACCGTGGTCGAGAGCCCAGCGCGCATAGCGGCCAGCGCGCGCGGCAAGCTCTGCGAAGGTTAAGGTTTCGCGTGTCGAGAGCAGGGCAGGGGCCGGGCCTTGCGCAACGGCATGGCCGGCAATGATGTCGAGCAGGAGGCGCTGCGGGTTGCGCGCGATCGGCGCCGTTGCTTCCAGCGCGCGCACCCAGTCGCCAAGCGCGCTGTCCTTGCCGCCTGTCTGTCGTGGCGAACGATCTGGTTCAATCAAAGCCATGCGCCATGATCGCCCAATAGGATGAATCTTCCGCTTCAAGATAGATAAAATTAGAAGCGTTTTTTCAGCGATATTCGTCGCATTCGCGCAAAAGCACCGCCATTTGGCGGCATGGAAAAAAATTAAGGTTATTCCATCGAAACCGCGATGGCGGCGTTGTTTGCATCCGTCGCCACGGATAAGAAACCGAGACTCCTTACAATTGCGCCCATTGCCAATACGTGGCGGGGAAGCATGAGACGAGAGACAATCGCTATCCACGGCGGCTACGAGACCGATCCGACAACAAGGTCCGTCGCCGTCCCAATCTATCAGACCGTCGCTTACGAGTTCGAGAGCGCCGATCACGGCGCCGCCTTGTTCAATCTCGAAGCGCCCGGCTACCGCTATAGCCGCATCAGCAATCCAACTACGGAAGTGCTCGAACGCCGCGTCGCCGCGCTTGAAGGCGGCCTCGATGCCTTGTGCGTCGCAAGCGGGCAGGCCGCGCTCAACTATGCGGTGCTCAATCTCGCCGAGATGGGCAGCAACGTCGTTTCGGTGCCGCAGCTTTATGGCACCACCTACGCGCTGTTCGCGCACATTTTCCCGAGCCAGGGCATTACGGTGCGGTTTGCCGAATCCGATCAGGCCGATGCGATCGAAAAGCTGATCGACGCCAAGACGCGCGCCATCTATTGCGAGAGCGTCGGCAATCCCGCCGGCAATATCTGCGACATCGAGGCGCTTGCCGCTGTCGGCCAACGCCATGGCGTCCCGCTGGTCGTCGACAATACCGTGGCGACGCCGCTGATGCTGCGCCCGATCGAATACGGCGCCGACATCATCGTGCATTCGCTCACCAAATTCATGGGCGGTCACGGCACCACGCTCGGTGGCGCCATCGTCGACAGCGGCCGCTTTCCGTGGAAGGCGCACGCCGACCGCTTCGCGATGTTCTCCACGCCGGACGCGTCCTATCACGGCATGGTCTATACAGATCACTTCGGCGATGGCGCCTATATCGCGCGCTGCCGCAGCGTCTATCAGCGCACCACCGGCGCGGTGATCTCGCCGCTGTCGTCGTTCCTCCTGCTGCAGGGCATCGAGTCGGTCGCGCTGCGCGTCGAGCGCCATGTCGAGAATGCGCGCCGCGCCGCCGAATTTCTGCGCGCCGATCCTCGCGTCGCCTGGGTCAACTACGCGGGTTTTGCCGACAATCCCTACAATTCATTGGCGCAGAAATATTTCGGCGGCCGCGCCTGCTCGTTAATGACGTTCGGCATCGCCGGCGGCCTTGAGGCCGGCAAGCGGTTCTACGACGCGCTCAAGCTGTTCAAACGGCTGGTCAACCTCGGTGACTCGAAGTCGCTCGCCTGCCATCCGGCTTCGACCACGCATCGGCAGATGTCGGCGGAGGAGCAGGCCAAAGCCGGTGTGCTGCCGGAGACGATCCGGCTGTCGATCGGCATCGAGCATATCGACGACATCATCGCCGATCTCGACCAGGCGCTGGCGTCGGCGCACGCGCAGCGCTCGCCGCTGCTCGCCGCCGAATAGGCGCTTCGAGGTGCATGGAGAATAGGGCCGATGCCGCTCTTGCTCGACATTGCACAGTCCGCCTCCGTCCACGCCGTTCGCGGCGCGAGCTGCGTCAACGTCGGGCTGATCAACAACATGCCGGACACGGCGCTCGAAGCGACCGAGCGGCAATTCTCCGATCTCATTCGCGCCGGCAGCCGCGATACCGTCGTTCGCCTGCTGCTGTTTGCCATCCCGGAGGTGCCTCGCGGCGAAGCGGCGCGCCGCGACATGGCCGGTCGCTATCGCGATATCGCCGAGTTGTGGGACACCCAGCTTGACGGCCTGATCGTCACAGGCAACGAGCCGAAATCGAAAAACCTCACGGACGAGCCCTATTGGGCGGCGCTGTCGCAGGTCATCGACTGGGCGCGTGGCAATACCTATTCGACCATTTGGTCGTGCCTTGCCGCGCATGCGGCGGTGTTCGCCTCCGACGGCATCGAGCGCCGCCCGTATGCCGAAAAACTCTCCGGCCTGTTCGCGTGTGCGGCCGGCGAGACCCATCCGATGATGCGCGGCGTCGCGTTGCCGATGAATATTCCACACTCGCGCGGCAACGATCTGGCCGAGCGCGACCTCAAGGCCGCCGGCTATCGTATCCTGACCCGCGCTCCCGTGGCCGGCGTCGATACCTTTGCGCGCCAGGAGGGCAGCTTCCACCTGTTCTTCCAGGGGCATCCGGAATACGAGCCGGTGACGCTGCTGCGCGAATACCGCCGCGATATCGGCCGCTTTCTGCGCGGCGAGCGCGACAGCTATCCGGACGCGCCGCAGGACTATTTCGATACCGAGGCGGCGGCATGGGCCGAGGCCTTCCGCGAGCGCGCGATTGCCGAGCGGCACGGCGACCTGATCAAGAATTTTCCGATGCGCGTGCTCGAGGCCGGTCTTGCCGGCGGCTGGCATTCCGTGGCTGGCGCGATCTACGCGAACTGGTTCGAGTACCTCAAGGGCCGCAAGGCCGAGCAGCGCTCGCCGCTCCAGCCGATGCGCCGCGCCTGGCGCGACTGGCCGCTCGGTGGCGCGCGGCCCAATGCCGTTTCGCCTGCGACGGCCCGCTGATAAGGCTCCCCCTGACACAGCCGCGACCGGCCTTGCCGGTTGGCGCCGGCACTCTGTCGGGGCACACGTCATTTACGTTTTGTTGGTGACTGGGGCGGTTAAATGGCGCCTCAGCATAAGGGGCGAACCTTGTCACAGATCACATTTGCGTCTCCCGCCGACGTCGAACTTGTTGACGATCCCATTCCCCCGCACTGGGTGATTGCCGGCTCGCCGCAGGCGCGTTCGCGCCGGCTCGCCTACAGCGCCGACGGCACGTCTTCCACGATGGCGTGGTCGTGCACTGCCGGCCGGTTCAACTGGCATTACTCGGTCGATGAGACCCTGCACATCATTTCCGGCGAAGTGTTCGTCACCGACGAAAAGGGCCAGACGCATCGGCTCGGCGCCGGCGACATGGTGTTCTTTCCGGCCGGCACCAGCAGCGTCTGGAACGTGCCGAACTTCGTTCGCAAGATCGCGTTCTGCCGGCAGAGCATGCCGCGTCCGTGCGGCCTCCTGTTGCGCGTCTGGAACAAGATCGCGCACCGACTCGCCGGCTTTCCGTCGGGCGCCGCGACCGGCGCCGCGCCCACTGCCGCGACCCGCGTCAACACCGGTATCAAGGCGGGCGGCATCGCCGCCCAATAGCTGGCGCATCGCCGTTCCGTGCTATCGTTGTGAGGCCGCGCGCAGACGCGGCGCGTTGCACGAAGGGACGGCTCATGCCCGAAACAATGCCCAAGACCGAAGGCGTTCTGCACTTCACCATTCCGGTGAAGAACCTCGACCGCGCGGAAAAATTCTACACTGACATGCTTGGCTTCGAGAAAGTCGGCCGTACCGACAAGATCGTTTTCCTGCGCGCCGGCGGCGACTTCTTCAACCTGACCTATTCGGCGAATCCTATCACGCTCAATCCCGAGGGTGAGCACCAGATCCATTCGGCGTTCCGCGTGACACCCGAAACCTACGAACACACGATCAAGACGCTGCCGCAAAAGGGTGTCGCGATCTTCAAGGAAGAGAACCGCGAGTCGGGGGTGTTCGTCGGCCGCAGCGCCTACGTCCGCGATCCCGACGGCAATGTCATCGAATTCATCGATCTCAAACGCGCGCCTGCAAGGACCTAAGAAAATGCCGCACAAACCGATCCGCCGCGTCGTCACCGGCCACGACGCCAAGAACGTCGCCAAGGTCATCCGCGAAGGCGCCGCGGCCAACACCAAGACGCCGCGCGACGGTGTCGCTTCGACGCTGATGTGGTGCACTGACTCAATGCCCGCAGACATCGGCATCGGCGCGGATGCCGAAGACATGGGCGCGCGCATTCTCGGCACCGCGCCGCCGGAGAACGGCACGCGTTTCATCGTTATGGAATTCGCTCCCGGTATCGAATCCGAAATGCATCGCACCGAAACCATCGACTACATCGCCGTGCTCGACGGCGAGATCGACATGGAGATGGACGATTCCACTGTCAAACTGCGCGCCGGCGACGTGATGGTGCAACGCGGCACCAATCACGCCTGGGTCAATCGCGGCACCGTGCCGGCCCGCCTCGCCATCGTGCTGCTCGACGCCAAGCCGCTCGGCATCGGCCACCCCCGTGTCCGCGACCAGCAGGCGCGGTGAGCGATCCCGTTCCCACGCTGCGGCACATTCCGCTTATGGCGTCGCGTTGGCGGACGCCGCCACGAGCGTGCGCCATTTCTCCATGTCGGCGCCGATGCGTTGCGCGAGCGCGTCGGGCGAACACGACTCCGCGACAAAGCTTTGCCGCAGCATTGCGTCGCGCATGTCGGCGGTGGTGAGGATCGAGACCAGCGCGCTGTTGAGCTTGGCGACGATGGCGGGCGGCACGCCGAGCGGCGCCGCCATCGCGAGCCACAGCGCGACATCGAAGCCCGGAAAGCCCGCCTCCGCCAAGGTCGGCACGTCGGCGAGCGTCGCGAAGCGCTTCACGCCTGTCGTGGCAAGCGCGCGCAGCTTGCCGGTGCGAATAAGCGGCACCGCGGGTGGCAGCGTCGAGAACTGCATGTCGACGCGGCCGGCGACGACATCGATCACCGCCTGCGCGGACGAGCGATAGGGAATCTGATTGAGCTTGATCCCGGCTTGCTGCTCGAACAGCTTGCCGGCCAAAAAGCCCAGGCTCATGGTGCCGAACGCGGCGTTGCTCAGCGGCTGCCGCCTTGCCTTGGCGAGCGCGACGAGATCGGCGACGCTCTTGACCGGCAGGCCTGGAAACACGGCAAGCACATAGGGCGAGCTGCCCAACAGCGTGATCGGCGTGAAATTCTTCACCGGATCATAGGACAGCTCCGGATTGTAGAGCTTGGCGATGACATTGGTTGTCGTCGAAATCTGGCCGACCGTGTAGCCGTCAGGCGCCGCGCGCGCGAGATCCGCAATGGCGAGCGTGCCGACCGCAGCCGGCTGATTGATGATGACGAATTGCTGGCCGAATCTTTCGCCGAGCTTTTGCGCAACCAGCCGGCAGACATCGTCGCCGGCGCTACCGGCGGCTGCAGGAACGATGAAACGCACCGGCCGCACTGGCCAGTTTGTGTCTACGGCGCTCATCGTCTGCGCGCGTGATTTGGCGCCGGCAAGGAGCAACGGAATCGTGCCGACAACGGTCCGGCGGCTGTAAGTCATGAGTCCCTGCGTCTCCGCTGCATGGCTGGTGGGGTAGTTCATGCGTATCGGCGTTCTAACACAAGGGCGCAACAGTGTATGGTGACGCGCAAGTTCGTGTCATGAAGCGCGCCGCGGCTGTCTGCGGCGACGCGGGGAGGGATCGCGCCGATGATTATCGATTTTCACACGCACGTTTTTCCGCCGGAGGATTTCGAAACCTTCACCGGCACCGGCTTTCACAAGAACGTCGGCGCCAAAAAAGGCCGGCCGCCGGCCACCATCGAGAACGTGCTGGAGGCGGCAAAGATCGGCGGCGTCGATATTTCGGTCATTTCCAATCCGATCCACAATCTGCGCGACATGGACCGCGCCCAGCAGCTCGAACGCTGCCAACGGCAGAATCGCTACAACGCGCAACAGCAGAACAAGTATCCGGGCCAGATCTACGGCATGGCCTCGATCGTGCCGTATGGCGGCGATCCGTTCCTGCGCGAGTTCGAGCGCGCGGTGAAACAGGATGGGCTCAAGGGCGCATGGATTCTTTCAAGCCTGCAGGGCAGCTATCCGGACGACGACGATGCATTCCCGTTCTTTCAGCTTGCGTGCGAACTCGACGTGCCGGTGGTGATCCATCCGCCGTCGGTCGGCTTCGGCGAGGAGCGCATGCGGGATTACCGGTTGGCATCGTCGGTCGGCCGGCCGATGGACGGCGCGCTCGCGGTGGCGCGCATGATCGTGCGCGGCGTGTTCGAAAAACTGCCGAAGCTCAAGGTGATGGCGACGCATCTCGGCGGCGGCATCTGCGAGATGATCGGGCGCATGGACTATGCCTACCGGCTGCAGGACGAGTGCTTCTTCCTCGGTACCTACGAGCCGATGCTGAT
This sequence comes from Xanthobacteraceae bacterium, assembly GCA_036511795.1. Classification (GTDB taxonomy): domain Bacteria; phylum Pseudomonadota; class Alphaproteobacteria; order Rhizobiales; family Xanthobacteraceae; genus BOG-931. The sequence continues at coordinate 25,554 of DATCBO010000114.1, forward strand.
CAAGCACCAGCCGAGCCATTATCTGAAAATGCTCTATCTGGAGTCGACATCCTACTGGGTGCCGGGCGCACGCTGCGCGTTCGAATCGGTCGGTGCCGATCATTTCGTGTTCGGCACCGATTCGCCGCCGCTGTTCGTGCTGAAAAAAGAAGGCGTCGAGCTGATCGAGAAAATGGGCCTGTCGGCGGAAGACAAGAACAAGGTCTATTACGAGAATGCGAAGAAGCTCTTGAAGCTGTAACCGGCGCGGGCATGCCCGTCTGGCAGCTTACGACATATTTGATGGAAACACTGACCATTCGTCGCATTCATACAGATTGTCGTGCGCTTTCGTAGACAAAGCCGGACGGCCAGACAGTACTCTGCGCGGATACCGCAGCTACCTCAAAGCAAAAAGACTTGGTTCAGTGCGAAAGGACCCGGCCCAAGGGGCCGGGTCTGTGACAAGAAAAGCGCCGGATCGGTTCCGCTCAGCTGTTGATCATCTTGGTAAGGGTCGTGAACCGGTACAGCAGCCGGCGCGCCTCGAAGCTGTTGCCGCGGCCCTCAACCGTCAGCTTGACGAGCTTGAGCTTGAGCCGCTGGATCTCCTGTTCGATGCGAACGGTTTTGCTGATTTTGACGGTCTTCAGGCGAATGTTGGTCTTGGTGTAACGCCGGTGCATGTGGTGGTCGCCGTGATGATCGCCGATCACCGTCCGCTGGATCACCTTGCCATCGCCGGCGCCCATGTTTCCACCCATGTGCCCCATTCCGCCGCCATGCGCGAAGGCCGGAGCGCAGGCGAGTAACACCAGAGCGGCTGCAGCAACGTTGATTGCCAATTTCATGACACGATCTCCTTGTTGGTTGATACGACGCTTGATCGGGAGCCGCCGCGAGCCCGTCCCGCAGCTTTTGACTTCCACGCCGTCGATGTCGCCACCTTGACAAAGAGTCCTGCGGCCGATTGTGAGAAATCCCACAGTTCGAACCGGCCGCTAAAAAACAAAGGCTTAAGCGGCGCGTCTCGATCGTCTCCGAGCGAAGCGGATATCGAGCTGAAATAAGTACCGGCTCTAGAACTGCACCACGGCATCCATCGTCACGTTCGTGAATGCCAGCGCTTGCGCCAATCCGGGAAGCTGCGTGCGGTCGCAGAACGCCGGAATCACCGTCTGCGGCCGCACAGCTTCGACGAGCGCGATCACGTCCGGCAGCCGCGGGTGCACGTTCCAGCGCAGGAATTGCGCGCGGCCGCTTTTGATCAGGCGGTCGGCTGGCGTGTCGGGTGCGCGGTAGCCGGTGAACACGATGGCAGGCTCCGACGTGTGTGCCCAGTCTTCGAGCAATTGTTTGGTGGCGCCGGAGGTGCCGTCGGCGGACCCCGCCAGCATGATGCCGCGCGACTCCTCGATTGGCTTTGCGGCGACGGCGATCGCCCTGATGTCGTCGCCGGCGTCGGCGCGCAGCGACGCTTCATCGGTGCTGACGAGGTGCCGCAGCGCCTGCGCCATGGCGGCGTCGACAAAAATATCGGTGCGTCCGTAGCGCAGAACCTGCAGTGCGAGTTCCGGGCCGCGGCCGTTGGCCGGCACCGGCAGCAAGAGCGGCCCGCGTTCGGCGAGTGGCGCCAGCGCCTTCCAGCAATCGCCTAGCGTTTTCTGATAGGCGGCGCCGTAGGAACAATCGACCAATGCGACCGCGGCCGGTTTGGTGGCTGGATCGTAGGCGTAGAGAATCGATTCCACCGACCAGTCGCCGGTGTAAAGCAGGCCGCCAGCGACGGCGAAGTGCAGCCAGATACCGCCCGGCGCATGGCCGTTGCGTCCGGTCGAGACTTCGATGCCCAAAACTTCGCCCGTACCGCCGGCCGGCAACGGGCACACGTCGAGGCCTTTCGGCAAATCGCGGGCGACGGTGGCGGTGGCATAGACCGGCGGGTTCCCGAGGCTTTGCAGCATGGTCAGGCCGCCGACGTGGTCCTTATGGCCGTGGCTGAGGACGAGCGCATCGACTGGCCCTAGCCCCCTGACATCGGGTAAAAGCCCGGTCGGCGGACCTTCGCCGAGATCGAGCATGATGCGCTTGCCGCCGATCTCCAGCACGAAGCAGGCCGGGCCCTTGGCGCCGACCCCCGAAATCAGCCGTAGCGTGGCAGTTTTTGCGCCCACTATGGGCTCCCTTTGGCTGGCAAGACCGCGTTCGGCGTCCCACATTGACAAGCGTCGGCCGCCTCCCTATTCAACCGCTTCCTCAGGAA
>DATCBO010000115.1:0-27396 GCA_036511795.1 Xanthobacteraceae bacterium
CACGACGAGCCGCAGAGTCGTCATGGCACACATCCATATTTGCTGGCCCGTTGGAGAAACGACGCCTGCGCATCTTGCAAGGCCTATTTTATGGATTGAGCCGACTTGATTGCTCGGTCACGGTCCAAGGGCGGGAGGTTCGGACGATCTATATTGGAGTGGGACAGCAGACCGTGCAGATCATGCTTGATCGTGCTCCGGTGCGGCGGCGGAGCACGCAGGCTACAGAAGTCGAGCATCTCAAATTCAGCATCGCTAAAGCGAGCCATTCGAGTACTGAACGCATCGCATGGACGGATTCCGACGAACGGTCGCTTGAACAACAACTAAGTGCCATCGCGGTCGAAATCATTGTGGCCGGAGAGATGCAGTACCGCGAGCATCTTGTCTGGGTCTACGAGGACTCGGTACGGCGACGAGAGGAGATGAGGCAAGCTGAAATCAAGAGACGGCTCGACGAAGAAAAAGCCGAACGCGAGCGCCTGATCCGGCTTGAGGCCGAGAGACTGAAGCGTCTCACCGATAGTGCTGAAGATCTCCGCAGGGCGCAGTCCATAAGGCGACTGGTCGCCTCCGTCACCGAGGAATCTGCCCAGGAAATTGACGCGGAACGGATAGAACGCTGGCGACAATGGGCGCTGGTTCAGGCCGACCAGATAGACCCCCTTAAGACGGGCCGGATATGGGACGACGTCAAGGATAGCTAGCTAAAATCTGGTCGACTTTGGGACACAAGACTGGTACACACGGCTTCCTCGGGCTTGCAAGAAATGCCTGATTTTATTGGGTTTCTGTGAACGGCGCGGCAATCCCTCCCTCTCCGCCATTTGCACGATTTTGTGCGCCAACCTACGATTTCGGACTATTTCGTGCCCGACAGCCCGCTGTTGGGCCTCGGCGCTTGCGCGGGGCGCGATCATGCAGGAATTGATGCCCCCACAATTGTACAATTGTGGCTCAGGCCCCGAATGCAATCGTGCGATCAGTACGGCCGGATACTCTTGGTTTCAGGCTTCATCTCAAAAAAGTCGCCGCAAGGCTCAGCGTTGTTTCTGGTGCGGTGCCGATTCGGAGTTGCGAGGGGCCGCCTTTGGCGCAAAGCCGCCGTTCGTGCGAAGTGGCAGAACCTTGTTTCGGCGGAACTGCCAGCGCCACAGTTCGTTATTCACATATTTTAAAGTGGACCAGAGGACATATGTCCGTGCTTGCAAAACTCGCTTGGAGTTCGGTCACCGTTACCGAGAATTTGGTCAACGCACGTTCGAATCGTTGAAGGGTGGCTGGTTTCCTGATGCCGACCAACAATTCGGCTTCCAGAAGATCCGCAGCGGACGCTACTTCCGGCGCGTTAAACTGAGCGGCTAACCCGGCGAGCCGATGGATGTCACTAACCAAGTCTTCGGTAAGCTTGCTTTCCAAAATTGCTCGGCCGCGCATCACAATTTCTATGCCCGCTTGACGCGTAAGGTTCTGCAACTCTTCTTCGAAACCAGCTGAGTCATGAGGTTGCTGAAGAGAATGCAACGAAAACGCTTGAATCGTGGCGCGAAGTTCTTCGCTCGACACCGGCTTGTGAAGCACGTGCGCCGCGCCCATGGCTTTCGCACGCTTAATTGTCGCGAACGCAGTTGAAGCCGTCAGGATGATGAATTGGGGTGGGCCGCCGCGATCCGACCGTCCCATGGCGTCCAGAACCTGAAAACCATCCATATCAGGAAGGCCGACGTCGAGCAGCACGAGATCAAATTGGCCGGCGCGGTAAAGCTCGAGAGCCGTGCTGCCATCCTCGGCCTCGCTGACGACGTGGAGGTCCCGGCGCAGGATCGTGGCGATCAGGCGGCGATTAAGTGAAACGTCTTCGACCAGCAGAATGTTGAGCGGCGTGATCGGCAGTTCGGGCGCAGGCGAAATCGTTTCCGCTTCAGCATCGAAGGAAAATGTAAAGACAGAACCCTGCGCCAACCTGTTCTCGGCATTGAGCGTTCCGCCCATTCGCTCTGCGATCCGTCGTGCCAATGCCAGCCCAAGGCCTAGTCCGTCGACCTCGTCGCGTTCGCCTCGTTCGAAGGGTTCGAACAGGCGCAATAGTTGCGTGTCGGTCAGCCCGCTGCCGGTATCTTCCACGAAGATCGAAATGCCGATCGTTTCATTCTTGGTATCCGGCCGACACGTCATGCGAACATCGATCTGCCCGCGATCGGTGTACTTGACGGCGTTCGACAGCAAATTCCGTATGACTTGACGGACGCGGTGACCATCTATCCTGACTGTGACCGACGGTGGATGCAGATCGACGGAAAGCGCGATGTTCTTACGCCGCGCTGCGACCGCCGCGAGTTGCGACTCTGATTCAATCAGCGCGGCGATATCGAACGGCTTCAGATTGAGTGGCGCCCCGCCGCCCAGAGCCGCCAGATCGGTCAAATCATCGACCACGGTCTTGAGACTGCCGAACACCTCGCGGAGTTCGCTCATGCTGATTTCCGAAGGAGCCTCGGCCGCCAGGTCGAGCAGGCCTTGCATGCCCTGCAGCGGCGTGCGCAGTTCGTGGCCGACTTCGGCGAGAAAGCGGGATTTGGCGCGCTCCGATCGGTGGGCCATGGCTGCTTTCAACTCGGCCTCGGCTACTTGCGGCGCAACCTCAGGCCGGATTTCTGCCATTGGTTTTGCGCCGGTCTTGGCGAAGGCACCCCATGCATTCCAGATACCTTTTGCGAGCGCGTCATAACGGGCGGCGACATCGTTTCTGCCAAAGCTGCGCGCCGCGGCCGCCGCGCATTCCGCCGCGACCCCGGCTTCAAGGCGCGACGAACTCGACGAGGCGATTTCGAACGCGTTGGCGTAAGCGATCAGGCAGCGTTCCGCGGTGCCCTTCTGGCGCAATTGCTCCGCCTTCAGGATCAGCAGCTTGTGCTGGTGATCTGCCGGGTTGAGCGCGGCGACGCGGCGGATGTAACCGATATCGCCGCGGCGCAGGGGAAGACCGTGCTTCAACCGGGCGAGGTTTTCGTGAAACCGCCAGACCGCCCCGCCCGGATGCGGGTTGACCATCGGGCGGCCGGCATCGTGCTTTTTGGCCAGCGCGAGAACGCCGGCCCAGTCGCCGCGCATCGCCATGATCTCCAGCAGGATGATCGGCGGGCCCATGCCGGCAATGAAGCCCAGCCGCGTCCACGGCTCATCCACCACGTGCGCGAAGCCTTGGGGATTCTTGAATGTTTTTATCGTCTCGACGAATGCGCGCAGGCCCTGAAGACCGAGTGCATCCCCCAGTTGCTCCGCCCGTTCGACCGCATCCTTGAGGATTTCCCTGAAGCCGTCGAGCGTCGGTTCGCTGCGCCATGCCAGCCGCGTGTAGTTCCGCACCGCCTGCTGGGCGTAGACGACGTCGCCTTCGGAAATCGCGACGTCGAAAATATCAGCGATATGGTTGCGCAGGGTGACGAGTGGGAGCGACCAGATCAGCCCAAGGTAATAAGCGCGGTACATCGTAGCGCCGCGACCGAAGGTCGCCGGGGAGATCGTGCTGTTCGCGACCGCCAATCCCAGTTCGGCCGCCCTGCGAAAATTCCCGAATTCGCCGTAGAGGACGGCATCGACGCTCTGGTAGTTCGGCGATTGATAGCCATAACGGCGCGCGATGGTGGAGGAGTGCAGCGTGCACAGCATCATCAGTACCGGATCACGCGCATAGGCAAGGATCGCCGCAAAATTCAGCACCCGGCGCATCGGTGGGATCGTTTCGGCGGTATGGCCTGGCGGAAACGCGCGACGAGGAAGCCATCGGCTCAAATGCCATCGCGCAACCGCCACAAGCAGGTGGATTTTTCGCGCCTTGGGCGGCAGGCGGAGACCAAAACGACGAAGGCCGGCAACTCCGAATGCCCATGCCACGTTCGGTTCGCCCGCCATTGAAGCTGCGGTCATGGCGCTTTGATATGCGTCGGCGATCTGCTCGTCCGTCTCGGCAAGCGCGATCATCTCCTCGGCGCGGGTGCGCATCACGGCCGAATCGCGTCGCGCGGCGGCTGCCAGCGTCGCTTCACGAATGACGAGCGAGTCGGCCTCTCGATCGCGGCCCCTCTCACGCGGGCGCAATGTCCATGCGGCGGCCTCGGCAAAGGAATTGGCGGTGGTCTTGTCGGCTGCGTTGCGCGCCAGCGACGCTTCTCTTGCGAACAGATCCCGCCAAAGGCCGGGCGCAGCGTCCTGCAGGCCGGCGGCAATGCGAAATCGCAACGCCGGATTTACCAATGCAGAATTGCCGTGAAGAACGCGCAGCCGCTCGGCCATGACGGCAGCGATCGGGATTTTCACGGCGGGGCTCAGCGCTTCGAGCAGGCTTATGCGCAAGCGGTCATGGGCAAAGCTGAGTTCGGCGCCGGTAACATTGACGATACCCCGACGCTGCAACTGTCGCGCCGCCTGCTCGATCTCATCAAGCGGACGGTCGAGCGCTTCGGCAACACGAACCAGTGGCACGCGATCTCCCCAGAGGGCGAAAGCGGCGCCGATTTCGAGGATATCACGCGGCAATGCGCGCGCGCGCGTGACGATAGTGTCGGTGACGTCATGCCGGTCGATGCTGGCCGCAGCCGCACTATCGACAATCCAGGTTCCGTCTCTCTTCGCAATCGCCGACCGGTCGAGAAGTGCTCGCGCGGTTTCCTTCAAATCGAACGGCAGCCCGGTATTGTTCCCGGCCAGCCAGGCGTCGATGACGGTGCCGGCCGCATGATCGCCGACCGCGTCTCCCAGCAGCGCAACCTGGTCTTCCGGATCGAGCGGGCCGAGCTCGATGAGTTCGACATGCGCACGCTTGATGTCCGCCAACCCGGTTTCGCCGCTTCGCTCGGCGAGGATCACCCGGCAAAGCCGCAGCGCTTGATCGCGAGTGACGAGGGTAACCAGCAGATGCGCATCTTGCGGGGCGCGCTGCCAGTCGTCGATGAAGAGGACGACGGGCGTGCCAAATCCGTAGAGCCAGCGGATGACCCGCGAAATGGCGTCGACAATACGCGCCTTACCTTCGCCGCCGTGGAGCGGCAGGGAAGGAAGCCGTTGCGGCGACGATAGCACATCGATCGGCTCGAAGCCGGCGCCTTCAAGCAGCGGCAACTGGTTTCCGATCACCTTGAGAAGCGATTCAGCGCCGGATGCCGGATCGTAAAGCAAATCGAGCGCCTGGCTGACCGCTTGCGACAGTGCCAGCAGGATCGGGGCAAATCCGCTGGTGGCATCGCCCGCCGCATACTTGCCGCGGCCGATGATCGTGCCTTGCTCCGAAAGTTCGGAAAGGACGGCTTCGACCAGGAAGGTTTTTCCCGCGCCGGATCGGCCACGCACGACCACCAGGCCGGTGTCGGGGTCGGCGAGCGCGGTCGACAGTTGCCATTGCTCCAGTCCGCGTCCGACCAGATTCAAATCAGGCCTCCTCGACCGCCATACCAAGCCGATAGCCGAACCCCGGCGCGGTAACGATCAGGCTCGGTTCTTCGGTGTCGTCGCCGAGCTTGCGGCGGAGCCGGCTTACCAGCGTATCCACGGAGCGCAGATCCGAATCCATCGGCCGCCGGCTGATCGCGGAGAGCAATCCTTCGCGGCTGACGATCTTTGGATTGGCCTCGATCAGGCACGCCATGATTTCGAATTCGCCGCGCGTCAACGGAGCAGCCTGTTCGCCCGAGACTGCGCTGCGCGCTTCGAGGTCGATCAGCCAGCGCCCGAGACGCTTGCGTTTGCCCCGCATCGGGGAGCAGCGCCGCATCACGCTGCGAATTCGCGCGGCCAGTTCGCCGTGATGCACCGGCTTGACGAGATAATCGTCCGCGCCGAGATCGAGGGCCTCGATCCGGGCTTCGGGAGCACCTCGCCGCGTCACGATCAGGATCGCAAGGTCGGCCTGCGCCCTCAGTTCCTTGATCAGGGCCAAGCCGTTGAGCCTGGGCAGGCCGACGTCAAGAACGATGGCTTCGACGCGTTGCTGTCGCAGCAAAGCCTTGCAGACAAGGGCGTCCGCCGCTTCCAGAACCTCGAAGTTCTGTTCCCGCAATCCCAGCGCGATCGCGCGCCGCGTGAGCGTCTCGTCCTCGACGACAATTACTCTGATCATCCCATCCCCGGGCAGCAGCCTAGCGTACCGGGATCAACCCCGTAAAGGACAATAAATATTCGCGCGAGAAGCAGAGATTCTTGCGGCCGTTGACAACCTGTTCACAAGGGAACTCGAAGAGCGCGCAGACTTGGGCCGCTCGGCTTGCCGCTTTCGATCGCAGAAACGAAGGGCGCGGCGGAAAACTTCCGCATCTTTTGCTCGTCATCCTTTCAGCAAGCTCGGCGACTTGAAGACGAGAACTCTCGTTGGATGATCGAGCGCTGCGTTCCAATCGGGAACTTTAGGCAGTTGTACCCACAATATTTTCCGCGTTCACAACCCGTCCACAACAGCCGATTTCGAATGCTCTAGACGAAGAGAGAAGGAATGGCTGCACGACCCAATTTGAAGCGATTTGAATAAGACCTGTATCGCGTATTGCATCGAGGGGCTCATAATTATGAAACGACATTTGCTTCTGACCACGGTTTCTGTGCTTGCCATTCCGTTCGTTGTGCTGACGGGATCGACCGCAGCAATGGCAGTGGATGACGGCTGCGCGGGCATGAATTTCTTCCAATGTCAGACGTCGCGCGCCGTTTACGCCGTGACCCACATTGGCCAGCCCGACAAGCCGACCGCGACCCTGACTACTGCTCCGTCTACTTCAAAGGCCGCCACGGCGCCGACGATGGACGAACTGAACTCTGCCGCAACCAAAATCAACGATCTTGCGATTACCGGTATTATCACGGCGGGTCAGGCCGCGCAGGCGCTCAAGCTGGTTGCGGCTGGTGGCGGCAATCTGGTTGCCGCAGGCGGAGGTAACCTTGTTGCCGCCGGTGGGGGTAACCTCGTCGCCGCCGGTGGCGGAAATATCATCACGCAAGATGGCGGCGGTATCGTCGCGGCCAACGCGTTGTCTCTCATTGGCGCGAGCCAAGCGAAAGCCCAGATCGCCGCGGCCCTCGTTTCGGACGGCGGCAGCGGTCTGCGCGCCGCTTCGCAAGTCGTTCAGCAGAACATGATCGCGGGATTCTACGACGCCGGCAAGATTACCGATACGCAAGCCATGGCGCTCAGCAAGCTGGTTGCGGCCGGCGGTGGAAATCTCGTGTCGGCTGGAGGAGGTAATCTCGTCGCGGCTGGTGGCGGCAACCTTGTAGCGGCTGGTGGCGGCAATCTTGTAGCGGCAGGTGGTGGCAATGCCATCGCCGACAATGGCTCTGGCCTTGTTGCCGCCGGCGGCGGCAACCTTGTTGCGGCGGGCGGTGGTAATCTTGTTGCTGCTGGCGGCGGTAATCTCGTGGCTGCAGGTGGCGGCAATTTTACTCTTACCGGTGCGGCTGCGTCGCTCGTCGCGGCGGGTGGCGGCAACCTCATCTCGAACGGCGGCAGTCCGCTTGTCGCGGCCGGCGGTGGCAACCTTGTCGCCGCAGGTGGCGGAAATCTCGTTGCCGCCGGCGGGGGTAATCTTGTCGCCGCGGGCGGAGGCAATCTCGTTGCGGCCGGAGGCGGTAATCTCGTGGCCGCGGGAGGTGGTAACCTCGTCGCCGCAGGCGGCGGCAATGTCATTTCCGACAACGGCTTGGGACTCGTCGCGGCCGGCGGCGGCAATCTCGCTGCGGTCAGCAGCCTGATCTCGGAGCACGGCGCTGGCCTGGTCTCGGCGGCCGGCCTCTCGCAACGCAGCCTCTCGGATGTCGGCGGCGCGGATAAGGGCGTGAAAGTCGCGGCGTTGATTCAGTCGGTGACCGGTCCCACGCCTGCGCAGCTCGCCGCACAGAAGGCGATGGCGGATACCCAGAAAGCCGCGGCCGACTTGGTCGCTGCCAGCGACCTCGTGAAACGCGACGGCCTGGTGTTGCAGAACGCAAAGGCGACCAACGACGTCGCCATCATTGGCCAGATGCAGGCCAAGATCGACGCCGACAACAAGGCGGTGCTCGCGGCCGGCGCTGTCATGGCGGGGAAGTCAACGCTGGTTGCGCCGGGCGATGTCACCGCGGTTCAGAAGCTGATGACCGACAGCGTGGCAAGCGCCAAGACCAGCGTCGATGCCGGCAATGCCTCGGCCAACGCGGCGGTCGCGAAGGCGCAGCCCTCGCAGCTTCAGATCGATACCGCCAACGCCGCCGCCGCGACGGCAGCCACGGCCGCGAAGGCGGCTTCGGACGCCAATACAGCGGTGCTTGCACTGACGAAAACCCTCGGCAGCAACCCGACCAACACCGCCGACCAACTCAAGGTCAACGAGGCGATGGCGGCTTCCGCGGTCGTAACCGCCAAGGCCAACCTGGCCAAGGCGCAGTCCGATCTGGTGACGATGTCGAAGAACGGCGCCAGCGCCTACGACATCAAGGGCCAGAACGATCTGATCGCAAAAGCGCAGACCAATCTCACCTACCAGAACGCCATGGTCTCGAACGACTATGCGGCCAAGGCGATCGCGGTCAACACCGCCAGCGCCGACCTCGCGACCGCCAAATCGGTGGTCGATGGCCTGACCAAGGCCTACGGCAGCGACCGTCCGTCGGATCCGACGCAACTCGCCACCATCAACGCAGCCATGGTTGTACAGGCGCTGGCCCAGGATAAGGCCGATCAGACCGCCGCCGACACGGCCCGGGTGCGGCTGATCGCTAACGGCGCCAGCGCGAGCGATATCAAGACCCAGGCCGATCTGATTGCGGTCAAGCAACAGGACATGGCCAACATCCTCAAGGTCAATCCGACGATCGTTGCGGCGGCAGGAGCTGCCGTGAACAGCGATCCGGCGCTGGTAGCGAAGGCGATCACCAACCTGGTCACGACCGCCGCGACCCAGTCGGGCGCAGCCGTGCAATTGACCAGTGCGCAGGTCCAGGCGGCGCTCAACGCCGTACAGCAGCTGAAGTCCAGTGCGGCGACGACAACGACTGCGGCGACGACCACTACATCCGGCAGCGGCGCCGACGTAACGGCAATGCTCAATACCCTCACCAAGACCGCGTCGACCTACTCGATCAAGTCGTTGTCGACGGAAACCGCGAGCAATCCGGCGACGACGACGGCCACCCAGGTCGCCAGCACGTCGCCGACCGCCACAGCGGCAAACCCGACGGCAACGCAGGCTGCGAATCCGGCAACGACCTCGCCGGCGGCCAGCGTGACGACGGCTCCCGCCACCACCACGGCGCCCGTGGCGGCGGTGGTGGACAAGTCGGAAATGACGCCAGCGGTGGTGCAGATGCTGCTGGGGTCGGGGTCGTCAGTCATTACGGCGATGCAGGCGGCGCAACAGGCTGCCTTGGCGAAGGGCGACAAGGCCACGGCTGACGGCCTCGGCAAGGACATCGTCAATCTTCAGGCGCAAATTGCCGTGGCGAAGACCATGCCTCCGCCAGCGACAACGACGACCGCCACAACCACCGCTGCGGCCACAACCACGGCCAATCCGGCAACGACAACGAATCCGACTGCTGCGAGCACGTCGCAGATCGTAGTAGCGGCAACCAATCCGGCGTCGTCGGCAACGGGTGCGGCCACGACGAGTGCTACAACTTCGCCCGGCGCCGCGAGCGGTGCTGCGGCGACCTCGCCAGCCGCGAAGACGACCGAGACCCAGGCACCGACAAAAATCACGGCAGCTCAGCGCAAGGCCGTTCAGCAAGCGCTGCGCACCGTGCCCGGCAATCTCACCAAGACAGAAGAAAAGAATTTGAGCACGCTGTCGACGCTCGTCGATCGTGCCGCGACCAAGGGGCTGACCCCCGACGAAGCGGCGCAGCTCAAGAGCGGTCTCGCGGCCCTCGCGGCGAAGCATCCGAAGGCAGAGAAGCAGATCGGCCTGACCAAGATCGCCAATTCGGTCGCGGCACAAAAGCCCGCGACAGGCGATGCTGGGCCGAAGCCGGTGTTGAATGCCCCCGCAGAAGGCAAGGTTGCGGTGACTACTCCGCCCACAACGAATAGCCCCGCGGAAAGCAAGCCCCTTGCGACGACGGCGCCCGTTGCTGGCGGTGCGGCACGCGTTGCAAAGCAAGCTTTGGCTCCGTCTTCGGACCGCAAGCCGCTTGCTGCAACTTCTCCCGCATCATTGGCTTCAACGTCTGCCGCGAAGCTCGCGACCCCGACAGTCATCCAGCCGCAACTTCATGGGCCCGAGCACGGTGCGATCAAGCCGGAAGCGCCGAAAGCGGCCGTCGCAACGACGACCCCGACGGTAACTCCGGGAAAGCAATCGCCGACTCAGAAAATGCGTCATGAGCCAGTTGTCCTGGCGAAGCCTACGCCGGCTCCGATCGTTTCGCATGTCGAGCACAAGCAGCCAAAGGTCGTTGTGGCACCTGTCACTCGCGTTGCGCCTCCCGTGGCCACCGCGCCGAAGCCGCCGCAACCTCCGGCTATGGCAGCCAACAAGCCGCCGGCGCCTTCCGCGATGAAACCGCAGAGCTGCACGCCGAACATGGTGAACGGAAAGATGATGGGGATGACATGTCACTGAGTAGGCGTCGGTTCACTCTGGCGGGAGGGCGTGAAAGTACGCGTTTCGAATTCTCAAGAAAAAAGCGGGGCATGGCTGTGCGTTCAAACAAGTTAATTCTCGGTGCCGTTGTTGCGGGCGCATGCGGTGTAGGCACCATCCCCGCATTCGCGGCGGACATGGCGGTGAAGGCGGCGACGATCCAGTCGATCGATCAGGCGTGGAACATCAGCTACAACAGCGAAGTCCGGTATTTCAGCTGGGACAACACCCGCGGTTTCCCGGCCTCGGTGCCGACACTGGCCGGCACCGGACACGGCACGCAGGTCTACGCGCCAATGTCGCTGTCGCTGTCGGGATCGACCAGCCCGAACTGGAAGTTCGATTTCGTCGTGCGCGGCGGCTTCGTGTCGTCCTCGCAGACGACATCAGGCGAACGCGGTTCGGTCGATACGCCCGTTGATACGCAATTGTCCGGCACCGTCACCTATAACGGTCTGACCGGTTTCCAACCGTACTTCTCGATGCTGATCAACGCACCGACGGGCAAGTCCGCACTCTATAACTCGGCGCGCTTTGCCCGCATGGACGGCGATCTCGTCGATCAGGGCAGCTACGGCGAAGGCTGGAATTTCGGCCCGACCGCCGGCGTCAACATTCCGCTTTCACAGTCGCTGATCCTGACGCTGTCGGGCGGTTATACCCAGCGTAACCCCTACGCCAAGGAATCGCAGAACCCGTTCACCGGCCTGGTCACCGATACGGTGAGCGTCAAGAATGGCGATGAAGCCACCGCAACGGCGGCGCTCGGCTACTCGCAGGGTCCGCTCTCGCTGCAGGGCTCGGCTTCGTATTCGTCCGACCAGATTTCTCAATCCAGCCAGTTCGGTCTGCAGGACTACAACCGTTACCGGGTGGGCCCGCGCACCACGATTTCCGGCAGCGGTTCGTATGCTTTCGATGCCATGTGGTCGGTATACGCCAACGGCTTCTGGACCCACACCGAGAAGAATGACGTGCTGGACAATAACGGTCTCGCGCTCATCAACGAACCGTTCAATTCCAACAGCAATCTGTACCGGATCGATACCGGCCTGAACTATCGCTTCGCCAACGGCTTCACCATTGGCCCGACCGGCAGCTATCTGTATCGTGACCACGATGGCTACGATCCGACCACGTTCAGCTTCGTGCCGGCGAAAACGCGTTACTCGGTCGGCGCCGCGGCCAGCTACAACGTCACCAACAAGATCAATATCAACGGCAAGCTCGAGCGGGTCTGGATCCGGGAAGATATAACTCCGGGACCGCCGGCTTTCTTCCCTGTCGTCCCGTTCCTGTCCGGCGATGCCTGGGTCGTCGCCGGCGGCGCCACTGTGAATTTCTGAGAGGATAGCATGAGCAAATATTTCAATATCCCGCTGTCGGCTCTCGCGATCGCCGCTGCGGTTTGCGTCACCCCGGCTCAGGCCCAAGTTGCTTGCGCCAAAGGCCTGGAGAATATCGCGGGCACGTGCGTGACCGCGGGCCTCGCGGCATCGGTGCAACTTCGCGCCACGCTGTTGAGCCAGCTCAAGATCGGCTATAACCTGCCGATCCCGCCGCGCAGGGACAACCAGTTCCCGAAGAATTTCGACGTCAACCGGTTTGAGTTTAGCCAGCCCGGCAACTTCAGCGTCGAGACGTTCCCGCCTTCACCATAACGCTAGTGACGATGGCGATGGTGCCCCTATACATTTCGCTGCAAGTTGACGGGTCAACCGGCCGCTTCGGTTCCGATCGGTTTCACTGCGCAGGGACTTCCAGTAGGATTGCAGGCCGTCGGTCCTTTGGGCGGGGAGGAGAACGTCTTGCTGGTCGTAGCCGAAAGCCGATTCGGCTACAGCTCATTCTGGGCGCAGCCGGTCTTCCCCCATTTCATAGTGGCCGGCTTCTCCTGGGCGTCGCCAGCATAGATCGCAAGCGAGCGGACGCGAGCCTTTGTTGATCGGAACAGCGCTGAGGTCTCCCATCTGACAGCCTAAGCAGAGTGACCATCAGGAGTTTGCATTTCCGAACGAGTAACAGAGCCGGGATCGCAAGGATGACCGCAGGAAGTTGAGCTAACAGAATAGCTTTCGAAGTTCTCTAGCGACTGACCGCTTGTGGCGCAACGCGGTCGTTGCCGGCCGATGAATTGAAGAAAGCTGGCGATTTCAATTCGAGGGTGGCTCGCCGCCGCTGCTGCCGGATGCGTCGGCTGACGGATGCTTGGGGGTCTGCTCGCCCAGGGTGCGGTGCGCCTGCCGATTCAACTCGTCGGCAAGATAAAGCGCCGCTTCCGGCGGCAGCAGCAATTGCACCAGCGCTTCGCGGTCGCCTGCGGTGTCCGAGTCCGGTTCGCATTGCAGCACCAGCTTCAGTGAGCCTGGTTCCTCCGGGCTGAGCGCCCAGCCGCGCAATTGCCGGGCGTGCCCCTTGGCCTCGAAATCATCCACGCTCATCTCCCTTGTTTTGGCATCGCCACCGCATCCGCCGTGGAGGCGTCTCTGGCGAGCGCACGGCTGTGCACGGTCTATTCGCTATATTCGTATGGAAATATTGATTTCAGTCTGATTCCTTGTCTCTCACCCCTGCCAGTCAAGCTTCGCGCCGTTCAAAAGCCGGACGCAATCTCTGCAAGTCTCCGATGCGCCGCCTCGCGCGCCGTCTGCGCCGGCGCGACCGGACCGACGGTCGGCCCGATCGCGACGAAACGCTGGTCGCGCAGTCCGATGAAACGCAGCACGTCGCGCAAATAGGGTGTCGCGAGATCGGTCCGGCCACCGTTCATGCCGGTGACGAAATCGCCGCCGCTCGCCAGGATCACCAGGGTCGGCCGGTTCCTGAGCAGCGGGCGATAGCCGCTGTTGGGGTCGAAGCTGAAGGTCAGGCCCGGCTGCACGATCAGGTCGATATAGTGCTTCAGCTTGTAGGGGATCCCGAAATTCCACATCGGGGTCGAGATCAGCACGCGATCGGCGATCGCAAGGCGCACCACCATGCGTTCGATCACCGCGAAGGCGTTGCGCTGGGGATCGTCGAACGGCCGGCCGGTCTGGCGGGCGTATTTCGCTTCCAGCGCGGCGCCTTCGAAATCCGGCAGGGTTTCGCGCCACAGGTCCAGCGTGTCGACGTCCCAGCCGGGATGGGTCCGGTTGAAGCGATCGACGAACAGGTCCGCGCCCGCGGCGGAGGCGGAATCGCGGCGCGGCGAAGCCCGCAGATGAAAGAGTTTAGGCAAGCGCCCGTCCTCCCGAGTTGCCGCCCTGCCTTAGCCGAGCGCCGCGATAACTGTGTCTGCGTTGGTGACGACTGAGACGTTCTGCAGCGCGAAATTGATCGAGGCGTTGTGCCACTCCGGATTCATGGTCGAGCAGCAATCCTCCGGCACCACCATGAAATAGCCTTTGTCGGCGCCGGTGCGCGCGGTGTGCTCGACCGACATATTGGTCCAGGCACCGGTATTGATGATCATGTCGCGCTTGCCGCTCTTGAGCAGTGTCTCCAGCCTTGTGCCTTCCCAGGCGCTCATCCGCATCTTCTCGACGATCAGGTCGCCGGGCCGCGGCTCGAGGCCGGCGACCGGTGCGGCGCCCCAGCCGCCGCGCGTCATCGCGTTGCTGTCGACCAGTCCCTCGAACAGCGGCGCGTTGAGCGTCATGCCCGGCGCGCCAGGCTCGACGATGAACCAGACGTGGATGATCATCACGCCGCGGGCACGGGCGGCGTCAGCAACGCGGCGGATGTTCTCGACCACGCGCTGCGAGCGCGCATGAGCCGGCGAGCCGGAATCGGCAAAGGCGCCACCTTCACCGATCACGTCGTTTTGCATGTCCTGAATGATCATGGCGCAGCGCCCCGGGTCGATGCTGAGATCCTGGCCGGAGGACGACGGCGAACGCTCCGCTGCGCCGGACGGTGAGGCCGCGCCCCGGCCGGTTGCGACCATATAGGGTTCGTTGCGCGGCCCGACCTTGGTGGTGGCGGTGTAGACCGAATGGGTCGAGGTCATGAACAGGGTGCGGAAATCCTCGCCGCCCCAGGACAAATTGGCGACCATCTCGGGCACGCGCACCTTGCCGATCAGGTCGCCCGAGGACGCATAGACCCAGACGCCGCCGGGCGCGGTGACCCAGATATTGCCGCGCGCGTCGCATTTCATGCCGTCCGGCACGCCGGCTTCCAGCGAGGAGCGGATGCCGCTGGCGAACACCCGGCCATTGCTTAAGCTGCCGTCATTCGCGACGTCGAACACGCGGATCAGCGTCTGCACGGTATCGTTGATATAAAGACGCTTCTCGTCGGGCGAGAAGCAGAGGCCATTGGGCTGGTCGAACAGATAGCGGTCGACCAGCAATTGCGGCGCACCGCCGCGCGGCGGTACGCGGTAGACGCCCTGGAAGCCGAGCTGGCGCGGGCGCTCGACGCCATAGACAGGCATCCGGCCGTACCAGGGATCGGAGAAATAGATCGAGCCGTCGGAGCGCACGCAGACGTCGTTGGGGCTGTTCAGCTCCGATTTCTCGAAGTGCGTAGCCAGCACCTCGCGCCGTCCGTCCGGTCGCTCGCGGATCAGCGACGATGTGGCGTGCTCGCAGACGATCAGATTGAGATCGGCGTCATAGGTCATGCCGTTGCATTTGTTGGACGGACTCCGCACCTCGGTGACGCCGCGCTTGGCGTCCCAGCGGCGCCGGACGTCCGCCGGCATGTCGGAAAACAACAGATAGTGTTCGGTCGGATGCCAGATCGGCCCCTCGGTGAAGGTGAAGCCGGTGCCCAACTGCCCGACCGCCGCGTAGGGATCGATTAGCGCCTCGAATTCGGGCTTCAAAACCGCATGCGTCATCGCAGTAACCCTTCATTATGCTCAGGCAGGGAACCATTGGCGCTTGGGATAGGATTGGACGATCGGGCCGGGGACCGAATCCTGCAGCCGGCCCGTTACCACGCCGCCCTCGACCTTGCAGGGTCGGTCGTGGACCGGCAGCAGGAAGCGGGCATTGTTGACCAGCTTCTTGATCGCGCCCTTTTCGGCGCGCTTCGACAAGCCGTGATTGCCGGTGGTCTGCGGCTCGGCGTCCTGGGTTTGTCGGAACGGCTCGACCAGTTGATCGTGGATGTCGTAGAGCACGTCGCCGCAAATCGTCGCGACACCTTCGGCGGTGTGGACATGGACGTTCATCGAGCCTTCGGTGTGGGCGCCCGCGGCTTCGAGATAGACGCCGGGAAACAGCTCGACCATCCCGGTGACCTCCAGATCCAACAGCCGCAGCGCGCTCTTGGTGTGCAGCCGGTCGATCAGATGCTTGATGTCGGGTGCGGGATATTGCGGATGCTGCAGCCCGGAGACCGAATATTCCAGCTCCTTGCGATTGATGATGACGGTGGTGTTCATCGGGAACAGGTCGTCCTTGCCGGCGTGATCGATATGCAAATGGGTGTGCGCTACGAAGCGGACGTCGCCCATCCGCACGCCGTGCTTGGCCAACTGGTTCTCGATCATGTTCTCATGGAACTGGAGCCCGCGCATTCCCAGCGATTCCATGATCTGGTTGGAGCGATAGCCGGTGTCGACCACGACAGGATAGGGGCCCCCGATGATCAGAAAGCCCAGCGTTAGCACCCGCCGCGTGCGGCCGCAGTCGCGCCCCAGCACCAGGAAGCTGGATTCCAGCTCAATATCGCCGTAGTCGAGAATCTTGATTTCCAGAGCCATGATGTCCTCCCCTTTGTTGTTGCGGGCGTTCGCCCCTCAATTGGTGATGCGATAGACGCGCATCGCGGTGTCGTGCAGCACCGCGCGCTGTTGCTGCGGCGACAGATGTTCGAGCGCCTTGCGATGGGCGCCGGCGAGACCGGCGTAGGACGTCCAGAGCTTTTCGACCGGAAAGTTCGAGCCGAACAGGCAGCGCTCGGCGCCGAAGATCGAGACGGTCTCGCGCACGATCTCGGCGATATGCGCGGGGTCGTTGCGGTGCAGGAAGGTGCCGAGGCCGGAGAGCTTGGAGACGACATTGGGACAGGCCCCCAGCCGCACCATGCCGGCGCGCCATTCCGAGCGGCCGGCCTGCGAGAGGTCTTCCAGCATTCCGGCGTGCTGCAGCACGAAGGTGACGTCGGGACATGCCTCGGCAAGGCTCGCCGCGTCAGGCATTTGCGAGGCGAACACCTGCAGATCGTAACTCCAGTTGTAATCGACAAGACGCGCCACATTGCGCTGGAGCTTCGGATCGAGCGGTAGATCAGGCCAGGCGGCGAAACGATAAAGCGGATTTTGGTGCCAGTGCAGCTGCATCCGGACGCCCCGCACGAGGCTGTGGCGCGCGAGCCGGTCGAGCTGCGGGCGCACGTCTTCGACCGAAAAGTCGGCGTAGGCGACCATGGCATGTGGCCAACCGGTCGCTTCGGCGGTGCGCTGCACCCAAATGGCTTCGTCCTCGTAGCGTTCCCGGGGCCAGTTGGTCTGCACATAGACCGATTTGACCACCTCGGAATCCGCAAGGTCGGCGCGAAACTCCTCGATCGGATAGTCGCGGCGGATCGCCTCATAGGGCCCGAAAATGCGCGGCTGCATCGGTCCGGTGAGCCACGGCAGGTCAGCCTGGCGCCAGATGTGGTGATGGCTGTCAACAATGGGGATCATGCGGCTGTTCCATGCGCCAGCGCCAGGACGTGGTCGACGATCGCGGGCGTCGAGCCGCCATCGGCCATGTCGTCGACGAAGCGCGAAATCGCGATCAATGCTTCGGTCTGCGGCTTGAAGTTGCGGCCGGTGGCGAGCGGCGTCAGCCAGCTCAGGCGCCAGGCGCGCCGCGACAGTTTCGCGACCGCGTCGCTCATGGCAAACGGATCGCCGCGCTCGAGCCCGTCGGAAACGATCAGCACGGCGGCGCCGCGTGCGTATCCGGCAAAGCGCGGCACCGCGAGAAACGCCTGCAGCGCGTCGCCAATCCGGGTGCCGCCGTCCCAGTCGCTGACCAGCCGCGCCGCGGTGGCCAGCGCCTGTTCGCGCCGCTTGAGACGTAGCGGCCGCGTCACCCTCGTCAGCCTTGTGCCGAAGGTAAAGACTTCGACGCTGGGGGCGGCTTGAATCAGTGCGTGCGCGAGGCGGAGATTGTCCTCGGTCCGGCTCTTCATCGATCCGGAGACATCGATCAGCAGCAGAACTTTTCGCGGCCGCTTGCGACGCTTCAGCCGCGCCAGTTTCAATACCTCGCCGTCGTTGCGCGCGGCGTCGCGCAAGGTTCGCCGCAGATCGACCAGCGGGCCGCGGCGCCCGCGCATGCGCCGGTAGCTGCGCCGCCGCGGCAGCCGCGCCGGCGCCTCGCGTGAAAGCTTGCGCAGCGCCTCGTCGCGATCGGCGGGACCGAAACGGCGCTCGACCAGGGTTTCGACGCTGGTGGCGGCTTCGCCCGACTCGTTGGATCCTTCCGGCGGTGGCGGTTCTCCTTGGCCGCGCTGCTCCTCCTGCACGCGGACGACGTCGTCGTCATCCTCGGCATCGCCGAGAATGGGCGAGTCCTCGCCGAGAAAATGGATGCGAAACAGCGTGTTGTAGGCGTTGTGGCGCTCCGGAGGCGGCGCCAGCATCGCAAGCCCGGCGCGGCGGATGTCTTCCGGATCGCGCGGGCCCAGGAGCTCAATCGCGGCCAGGAACGAGGTCGTCTGTTCGGGCGCGATCGCAAAGCCATTGGCGCGCAGCAAACTGACAAAACTGAGAAAAGGCCGCGCCGCGCGTGGCAAGGCATCGAATTCGCTCATGCGGCTGACTCGGCAATCAACGCGTCAAGCCGGCCTGAAATGAAAGCGAGGTCTTCCTCGTCCTTCAGCGCGACGCCGATCGCGCGCTTGAACGCGTCGGGCCAGCGCGCGCCGCCCTGATGCAGCAGGGTTGCGGCTTCCGCCCAGTCGACCGCTTCGGCGATTCCCGGCGCCTTGCTGAGCGGCTCTCGGCGCAGCTTGCCGACCGCCTTGACCACGGCGCGGGCGGTCGCCTCGGCCACGCCGGAGGCGCGCAGCATCACGATGCGGGCTTCGCGTTCCGCATCGGGATAGTCGATCCAGTGATAGACGCAGCGCCGCCGCAGCGCTTCATGCAGGTCGCGGGTGCGGTTGGAGGTGAGGATCACCACCGGCCGCTCGGCGGCGCGCAGCGTGCCCCGCTCGGGAATCGAGATTTGGAAATCGGACAGGAATTCGAGCAGGAACGCCTCGAATTCCTGGTCGGAGCGATCGATTTCGTCGATCAGCAGCACCGTCGAATCCGGCGCGCGCAGGACCGCCAACATCGGCCGTTCGATCAGGAAGGCCTCGCCGTAGATGTCGATGCTCTGGTCGCCGGCCTGCCGGATCGCCAGCATCTGGCGCGGATAGTTCCATTCATAGAGTGCCGCCGAGGCGTCGATGCCCTCGTAGCATTGCAGCCGGATCAGCTTGCGCGCCAGCACCGCGGCGATTGCCTTGGCGGCTTCGGTCTTGCCGACGCCGGGCGCGCCTTCCAGCAGCAGCGGCTTGCCGAGCGCCAGTGCCAGATAGGCCGAGGTCGCGATTGCCGAGTCGGCGAGGTAATAGGCCGACCGCAGCGCGCGCTCCAGCGCCTCCGGACTGTCGATGCCGACGATGTTGGAGCGCACGACCATCCGATTATCGCCTCGCCTGCGGTTTGGCGCCACCTTGCGCGCGGATCGCCCGCAGCACCTTTTCCGGTGTGATCGGCAAATCGTCGATGCGCACGCCGACCGCGTTGAAGATCGCGTTGGCGACCGCGGGCAATATCGGATTGGCGCACATCTCGCCCGGACCCTTGCCGCCGAACGGCGCATCGGGCGCCGGGCGCTCCAGCACTGCGATGTCGTGCGGGCAGATGTCGCCCGGACCCGGCATCAGATATTCGGTGAAATCGCGCGGGCCATGGCTGATGTCGGGATAATACGGCTCCGGCGTCTCGTAGAGCGCGTGACTGACGCCCATCCAGGCGCCGCCGACCAGCTGCTGCTCGACCATGCGCGGGTTGAGCGCGCGGCCGAGTTCATAGGCACTGTCCATCTTGATCATGGCGACTTCGCCGGTTTCGTCGTCGACCTCGACTTCGGCGACCATGCAGGCATGCGCGTAGCAGGTCGCGGGCGACATCTCGCCGGTTTCCGGATCGCAGGCGGAGAGCGGAACCAGGAAAATCCCGCGGCCGGAGATGGTGCGGCCCTGCTTGAATTGCGCGGCGATGGCGACGTCCTTGGTCGAAATCGAGCGATGCGGTGCGCCCTTGACGTGAATGTTGCCGCGCCCGTCGGTCTCGAGGTCGGCGACGTTGACTTCCAGCTCTTCGGCCGCCGCCTCCATCATCACGCCGCGCGCCTCGGTGGCCGCGGCGATCACCGCATTGCCGACGCGATGGGTACCGCGCGAGGCGAAGCTGCCCATGCAATGCGGTCCGGTGTCGGAATCGGCGGTGTCGACATAGACGTCCTCCACCGGCACGCCGAGCGTTTCGGCGCAAATCTGCCGGGTCACCGATTTCATGCCCTGTCCAAGATCGATCGACGACAACGCCACCGTAAACTTGCCGCTCGGATTCGAATGAACCAGCGCCTGGCTGGGGTCGCCGCCCAGATTCATGCCGATCGGGTAATTCATCGAGGACATGCCTCGGCCGCGAAGCTTGGCCATGATCAGCGTCTCCTTCCGAATACCGACGAAAAGCGGGTGGCGCCGTGCGAACTCGATGCCGGGGTGGGCGCGGGGGCCTGTGGCTGGGGCGGTGGCGGAGGAGGCGCGGGCTCGGGTGCGAGCGGCGCGATGGTCCCGCGGTCGTAGCTGGTGCGCTGTTGCGCCGCCGGCCGGGCCGCGAACGAGATCGCCGCATCGCGCGGCGTCAAGGTAATTTGGGCACGTTCGCCGCCGCCGTCCTTGAGCGAGGAGGCACGCTTGAACTCCTCGCCGATTTTCCACTTCGCCTTTTCGGCGGCGACCTGGACACATTCGATCAGTGCGGTGTTCTTGGCGATGCGCCGATGCGCCTTCATGTCGCCGTCGCGATAGGCGTTGAGGATCCGGAACTCCATCGGATCCATGCCGACGAGATGCGCGAGCCTGTCCATCTGGCATTCCAGCGCGAAATCGAGCGCGGTGACGCCGAAGCCGCGCATCGCCGTGGAGGGCGTGCGATTGGTGTAGGCGCAGAAGACGTCGGCATGGACGTGGGGAATGGTGTAGGGGCCAGGTATGTGCGCGACGCATTTGATGACGGCGTAGCTGGAAAGCCGGGTATAGGCGCCGCTGTCGAAATAGCTGCGCACCTGGCGCGCCATGATCCGGCCGTCGCGGCGCACCCCGTCCTTGACGTAGATGCGCTCGGCGCCGCGCGGCGAACCGAACTGCATCTCCTCCTCGCGGCCGAACACATAGCGCACCGGCCGGCCGGTCAGCATAGCGCCCAGAATCGCCAGCGGCTCGGTCATGGTGTCGACCTTGCCGCCGAACCCACCGCCGACCGTGCCACCTATGAAATGGAGCTTGTTGGAAGGGACGTCGAGGATTTTCGCACAGGTGTCGAGCGAAAAGAACAGCGCCTGGGTCGAGGTGTAGACCACATAGCGGCCGTTGGTGTCGGGGGCGGCGATCGATCCATTGGTCTCGGTCGGCGCATGCTCGATCGGCGACATCTGGTAGCGATGTTCGATCACGTGATCGGATTCGGCGAAGCCGCGCGCGACGTCGCCGAAGCGAAGTTTCTGGTGGTCGTACTTGTCGTAAAAGGTGAAGCTGTTTTTCGGGTAGGTCTCGTTGACGACAGGCGCGCCGGGCTTCAACGCATCCTCGACGTCGAACACTGACGGCAACGGCTCGTAATCGACGCGGATTTTGGCCAGCGCCTCGAACGCCTCGCGCTGGCTGTCGGCCACCACAGCAACCATCGGCTCGCCCTTGTAGCGCACCTTGTCGACCGCCAGGCTCGGTTCATCGTCGATGCCGAAATTGATCAGGCTGAGCAGCGTGTTGAGATTGCGCGGCACGTCGGCGCCGCGAATGACGCGGCGGACGCCGGGCATCTTTTCGGCCTCGGCGACGTCGATGCGCCGGATCCGCGCATGGCTGTGCGGGCTGCGCAGCACCTTGAGGTGCAGCATGCCCTGCAATTTGTGATCGTTGAAATAGGTCGAGGTCGCGGTGACGTGCCCGAGCATGTCCTGGCGCTGCGTGCCCTTGCCGATTTCCTTGAGATTGTCGTCGCGCTCGTCGGCGAAAATATCCTTGCGAAGTTCGAACATGGCGAAAAGCCCTTTTAGGCGCGCGCGGCGCTGCTGCGCGTGACGACGGACAGAATGGCGTTGATGATGGGTTCGTAGCCGGTGCATCGGCAGATGTTGCCGGCGATCGCCTCGACCACATCCTGGCGCGACGGCTGCGGATTGTGATCGAGCAGCGCCTTGGCAGCCATCAGCATGCCGGGCGTGCAGTAACCGCATTGCGCCGCGAAATGCTCCATGAAAGCAGTTTGCAGCGGATGCAGGGCCGGCCCGGTCTTCAGGCCGTCGGCGGTCTCGATCGAACGGCCCTCGGCCATTTCGGCGAGCGTGACACAGGACAGATGCGCCTCGCCGTCAATCAGCACGGTGCAGGCGCCGCAGCCGCCCTGGCCGCAGCCGAATTTGGGTGAGTGATCGCCGACGCCGTCGCGCAGCGCCACCAGCAGGCTGTCGCCGCCTTCGACGAAGACGGCGACCTCGTGGTCGTTGTGCCGGAACTGTAAAGCGGTTTTGGCCATGGCTTTCGATCTCTCTTCAGGCGTGCTGGCCCAACAACACGCGGCGCAGATGGATGCCGGCGACTTCGCGCCGATACCAGGTGCTGGCGATGGCGTCGGTGGCCGGCGAAGTGCCCTCCGCCGCAACCGCGATCGCCGCGGCAACCCCGGCTTCATCGAGCATCCGGCCTTCGAGCGCGCGTTCGGCGGATTTGGCGCGGATCGCGGTGGGCGCCATCGCGCCATAGGCGATGCGCGCGCCGGACACCCGCCCGCTGACATTGGGGATGTGGACGGCGAGCGAAATCACCGAGGCGCCCTTCGGCCGCACCCGCGAAATCTTTCGATAGCGAAAAGCCTCGGCGCTGGCGGGCCGCTCGCAGGACACGCTGATCACCACCGAGCCGGCGGCGCGGTCGCGGCCCGCGAAAAACTCCTCGATCGGCATCTCGCGCACGCCGTAGCCGCCCTGCATCGAAACCGTGGTATCGAGCGCGAGCAGCGCCACGCCGAGGTCGCCGAACGGGGCGGGGGCGAACAGGTTTCCGCCGACGGTGCCCATGTTGCGCACCGCCGGGCCGCCGATCGAGCGCGCCACCGCATGCAGGAAAGCAAGATCGCGCTCGCGCAGGATCTGCGCCAGCGTCACGCCGGCCCCGATGGTGATGCGTCCTCCGCTTGCCCTGATATTGCTCAGGCTGCGGTCCTTTACCCGCACGATAGTTGAAAACGAGAGGTCGCCCTCGTTGACCGCGCGCATCACCAGCGTTCCGCCACCGATATAGCGCGCGCCGTGCTCCGAGGAGAGCGCGCTGGCCGCCTCGGGGACCGTTGCAAAGGTCTTCACATTCACAGGCATGACGAGATTTCCTTGTTCATGCCGCCTCGCTCAAATGCTTGCGGACGGCATCGAAGCCGGCTTGGTAGATCATTTCGCCGACCATCTCGACCAGCCGCGCTTCCTCGCCCGCGCGGGTGGTAAAACGGCATTCCCAATGCCAGAAGGTGCGGTCGCCGTCGGTGACCGGCAGCAGGCGGACATGGGCGACATAGTTGAAGAGCGGGATCGGAGTATCCAGCAGGCAATAGCTGAAACTCTGTTCGAGATCGGAAAGCGCCAGCAATTGCTCGCGCAATTCGCCGCCGTCGGCCAGCTTGAAGCGACGGACGCAGCCGATCTTGTCGGAGGGCTGGCTGCGCTCGATCGCGCTGGTGGCGACCGCCGGGTGCCAGCGATCATGGCCGTTGAAATCGCGTAGCACGTTCCAGACGCGGTCGGTCGGCGCGTTGATGACAGTGCTTTTGACGATCCGCGGCATGTTTCAGCCTCCGAACGCGCGCTTAAGCGCGTCGAAGCCGCCCTGGAACACGCCGCCGCCGATGGTGGCGATCAGATCGGCTTCGCGATCCGGCGCGCAATCGAACTCGGCGGTCCATTCGACGAACGTAGAGTCGCCGTCGGTCACTGGCGTCAGCCGCAAGGTGGCAACATAATTCTCCACGCCCATCGGCGATTCCAGGATCGAATAGGTGCAGAACATCTCGTAGTCGGAAAGACCAAGCAGCTTCTCGCGAATGCGGTCGCCGTTGCGCAGGCGGAAATCCCGCACGCAGCCGATCTTGTCGGCGGGCTCGCCGCCCTCGATGCGGCTTTCGCCGATCGCGGGATGCCAGTTCGGCATGCCGTTGAAGTCGCGCACCCGCGCCCACACCCGATCGGAGCGGCCGTTGATCACGCTGGAAACATAAACTCGCGCCATGATCTGCCTCAGGATTTCTTGCGCGACGAACCGCCGACGGCGGGAGTATCAGGCGCGCCGCCCGACGGCGGTGAGGCGTCAGGGTTCCGCTTCGAAGCGGCTTCCTTGCTGATGCCCTGCAGGTCACGGGCCTCGCGGATCAGGCCCTGCATCTTCGACAGGCTGCCGCCTTCGATGCCGATCTCGGACAACACCGAATCGATCAGCGGCGCCTGCACGCGGTAGCGCAGCGCCGAATCGATCACCTCGTCGGTGGCGTTTCGCCCGCTGCCGCCACCCGGGCCGGAGCCGTTGAGGCCGTCGACATGCAGGATGCGGATGCCCTCGATCTTCTCCATCGGCTTGACGCTCTCGCGCACGATGCCTTCGATGTGCTCGAGCAGCTTGCGCTTGAACAGCGACTGACGCGCGCTGTCGGTGAGTACGTTCTCGGCCTCGTTGATGAGCCGCTGCGCCTCGGCTTCGACGGCGGAGCGGATGCGCTGGGCTTCCGACGCGATCCGGGTCTCCTCGGCTTCTTTCTCGGCGATCATCACCTCGATGGTCTTGCGGCGTCGCGCGATCTCGCTGTCGCGCACGGTGATGGCCTTTTCCTGGGCTTCGGAAGCGTGCGCCTTGGCGTTTTCCGCTTCGGCCTGCGCCGCCGAATGCTCGAGCGATTTCTGATAGAGCGCGATGGCCTTCTCCATCAGCGCGGTCTCGACCACTTTCTCGCGGTCGACTTCCAGCTTGCGCAGGTCCCGTTCGCGCGACACCCGAGCCTCGTCGAGGCCGCGATCGGAAGCGATACGGGAGCGTTCGATCTCCTCGCGCGAGGCGATTTCGGCCTCCTGCAGGGCCTGGACGCGGGCGATCTCCAGTTGCTCGATCGCGCGCCGCCGCTCCAGCCGCGCGGCCTCCATGACCTGCTCGCGCTCGACATCGCTCTTCTCGACCTGCTGCTTCGCAAGGATCTCGGCCTGGCGTACTTGCCGGTCGGCGCCGATGCGCTCTGACTTTTTGGAGGAAAGCGCGATGATGCGCTCTTCGTCGGCAAGCTCAACCGCCTTCTTCTGGTCGATGCTGAGCACTTCGCGCTTCTGGGCCGAAGCGATGCGGTCGGCTTCCAGCGCCAGTTCCACGCCGATGCGCTGACGCTCGATGGCGTCGCGGCGCTTCAGTTCGGCGGCGTCGAGCATTTCGGAGCGGGCGATCTCGAGACCCCTTGTCTCGCGATCGGCCAGGATGCGTTCGGCCGCGACCGTCTTTTCCTGCGCGATCTTGGCGGCCTCGATGGCCTCCCGCGCCTTGATCTCGGCGGATTCGATGCTCTGGGTGCGGGCGATTTCGCGGCCGCGGATTTCCTGCTCCGAGGCGATCCGCGCCGAAGCGACGACATGGCGCGAGGAGACTTCGGCCTTGTCGAGCGTTTCATTGCGCTCGATTTCGAGCGTGCGGGTTTCCTGTTCGGCCTGGATGCGCTCGGCGGCGAGCATCTGCTCGCGCGCGATCTTGGCCGCCTCGGTGGCCTGCTGCGCGGCGATTTCGGCCGCCTCGATCGCCTGGGTGCGGGCGATTTCCAGCGAGCGGGTGCGCTCTTCCGACGCGATGCGTTCGGCATTGATCGAGGCCATCTGCACGATGCGCAGCTTTTCCGTGGCCTCGCGGGCGGCGATCTCGGCCTCCTCGACCACTTGGGTGCGCTCGATCTCGCGCCGGCGGGTCTCTTCCTCGTTGACGATGCGCGACTCGCTGACCGCGCGCTCCTGCATGATGCGCGCCTTGTCGACGGTTTCACGGGCCTGGATTTCCGCTTCCTCGATGGTGCGGGTGCGCTCGATTTCCTTCTGGCGGACCTCGCGTTCGGAGGCGATCCGCGCGGTGTCGACCGATCGCTGATTGGATATCCGCGCCTTCTCGATACCCTCGCGGGCGGAAATCTCGATTTCCTCGACCGCGCGGGTGCGCTCGATTTCCTGCTGGCGGATTTCCCGTTCGGAAGCGATTCGGGCCTCGTTGATCGCCTGTTCGTTGGAGATGCGGGCCTTCTCGATGGTCTCGCGGGCGGAAATCTGCGCCTGCTCGGCCTCGGTCTCGCGCAGCGCGCGCTCGCGCGCGACTTCGGTGCGCTGCACCGCGCGCCGCACCTCGATATCGCGTTGCTGTTCGAGCCGCGCGGCTTCGCTGTCGCGCTCGATGTCGAGCGCCTGCCGTTCGGCCTCGAGGTTGCGGGTGCGGATGCGGATCATCGAATCCTGTTCGATGTCGTTGCGCAACTTGCGCCTGGCTTCGATGTCTTCCATCAGCCGCGTCAAGCCTTCCGCGTCGAAGCGGTTGGAAGGATTAAAGAATTCGAGGTCGGTCTGGTCCAAATCAGTGATCGCGACGGATTCGAGCTCGAGCCCGTTCTGAGCCAGCGCTTCGGCGGCGGCGGCCTTGACCCGCGCGACATATTCGCCGCGCTGCTCGTGCATCTGCTCCATCGTCATTTCGGACGCGACCGAACGCAGCGAGGAGACGAATTTGCCGGAGAGTAGCGCGTGCAGGCGCTCGGGTTCGAGCGTGCGCCGGCCCAATGTCGCCGCCGCGATCGAGACCGCTTCGCGCGTCGCCTGCACGCGGACATAGAAATCGGCCTCGATGTCGATGCGCATGCGGTCACGCGTGATCAGCGCGTCGCCTTTCTCGCGCACGATCGCCATCGGCAGCACGTTCATGTTGACCGGGGTATAGTCGTGAATGAACGGCAGCACGAAGGCGCCGCCGTCGATCACGACACGCTCGCCGAGGAAGCCGGTGCGTACGAACGCGACCTCCTTGGAGGAACGATGGTAGAGCCAATTCACCACATAGACGAACACCACGATGACGATGATCGCGATGATCAGCCATAGGATCAGCGTGCCAATCAAAAGACCCGACATCTTGCTTACCTCCCCAACAAGCCGCCGTTTGGCGCGGCCCGAACATTCCCAACTCTAGCTTCGTCCGATTGCCTTGAACCGTCTGACCTGGTCGGTCAGCGCGCGCTCGACCGGCAGGCGTTCCATCGAAGACGCGCCATAGAATCCATGGCAGGTCCTGGTCTGTTTCATGATGTAGTCGGCATCCGCGGGCTCCGAGATCGGGCCGCCATGCGCGAGCACGAGAATATCCGGCCGCAGCCGCAGCGCAGCGCTGGCCCAGGCGTCGATCAAGGCAGGGCAGTCGGCGAGCTTCAGCGCGGTTTGCGCACCGATCGCGCCGCCGGTGGTCAGGCCCATGTGGCAGACGATGATGTCGGCGCCGGCGCGCGCCATCGCTTCGGCCTCGGCTTCGTTAAAGACGTAAG
>DATCBO010000116.1:0-76779 GCA_036511795.1 Xanthobacteraceae bacterium
ATCCCGCCGCTGCAGCGCGCCGTCAAGCTGGCGCCCGATCCGGCCCTCATCCAGATTGAACTCAGCCAGGCGCTGGTTGCGACTAACAACGTCCAGATGGTGGATACCGCCATCCCGCTGTTGCACGCCGCACTCATTAAGGAACCCGAATCCGTCGACGCCTATATACAGCTGGCCATGGCCTACGGCCGCAAGAACGACCTCCCCGATGCCGACCTCGCCTCCGCCGAGGCGGCCTTCGCGCGCGGCGACAACAAGACCGCGCGCGAACTGGCGGCGCGCGCCAAACAGCGTTTCCCCATCGGCTCGCCCGGATGGGTCCGCGCCGACGATATCGTGACGTTCAACAAGTTCGCGAAAAAGAACCCTCTCTCACTCGGCCGATGACAACCAAAAGGAAACCGCAAATGAAATTGCTCCCGCGCGTGGCGCTCCCGATCGCAGCAGCTTTGCTGTTTGCATGGCCGGCTGCGGCGCCGGCGCAAACCTTCTCGCCCGACCAGCGCCATCAGATCGAAACCATCATCAAGGATTATCTGATCGCGCATCCCGAGGTCATGCAGGACGTTCTCGCTGCCGTCGACACGCAGCAGAAGCAGGTTGCCGCGGCCAAGGCCGCCGCTACCATCAAGGCCAACGAGACCACCCTGGTGAGTTCGCCCCACGAGGTGGTGCTCGGCAATCCGCACGGCACCATTACGGCGGTCGAATTCTTCGACTACAACTGCGCCTACTGCAAACATGCCCTCCCCGACATGATGAAGCTGTTGAAGAGCGAACCGAATCTGAGATTCGTTCTCAAGGAATTCCCGGTCCTCGGCCCGGGCTCGGTTGACGCCGCGCACGTCGCGGTCGCTGCGCGCATGCAGGATCCGACCGGCACGAAGTACATTGAGTTTCACCAAAAACTTCTCGGCGGCCGCGGCGTGGCCGATCTGACGCGGGCACTCGCCGTTGCCAAGGAAGTTGGGTTCGACATGGCGCGGCTGCAGAAGGACATGAACAGCCCCGAGGTGAAGACCACCATCGACGAGGACATGAAGCTCGCCGACGCGATCGGCGTCGATGGCACACCGAGCTACGTCATCGGCGACCAGCTTGTGGTCGGAGCGGTCGGCTTCGATGAACTGAAGCAGAAGCTCGCCGCGATGCATAAGTAGCGGCGCCGCCGCCATCAGCCATTGGCTGCGCTACCGACCCTCCTCCAATCGCGACGGAGGAGGGTTTTGTTTTCGCGAATCGGGCTGCGACCGGCAACCCGCGCGGGCGTTTGCGGCTTCCCCTTTGGGGGACCGTTGCCTATAACGGGCGCAGCATGCCGGGCATGAGGCCCGCTGCTCACCGTCACCGCAGGCGCAGTCCCGCAGAAATGCCGAATACCGTTTACGTTCTTAATGGACCGAACCTCAATCTGCTCGGTATGCGCGAGCCGGAGCTTTACGGCCGCGCGACGCTTGCCGACGTCGAAAAGCTGTGCCGTGCGACTGCGCAGCGGTTTGGGCTCGCGGTCGAGTTCCGCCAGTCTAATCATGAGGGGCAGATCATCGACTGGATTCATCAGGCTCGCGCCGAGAAGGCCGTGGGCCTGGTGATCAATCCGGCTGGATTTACGACGACATCGATCTCGATCCTCGATGCGCTCTACACCCTCGAGGTCCCGGTCATCGAGATTCACATCACCAATATTCATGCCCGCGAGTCGTTCCGTCACGATTCCTACGTGTCACGGGTTGCGCGCGCGGTGATCTGCGGCTTTGGTGCCGAAGGCTATGCGCTCGCCATCACCGGCCTCGCCGCCGTGATCGGCGCCAAGGCCTGATCGTGGCGAGCAAGCCGGAAAGCCCGCCGATGTCGAAAAGTCCAAAGAGGCCAGCGAAAACGCCATCCGTCGATCACGATGCGATCCGCGCGCTGGCGAAGCTGCTCGACGAAACCGGCCTCACTGAGATCGCCATCGAACAGGATGGCGCGTCAATCCGGATCGCCCGTCATGCCGCTCCCGTCGCCCGGACGCGCGCCGCCGAACTGCCCGTGGCGGTTCCCACCGCAGTCGCTGTCGTCCCGTCGCAGCATCCCGGTCTTGTCGTTTCGCCGATGGTCGGGACGGCGTATCGCGGACCGGAACCTGGGGCGCGGCCGTACGTCGAAGTCGGCGCTCAGGTCAAGGTCGGCGAGGCCCTCCTGATCATCGAAGCCATGAAGACAATGAACCAGATACCGTCGCCGCGCGCGGGCACGGTGATCCAGATTCTCGTCGAAGACGGCCAGCCGGTCGAGTACGGCGAGCCGCTGATGATTATCGAGTAATGGCGAATAGCGTGTGGCGAATGGCGTGTGACGAATGGCCTGCCCGCTGGTGCCGACAATTTTTATCTTTCGCTACTCGCCATTGCCTATTTCGCCATTCGCTGTGCCGGGCTGATCGATGTTCGACAAGATCCTGATCGCCAACCGCGGAGAGATTGCACTGCGGGTGCTGCGCGCCTGCAAGGAGCTTGGCGTCGCGACCGTCGCGGTTCACTCGACCGCGGACGAGGACGCGATGCACGTGCGGCTCGCTGACGAAAGCGTTTGCATCGGTCCGCCGCCGGCGAAAGACAGCTACCTGAATATTCCGGCAATTCTCGCCGCCTGCGAAATCACCGGCGCCGACGCCGTGCATCCCGGCTATGGCTTTCTCTCGGAGAATGCGCGCTTTGCCGAGATCCTCGCCGATCACAATGTGCATTTCATCGGTCCGCGCCCCGAACACATCCGCCTCATGGGCGACAAGATCGCAGCCAAGCGCGCCGCCAAGGACTTGGGCATTCCGGTCGTGCCGGGCTCCGACAGCGGCGTCGCCGACGACGAGGCGTTGCACCTCGCCCGCGACATTGGCTTTCCCGTCATGGTCAAAGCGGCTGCCGGCGGCGGTGGCCGAGGCATGAAGGTTGTGCGCAAAGAAGCCGATCTTGCCTCAGCGCTGGCCCTGGCACGCGCCGAGTCAAAGGCGGCATTCGGTGACGATACGCTCTATCTGGAAAAATACCTGGAGCGGCCGCGTCATATCGAAATTCAGGTCCTCGGCGACGGCAAGGGGCGCGCCATTCACCTTGGCGAGCGCGACTGCTCGCTGCAGCGCCGTCATCAGAAAGTCTGGGAAGAAGGCCCCTCGCCGGCCCTGAACACGGCGGTGCGCGACAGCATCGGCGAAACCGTCGCGCGCGCCATGCGCGAGATCAAATATCTCGGCGTCGGCACCGTCGAATTTCTGTACGACGAGGGCATCTTCAACTTCATCGAGATGAACACTCGCATCCAGGTCGAGCATCCTGTGACAGAGATGATCACCGACATCGACCTCGTCGTCGAACAGATTCGCGTCGCCGACGGCAGCGATCTCGAGTTCGAGCAAAATCAGGTGAAGTTCCACGGCCACGCGATCGAGTGCCGGATCAATGCCGAGAACGCCGTGTCGTTCCGGCCCTCGCCCGGCAAGATCGTTCACTATCATCCCCCCGGCGGACTTGGCGTGCGGGTCGATTCCGCCGTCTATCACGGCTACGCTATCCCGCCGTTTTACGATTCTTTGGTCGGCAAGCTCATCGTTCACGGCAAAACGCGCAGCGAGTGCCTCATGCGCTTGCGGCGGGCGCTCGACGAATTCGTAATCGATGGGATCGAGACGACGCTGCCGCTATTCCGTGCTTTGGCGCAGGAAAAGGATATTATCGACGGCGATTATCACATCCACTGGCTTGAAGAGTTTTTGGCCCGTGGTGGACTGAGCGAATAGCGGCGAACGTCCGCCGGCGATCACGCGAAAGCGGGTTCCCTACCGGCCTTACAAACGCCGGCGATCAGCCGCCCGAGCGCTTCCGCCCGATAGGGCTTTGGCACGAAGACGCCGCCCGGAACGCATGCTTCCGGCGCCAGCCCAGCGACCCGCGCGGACGCGTAAATGACCGGCAGTTGCGGCGACAACTCGCGGGCGCAACGCGCCAGCGCGGTGCCGTCCATGCTGCCCGCCAAGTTAACGTCCGTGAACAGCACGTCGATCGTCGAGGATACCAGACGGCACAGCGCGTCCACGGCGTTGCTCGCGATCTCGACCTCAAAGCCCTGTTCGCCGAGCGCTTCGGCAACCCATTCGGCAATAAGGAACTCGTCCTCGACCACGAGAATACGAAGCTTTTTGCTGGTTGTGCGTGCAGCTTCCATGACACCGTCTGCCTTGCTCAACATTTCTGCCACATTCAACGTTGCGAGGACAAAAGCGTTCAAGCTAATTAAAATGGTATCAATCGAATGGTTTGCAGACTCTAAAGATTTGCCGCTCGCGATGATTTTTCCGGCGCTCGCGGGCTGCCGTCCGTCCTTGCAGCACGCGCCTTGAGCCGGGTAAACGGAAACATGGCCAGCCGCGAGTCAGCCCTGATCGACATCACCCCCGAGGTGCTGCTCAAAGCCTATGCGTGCGGCATCTTTCCGATGGCGGAAAACGCCGACGATCCGGCGCTGTATTGGATCGAGCCGGAGAAGCGCGGCATCATCCCGCTCGAGAACTTTCATGTTCCGGGCCGCCTCGCCCGCACGGTCCGCTCCGACTGTTTCGTCGTCGCCGTGGACCGTGATTTCGATGCCGTGATCGCAGGCTGTGCGCAACCGGCGCCGGGCCGCGCGCGGACCTGGATCAACGAACGGATTCATCACCTCTATAAAAAGCTTTATGAACGCGGCGACTGTCACACCGTCGAGGTCTACGAAGGCGAGCAACTGGTAGGCGGCCTCTACGGCGTCAGCCTCGGACGCGCTTTCTTCGGCGAGAGCATGTTCCACCGCGCGCGCGATGCCTCAAAGGTCGCCCTTGTTCATTTGGTTGCGCGGCTGAAAGCGGGGCATTTTCGCCTGCTCGATACGCAGTTTGTCACCGACCACTTGCGCACGTTCGGCGCTACCGAGGTGCCGCGGCCGGCCTACCACAAACTGCTCGACGCCGCGTTGGTCGGCGAAGGCGATTTCGGCGCGCTCCCGCTCGATCGGCCGGTGTCCGGCGCGGCGGCTTTGGAATGCCTTGGTCTTTGATGGGATCGGGCGTTTTCCGGAAAAGTGGCCCCCGGTTTTCCGAAGAAAATGCCACCAAATCTAAAAACTAACGCGGCTGGGCTTCGACGGCGCTTGGCGCGCGCACCGCTGGACGCTGCTGTCGCGGCGGCGGGCGCCGCACCGGCTTAGCCGCGGGCGGTGGCACAGGCGGAGCGGCGGGTTCCGCTTGCGACGTCTGCACTGGCGCGGAACAATCCATGAGCCACACGTCATAGATCGGATGCTCCACGGCATGCAGTCCGGGGCTCGAGGCGAACATCCAGCCTGTGAAAATCCGTTTGATATCGCCCTGCAGTGTCACCTCGTCGACTTCGACGAACGCGTCGGTATTGGTCGCCTCGGTGGCTGGGCGCGTATAGCAGGCACGGGGCGTAACTTGCAGGGCGCCGAATTGCACCGTCTCGCCAATGGCGGCGTCGAACGTTGTTGTGCGGCCGGTAATCTTGTCGAGACCTGAAAACACTGCCCGGCCATTGTCGATATGCGGCGTCGGCGCCTCGACCACCGTGTCGTCCTCAGGCGGGGCGGCAGCCACAGCGGGCGCTGTTGGCGACGAATTCGCGGGCGCGGGCGCAGTCGCGCCACGCTGTGCCGGTGGGGTTGGCACCAACGGGCGCTGCGGGGCCTGCCCGGGCGCGGGGGCGACCGAAGCGCCGGGCGGTGGCGGCAACGGCTGGGCTTCGACCGGCCGCGCGACCGCCGGATACGGAGGCTGGTTGGGATAAGCCGGCGAGCCTTGGCTGGGATAAGCCGGATAGGGTTGCTGATACGGCTGCTGCTGCCCTTGCTGCGGATAGGGCTGCTGGTACGGCTGCTGCCCTTGCTGCGGATAGGGCTGCTGGTCAGGTCGCTGCGGGGCCTGTTCCGGATAGCCACCAACGGGCGGCGGCTGCGCCGGAAACCGACCGGTTGGCACGTCTGCTGGCGGTCGCGGTGGCGGCGCGTCGCCAAAGATGCCGCCGAATTGGGCTATTGCCGGCCCGCCGGCGAAAATTCCGCCGATCAAAAGCAGCCAGGCGACGATCTGGACTATGGACCGCGGGAAATATGGGCGCGATGGGCTCAACGGCGTCTCTAGGCTGTGCGCCCGGTTAACAGTCTGATTGCGGCAATTCCAGGGATCGGTCGCCAGCAGCAACCGCTATGCCTAATTGCCAGGAACCCAGGGCTTGTAATCACCCGTCGCCTTGGGCCGACGTCCTTGAGCCAATGTCGAGCCACTCGGGCGGTATGCGCCCGCAGTGCCAGTGAGATTGGGGCGGTGCGGCTTCTCCCAGGGGTACTGCCGCGGCTTGTCCTGCGTCGGCGGCACGTCGACCGTGTGGTGCAGCCAGCCGAACCAGCTCGGCGGCACCGTGGTTGCCTCGGCAACGCCTGGATAGATCACCCAGCGCCGTTCGACCTTGAGCGTCGGGTCGATCTTACCGCCCTTGGTTCGATAATACCGGTTGCCGAATTCGTCCTCGCCGACCAGTTCGCCATAGAGTGCGGTCCACAATTGGGTGCCGAAGGTCTGGCTGTTCCACCATGTGAATAAGCGCAGCAAAAAGCTTTTCATCGTCCGCCGTTCGATTCGATATTGCGCGCGAGATAGGCGCTAAATGCCACCGCGCCGCGGCGCTGTCCAGCGCGCCACGGCCGACCCCGAGCGCGATCGGAGCGTTTTCTCACGCAATTTGACGTTATAGATTGCAGCATGTGGCATGATCTGACGCAAAGCATCCAATCAATTGTCGACGCCGTGGCCGATGCGCTGTCGCTGGCGCCGGCTTGGGTGACCTCGCTGGTGATCCTTGCCGCCCTGGTCGTGGCCGCATGCGTTCTGCATGCCGTTATTGTCGCGGTGCTTCGCCGGCTGTCGCGTGAAAGCCGCCCCTATCTTCGATCGGTCGTCGAGCAGACCAAAAATCCGGCTCTGTTCGCGCTCTTGCTTATCGCGCTCGCTATCGCGCTGCAGACCGCACCGCTGACGAACGATGCCAAGACACTGACCGTCCGCCTGCTGGTACTCGGAACGATCTGCCTCATCGGCTGGATCGCGCTGACCGCCGCCAACGTCGGCGCCGGCCTTTATCTGCTGCGGTTTCGCCTCGACGTCGAAGACAATCTGGTGGCGCGCAAGCACGTTACCCAGATCCGCGTGCTGATGCGCGTGCTCGACACCGTCATCGTTCTCGTCACACTCGGTTTCGCCCTGATGACGTTTGACGCGGTCCGCCAATATGGCGTCAGCCTGTTTGCGTCGGCCGGCGTCGCCGGCGTCATTTTCGGTCTCGCTGCGCAGCCGGTCTTGAGCAACCTGATCGCGGGCGTACAGATCGCCGTCACGCAGCCGATCCGGCTCGAAGATACTGTCACTGTCCAAAACGAATACGGCTGGATCGAGGAAATCAACGCGACCTATGTGGTGATCCGGCTATGGGACCTGCGCCGGCTGATCGTACCGCTGAATTTTTTCATCCAGCAGCCGTTCTACAATTGGACGCGGCAGGCGGCGAACACGATCGGCAGCGCCCTGATTTATCTGGATTACACCGCACCGATCGACTTGATCCGCCAGAAGGCGATCGAACTGGTCGGCCAATCGGGCCGCCCCAATACCGAGGTGGCGAATGTGCAGGTCACCAATCTGCGCCCCGACTGCGTCGAGCTGCGTGTGCTGATCAGGTCCGATTCTCCCGGCAAGGCATCTGACGCCTGCGCCGAACTGCGCGAACGGCTGATCGGATTCCTGCAGAGCGAGCATCCAGAAGCGCTGGTGCGCCAGCGCAGCCAGACCGTTGCGACAGCCAGCTTGAGCGTTGCGGCGGCGGCTTTGGCGGCGGCTGCGCCGGCTGACCGCCAATAGGATCATCAAGAGCTGGAGCGCAGCAGCGTGGCGGCCATCGCCGCCCACTCCTCAGCGAACTCTGCGGTCGCTGGCGGCCGGCGGGCCTGGCCATACCAGTAGCGCGCGTTAGCAAGATCGCCTTCGACCCGATGCAGGTAGGCGTGAACCCAAGCGCAGTCAGCGCCCGCATCGTCCATCACCAACTTATGCGCCTTGTTCCAGTCATCCTTGCCGGCCCACCACAGGCCCGCGAGAGCCGTCGAGAGATCGGATGGCGGCTTTGTCTTGGAGAGTGAGCGCTTAAACTCAACCGGCGTCATGGCCGAACGGTGTCATGGCCGAACGGTGTCATGGCCGAACGGTGTCCTACCACCATCTCTCTGGAGTAAACGAACCAGCTGCCTTTTCAATGGCGGCGCCGAGCGCAAACAGCGTCTCTTCCTCGAACGGTTTGCCGATGAGTTGCAAGCCGAGCGGGAGGCCTTGGCCGTCGAGGCCGCCCGGTACTGAAATGGCCGGCAGTCCCGCCATGTTCACCGTCACCGTGAACACGTCATTGAGATACATTTCGGTCGGATCGGCGCGGCCGACTTCGCCGACACCGAACGCGGCCGACGGTGTGGTGGGCGTCAGGATGGCGTCGATCCCGTCGCCGAAGCAGCGCTCAAAGTCGCGCTTGATCAGCGTGCGAACCTTCTGGGCGCGCAAATAATAAGCGTCGTAATAGCCGGCCGAGAGCACATAGGTGCCGATCATAATGCGCCGGCGCACCTCTCTGCCGAAGCCGGCAGCGCGAGTTTGCTCGTACATGTCGTCGATGTCGCGGCCGGGGACGCGCAGCCCGTAGCGCACCCCGTCATAGCGCGCGAGATTGGACGACGCTTCAGCGGGCGCTACGACATAGTAGGCCGGCAGCGCGTATTTGGTCATCGGCAGCGACACTTCGACCGTCACGGCGCCGGCGTCCTTCAGCCATTGGGCGCCTCGCTCCCACAGCGCCTCGATCTCCACAGACATACCGGGCGCGCGGTATTCTTTCGGGATGCCGATGCGTTTGCCCTTGACCGACGCACCGGCCGCCTTCTCGTAATCAGGCACCGGCAGATCGACGCACGTCGTGTCCTTCGCGTCGTGTCCGGCCATGGAGCCCAGCAGGATGGCACAATCGCGCACTGTGCGCGCAAACGGCCCCGCCTGATCGAGCGAAGACGCGAATGCCACGATGCCCCAACGCGAGCAGCGGCCATAAGTCGGTTTTAGTCCGACGATACCGCAGAACGCCGCCGGCTGGCGGATCGAGCCGCCGGTATCGGTGCCGGCGGCTCCGGCGCATAACCGCGCCGCGACCGCCGCAGCCGAGCCGCCAGAAGAACCGCCGGGCACGAGTTTTTGCTCCGAGCCTCGCCGCCGCCACGGCGATACCACCGGACCGAAATGCGAGCTTTCGTTCGACGACCCCATGGCGAATTCGTCGTTGCTGGTCTTGCCGAGCAAGACCGAACCGTCGCGCCACAGGTTTGCCGTAACGGTCGACTCGTAGGCCGGAACGAAATTTTCAAGGATGTGCGAACACGCCGTGGTGCGCACCCCGGCGGTGCAGAACAAGTCCTTCACGCCAAGCGGCAGTCCTTCGAGCGGCCCGCCCTCGCCTTTTGCCAGCCGCGCATCAGCCGCGCGCGCCGCCTCGCGGGCGCGATCCGGCGTTTCGAGTACGAATGCATTGAGCGCGCGCGCCTTCTCGATGGCGACAAGATGCGCGTCGGTAAGTTCGGTGGCGGAAAATTCGCGCCGGCGCAACGCGTCGCGCGCCTGCGCCAGCGTCAGCGACGTCAGCTCAGTCATTGAACCGTCGGATCGTCGCAGGAAAACGGGTTCTTGGCGGCGCCGGCATCCTTGCTCGAGGCGTCTGCTGGCGCGCTTTCTTGCTGCTCGCCTTCGCCTGCCTGAAACGGCAACGGCTGCACCGGGAACGCGCCGAACAGTGCGTCGACCGCGGCCGGGTCATCGTCTTTCAGCAAACCCTGGCTTTCAAGGTAGGCGAACCACATCGCGTCTTGTTCACAGGCGAGACACATGGTCATCCACCGCTTGGCTATTCCACGACTTTCGGGACGAGGAAAAAATGATCCTCGCGCGCCGGCGCATTGCCGATGACGGCATCCGCAATCTCACCATCGGTCACTTCGTCCCAGCGCATCTTCATCCTCATCGGCGTCACCGATGTCATCGGTTCGACGCCGTCGACGTTGACCTCGCCGAGCTGCTCAAACAGTACCAGCATGGCGTTGAGTTCGCCCCGCAAGGCCTCAACCTCATCCTCGGCAACCGCGATCCGCGCCAGATGCGCCACGCGGCGGACGGTTTCGGCATCAACCGGCATTCGCAACTGTCCTGGCGTTCGAACCACCGAGCCCTATAGCAGAGCCGGCAATTCGCGCCAACAGCGCGCAGGACGCCGGAAACTCATTTCCGCAGCCCGCCGAGCACGCCAAGCACAGCATTCTCGGCCGGGATGCGAACGGCCAACACCGCGGCGTTCACAATGGAAAACACCAACGCATAGACCGGCAGCCCAAGCGCAAGCGGCACGACGGCAATCTCGCCAATGACCACCGCATAGTTCGGATGGCGCAGCCACCGGTAAGGACCGTCTCGCCGAAGCTGCTCGCCCGGAACCACGATGACGCGAACGGTCCAGCGTCGCCCAAGCGTCGCCAGGACCCAAAAGCGCGCTATCTGCAGAGCGACGAACAGCACGACGAAGCTCGGCACGAGGGGACGATCGAAGCCAAGAAGCCATAGACCCACGAGCCACGCGACATGGAGCACGACCATGAGCGGAAAGTGCTCGCGTCCGTATTCCTTGCCGCCGGCTGCAAGGAGCCGCGCCTCGTTGCGTCTTGCCCACCCCAGCTCTGACAGCCGCTGCACGGTGAGATAGCCCAGTAACGTGGCGGCGCCAGCCGAGACCATCACAGGTCGACTACGGCAAAGTAGGCGGAAAAGCCGGGTCCGAACGCCGCGAGGAGATGCAGGCCTCTCGCACCGGCCTGCAGCGCACGCTCAAGCACGAACAGGACAGTGGCCGACGACATGTTGCCGTACCGCCGCAAGACCTCCCAGGAATGATCCAATTGGGCGCGGCTGAGCCCCAAAACCTGCTGCATCGTCTCGATCAGTTTGCGGCCGCCTGGATGAAACAGAAAGCCATTGAAGTCGGACAGGCGGTAGCCATTCCGGTCAAGAAAGTCGTTGAGCGCCGGCGGCAGCGCGTTACTCATCAACTCCGGCAGTTGCGGACTGAGAACGACGCCGAAGCCGTCGTTTTCGATATTCCATCCCATGATGTGTTCGGTGTCAGGCCAGCACCATTCACCGATCGCGATGATCCGCGGGAAGCGGCCGCGACCGCCGGCAGTATTGTGCAACAGCACGGCAGCGGCGCCGTCGCCAAACAAGGCGCCGGAGACGAACATCGCCGGACTTGGATCGTTGACGCGCAGGCAGAGGCTGCACAGATCAACGGTGAGGAACAGGACATGGGCATTCTTGGTCGCCTGTGCGAGCCGCGTCGCTCGCGCGAGCCCGCCGACACCGCCGCCGCAACCGAGACCGAAGATCGGTAGCCGCTCGATGCTAGGCTTGAGCCTCAGCCGGTTGAACAGCTTGGCGTCGAGACTCGGAATAGCCAGCCCGGTCACGCTGTTGGTCACCAAGATGTCGATCGACGACAATGCGATGCCCGCCGACGCGGTCGCCCTAACGGTGATCTCTTCAAACAAATCCAGCGCGTGCTTTTGGAATGAAGCGGTGCGTTCTTCCCAGCTGTGCGGCTTGAGATACCATTCGATCGGCTCGCAATTGAAGCGCCGCTCGATGCCGGCGTTCTCATAGACCGGCCACATGGCATTGAGGCGCGGAAAGACTTCCTTGGCGCGCTTCGATGCCTCGTCCTGACTCAACACGAAGAGAGGATTCGCCGTGGCAACGGACAGGATTTCAACGTCAAAGCCGAACGTTGCCACGGGCCGGCCGGCCGCTGAACTGATCATTTCCTGCATGGAGCATCCCCTTCGCCGCACTGCAGCTTCATAAACACCGGAAGAGGCCGCATTCGTCCGGCACCGCACAAGGCATGATAGCAGGATGCGCAGTCTGGGGGATTACGTCGGGAATTTCGTCAGCTCGGCGAGCTTGCGTTTGAGGGCGCGCGTCTCTTCAAACCGTCTGGTCACATCCCGCATGATCGCGGCCATGCCGACCATCTGACCGCCCCTGCGCAACGGCAAGACGGTAAATTCAACCGAAATCGTGGCGCCATCCTTGCGCAGCGCCGGGACCGAAAGCAGATCTGCCTCGCCATAGCGGCTCTCTCCAGTCGCCATCACCCGTTGAAAGCCCTCCCGGTGGCGGCCGCGCAGGCGCTCGGGAATGATCAGGTCGAGCGAGCGGCCCAGGGCTTCATCGGCCGAATAGCCGAACAGGCGCTCCGCCCCCGGATTCCAGAAGCGCACGACGCCGTCCTGGTCGGTGGCGATGATCGCATCCGAGCGCGTGGCAAGGACCGCTTCGCCGAGCACATCGTGGAGACTCATGGGAATGCCGCTCGCCTGCATTTAGGAACTACGCCGCGGGCACCGCCAATAGCCGCGCGAGATTGCCGCTCGGCTTTGCGAGGTCGGCGATGGTGTACTGATCGAGCACGGCAAAGAATGCCTCCAGCGCCGCGCGCAACGCGCTTTTGAGCACGCAGGCCGGTTCGATGACGCAGAGACAGTTGCGTCCGGGAAAGCACTCGACCAGGGCGAAATCCTGTTCAGTCTCGCGCACCAGCTTGCCGAGGCTGAGCTTCTCGGCATCGCTCGCCAGGCGGATGCCGCCGCCCTTGCCGCGCAAAGTTTGCAAATAGCCGAGCTGGCCGAGACGGAACACGACTTTGACCAGGTGATTGCGGTTGATCCTGTGATGCTCCGCGACCTCATCGATCGTCGTTAATTCGTCGCCCTTGAGTACCACAAAGATCAGCGCACGCAGGCAGTAGTCGGTGAAAGTCGTGAGACGCATCGTCAGTCCCGATGTTTGATATTCATGCAGCGGCGATCACGGTGCGAGCCGCATGCCGTGGCTGCCGGCAACTGCCGCCATGACCGTGATGACGCTCAGCACCAGCAGCACCCAATGCAGACGCTGCATGCGCGGCGCATTCACGTCCCGCGCGCTCATCACCCCGCGGCGCTTGCGAGCGCGCATGACCAGCGGCTCGCCGACAAACAGAATGATGGTGAAGACCAGCCACACCAGCACCATGGCGTGCATCCACCAGAACTGTACGCTGCTGAAACGCGCCCACAGGTCGAGCCGATCCACCATATAAAACCCGCTGGCGGCAACCAGGAGCGTGGCGATCCGTGCCTGCCACACGAAGCGACCTTCCACGGCTTCGAACAGCGCAACACGCTTGGCTGCAGTGTCCAAGCGGCGGACCGCCGGCAGAACCACCGTCGTGACCATCGCCACGCCGCCGATCCATATGACGACCGAGATGACGTGAATCGCCCTGACGATTGCGATGTCATCCATGAGAACCGGCGCCTTCCAGTCGATCGGGACAGCCGCTCGGCTGCGTGCTCGCCGGCCGCGACCGGCGCGGCCTGATTTCGCCTTTTTGCGCGGCAATCCCGAGTTCAAGACTATCGGCAATGCGGTGCGCGCGATCGATGAACAGTGCCGCGGCCGCGGGCGGGCAAACATCCCCCGCCGTCTCGGCGAACAACGCGAGCCAGCGGTCGAAATGCGGCGTGTCGATGGGCAGCGGCAGGTGTGCGGTCATCGGCTGGCCGTGATAGCGGCCGCTCATCAATGCGACCGAGGACCAGAAATCGCACATTCGCGGAATGTGCGCCTCCCAATCGGCGACGTGGCGCTCGAAAACCGGCCCGATCAGCGGATCGTGGCGCGCGCGGCCATAGAAGGCGCGCACCAGCTGCTCGATCATCGCCATATCGATGCCGGTGCGCTCGACAATGTCGGCGACGATCAGGTTGCGCCGTTCCGCTGCCTCGTGGCCGTCCGAACTCATAACGCGCCT
This sequence comes from Xanthobacteraceae bacterium, assembly GCA_036511795.1. Taxonomy (GTDB): domain Bacteria; phylum Pseudomonadota; class Alphaproteobacteria; order Rhizobiales; family Xanthobacteraceae; genus BOG-931. The sequence continues at coordinate 14,004 of DATCBO010000116.1, forward strand.
TTGAAGATGCTGTTTTGTAAGATATATGACGAATATATCTTTATCGTCAAGTCCGACGTTGCGGGCCACACCGGGCACGCATAGCTTGGCACGCAATGTCTGCCTCGCGACCCGTCCACATCATCGGCGGCGGCCTTTCGGGTTCCGAGGCCGCATGGCAACTCGCGCGCTGCGGCGTCACGGTGGTGCTGCACGAGATGCGGCCGGTTCGCACCACGGACGTCCACAAAACCGGGCAATTTGCGGAACTGGTGTGCTCGAATTCGTTCCGCTCCGACGATGCCGAGGGAAGCGCCATCGGGCTTCTCCACGCCGAGATGCGCCACGTCGGCTCGCTCGTGATGCGGGCGGCCGATGCCAACAAGTTGCCGGCCGGAGGCGCGCTCGCCGTCGACCGCGACGGTTTCGCCGACGCCATCACCGCCGCGCTCGAAGCCGAGCCTCTGCTCGACATTCGCCGCGAAGAAGTATCGGAACTGCCGCCCGACTGGGACAGCGTGATCGTCGCTACCGGCCCACTGACCTCGCCCGCGCTGGCCGCGACAATTCGTACGCTAAGTTCGGAAGACTCGCTCGCCTTCTTCGATGCCATCGCGCCGATCGTGCATCGTGACACGATCGACCTGGACATCGCCTGGTTTCAGTCGCGCTACGACAAGGCGGGCCCCGGCGGCGGTGGCGCCGACTACATCAATTGTCCGCTCAGCCCCGCGCAGTACGAAGGCTTTATCGATGCGCTACTTGGCGGCGAGAAGACTGTGTTCCGCGATTTCGAAGCGGCGACGCCCTATTTCGAGGGCTGCCTGCCAATCGAGGTGATGGCCGAGCGCGGGCGCGAGACGCTGCGGCACGGGCCGATGAAGCCATTCGGACTGCGCAACCCGCATCCGTCCGGCGAAAAGCCTTACGCGGTGGTGCAGCTTCGCCAGGACAACAAGCTTGCCACGCTGTTCAACATGGTGGGCTTTCAGACCAAGCTGAAGCATGGCGAACAGGTCCGCATCTTCCGCGCCATTCCGGGCCTCGCCAACGCCGAGTTTGCGCGGCTCGGCGGCCTGCATCGCAATACCTTTCTCAATTCGCCAAAGTTGCTCGACGCAACGCTGCGGCTCAAGGCGGCGCCACGGCTGCGCTTTGCCGGACAGATCACCGGCTGCGAGGGGTACGTCGAGTCGGCGGCCATCGGACTCCTTGCCGGCCGCTTTGCGGCGGCGGAACGGCTCGGCGACGCGCCGCGTCTGCCGCCGCCGACTACCGCCCACGGCGCGCTCCTTGGCCACATCACGGGCGGCCATATCGAGACCATCGACGCCGGTGCCCGCTCGTTTCAGCCGATGAACGTCAATTTTGGGCTATTTCCCCCGCTTGTGGGGGTTTCTCCCGGACGCAAGAAGAAGCCGATGCAGAAACCGGCCTTATGCGCGCGGGCGCGAGCCGATCTCGAGGCCTGGGCGGCGGCAGGCACGGCAGACGCGGCCGAGTGATTGCCGGCAAATTTATGCTAGACGCGTGCGCATGACCGGACAGGAAGTGCCAAGCGAACTTGCCGGCCGCTGGAGTTCCGGCGTCGTGCTCAAGCGCGACGTCTTTTCCACTATCGAGCGCGGCCGGTTCCGCACCGAGGCCGGCGAGGTCGATGCAGTGCTGCGGCGCCTCGACGGCGTGCCGTGGTGGAGCCGCGCCCTCGCCCATGTGCTGTTCCGGCGCGAGCGGCGCGCCCTGGAGGTTGCCGGCACGCTCGGCATGGCGCCGCCGCTTTTGTTCGCTGGACAGCGCGTGCTGGTGCGCGGCTGGATCAACGGCGTGCCGTTGCATATCGCCAAGCCGCGGGGCGACGCCGGCTATTTCCGCTCCGCCAAAGCGGCACTGCGCCTGCTGCACCGCGCCGGCATAGCCCACAACGATCTCGCCAAGGAGCAGAACTGGCTTTACGCCGACGGGCGCGCCTATCTCACCGACTTCCAGCTCGCATCGCGAGTTTCCCGGCGTGGACGTGGCACGACGCTGTTTCGCGTCGCGCGCTACGAAGATCTGCGGCACCTGCTCAAACACAAGCGGCGCTATGCGCCGGCTGCGCTCACCGCCGCCGAGCGGCGCGTGCTGGCGCGCAAGAGCGTGATCACGCGGCTATGGATGGCGACCGGCAAGAAGCTTTATTACGCGATCACTCGCGGGCTGAATTTTTCAGACCGCGAGGGCCGCGGCCAGCGTTTCGTCAAAGAAGCGCCCGAGATTGCCGCGCGGCTGCGTACGCATCCTAAAGTGCGCGAGGTGGCAATCGTCGCCTATCCTGACCGGCGTGCCGGCACCGGCCTCTATGCCTTTGTCGAGGGCAGCGCCGGCGACAGCGAACTGCGCGACTATCTCGGCCGCAACGGGCCGGAATATCTGCAGATCGTCGACGCGTTACCGCGGGACGGCTCAGGCGAGGTGCGCAGCGAGATTCTTGAACTCGTTGCCATGAACCAGCTCGACCTGATCGGGCCACTGGTCAAAACCGAAGACGAGCGCGCGCTGGTCGGCCGCATCGTGTCGCAACGGCAGAATCTGCGCGACCGCTTCGCATTTTGATGTCATCGGGCAATTCGCGCCGGGTCGCGCGCCGCGCGCCAAATCAGCCATTGCCGCCGCCACGGCGGAATTCCCACAGGCGAAAATGCGTCGCGACGGTCCAGACGCCGGAGCGACGGACCCACCAGGGCGACGGGCAGGAACGCCGGCAACGCATCCGGCGGAAGCTCTGAAAGCGATTGCCGTACAGCAGCCAGATGAATGCGCGCGAGGTCGCGCAGTTCGGCAAGCGCGGCATTCAAGCCGCGCGAAGATCGTCCGGCATATACATCGCTTGCTTGCACGCCATGCCGCTCAAGGACTTCAAGCGGCACATAAAGCTGTGCCCGCGAAGCATGCAACGGCAACGCGCGTGCAAGTGCAGCAATGGCGTACGCGATCCCGGCTTGCCTCGCCGCGTCGGCCATCTCGCTTCCGCAGAGGATTTTCGCCGCCAGCGTAATGAGAGCCGATGAGGTTCTTCTCGCGTAGTCTTCAAGATCGGCGACCGTCCGCATGGGCTCGTCATAGAGATCGAACTGGTGGGCTTCGACGATGTCGATCGGCGCCGCCGTGTCGAGCCGGTGGCGCGCAATTGTTTGGAGCAATGCGGACGCGACCGGATTAGCGCTCGCCTCCCCGTCGCGCTCGCCACCCAACACCTCACTCCACCATTGCAGGCGGATTTCACCGGGCAATGGCTCGCGCGCCACCTCGCGCACCCGCTTCAGCTCGCTCGCGAACGCGTACAGCGCAAACAACGCGCCACGGTACGAGGCGGGCGCAAACAGCGTCGTCAGATAGCGGTCACGATCGGCAGCGCGGACAAGCTCGGCGCAATAGGCGAAGACATCCTGCATGCGTAAAGTCTAGCAGGGTTCAATCGACGGCGATCAACCCGGCGCCGACGCGGCGGCTTTCCATCAGCATGACGTTGTAGGTGCGCACCGCCGCCCCTGTCGTCATGGCGTCGGCGGAAACATGCATCTGCCGGAACTTTTGCCGCAACGGCTCCGGCACGATCCAGGGCTCGGAACCGGTGCCGATGATGAAGAAATCGAGCTCGGCGCCGCGGGCGAAGACGGGCGAGAAAGCCTCCTCGGTCAACGCCGTGACGGCGCCGACCGGCCACGCCCAGATGCCGTCCGGCAGGCACAGCAGCGAACCGCGATGCGAAAGGCCGGCGAAACGGAAACCGCCCGCGCCATGGGCGTCGATCAGGACTTGCCGCGGCAGATGCCGCTCGTCCACTAGCGCCGGGTCCGTGCGCGCCGGGCTGACGCCGGGCGTGCCGGCGCTGGAGCCGGTGTCTGCGGCGACTGAGCCCCCGCCGCCGCGGCCGCCGGAGGAGTTTCTGGCTCTTCGCCGCCGCCCATGCGGCCGGTGCCGACGCCGAGATAGATCAGGATCGGTGAGGCGATAAACACTGAGGTGTAGGTGCCGACCAGCACCACACCGAACATCATGGTGGCGGTAAAGCTGCGGATCGCCTGCCCGCCGAACAAGAGCAGCGCCAAAAGCGACATCGCCACCGTGACGTGGGTGACGATCGAGCGCGACAGCGTGGCGTTGACCGACACGTTGAGCAGCTCGGGCATCGGCATGCGCTTATAGCGTCGCAGCATTTCGCGAATACGGTCGTAGATCACCACCGTGTCGTTGAGCGAGTAGCCGACAATGGTCAAAAGCGCTGCGATGCTGGTGAGATCGAAATCGACGTGGGTCAGCGACATGAAGCCGACGGTGAGCACGATGTCGTGAACGTTGGCGATCATGGCGCCGAGCGCGAATTGCCACTCGAACCGGAACCACAGGTAAAACAAAATCGCGATGATGGCCGAAAGCAACCCGATCGTGCCGTACGACAACAGCTCGGTCGACACACTCGGCCCGACCACCTCGACGCGGCGATAGGTAACGGTGTCGCCGAACGCAGCGCGTACCTTCTGCACCGCCGCTTCCTGCGCCTTGTCGCCGCCGGGCTGCTCGGGAATGCGGATCAGCACGTCATCGGGAGCGCCGAATTCCTGGAGCTGGAAGTCGCCAAGCTTGAGGGCGCCGATGGTCGCGCGCATCTTGGCGAGATCGGCAGGGCCAGCCTTGGTCTGCACTTCGACCAGTGTGCCGCCGACAAAGTCGATGCCAAAATTCAGGCCGTGAAAAAAGTAGAGCGAAATCGCGACGATCGACAGAATCGCCGAGATAGGAAAGCTGATGCGCCGGAAGCGCATGAAGTCGAAACGCGTATTGTCGGGAACGATGCGAAGGAGGCGCACTGGCTTGCTTTCAGCGGAGAGCTTCTGATTTTGACATATCGGCGGCTGATGGCGGCTCTAGATCGGCACCGTGCGCGGCCGCCACAAACGCACCCAATAAGCCATGATCAGACGGGTCATTGTGAAGGCAGTGAACAGGCTTGTCAGGATGCCGACGCCGAGCGTCACGGCAAAGCCGCGCACCGGTCCCGAGCCGGCGTAGAACAGGACTGCCGCGGCGATGAAGGTCGTGATGTTGGAGTCGAGGATCGTCGCCAGCGCGCGGGTGAAGCCGGCATCGATGGCGTTGATCGCACTGCGCCCTGCCCGCACCTCTTCGCGGATACGTTCGTAGATCAGCACGTTGGAATCCACCGCGATGCCGACGGTGAGCACGATGCCGGCGATGCCCGGCAGCGTCAGTGTCGCGCCGAGCATCGATAGCACCCCAAAGATCATCGCCACGTTGATGGTGACCGCGATGTTGGCGAACACGCCGAACAGGCCGTACGTCACCAGCATGAAGAAAATGACGAGGCCGGCGCCCACATAGGCGGCGCGCTCACCGGCCATAATCGAATCCCGGCCGAGACCGGGTCCCACCGTATTCTCCTGCACGATCGTCAACGGCGCCGGCAATGCGCCGGCGCGCAGCAGGATTGCGAGGTCGCTCGCTTCCTGAACGGTGAAATTGCCGGAAATCTGGCCCTGGCCGCCGAGGATCGGCTCGCGAATGACCGGCGCCGAGACCACCTGGTTGTCGAGCACGATCGCGAATGGCTTGCCGACATTCGCCTGCGTCGCTTCGGCGAATTTACGCGCGCCCGTCGAATTGAAGCGGAAATTGACGATCGGCTCGTTGGTGCGCTGGTCGAACCCGGGCGAGGCGTCGACCAGATCGCCGCCGGACACCAGCACGCGCTTCTCGATCAGATATTTTTCGCCCTTCGACCCCGACAGGATTTCCGAGTCCGCCGGAGGGTGGGTCTGAATGGCCTGTTCGGGCGTCTCCGTCAGATCCACCATGCGGAAATCGAGTTTGGCCGTCTTGCCGAGAATTTCCTTGAGCCGCGTCGGGTCTTGCAGGCCCGGCACCTGCACCAAAATGCGGTCGACGCCTTCGCGCTGGATGCTGGGCTCGACCAGCCCGAGCTCGTTGACGCGGCGCTGAATGATTTCAATCGACTGATCGACCGCCTGACGAATGCGCTCGGTGAACGCGCCATCCGACGGCGTCAGCGTGATCTGCCCGTTCTTTTCGGTAATATCCAGGCTCCGCTGCCCGGTCGTACCCATCACGCCGCTCAGCGGTTGCGACAGCGTTCCGAGCTTGTCGATCGCATTCTTCACATCGGCCGGACGCGTGATATGAACCAGAACGCTGCTGCCGATGATGGCGCGCCCGGTGAACGGAATGCGCGCCTGGCGCAGCAGGCGAAGCACATCGTCGTCGACCGCTTGCAGCCGTTCTTTGCGCACAGCGCCAGTGTCGACCTGAAGCAACAGGCTCGACCCACCTTGCAAATCGAGGCCCAGCACAATGTGACGCTGCGCCCAATCCGGCCAGCGCGCGATCACCTTGTCGGAAAAGAAATTCGGAACCGCAAACAGACACACGGCAAGCGCCGTGAGCAGAATAGCTGCCGCCTTCCAGCGCGAAAAAAACAGCATAGAGCTTGCTAGTCCTCGTTAGTGGGACACAACTGGCGTGCCGCCGGCTGCCCTGCAAGGTGGGCTATGGCCGCAGGCTTGGTCAGCTTGTGCTGTCTTCCTTCACCGGCTCGCTCTTGGCACGCACCTCGCTCACACTGGAGCGCAGGTGACGGACGCGGACGCCGTCGGAAATCTCGATCTCGATATGGTTGTCGTCCACCACCTTGGTGACCTTGCCGATTAGGCCGCCATTGGTGATCACGGTGTCACCACGGCGCAGCGCTTTGACCAAGTCCTGATGCATTTTCACCTTGCGCTGCTGCGGCCGCAGGATCAGGAAATACATGATCACAATGATCAAAATCAGCGGCATGAACTGGATGATCATGCTGTTGGCGCCGCCCGCGCCAAGCGAGCCGAACTGCGCGTATGCGGGGGTAAAAAGCATTGGTCCTCCAGGGTCGCGTTAACACGCGCCGGCCTGGTCGATAAGGGCCGATTTTGCGCGGAAATCGGCGCGGACTATAGCCGCCGTTGGCCCAATTGCAACGTTGCCCGCCCGCATCCTTGCGGGTATTTCGAGGCCCCGCTAAGGGAAAGCATCAACGGATCAAGGCATGGCCCAATCCCCTCAGCGTTTCCGGCAGAAGGCGGCGAACGACGTAGCGGCGTCGGCGAAAGGCGAGCCATTTGCCGGTAACGGGACGGAAGCCGTGCTGGGACGGATCGCCGATGCGCTGGAACGGCTGGCGCCGCCGCCTCCCCCCCAGCCGGATTTTGCCGCCGCCGAGGCGTTTGTCTGGCAGCCGGAGGGCGCGAGATTGGCGCCGGTGCGCCGTGTCAACCGGGTCGAAATGACGCTGCTTAAAGGCATCGATCGGGTCCGCGATCTCTTGGTCGAGAACACGGAGCGCTTCGCGCGCGGACTGCCGGCCAACAATGCGCTGCTGTGGGGCGCGCGCGGCATGGGCAAGTCATCGCTGGTCAAGGCCGCACAGGCCGCAATTGGCGCAGCGCATCCCTCTCCCGGGCTGAAGCTGATCGAAATTCACCGCGAGGATATCGAATCGCTGCCGGACCTGATGGCCATGCTTCGCAGCGCCCCACAACGCTTCATCGTGTTCTGCGACGATCTTTCCTTCGACGCCGAGGACACCTCCTACAAGTCACTCAAGACAATGCTGGAAGGCGGCATCGAGGGCCGTCCCGATAACGTAATCTTCTACGCCACGTCGAACCGCCGCCACCTGATGGCGCGCGACATGATGGAGAACGAGCGCTCAACCGCGATCAATCCCGGAGAAGCGGTGGAAGAAAAAGTCTCGCTGTCAGACCGCTTCGGACTGTGGCTCGGTTTCCACCGCTGCAGTCAGGACGAATATCTGGCCATGGTCGACGGCTACGTCGCCCACTACCGCATCAAGCATGACGCCGAGTCTTTGCGCCGCGAGGCGCTCGAATGGGCGACGACGCGGGGCGCGCGTTCGGGCCGCGTGGCATGGCAATACGTGCAGGATTTGGCCGGCCGTCTCGGCGTGCGCATGAACGACGCACGCCGGAAGTGATCAGGCAGCGCCCGATCAGGTGCCGCTGAGGAATTCCGTCGGATCGACCGGCGTCGCGCCCTTGCGAATTTCAAAATGCAGTTCGGGCGCTTTGACGCTGCCGGTCTCGCCGGACTTGGCGATGACCTGGCCACGCTTCACGGATTCGCCGCGCTTGACGAGGATCTCGCTGGCGTGGGCGTAAGCGGTGACATAGCCGTTGCCGTGACGAATCAGCACCAGGTTGCCGTAGCCCTTCAACTCATTGCCCGCATAGGCCACGACGCCATCTTCGGCAGCCTTGACCGGCGTTCCTTGCGGCACGGCGACATCGATGCCGTCGTTCTGGCCGTTCGGCGATTGACCGAAGCGGGCGATGACGCGGCCATGCACCGGCCAGCGGAAGCCCGGCAATGAGCCGACTGGCTCGGCATTCTTGATCGGGCTCTTCTCCGCGGGCGGGGGCTCGACCGGCGTCGCCTTCCAGGCGCTGTGCGGCGATTGTTCGCTGGCGACTTCGCGCCGCGCCGGCGGCGGAGCCGGCGCCGCAAGGGTGCGCGGTTCGGTACGCGGTTCCGCGCGTGCTTCCGTGCGCGGCTTCGATCGCACATCGGGAATGACGATGCGCTGGCCGACTCTGACCATGGTGTCGGGCGCGAGATTATTGATCTTGGCCAGCACCATGACCGATTTGCCGTAGAGCCGCGCGATGCTGTTCAAGGTCTCGCCGGGCGCCACAACGTGAACACCCGAATTCGGCGCCAGCGCGGTGCGCGGTGGCCCAACCGGAGCGGCGCTAGGCACGGTGGCGACCCGCGTCGCCGGCGGAGCGTAGACACCCGGCGCTGAGCGCAGGCGCGGGATCACAAGATGCTGACCAGGACGCACGGCTGCGGGGTTCGAAATGTTGTTCGCCTGCATGATGGCCGACATCGGCACGTGGTGCCGATGGGCGACCATCTCCAGCGTCTCCCCGGGGGCAACGACGATCGGCGTGCCGCCTTCCCACGTCCATTGCGGAGGGGGAGGCGGCGGCGCGACCGAGCCGGTCACGTCGCTAGGCTGATACGAGCCCATGCCGCGGCCACCGCCAGAGACGCCATTCGCTTCGCTGCCGGCCACAGGCGGCAACGGACGGCTGACGACGGGGCCAGACGCCGGACGCGCCGGAATCGAACCCGTTACTCCTGAATGTGTGCCCGGATCGGGACCCAAGGTGTCGGAAAAGCGGCCTGAATCGCTACAGCCTGCCGCACCGACGCCAATTAATGAAATGGCAACCAATTGCGGCCAAAGGGCCGACCGACGCCACGCGCACATGGTTACTCGCTCGTACGCAACAAAAACTATGCGCGACTAAACAGCAGTGAGGTAAACAGGCCTTTAAGTGATCAAAGAGAGGTTTAATAAAAACTGGACTGTGGCCGAATAGCTACAACTCCAGGATAGCTACAACTCCAAGGCCTGGCCCGGGAGCAGCGGAACGAAACGCACCGCGATCAATTGCTCCCGCACAATCTCGCCGTCCGGCTGCTTTGACAATTTGACGATGAATTGCGGCCCGTGACGCGGTCCGAGCGGCAGCACCATTTTGCCGTCGTCTGCAAGCTGCGCGACCAGGGCCTGCGGTATTTCTTCCGCGGCGGCGGTTACCATGATGCGATCGTAGGGCGCCAGATCCGGCTCGCCGGCAAAGCCGTCGCCAGTGACGACGGTGATATTGTCATAGCCGAGCGTCTTGAAGCGGATGCGCGCCGCCTCCGCGAGGGTGCGGTAGCGCTCAACGCTCACCACTTCGCGCGCGATGCGCGAGAGCACCGCAGCCTGGTAGCCGGAGCCTGTGCCGATCTCAAGCACGCGGTGCTTCGGCGCGAGTTCAAGCTGCTCGGTCATATAGGCGACGACATACGGTTGGCTGATGGTCTGACCGCAAGCGATCGGCAGCGCCTGATCCGCATAGGCGCGCTCGGCATCGGCGCCGCCAACAAAGTGCTCGCGCGGCACCTCATCCATCGCGCGCAACACCGCCTTATCGCTGATGCCGCGGCGGCGCAGCGCGAGCTGAAACTCCATACGCTCAACGTCTTCGGCGGCTTCGGCGGCCATGTCACCCTCGCCTTCAATCGGTCCTGCCGCTTCCCGCCATTATCTGCCAGCTTTGGGACCGGTTCCACCCCGCACCGGCCCCAGGGCACGGCGTGGCCGCAATCGCGCACAAAAAAATTTGATGGCGGGCTGGAACCCATTGCTGCTTTTGGCGTTGGAAGGGGCGTTAGAGGCGGGATGCCGCAGCGGCAACTTGAGCAATCGGCACAGGCGGCGTGGCGGCCGCCTCACTTTGCTCCAATTGTCGCGGCAAGCACGGGTCGAAATGGCACTCAACGGCAAATCCGATACGGGCCGGCGCGTCCTCGTGGTCGAGGACGAACCGATGATCCGTCTGCTGCTGGACGACATGCTCACCGACATCGGCTACACCATGGCGGCCGAGGCCGGCGGGCTCGATGAAGCGTTGAGCGTCGCCAAACAAGCCGATTTCGACGTCGCGATCCTCGACGTCAATCTCAACGGCCTACCGATTACACCGGTGGTTGATGTGCTGATCGAGCGCGGCGTGCCGTTCGTGTTCGTCAGCGGCTATGCGCGGCGCGGCATTCCTGAAGAGCACAGCAACGCCCCGCTCTTACAGAAACCGTTTCAGGCGGACGGCTTGGCGCGTGCGCTCGCCGTCCTGGCAGCAAAAGTGGCCAATTAATCCGCTTTTTGGACGGCGCCAAATAGCGCCGCGAGCCGCGTCCGATAAGGATCGTCCGTCATATCGAGCTTGAGCGGCGTGATGGCGACGCGCTTTTCGTCAAGCGCCGCCAGATCGGTGCCGTGGGCAGCCCGCACGAACGGCTGCGGCGCGTAGGCGACCCAGTAATACGGATTGCCGCGGCCGTCCTTGCGTTCGTCGATGTGCAGGCGCTCCTGCCGGCGGCGGCCTTGCGAAGTCACTTCAACGCCCTTGACCTCGTCGGGCAGGCAATCGGGAAAATTGATGTTGACCAGAATGTCGTGCGGCATGCCCTCGGCCAGCACGCGGCGGATGATATCGGGGCCGAATTTCAAGCCGGTCTGCCAGTACGGCGCATGGCCGTTGCGCGACCGATAGGACTGCGACAACGCCAGCGACGGGATGCCGAGCACGGCGGCTTCCATCGCGCCGGCGATGGTGCCCGAATAGATCACGTCCTCGCCGGCATTGCGGCCGCGATTGACACCGGACAGCACCAGATTGGGCAGCTTGGCCTTGAGGAGATGCCGCACGCCCATAATGACGCAATCGGTCGGCGTGCCGCGCACCGCGAAACGACGCTCCTCGACCTGACGCAGCCGCAGCGGATCGTTGAGTGTCAGCGAATGTGCGACGCCCGACTGGTCGAATTCCGGCGCGACGATCCAGACGTCGTCGGACAGTTCGCGCGCGATCTTTTGGCAGACGTCGAGGCCCTCGGCGTGAATGCCGTCGTCGTTGGTGATGAGGATGCGCAAGTTTATTTCTCGATCTTTTTCATGCCGCCCATGTATGGCAGCAGTGCCTCGGGTACCGCAATCGAGCCGTCCTCTTGCTGGTAGGTCTCCATCACCGCGATCAGCGCGCGGCCGACGGCGACGCCGGAGCCGTTGAGCGTGTGCACGTGGCGGACCTGCCGGCCTTCCTTGGTGCGGTAGCGCGCGTTCATGCGCCGGGCCTGGAAATCGCCGCAGATCGAGCACGACGAAATCTCCCGGTAGGCGTTCTGGCCGGGCAGCCACACCTCGATGTCGTAGGTCTTTTGTGACGCGAAACCCATATCGCCGGTGCACAGCGTGATGACGCGATAATGCAGATCGAGCCGTTTCAAAACCTCCTCGGCGCAGGACAGCATGCGCTCGTGCTCGTCCTTCGATTGCTCCGGTGTCGTGATGGAGACAAGTTCTACCTTGGTGAACTGGTGCTGCCGGATCATGCCGCGCGTGTCCTTGCCGGCCGCGCCCGCCTCGGCGCGGAAGCACGGCGTGCAGGCGGTGAACCGCATCGGCAGCTTGTCTTCGTCGACGATGGACTCGCGAACGAGATTTGTCAGCGGGACTTCGGCGGTCGGTATGAGCCAGAATCGATCTGCCGTTGGCTGAGGTTGGATATCAGGCAGTACAGCCAGCGCAGCGACAGGCAATCCTTCTTTTGCAAGCAGCATCGCCGCCGCCAGCCGATCTCCGCCAAACCGGCTGTTAACGTATGCATTGAACTGGTCGTTCCATTCGCGCTTCGCCCTCTCTTCAAGAGAAACTTCACGGTACACAGAGAATTGGTCGTCCTTGAACTTCGGCAGTTGCGCTGTCCCGAACATCACCTCGTCGCGCACCAACAACGGCGGTGCGACTTCGATGTAATTGTGTGGTTCACTCGTATGCACGTCGAGGAAAAACTGCCCGAGGGACCGTTCGAGTCGCGCGAGTCCTTTCTTTAAGACAACAAACCGCGCGCCCGAAAGCTTCGACGCAGCATCAAAATCCATCTGGCCAAGCGCTTCGCCGAGTTCGAAATGCTGTTTCGGCGCAAACGTATAACTGCGCTTCGCTCCGAAACGGTGATGCTCGACGTTGTCTTTCTCATCTTTGCCGTCGGGTACTTCGGGAAGCGGCGAATTTGGGATTTCCGCAAGCGCATTATCTAGCGCGTTGGATGCGGCCTTCTCTTCCGCCTCCATTTGTGGGATCGATTCCTTCAGCGTGGCGACCTCGGCCATCAGCTCTTTGGCCGTCGTTTCGTCTTTCTTTTTCTTGGCCTCGCCGATTTCCTTCGAGGCCGCGTTCCGGCGCGCCTGCGCCGCCTCAGCCTTTTGGATGGCGGCGCGCCGCGCCTCGTCGAGCACGATCAACCGCTGCGCTTGTGGAGGCAGCCCGCACCGCGCCAACGCCTTGTCGAAAGCGTCAGGGTTTTCGCGAATGAAACGGATATCGTGCATGACGTTTTCCACCGCGTCATGCCCGGCCTTGTGCCGGGCATCCACGTCTTCCTCTGTAAACCGAGACGTGGATGGCCGGCACAAGCCCGGCCATGACGAATCAATTGGCCGAACAATACGCCTTCGTCACTCCGTCGGCTTGGCGGCAGCGGCCGCGGCGCGTTCGGCGGCGAGCCGTTTCTCCACCAGACGCACCGACCAGATCGAGCCTTCGAATAGCGCGACCAGCGGCAGAGCCAGCGACATCTGGCTCAAAACGTCCGGCGGGGTCAGCACCGCGGCGATGACGAAGGCGCCGACGATGAAATAGCGGCGCTTCGCCTTGAGCTGGGCGGAGGTGATGATGCCGACGCGGCCAAGGAGCGTGAGGACGACGGGAAGCTGGAAGGCGATGCCGAACGCCAGGATCAGCTTCATCATCAGCGCTAGGTAATCGGAGACCTTGGGCAACAGCTCGATCGTCGCCTCGCCCGGCCCGCCCAGTTGCTGCATGGAGAGCGAAAAGCGCGTCAGCAGCGGCCAGACCACGAAGTAGACCACCATCGAACCGAGCACGAAGAACACCGGCGTCGCGAACAGATAGGGCAGAAACGCCTTGCGCTCGTTGCGGTAGAGGCCGGGCGCCACGAACATGTAGATTTGCGTGGCGATCACCGGAAACGAGATGAAGATGCCGCCGAACACCGCGAGCTTGAGCTGGACGATGAAATATTCGAGCAACCCCGTGTAGATGAATTTCGAATTGGCCGCGCCCGCCACCCAGACGTAAGGCCACGTCAGCACGTTGTAGATCTGCTTGGCGAAGAAGAAGCAGACGATCATGGCGACGGCGAAGGCTGCGACCGCCTTGATCAGCCGCGAACGCAGCTCGATCAGGTGATCCATCAGCGGCGCTTTGGTCGCCTCGATCTCCTTCTCTTCGTCGGCGGCGATCGTCATCCCGTGCGCCCCGTGCCGCTCTCGGCGGCTGCGTCGGCAGCGTCCGCGGCATCGCCGGCTTTTGCCGTGTCGGTCGTGACGACCGTTTCCATCTCCCGCGCCGGCTCGGTCTGCGCATCGGGTGCGGCCGCGGCCTCCGGTTCCGGCGCCGCGATAGCGGCCGGTTCAGGGGCGGCAGGCAGCGCCTCGGGTAAGGTTTCGCCGAGCGCGGTCTCGGCGCCGCTCTCGGAGGAAGCCGGCGGTTCGGTGGTCGCGGTGAGCGAGCGCTTGACGTCCTCGCCCATGCTCTCCATGTCGGCGCGCACGTCCTTGAGCGGATCGAAATTCTTCACGTCCTGCGCCAGATCGTCGACCTCCTTTTTCAGGTCGGACATCTCGGCTTCGCGTATCGCTTCCTGAAATTGATTCTGGAACTCCGACGCCATGCCGCGAACCTTGCGGGTCCACTGGCCGATCGTGCGCATGACCGCGGGCAGCTCCTTCGGCCCGATCACGATCAACGCCACGACGCCGATGAGGAGAAACTCGCTCCAGCTAATGTCGAACATGAATTATTCCCCGGCCGCTTGTTACCCGGGCGGGTACTGGCGAGATGGGGCCGGCGTCAGGACAGCGAGCGCTCGACTTTGCTGTTTGCGTCCGCGCGCTTCGCCGTATCGCCGGCCGCCGCTTGATGGTCGATGCTCCGCACGGGCGCGTCGGATTTCGCGGCCTCGTCGCTGTCGTCCTCTGACAGCCCCTTCTTGAAGGACTTAATGCCCTTGGCGACATCGCCCATCATGTCCGAAATCTTGCCGCGGCCGCCGAAAACCAGCAGCAGGACGACACCGACGATCATCCAGTGCCAAATGCTAAACGAGCCCATGAAATCCTCCGTCCTCAACCGCGTACGCGCCCGCGGCAAGGTGTCGATTTAGATTTGAAACTAGGCGTCGCGGCGGGCAAAAACAAGCGCGACAGGACTGCCGTCGCGCCGCAGGTAACGGCGCTTTGAAGCGGCAACGTCTCCGAACGCGTCGAAACGCGACGATTAACGGTGTTTGCCTTATTCCTCGATGCGTTCGGCCGGCGGCACGAGGCCGAGGTCGAGATCGCCGGGTTCGAGCGGATCCTCGTCGTCGCGCAAGGCCGGGTCGTCGGACGGCACCGGAACGCTGAATTCCGCCGGCAACGTGCCTTCGATCAGCCCCGCGCCCTTGAGTTCGTCAAGTCCGGGCAGATCGGTCAGCGCCTCAAGCCCGAAATGTGACAAGAACGCCTCGGCGGTTCCGTAGGTCACCGGCCGGCCGGGCGCCTTGCGCCGGCCGCGCAGGCGCACCCAGCCCGTCTCCAACAGTACATCGAGCGTGCCCTTCGACGTGGTGACGCCCCTGATCTCCTCGATCTCGGCGCGGGTCACCGGCTGGTGATAGGCGACAATGGCGAGCGTTTCGATGGCGGCGCGCGACAGCTTGCGCGGCACCGTCGATTCACGCGTCAGCAGCCAGGCGAGATCGCACGCCGTGCGCAACGTCCATTTTCCCGCGACGCGAACGACATTGACGCCCCGCGAGGCGTATTCCTGCTGCAATTGCGTCAGCAGCCCGCGCACGTCGGTTCCGTCCGGCAGCCGCGCCGCCAATGTCTTCTCGTCGAGCGGTTCCTCGGCGGCGAACAGCAGCGCTTCGAGGATGCGCATTTCTTCCGTGCGCTGGACTACCTCGCCATCGCTCTCACTATCGCCGACAATCACTCGCATCTCCGCAACATTTCCCATCAAGACACCCCTCCGTCAGCCGTTCAGCGCATCCGACCCGCCGCCTTGCGGCAATTCTGGCGGGACCTCCGCCCGGGCGCGCACGAACAGCGGTGCGAATGCCTTATGCTGATGCACTTCGAGCCGGCCTTCACGGACCAGTTCCAGCGTCGCCGCAAAACTTGAGGCGAGCACCGTAGGCCGCTGCGACGGCTCGACAAGATATTCGAGCAGATATTGGTCGAGCGGGCTCCAGTCGAAAGACCGGCCGACCAGCCGTTCGATCGCCTCACGCGCCTCGGCCAACGACCACACAGAGCGCTTGGGCATGCTCACGTGGGACCGCGCTTCGTTCTGCCGCCGCGACGCATAGGCCGACAGCAGATCGTACAGCGTCGCCGTCCATTGTGGCCGTTTGATCTCCGCGATCGGTTCCGGCTGGCCGCGCTGAAAAACTTCGCGGCCGAGCTGCGGCCGGTTGAGCAATTGTTCGGCGACTTGGCGGATGGCTTCGAGCCGGCGCAGCCGCTGCGCCAGCGCATTCGCCATATCCTCGGCGCTCAGCCCCTCGGGCGTCGGCTGCTCCGGCAACAACAGCCGCGATTTGAGGTAGGCGAGCCATGCCGCCATCACCAGATAGTCGGCGGCGAGTTCCAGGCGCAGCGCCCGCGCCGCCTCGATGAAGGCGAGAAACTGGTCGGCCAGCGCCAGAATGGAAATCTTGGCGAGATCGACCTTCTGCTGGCGCGCAAGCGTGAGCAAAAGGTCGAGCGGACCTTCGAATCCCTCGACATCGACCACAAGCGCAGTCTCGCCGACCGCCGCCTGACCCAGCTCGGTCTCGAAGCTCAGCTCTTCGGCGTTCATGCCAGCCCCCGCGCGGGTTCCCAGACCGCGCTCAACCGCTGCGCAAATTCGGTGCGGCTTGCAGCGAGATCGATTTCGCCCGCCGGCTTTCGCCGCGCCAATGCGGCTTCGGCGCGGTGCGCAGCGCCGCCCGCCAGCACCGGGGCGGCTTCGGCAACGGCACGCATCTCGTCCATGCTGCCGTTGCAGTGGAGCGCCATGTCGCAGCCCGCCGCGAGCGCCGCAAGCGTGCGCTCACCGAGCGAACCGCTCAGCGCTCCCATGGAGAGATCGTCGCTCATCAAGAGCCCCTGAAACCCAATCGAACTGCGAATCACCTCACGCACTATAACGGGCGAAGTGGTGGCAGGGGCCGTTTGGTCCAAGGCTGTGAACACCACGTGTGCCGTCATGGCAAGCGGCAACCCGGCAAGCGGCCGAAACGCTGCAAAATCAATGGCTTCCAACACAGTCTTCGCGGCGGTTACGACCGGCAACCTCTGGTGGCTGTCGGCGGTGGCACGGCCGTGTCCCGGCAGGTGCTTGACGACCGGCAAGACGCCGCCGTCCTGCAAACCCCCGGCAAACGCCGCGGCGAGCGCGGACACCTTTTCGGGCTCGGCGCCAAAGGCGCGATCGCCGATCACCGCATCGGCCCCCGCGACCGGCACGTCGGCAAGCGGCATGCAGTCGACATCGATGCCTACAGCCGCAAGGTCGGCTGCGATAAGGCGGGCGCCAAGCCACGCCGCCGCTAGGCCCTCCGTCCGGTTGGCGTCGTAAAGCCGCCCATAGGCGGCAGCCGGCGGATATTTCGGCCAATGCGGCGGACCGAGGCGCTGCACGCGGCCGCCTTCCTGATCGACAAGAACGGGCGCCGCCCGGCCGAGCACCGAACGAGCATCGTCGACGAGCGCATGCAGCGCATCAGGGTTCGCAACGTTGCGCTTGAAAATAATCAGGCCCCAGGGCTGCGCGTCGCGCAGAAACTCACGTTCCGCATCGGTGAGTGCGGGCCCTGAAACACCCGTGATGAAGGCGCGCATATCCGCCGCCCAGCTAGCGCCTGATGAAGATAACGGGCGAAGCCGGTGAGAGCTTCAATTTCGCTGCACGATGCAACTGCCGCCCGCCGCCTTCAGGCTGCTGCACAGGCTCGATGCCTGTTCGGCGGAAGCGAATGGACCGACCAGCGCGCGGAAGTACACGCCCTTGGCGCCAAGGTCAGCACGGCGGAACATGGCGTGATGGCTTCCCAGCTCGCGCGGAAATTTAGCCTGCAGCGAACGGAACGCGGCCTGCGCTTCACCCTCGCTGCGCTGCGACGATACCTGCACCGCGTAACCGCCAGCCCTCGCCGGCGCCGCCTCGGCAGCAGGCGATGAACTCAACGGCATCGGCCCACCCGAATGCGCCATTGCTGTGCGGGTGTGTGGCGCGGTCGCCTGCGAAGCCGGCTCACGGCCAGGAACAATCGACAGCGGACCGCCCGCAGAGGCCACACGCGGCTCGCGCGCCCCCCTCGTTGCCGGCGGGTGGGGCTTGCCCGATGCCGTTGCCATCGGTGCCCCAATGACGGCTCGCGGCCCCGCCTGCTGCGGCTTGATGATGACCGTGTGGACCGGCTTGCTGTCGGCTGCCGGCCCGCTGAGCTGGCTGGGCAGCGTGATCGGCTGTGCCACGCCGCTTGGCGCGCCGGGCATTGCCGGCATGGTAGCGGGCGGCGATCCGGTGAGCGGCGGGCCGTCCTGCATCGGCGCGACCGGCGCGTTAGACATGACCGGGATCGTCGTGATCACGCGCGGCGGTGGATTGGCGGCCTGGACTTCGACCGGCGTCTCCTGGTGCGGAACGAGTTGCTCGCCAGTGCCTTTCGGCACGGTTGTCTGATTGCCAGGCGCGGCTTGCGCGTCCTTCTGAGGCAGGATTTTGATCGGCGTATTGCCGGGCGTGATGATTGGCGGCAGCGACGGGATGAACGAACCGCCGAACATGGCGCGGTAACCGAACGCGCCGGCGGTGCCGAGCACGACCACGCCCAAAATAGCGAGTCCGATAATGGTGCCGCGGCGCCGCGCTGCCGAGCCGGCGTGATCGTCGTAATCGTCGCGCGCGTTATCGCCCGCGTGGGTCGGCGTCAGACGCCCATGCGACCGGTCGGCGTCCTGTTGTTCGCCGGCCTGGAGCGGCGAGATGTAAGGCAGTGACGGCGGCCCAGGCGGCGGCCCGCTCTGGTCATGATATCCGTCATGGTCAGCGTATTCGGATTGCTGTTCGGCGAAGCCGGCCGGCGGCGTGTATCGCGGCGGCCCACGATCATCGCGATATTGCTCGGCTGCCGGTGGCGCAGCGTAGCCGGTTCCGGCGCCGGACTCCGCATAATGCTGCTCGCCCGCGGCCCAATCGAGTTCCGGGAGCGCCGTCGCCTCGTCGTTTGTTTGAGGCGCGTCGCGGCTGCTGCGGCCGTAGGATTCACTTTGGCCGATAAGGCGGGCAAGCTCGGCGAGCGGGTCGTTTGCGGACTGCGACGTGTCGTTGTCGCGCGGATATCCATCGCGCTGAAAACTACGAGAACCGTTATCGGCCATGAAATCTGCCCCGTCTGGTCTTTCCCCTCGACCGTATTCGCGACGTCGCGACCCGTCGAAAGCTTACGGGAATTCACCGCATCTCGTTCGGAGCCCCCACCCCCAGCAACGCCAGCCCTGAGGCGAGTACGGTGACTACGCCTTGTACAAGGACGAGCCGAGCCAGGGTCGTTTGTGGATCATCTTGGATAATGAAGCGTAAATGTGGCGATGCGTTGCCAAGCGTCCAAAGCGCATGAAAGTCGCTGGCTAAGTCGTAGAGATAAAAGGCGATCCGGTGCGGTTCATGGGCCAACGCCGCGCCCTCCACCACCCGCGGATAAAGGGCAATTCGCCGCATCAGGGCGCGCTCGGCAGGATCGGAAAGCCGCTCCAGTTCCGCCGTCTCCGCCAGGCTGGCGATGTCCGCCGGCAGATCGGCGAAGGCGGCCCGCGCATTGCGGAACACCGACTGGCCTCGGGCGTGGCCGTACTGAACGTAGAAGACCGGGTTGTCGCGGCTCTGCTCGATGACCTTGGCAAGATCGAAATCGAGCACCGCGTCGTTCTTGCGGAACAGCATCATGAAGCGGACGGCGTCGCGGCCGACTTCATCCACGACTTCGCGCAACGTGACGAAGTCGCCTGCCCGCTTCGACATTTTGACCGGTTCGCCAGCGCGGAGCAGCTTCACAAGCTGGATGAGCTTGACGTCGAGCGTGACACGATCGTCGCTCAGCGCCTTCACGGCCGCCTGCATCCGCTTGATGTAGCCGCCGTGATCGGCGCCCCACACGTCGATCAGTGAACGAAAGCCGCGCTCGATCTTGGTCCGATGGTAGGCGATGTCGGACGCGAAATAGGTGTAGGAGCCGTCGGATTTTTTCAGCGCACGATCGACATCGTCGCCGAACGCGGTTGAGCGGAACAGCGTCTGCTCGCGATCCTCCCACTCCTCGACCGGCGCGCCTTTGGGCGGCGGCAAGCGGCCTTCGTAGACTTCATCGCGCCCTCGCAGCCACTCGATCGTTGCGGCGACCTGGTCGGTCCCGCCATCGATCAGCGATCGCTCGGAAAAGAACACATCGAAATTGATGTTGAGGGCGGCGAGATCGGCGCTCACGGCCGCCATCATCATGGCGGTCGCTTTCGCCCGCACCACCGGCAGCCACTGCATTTCGGTCTGCACAAGCAGCGCATCGCCATATTCCGCGGCGAGCGCCACCCCGACCGGCTTGAGGTAATCGCCCGGATAAAGCCCGTCCGGGATAGCGCCGATATCCTCGCCGAGCGCTTCGCGGTAGCGCAGATGGGCGGAACGCGCCAACACATCGATCTGCGTGCCGCCGTCGTTGATGTAGTATTCGCGGGTCACCTTGAAGCCGGTGAAGGCGAGCAAGCTTGCCAGCGCGTCGCCAAACACGGCGCCGCGGCAGTGGCCGACATGCATCGGCCCGGTCGGATTGGCCGACACATATTCGACGTTGATCGGCTCTTCGTGGCCGATGGCACTTGAACCATAGCGCACGCCGAGCCGCACCGCCGCTCGCAGCGCGGCGATCCAGGCAGCGGGTTTCAAGGTGAGATTGATGAATCCTGGACCGGCAATATCGACGCTGGCAACGAGGTCGTCGGCGCGCAGCTTTTCGGCCAGTTTTTCTGCGAGCTCGCGCGGCTTCTTGCCGGCATCCTTGGCGAGCACCATGGCGGCATTTGTCGCCATGTCGCCGTGCGCCGGGTCACGCGGCGGCTCGACGGTCACGCGCGACTGATCGATGCCAGCGGGCAGTTCGCCGACGGCAACGAGTGCATCGTTGGCACGATGTACTCGATCAAGAACTTCGGCGAAAATATTCTCTGCAGCCATGAAAACAAACATCCGAACGTCCGCGATGTGCCGCGCCGCTAACGCAATTCCGGGGTCGAGTCAAAGAGCCGGGCGTGTTCGGCGAGCGCGTAACGGTCGGTCATGCCGGCGATGAAATCGGCGATGCGGCGGGCCCGGGCCGGTGCGTCGGCCTCTTCCAGCCCCTCGCGCCATTCGGCCGGAAGGTCGCCGGGATCGTTGCTGTAGCGTGCGAACAGGTTGCGGACGACACCGGCGGCCTGGTCCATCACGTGCATGACGCGTCCATGACGGTACATCCGCGTCCGCAGAAACACCTTGATGGCGCGATCCTCCGCGGCGACCGGCGGCGAGAACCCCGCGGAGGGCGACGCCGCCCGCCGCACCTCGTCGGCGCCCCGCGGCGCGAATGCAGCGAGCCTGCGGTTAGTCTCGGCGACAACGTCCTCGATCAGAAGCCCAATCAACCGCCGGATGAATTCGGGAACCAGCCGGCTCAGGTCGAGCGCCGGATAAGCGGCGCGGATCTCGCCGATGATTTTGCCGGGCAGCGCGACGGCGGCAATGTCGTCAATGCCGAACAATCCGGCGCGAATCCCGTCGTCGATATCGTGGGCGTCATAGGCGATGTCGTCGGCGACGGCGGCCACCTGCGCCTCGAGGCCCGGAAAACTCCACAGGTCCAAGTCCTGCCGGCGCGAAAAGTCGAGGATCGTCTCCGGCACGCCCCGCTCGCGGTAGCGGTCGACCGGCTTGCCGGAGCGATCGGTGAGCGGGCCGTTGTGTTTGACCAGCCCCTCCAGCGTCTCCCAGGTGAGATTGAGCCCGTCGAAGGCTGGGTAGTGGCGCTCCAGCGCCGTGACGACGCGCAGCGTCTGGGCGTTGTGATCGAAGCCGCCGAACCCCGCGAGGCATTCGTCGAGCGCCCGCTCGCCGGCGTGGCCGAACGGCGGATGACCGAGGTCATGCGCCAGCGCAAGCGCCTCGGCCAAATCCTCGTCGAGGCCGATCGCACGGGCGAGTGCCCGGGCGATCTGCGCCACTTCCAGGGTGTGCGTCAGCCGGGTGCGAAAATGATCGCCCTCGTCGGAGACAAACACCTGGGTCTTATGCTTGAGCCGGCGGAACGCGGTGGCGTGGATGATGCGGTCGCAATCGCGGCGGAAGGCCGAGCGGCTTTTGCTCTCCGGCTCCGCGTAAAGCCGCCCGCGGCTTGATGCCGGATCGCAGGCGTAGGGCGCACGCTGTATTGCGGCATCGATTGCCATTTGGCTGTCCAGCGCCGCAATTGACCTCGGCGTGCCCCGCACATAACTATCGCCTAGCTGCCGTGGCAATCGGCGCGCCGCAAATCGGCGCCGTTTTCCCGGCTGGAGATTGCCATGACGACCAACGTCACCGTGACCGAGCGGGCTGCGCTAAAGATCGGCGAAATCCTGGGCAAGGAGGCGGTCGGCACCATGCTGCGCGTGTCCGTCGAGGGCGGCGGCTGCTCCGGCTTCCAGTACAAATTCGACACCGAGCGCGAGCGCGCCGACGATGACATCGTGATCCAGCGCAGCGGCGCGACAGTGCTGATCGACCCAGTGTCGCTGAACTACATGGCCGGCAGCGAGATCGATTTTGTCGACGACCTGATCGGCTCGTCGTTCAAGGTCAATAATCCGAAGGCAACCGCGTCCTGCGGCTGCGGCACGAGCTTCGCCCTTTAAATACTTGTCCCGGGCGCAGCGCAGCACGCAGTGGTGCGCTGCAGAACCGGGACCGTTACACCCTCAGAGTTCCCGACGATCCCGGATCAGCGATGCACCACTTCGTGCTGCACCGCATCCGGGAAACAGAGTACTCTGTGTCTTTGCCCAACTCCTGCTGACGCCCCTTTCCGCCATGCGCATTGCCACCTGGAACGTCAATTCGATCAAACAGCGCATCGATTCCGCGCGCACTTGGCTTGCCGAGCGGCAGCCCGACATCGTCTGCCTGCAGGAAACCAAATGCGTCGACGACGCCTTTCCGCGGCTGGAGTTTGAAGAGCTCGGCTATAACGTCGCCGTCCACGGGCAGAAAACATTCAACGGCGTCGCCATCCTGTCGAAATTCAAATTCGACGAGGTGAACAAGGGACTGCCCGGTGATGACAGCGACGACCATGCGCGCTTCATCGAAGCCGCCGTTTCGACTGCGGCGGGAGCGCTGCGGGTCGCAAGTATCTATCTGCCCAACGGCAATCCGCCGGACACCGACAAATACACTTACAAAATAGGTTGGATGAAGCGGCTCTCAGCCTACAGCCGCGAGCGTCTGGCGCTCGAAGAGCCCCTCGTTCTGGCTGGCGATTACAACGTCATTCCGACCGTGAGCGACGCCAAGAACCCGCAAAGCTGGACCGGCGACGCCCTGTTCCTGCCGCGCACGCGCGACGAATTCCGCTCGCTGATCAATCTCGGCCTGACCGATGCCTTGCGTGCCACCAGCGACGATCCCGGCCTCTATACGTTCTGGGACTATCAGGCCGGCGCCTGGCAGAAGAACAACGGCATCCGCATCGATCACGTGCTGCTGTCGCCGCTTGCCGCAGACCGGCTCACGGGAGTCGGCATCGACCGCCATGTGCGGACGTGGGAAAAGCCATCCGATCACGTACCGGTCTGGGTCGATCTGGAGATTGAGGCAAAGTAGGCAACACTTGGCGTCATTGCGAGCAACGCGAAGCAATCCAGTGAGCCTGCGCGAACGACCAAGCTTTATGGATTGTTTCGTCGTTGCACTCGTCGCAATGACGGCATAGCCTAGAGCGGTTCCCGATTACACTGAATCGGGAGGCGCTCTAGTTTTATGGATTTGGTCGCATTTTCTTCGGAAAACCGGTGGCCACTTTTCCGGAAAATGCTCTAATCCCGACGGCGCTTCATCCAGTCTTTCAGATAGACCAGCGCCATGGCGCGCTCGTCGTCGCTGGCGCGGCCGAAGGCGTCATCATAGAGCGAATTGACCCAGTTTTCGTCGGGGCCGGCACAGTCGCGGCCGAGCGTAAGCCACATCAGGCCGCGTGCGGCCTGCCGTGGCACGTATTGACCGCGGAACAGGATATCACCCAGCGCCGCTTCGGCGCGGCATTGGCCTTTGGTCGCCGCGAGCAGGAACCAGCGCGCCGCTTCGTGCACATCGCCGGGGTTGCCGTCGAGATAAAGGCGGCCAAGTTCAAACTGCGCGTCGGCATCGCCGAAATAGGACGCCGCGTAAGAGAACATCTGCCGCGCGCGGGTCGAATCCGACTTGATGGTCGAATTGGGAATGCCGGTGAGATAGTAGCGGCCCAACGCCACGAAGGCATTGGCGACGATGTGTGCCTGCGGGCTGCGCGGCGGCTCCTCGGCGTGGGTATTGGCGATCTTGCTGAAATACTCGAACGCCCGCATATCGTCCTGCGGCACACCGTTGCCGTCGGCGTACATGCGCCCGAGTTTCCACTGCGCGGCGGTGCGGCCCTGCTCGGCCGCATATTCCAGGGCAGAAAATTCCTTGGCGTGCGCGGCGTCCTCAGGCGTTTGCGGAGCCGTGCCCTCCCGCAGTCCTTGACTTGGCGTCAACGACGCATTTGACGGTGTCGCCGTACCGTCGAACGCCAACGCGGGCTGAAGAAGCAGGCCATGGCCAGAGCCGGAGTTGCCGGCCGGGCCAAAGCTGAGACCCATAGCGATGCACAGCCCGCCGACAAGTACAGCGACCGTCCCGCCCGTGGCGATCCGCGCCCTGCCGCTAGATATCCGCATAACACGACTTCTCGGCGGCCCCGCCCGGATGAGTCACCGCGCCATCGCGAGCGGCGCCCACCTGCTGGGCATATTTCCACAAGTAGCCCGAGGTGAATTCCTCGCCTCGCGGCTTCCATTCCTTCGCCCGATGCTCGAACTCGCCCACCGACAGATTGACGTCGAGCGTGCCCTTGTCGGCATCGAGCGTGATGATGTCACCGTCGCGAACAAGGGCGATCGGCCCGCCGACTGCCGCTTCCGGACCGATATGACCGACACAGAAGCCGCGGGTCGCGCCGGAGAAGCGTCCATCCGTGACCAGCGCGACCTTGCCGCCCATGCCTTGGCCGTAAAGGGCGGCCGTCGTCGCCAGCATTTCGCGCATGCCGGGACCGCCTCTCGGTCCCTCATAACGGATCACAAGCACGTCGCCTTCCCGATACTTCTTATTTTTCACCGCGTCGAAGCAGGCTTCTTCGCCGTCGAAACAACGCGCCGGTCCGGAGAAATGCAAGCGCTCCATCCCTGCAACCTTAACGATGGCGCCTTCCGGCGCAAGATTGCCTCTCAGACCGATCACGCCGCCCGTTGACAGGATCGGCCTGTCAGCCGGATGGATGACATCCTGATCAGGATTCCAGACGACTGATTTGAGGTTCTCGGCGATGGTACGGCCGGTAACAGTAAGGCATTCGCCGTGCAGGTACCCATGATCGAGCAATGTCTTCATTAGCAGCGGAACGCCACCTGCTTCGAACATGTCTTTGGCGACATAACGGCCGGACGGCTTCAAATCCGCGATATACGGTGTCCTTTTGAAGACTTCGGCGACGTCGAACAGATCGAATTTGATGCCGCATTCGTGGGCAATCGCCGGCAGGTGCAGCGCGGCGTTAGTCGAACCGCCGGTCGCCGACACCACCGCAGCAGCATTCTCCAGCGCCTTGCGGGTAACGATGTCGCGCGGGCGGATGTTCTTGACGATCAAATCCATGATCATCTCGCCCGCGAGCATGCAGAATTTATCGCGCATCTCGTACGGCGCAGGCGCTCCCGCTGAATACGGTAACGCCAGCCCGATGGCTTCCGACACGGTCGCCATGGTGTTGGCGGTAAATTGCGCGCCGCAGGCGCCGGCCGAAGGGCAGGCATTCTGCTCGAGCGTTTCGAGGTCGGCGTCCGACATGCCGCCGATCGAATGTTTGCCGACCGCCTCGTAGACGTCCTGGATGGTGACCGGCTTGCCCTTGAAGGTGCCGGGCAGGATCGAGCCGCCGTAAATGTAGATCGCCGGCACGTTGAGCCGGCACATCGCCATCATCATGCCCGGCTGCGACTTGTCGCAGCCGGCAATTCCGATCAGCGCGTCATAGGAGTGGCCGCGGACCGTCAATTCCACCGAGTCGGCAATGACCTCGCGCGACGGCAGCGAGGCCTTCATGCCGCCGTGCCCCATAGCGATGCCGTCGGTGACGGTGATGGTGCAGAATTCGCGCGGGGTGGCACCAACAGACGCGACGCCCTTCTTGGCTGCCTGGGCCTGGCGCATCAGCGCGATATTGCAGGGGGCGGCCTCATTCCAGCAGGTGGCGACGCCGACGAACGGCTGGTGGATCTGCTCCGAGGTCAGACCCATGGCGTAGTAGAACGAACGGTGCGGCGCCCGCTCCGGACCTTCGGTGGCATGGCGACTGGGCAACCGTGTCTTCAGATCACTCTTGGCATCCATCGTACTTTACTGGGCCAACTAGGCCCCCTCGCCCACCATCCCATCCGCTCCAAAGCCACAGGCTTCGACATCGGGGGAATGCCGTCACGGCTAGCACCTTGCACCCATGCGGCGGGCCTTCGTGTCGAGAAATCCTATGGCTAAAAAGCGGCGTTTGCGCATGCCGCAGTGCGAAACAGCCAAATGTTCCCGTGCTGTGTCTCGGCGGCCACAGATATATCGGTACGATGCGGGATTCTTTAACTGCCGGTTTACCAACAAACGCGTGATCGACACGATGTGTGCATGCGCAAGCGTTTGAGCCGGGCCTTTTTTAACCGCAGCGTCCACGAGGTCGCACCGGAACTGATCGGCGCCTTGGTGCTGTTCAATGGGGTCGGCGGGCGCCTGGTCGAGCTCGAGGCTTACGATCAGTCCGAACCGGCGGCGCACAGCTTTCGCGGCCCGACCCCGCGCAATGCCGTGATGTTCGGCCCGCCCGGCTATGCCTACGTCTATCGGTCTTACGGCATTCACTGGTGCTTGAATTTCGTCTGCGAACCCCCGGGCTCGGCAGGCGCCGTGCTGATCCGCGCGATCGAGCCGACCACCGGGCTTGCCGCAATGCGGCGAAGACGCGGCACAACGGACGAGCGCCTGCTCTGCTCCGGACCGGGACGGCTGTGCGAGGCGCTCGGGATCACCCACCGAGAAAATGGCATGTCGCTGACCGCCCCGCCATTTGAGATTTTCGCGGCGGCCGGCGACACCGAGGTCGTGACCGGACCGCGCATCGGCATCACAAAGGCTGTCGATCTGCCCTGGCGCTACGGCGAGAAAGGTTCGCGGTTTTTGAGCAAGCCGTTTCCGGCCGCAGCTACCCCTTCAGCCTGAAGGCCGGATCGAAACCCAGCTCCTTGCGCGCCTTGTCGATCGACACCGTGCCGTCATCGTCGGCGATGTTGTAGACGCCGGCGTTGCCAGTGAGCGACAGCAGCGCTGCCTTGGCGGCGGCATCGATGTGCAGCGACGGCTTGCGCTCCGGAGTTTCCGTCCAGGTGCCCGGGCCATAGAACAGGCCGTAGCGCAGCACGACCGCCTCCATGCCAGAATTGAGCACCTGCTGCTCCATGTCGGCGGCGGCGCGCACCGTCACCACGCGCGGGCCGTCGGCGACATTGAGCGGATCGGTTTCGGCGTAAGGCTCTTTGCCCGGCGCATAAGCGAAGGCGACGCTTTGCACGATGAAGCGCCGCGCGCCAGCCGCTTTTGCGGCGGCCACCAGATTGCGCGTGCCTTCGATGCGGATGCGCGCATTGCGCGGATATTGGGCCACAACCTGCGTCTCGTCGAACACGCGCGGCAAGTCGGTGAGCTGGTGCATGACGATATCCGGACGCGCCGCAATGACGGCCCGCGTTAATCCGTCAGCCTCGTACACGTCGGCCACGGCGGGTGTGACGCCCGCGGCCTTGAGATCGCGCGCCGCATCGGCAGAGCGCGTCATGCCGGTGACATCATGGCCGGCGCCGATGAGCAGCGGCATCAGCCGTCGCCCGATCGCGCCGCTCGCTCCTGCAAGAAATATTCTCATAGTGGCCTCGGAAGCAATGAATAGTGGTCATGCCTCGCAATGGCTACCACACAGGTTGCATGATAGATTGATTACATCGAATCAAGGTACCTAGACCATCATGCCGCGACCGACTCTGGAATTTCGAGTCGTGGTTGCCTCACCCTCGGATGTCTACGAGGCAAGAAAGGCAATATTCGACACGCTTCACGAGCTAAATCGCGCCTTTGAAATTCAGCGTGTATCCCTAAGAGCCCTCGGTTGGGAAGAGTATGCATCGCCCGGCGTTGACACTGATGCCCAGCATTTGATCAGTGATCAAATCTTGCGTGAATACGATGTTTTGATCGCCGTTTTCGGGACAAAGCTTGGCTCTCCCACTCAATCCGCACCGTCGGGCACCGTTGAGGAAATAGAACACGCCATCTCGAAACAAGATAGCCAAATGGGGAAATTCCGAGTCCAAGTCTATTTCTCAGACAGGATCGAAAGTCTCTCGAGCGTCTCCGTCGATGAACTTAAGAAGCTAGAAGCGTACCGCAGCAGCCTAAAAGAGCGTGGTGTTCTTTACCGCACGTACAAAAATGAAGATGAGTTACGCCGCGAAGTTCGCGTCAACCTCCAACGGAGCATCTCTGAGTACTTAGCTCACCGGGCTCAGGCTCCGGTCCTCCCTGGCGCTCAACCATCAACTCCCCACCAAAGTTTGCAAGCGTCCACACCTGTTATTGCCGCGCAAGAGGATTTCGGACTTCTTGACCAGCAAGAGAAAGCCGAACGAGCGATCGCAGCCGCGAACGCCTCGATTGAGGCTATGAGTGTGCTGATGCAAGAGATCAACGCGGAGACCAACCGCAATGTTGCAGAAGTGGAAAGGATCTCCTCGCCGCTTGTCTCCACATCAGAAAAGAAGAAGGTATTTAACTCGTTCGCCGAATTCCTAAAGGAAAAGGCAGAAAAATTAATGGATGAGGCTGCCTCAGCTAGAAGCAGCTTCGCAGAATTTTTTGACGCACTTACAATTCTGATCGACCTAGATCGTGAATTTTCGAGCGTTGAAAGACACCAAATTGCAATAACTCGTTTGCTTGAAGCAGCGACTGCACTAAGCCAAATTGTGAGACAGGGCCGCGTTTCGACAATCACGTTTAAGCAAACAATCGAATCTCTCCCACGAATAACCATTCAATTTAATCAGGCAAAAAAACTTTTGACTGGGGCATTGAATGAATGCATTGAAGTCTTTGAACAAACTGAGCGCGGACTATCCGACCTATCGGCTACAAATTAGACGCGATCCGCGATAGCGCCTCGGCGATCTTGGCCTTGCGCGCCAGCGCTTCCTCGCGCTTCTCTTTTTCCTCCTCGACGACCTCTTCGGGCGCACGCGCGACGAAATTGGGGTTGCCGAGCTTGGCATCGACGCGCGCCACGTCGGCGTCGGCCTTCGCCATTTCCTTAGTCAGACGCGCGCGCTCGGCGGCAAGGTCGATCACGCCGGCCAAAGGCAACGCGATGACTTCGCCGCGCACGACAAGCTGTACCGCGCCGGGCGGAAAAATTGGATTCCTGGTTAGGCCGGAAACTCGCGCCATCCTCATGATGAATTCCGACCAGCGCTGCGCCCGCTCCCAAACATGGTCTCCCACTCTGACCATGACGAGCGGGAGAGGCACGTTCACATTCATTTCCGCACGCACGGAGCGAATTGCAGCGATGAGGTCGATAACCCAACCGATCTCAGCGGATGCGTCAGGCGACCCTGCCCCCGAACGCGGCCATTCGGCTAACGCGAGCAGGGTAGAGCGCGGCGCGTCGTATGCCGTTTGTGACCACAACTCTTCCGTAATGAAGGGCATGAACGGATGCAAAAGCTTGAGAATTTGATCTAGTGTCCATGCTAGAGTCGATTGTGTTTCCCGCTTCGCACTTTCCTCATTTCCCTGCAGAACTGGTTTGGCGAGCTCCAGATACCAATCGCAGAAGACGTTCCAAACGAAGCGATAGAGGTCGCCGGCGGATTCATTGAAACGGTATTCTTCAAGCCCCTTAGTAACCTCTGCGACCGTGCGCGACAGCTCATCGACAATCCACTTATTGATCGTTTCATTCACGCGATGTGGATTGAACGCAGCGGCCTGTCGACACTCGTTCATCTCGGCAAAGCGCGCCGCGTTCCACAGCTTGGTCGCGAAATTGCGATAGCCTTCGACGCGTTGCTCCGACAGCTTGATGTCGCGGCCCTGCGCCGCCATGGCGGCGAGCGTGAAGCGCAGTGCATCGGCGCCATATTTGTCGATCAGTTCTAAAGGATCGATGACATTGCCCTTGGACTTCGACATCTTGGCGCCGGTGGCGTCGCGCACCAGCGCATGGATATAGACGTCGTGGAACGGCACCTGTTTCATAAAGTGCAGCCCCATCATCATCATGCGGGCCACCCAGAAGAAGATGATGTCGAAGCCGGTGACGAGTGTCGAGGTCGGATAGAAGCGTTTCAGGTCCGCAGTCTCGTCCGGCCAGCCGAGCGTCGAGAACGGCCACAGGGCAGACGAAAACCACGTATCGAGGACGTCCTCGTCACGCGCAATATAAATCGCGCCTAGATTCGTGTCGGACATGTGCGCCGATACTACAGCGCTCCAACTTGGAGCTACCTTCACATCCTTTCCGTAGTATTCCTTGGCTTGCTTCAGCACTTCGCATTCTGTCTCACCTACAAAGATGTGAGGCTCGTCAAGATCGAGAGTATGACCTTGGTCGCCGAGGTAAGGGAGTTTTGATGGACCATACCAAGCCGGGATTTGGTGCCCCCACCAGATTTGACGCGAGATGCACCACGGCTGGATGTTCTCCAGCCAATTGAAGAACGTCGCGTCCCATTGCTGCGGAATGAATTTGGTTCGCCCGTCGCGCACCGCCGCGATTGCCGGCTGCGCCAGCGTCTTGGCGTCGACGTACCATTGGTCGGTAAGAAACGGTTCGAGTACAGCGCCAGAGCGATCACCATGTGGCACCACATGTGTCGTCGGCTCCACTTTTTCGATTAATGCTTGAGCCTCCAATCTGCTGACAATCTCCTTCCGTGCAGCCTCCCGAGAGAGACCGTTCATCTTAAGCGTTGCTGCCAGTTCAGCCGAGGCAGGGGCATGAAGACGAAATTCCTGATTGTGGATTAGGTCTAGGTGAGCTTCCCGATCGAATATATTTATCAACGCCAGACTGTGTCTGCGTCCGACCTCAAAGTCGTTAAAGTCATGCGCCGGCGTGATCTTCACCGCGCCTGAGCCTTTTTCCGGATCAGCGTAGTCGTCGCCGATGATCGGAATGCGGCGGCCGACCAGCGGCAGAATGGCGTGCTTGCCGATCAGATGCTTGAGGCGTTCGTTTTGCGGATGCACGGCGACCGCCACGTCACCGAGCATCGTTTCCGGTCGCGTGGTGGCGACAACAATGAATTCGTCGGAGCCTTCAATCGGGTACTTGATGTACCAGAGATTGCCTCTGGTCTCGACCTGCTGCACTTCAAGGTCGGAGATCGCGGTTTTCAGCTTCGGGTCCCAGTTGACCAGGCGCTTGTCCTTGTAGATCAGGCCCTCGCGATAGAGCGCGACAAAGACTTTCAGCACCGCGCGCGACAGCCCATCGTCCATGGTGAAGCGCTCGCGCGACCAGTCGCACGACGCGCCGAGGCGCTTCAATTGGCCGATGATGGTGCCGCCCGACTCCGCCTTCCATTCCCACACGCGCTTGATAAAAGCTTCGCGCCCGAGCGAACGGCTCGACTCCTGGCGTTCCATCAACTGCCGCTCGACCACGGCCTGCGTGGCGATGCCGGCATGATCGGTTCCCGGCTGCCACAGCACATCCTTGCCGCGCATGCGCTCGAAGCGGCACAGAATGTCCTGCAGCGTGTTGTTGAGCGCATGACCCATGTGCAGCGAGCCGGTCACGTTCGGCGGCGGAATGACGATGCAGTAAGGCTGCGCCGCGGCTCGCTCCGGCCGGCCGGCGCGGAAGGCGCCTGCGCGCTCCCATTCTTCGTAAATGCGGCCTTCGACCGCGGCGGGCTGGTATCTGTTTTCGATCATTGTGAATGCGCTCTGGTGCGGGGTAGAAAGCCCGCCTCGCCTAGAGTGTCAACGTGCAAGCTTCATTAACATCCGCCGCCGCGCTGCCGCGCAAAACGCCGACGCGCGCCATTATGCTGCTCGCCGTCGCCGGCTTCGCCAGCCAGGCGCAAGTGCGGGTGACCGATTCGCTCCTGCCGCAGATCGCCACCGAATTCCACACCGCCATCGGCGCCGCCGCGGTCGTTGTCACCGCTTATGCGGTCGCCCACGGCACAGTCCAACTCGTCATCGGCCCGTTCGCCGACCGCCTCGGCAAGTACCGGACGGTGGCACTGACCTGCGCGATCGGAACCGTGATGGTGGCGTTGTGCGGCTTCGCCACATCCCTGCCGCAACTGGCGCTGGCGCGGTTTGCCACCGGCGCCATGGCGGGCGGCTGGGTCATTCCGATTTCGATGGCCTTTGTCGGCGACGTGACACCATACGAGCAACGCCAGACCATCCTCGGCCGCTATCTCACGGGGCAGATTCTCGGCCAGTTGTTCGGCCAGGCGATGGGCGGCGTGCTCGGCGATCTGGTCGGCTGGCGCAACGTATTCTTTGTGCTCTCCGGAATTTTCGCGGTTGCCACCATCGGACTGCTGATTGAACTCCTCACCAATCCGCTGACGCGCGATCAGGCGCATTCTGCGGTCCTTCCTTCTCCCGCAAGCGGGGCAGCATCAGGATGGGGTGCGCGCTTTGCCGCCGACTATGGCGCAGTTCTGTCGAACCCCTTCGCGCGCCTGGTGATCGTCGTCGCCTTTATCGAAAACGTATTTGTGTGGGGCGCTTTCGCCTATATCGGCGCACATTTGCGGCTGCGCTTTGGCTTAAGCTTCACGCTGATCGGACTGAGTGTCGGCTGTTTCGGCATCGGCGGACTGATTTACGCGGGCCTCGTCAAGCTGTTCGTCTACCGGCTGGGCCAAGTGCGGCTGGCAACGGCCGGCGGCTTCGTGCTGGCCGGCGGCTACATTTTGCTTGCCGCGGCCCCGACGTGGTGGCTCGCACCGCTTGCGACCGTCGCGATCGGACTCGGCTTCTACATGCTGCACAACACGTTGCAGACCAACGCCACGCAAATGACGCCGCACGCGCGCGGCACCGCCGTCGCGATCTTTTCCTCGGCGATATTCATCGGTCAGACCGTCGGCGTTTTCGCCGGGTCGCTCACGATCGACCGGTTCGGTGCCGTACCGTTGTTCATCACCAGCGCCGCGGCGCTCCCGATTGTCGCCCTGTGGTTTGCGCGCGAATTGCGGCGCCACGCTGCGTCCAAATAATTTCTTTTCTTTTTATCGTTCTGTTCGGAACTTTCTTTCCGAAAAAATCGGCGCGCCGAAATCGGGTGGTCAGACCCAGATGCTTCGGCCATCACCGTACCATCAGAGCTTGAGCATCGGTATTTTGTCCTCATGTGAGCAGCACGTTAATAAGGAACCGCAGAAGCCACTATAACCATGACCGTCACGTCGTTTCGTTCGCGCGCCGCGTGCGGCACTTCACTCATCCTGCTGACCATGTCGCTTGGCGTGCTGATTGCGCAAATCGATACGTCCGTGGTCAATCTCGCCGTCAAGGAAATCGGCACAAGCCTCAACGCCGGCGTCACCGCGCTGCAATGGGTCGTCGATGCCTACAATCTCGTCTACGCGAGCCTGTTGCTGACGGCAGGCACGCTTGCCGACCTCTATGGGCGGCGGCGCATTTTCGCACTCGGCATCGCGCTGTTCACACTCGGCTCGCTGGTCTGTGGTTTGGCGCCCGATGCTGTCGTGCTGGTGACCGGACGCGCTATTGCCGGACTCGGAGCGGCGCTGGAAATTCCCACCTCACTCGCGATTCTCACCGTCGCCTTCCCGGACACGAAACGACGCGCCCAGGCGCTCGGCGTGTGGGCGAGTTGCAACGGGCTTGCCTTCATCATTGGGCCGACACTCGGCGGCGTGCTGGTGGAATCCGTCGGCTGGCGCAGCATCTTTTTCTTGATCATCCCGTTGTGCGTGGTGGCGCTCGGGCTGACGGCAACCGCCGTACCTGAATCGAAGAACCCGACGGGCCGCGGGCTCGACATGCCGGGCCAGGCGTTGGCCATCACCGCGCTCGGTGCGCTGTCGCTGGCGGTGATCGAAGGCCCGCGCTGGGGCTGGGAATCGATCGGCAGCGTCGCGGCGTTCGCCGGTTCGGCGCTCGCCGCAGTGCTGTTCGTGCTGCGGCAACGCGGCGCAGATGGAGCGCTCGTGCCGCTTGGGATGTTCCGCAATCGCGTGTTCTCGGCAAGTCTTGGCATCGCCGCCGCCATGACGTTCGGCATGTATGCGATGCTGTTCCTCACGCCGCTCTATCTGCAGGCGGCGCGCGGCGACAGCGCGCTGCGCGCCGGCGTCGAACTGTTGCCGATGTCGGTGGCGTTCGTGATCGTGTCACAGCTTTCAGGCAAAATCGCCAACGCCTACGGCCCGCGGCTGCCGATGACACTCGGCATGGCGCTGATGGGCACGGGCCTGTTCATGCTGGCGTTGATCCCGCTCGACAACAGCCTGCTTCTCGTCGAAGCCGCGCTGCTGGTGATCGGCTGCGGCCTCGGCCTCAATACCGCACCGGTCAACGGAGTCGCAGTCGCCAACGTGCCGGCGGCGCGGTCCGGCACCGCTTCAGGCCTCGTCAACACGGCACGCATGGTCGGGGCGACGCTTGGCGTGGCAGTCCTCGGCGCGATCTTCGCCGTGGTCGCGGGCCGCAAACCCGACGCCGGACACGTCATCGCCGGCTTGCCGCCTGCCTTCGTCGTCGGCGGCATCGGCGAAATGACCGGCGCCGCCGCGGCGTTCATCTTCATTCGCCGCGGCTCGCTGCATCCGGCAAAACACTGAACGGTGGCGCTGGTCAAACCTTGACCAGCGGCACCTTCGGCACCGAGCCGCGTCCACCCGGCGGATTGCCGCCGCCCGGCCCGCCGGGCGGTTTCCGCCGCGGCGAGGCGCGGCGCTTTTTGGCTCGCCTCGGCTCGGGCAGTTTTTCCGCTCGCGGCGTCACTGGACCTTCGGGATATTCGAAGCCGAGCTTGCTGTTGCCGGCCTCGTCGGTAACCAGGACAACGCGCACGTGGCCGCCGGATTTCAGACGGCCGAACAATACTTCGTCCGCCAGCGGCTTCTTGATGTACTCCTGGATGACCCGCGCCATCGGCCGGGCACCCATCAACTCGTCGTAGCCGTTCGCGATCAGCCATTTTGCCGCTTCGCCGGAAAGCTCGATGGTGACGTTGCGGTCGTCAAGCTGCGCCTCAAGCTGCAGCACGAATTTTTCCACCACCATGGCGATGACTTCTTGCGACAAGTGCGCGAACGTGATGATGGAGTCGAGCCGGTTGCGGAACTCGGGTGCGAACATCCGGTTGATCGCCTCCATGTCGTCGCCTTCACGCTTGGTGCGGGTGAAGCCGAAGGCGGCCTTGGCCATGTCGGCGGCGCCGGCATTGGTGGTCATGATTAGGATGACGTTGCGGAAATCGACCTGCTTGCCGTTGTGATCGGTCAGCTTGCCGTGATCCATGATCTGCAGGAGTACGTTGAACAGATCCGGATGCGCCTTCTCGATCTCGTCGAGCAGCAACACGCAATGCGGATGCTGGTCGACGCCATCGGTCAGGAGCCCGCCCTGGTCGAAGCCGACATAGCCGGGCGGCGCGCCAATGAGCCGCGAGACGGTGTGGCGCTCCATGTATTCCGACATGTCGAAGCGGATGATCTCGACGCCGAGCGAGGCGGCAAGCTGCCGCGCCACTTCGGTCTTGCCGACGCCGGTCGGCCCCGAGAACAGATAGCTGCCGATCGGCTTCTCCGGCTCGCGCAGGCCGGCGCGGGCGAGCTTGATCGAGGCGGACAGCGCTTCGATCGCCTTGTCCTGGCCATAGACCACGCGCTTGAGCGTCTCCTCCAGGTGTCGGAGTACCTCGGCGTCGTCCTTCGAAACCGCTTTCGGCGGAATCCGCGCCATCGTGGCGATCGTGGTCTCGATCTCCTTGATGCCGATCGTGCGCTTGCGTTTGCCTTCGGGCAGCAGCATCTGGGCCGCGCCCGACTCGTCGATCACGTCGATCGCCTTGTCGGGCAGCTTGCGGTCGTGGATGTAGCGCGACGACAGCTCAACCGCCGCCTTGATCGCCTCGTTGGTGTAGCGAAGCTTGTGATAGTCCTCGAAATAGGGCTTCAGCCCTTTGAGGATTTCGATGGCGTCAGGGATGGTCGGCTCGTTGACGTCGATCTTCTGGAAGCGGCGCACCAGCGCGCGGTCTTTTTCGAAATACTGCCGGTATTCCTTGTAGGTGGTCGAGCCGACGCAGCGCACCGTGCCCGAAGCCAGCGCGGGTTTCAGCAGGTTCGAGGCGTCCATCGCGCCGCCGGACGTGGCG
This sequence comes from Xanthobacteraceae bacterium, assembly GCA_036511795.1. GTDB lineage: Bacteria > Pseudomonadota > Alphaproteobacteria > Rhizobiales > Xanthobacteraceae > BOG-931. The sequence continues at coordinate 50,495 of DATCBO010000116.1, forward strand.
CCGGCGCCGATCACGGTATGGATTTCGTCGATGAACAGGATGGCGCCTGGATAGCCTTCCAGCTCCTTGATGACCTGCTTGAGCCGCTCCTCGAAATCGCCGCGATAGCGCGTGCCGGCGAGCAGCGTGCCCATGTCGAGCGCGAACACCGTGGCGTTGCGCAGCACATCAGGCACTTCGCCGTGCACAATGCGGCGCGCGAGCCCCTCGGCGATCGCGGTCTTGCCGACGCCGGCCTCGCCGACGAACAACGGATTGTTCTTTTGCCGACGGCACAGCACCTGGATGGTGCGGTTGATCTCGGCCTCGCGGCCGATCAGCGGATCGATCTTGCCGTCGCGCGCCTTCTTGTTGAGGTTGACGCAGTATGCATCGAGCGCGTCGACTTTCTTCTTCTGCTCGTCGCCGGGCTTGCTTTCGTTTTCCTCATCGGAGCCGCGCACCGGGCGCGCTTCCGACATTCCCGGCCGCTTGGCAATGCCGTGGCTGATGTAATTCACCGCGTCGTAGCGCGTCATATCCTGCTCCTGCAGGAAATACGCGGCATGGCTCTCGCGTTCGGCAAAGATGGCAACGAGCACGTTGGCGCCGGTCACTTCCTCACGGCCGGACGACTGGACATGGATGACGGCGCGCTGAATGACGCGCTGGAAGCCCGCGGTCGGCTTGGAATCCTCGGCGCCGTCAGTGACCAGATTGTCCAATTCGGATTCGAGATAGGCGACGAGACTCCGGCGCAGCTTCTCGAGATCGACGTTGCACGCCCGCATCACCGCCGCAGCGTCCTGATCTTCGATCAGCGCCAGCAGCAGATGCTCAAGCGTGGCGTACTCGTGGTGACGCTCGTTGGCGAGCGCAAGCGCCCGGTGGAGCGACTGTTCGAGGCTGCGTGAAAACGTCGGCATTTTCAGGTTCTCTTCATTTGTATTGGAAGCTCCTCCCGGGACTCACTTTTTTTCCATGATGCACTGCAAAGGATGTTGGTGTTTGCGGGCAAAGTCCATCACCTGCGTCACTTTGGTTTCGGCAACCTCGTAGGTGAAAATCCCGCATTCGCCGATCCCATGCTGGTGCACGTGCATCATGATTCGTTGCGCCGACTCGTGATCCTTGTTGAAGAAACGCTCGAGCACATGAACTACGAATTCCATCGGCGTGTAGTCGTCGTTAAGCAGCAGGACACGGTACAGGTTCGGCCGCTTGGTCTGCGGCTTCGTCTTAGTGGCGACCGACGTACCCGGTCCATTCTGGTCGCCCTTGCGCTTGCGATCGTCGTCGGCCATGCGCATCGGATATTTCGCAGTATCGTCATTTGGCGGCATTTTCGCGTCTATCGTCCAGGCTTGCTCGTCGGGCGAGTCCCCACCGGGCGCCGGAAGGCTCAATCCCTCCGTGCTGCCAGAACGATATCATAATTATAGAGTGGCGAAGGTGCCAGATCGGACAGGCTGCACCCACCGCAGGACTGTCTGGCATTGCGCCTCCTTGTGCTTAACGCTCAGCACTTGCTTAACGCTCAGCACTTGCTTAACGCTCCAGCACTTGCTTACGCTCCCGCACTTGGCCGAGGCGATAGGACACCATCCGGCCAACACCGAAATTGTGGCAATCGATCCATTTGTGCTGATCATTTTCAAGGCGCGGTGGGCATCCGGTTTGCACCGGATTGGTATCAACCGGCGACTCGGCTATTGGTTGCGCGCGTTGGGGAAGGTAACTGCTTGAGGAGAGGGCCATGGTCGACCCCGCACGCCGCGCCAAGGTGCTGCGCGAGCTCGAACAGGAGTTCGTTCCCGACTATGACGCGCTGCACATGCCGGCAGCCGACAAGCGCTCGGCTTACGCGCTCGAACACATCGCTTTTCGTGTGGCGCGAATCGAGCAGAGTCTGGCGCGCATCGCCGCCGCGATTGAGTCGCTCGTGGCTAAGGGCTGAGCGCTGGCCACACTGGAAATGTCCGTGCGGCGGAGCTTAGCTGGGCTCGGACGCCCTGCTCGCAGAGGCGCACTCCGCTTTGGGCCGCCAATTCGTCGGCGGTCGCGGGGCAGTTAGCCTAGTGAGTCAGTTGGTCCGACAAGTCGCTCGTTACTTGCGCAGTGCGCTTTCGAAAGGCTGATAGGCTTGCCGGGCCATATCGGTATAAAGCTCGCCAAACTTGGCCGCCTCGGCGACGAAATCCTCGTAAGAGGACCGCAAAAATTCAGTCTGGATTTCGATCGCCTTATCCAGGCTCTTGGCGCCAAGAAGCTTCTCCCAAGCGGCGGCGGACGCCTCGGCCGATTTCTTGGTGTAGTCCACGAACTCGACCGCAATCACCTGTGCCGTCTTGCCCCAGGCGCCGGCCGCATTCATCGCCATGTCCATGCTGCCTCTGCCGAACTTCTGCATGTCGTCGGTGTTCATTGCGAACCTTCCCAGCAGATCGCGCTGTTCGTTGAAATGGTTAATGTTTTCGGCCCACTGCCTCAAAAAGGCCTTCTCCACAGCAGAAAATGACGATAGTGCACTGCACAAAAAAACGCAATGGTGCCAGCGTAGTTGCACAATCTCTCGTGGGTGGCGGGACTTAACGGTTTCGCAAGGGCGTTCACCTAGCGTGCTTGACTGTGTCGTCTGGGTGACGGCCGGTCCTCAAATCGGGGGCAATCTCTCCTCCGCGGCATTGCAGCCAGAAGCTGCTCATATTGCCCGCGCCGGGGTGGCCTCCCCGGTGGAGCAAAAAGGGGTGGTCCCGAAGGGGGCCGTGTGCGCGTTCAGGGACGGGGTGTTCAATGAGTTGGGCAGGAACGGAAGCCCGCTGCGGGCTTCGGCAATGCGTCTTGGTTCTTGCCGCAATGGCTGCGGCTCTCACAATCACCACCAACGCGGCCGATGCCCGGCATCATCGGCATTGGCACCATGTCGCGCGCAATTCCTCCCGCCATCATGATGGCGGCGGAGGCTATTCACCGCCAACCGCCTCGATCGTCGTCGACGGCAATACGGGCGCGGTGCTCGAAGAATCCAATCCGGATGCGCTGCGTCACCCGGCCTCGCTGACCAAAGTGATGACGCTCTATCTGCTGTTCGAGCGTCTCGACGCCGGCAAGATCAGGCTCGATTCAGAGCTCTCGGTATCCGAGCACGCCGCCTCCCAGTCGCCCACCAAGCTTGGGCTCAAGCCCGGCCAGACGATTTCGGTCGAGGACGCCATCAAAGGCATCGTCACGCGATCGGCCAATGATGCGGCCGTCGTGATCGCCGAAAATCTCGGCGGCAGCGAAGAAGGCTTCGCCAGGATCATGACGCAAAAGGCTCATGCACTCGGCATGAGCCGCACCACATATGTCAATGCTTCGGGGCTTCCCAGCGACGAACAGATCACCACCGCTCGCGACCAGGCTCTCCTCGGTCGCGCCATCCAGGATCGCTTCCCGCGCTATTATCGCTTCTTCTCCACCACCGCATTCGTGTTCCGTGGCCAGACCATCCGCGGCCATAACCATCTGCTCGGATCGGTATCCGGCGTCGACGGCATCAAGACCGGCTTCACCAATGCGTCCGGCTTCAATCTCCTGACCTCGGTGCATCGCGACGGCCGCTACCTCATGGGCGTGGTGCTCGGTGGCCGTTCGGCCGGCGAGCGTGACGCTCACATGCGCGCTCTCGTCGAATCCAATATCCTGCTTGCCTCGGCGCACCGCACCGCTCCGGTCATCGCCGATCGCGGACCCATGACGATGGCTATGGCGGCTCCTGTCGTCGCGCCGTCGCAATTCAGCGCCGCAAAAGCGCAGGCAAGGGATTTTGCCAAGCTGGCTGCGCCCGCACGCGCAGCACCGGCGTTAACGGCGAGTTCTGGCGGCCACGGGGTTGTCGGCTCGAACGATCCGATCCGGCCGCTGATCGTCAAGACCGTCACCTACCATACCGTGACCGTACACTCGCCAACGATGCGGCCAATGCCGGTCATGGTGCCGTCAACGAGGGCCACGGTCGTCGCCGCCCGAGAGGTGCCCGCGGCAGTCCCGGTCCGCGCGCTGCAAGCTCAGGCCGCGCCGTCCATCGTCGCATCGGCCGCGCCCGTGCAAGTTATCGTCCCCGCCAAACCGGAGCCGGGCCCGCCGGTGGCTTCGGCCGTCGGCTACCAGCTCGCCTCAGCCAGTTCAATCGTCATACCGGCATCGCATGCGCATAATGGCTGGGTGATCCAGATCGGCGCCTATGGCGCCGAAGACGAAGCGCGCCAACACCTTACCGAAGCCAAGCTCAAACTGCAGGCGGCGCTCGCCTCGGCCAACCCATTCACCGAGCGGGTGCAGAAGGGCGACACAACATTCTACCGCGCCCGCTTTGCCGGCTTCGACAGAGCGACGGCTGAAGCCGCATGTCGTCAACTGAAGCGCAACGATTTCGCCTGTATAACGGTCAAGGACTAAGAAGCATTCCCGCCCATCCTGTCGGTGTATGCGGCAGGATCAAATAGCGTGCGGTTCGGCAGGTACGGCGTAAATGGAACGGGCGGGTAGCCACGCGAGGACCAAGTGGGAAACCTCAGCGATGGCGGCGAAGCAGCACTTCCTTGGCCTCATTGACGCGGGCCGCAAGGTACGTCGACCCCCCCTGGTCGGGATGCAGTTTCTTCATGAGCGACCGGTGAGCGCGGGAGATGGCCTGCGCGTCGGCGCCGGGCTCAACGCCAAGGATCTGATAAGCTTCCTGTTCGGTCATTTTGCTGCCGCGCGCCGCGCGCGCCCCGCCCCCCGCAGCCGCATCGTACTGCGCGTGCTCACGCCAGCCGGGATGCCGGCGGTCAAGATACGCTGCGAGTAGATCCCGGCTGTCGCTGTCCATGGCGCCGAGCAGACCGATCAAAGTCTGCGGGTCGAGCGCGTCGAGCGATGCGCCTTTCTGCGCACCGGACAGAATGCGGCCGCGCATCGTGCCGCTATCGTGATCGAGCTCCATCTCGACGAATGCGGTACGCACCCGCGAAATCTGGCCCGAACTTTTCTTCGTGCGAGCGCCGAAGCTCGCCGGCCATAGCGAAATCCAGCCGAGCGCGCCGAGACCGATAGCGCCGACCGTGATGGCCGGGCCAATTTCGCCGCGAAACAGCAGAAACGTCGCGAACAGCAGCGCCGCGCCGCCGCCGAGAGTCCGCAACAGCTTTGCCGCTTGCTTCGGGTCGGCCTTCGAAAACGACTTGCCGGCCCACAGCAACAGCACCAGAACGACGACGCCGAGAAGAAGTGGCATGGCGGCTGCTACGTAAGTTGCGCCAGCAGACGCGTCGCGCCGTCGCTGCGCGGCTCAAGCGCGGCGAGCGCCTTCATGCCGCCGGCCGCATAGGCGGCGACCGCGCGCAACAGCTCGGCCAATTCGTGAGCGGCGCCGGGAGCGAAGCGGCAATAGGCGCCACGCGTCAGCCGCGCAATCTCGCGAAACGCCTGCTCGCAGACGGGCTCATAGCCTTCCTGAAACATGAAGGCTGGAATACTGCGGAGCCCAAGCTCGCCGGCCCGGGCACACAGCGCATCCAGTTCCTCCTCCATCGCGTCGCCGACGAACACCAACGCTGCGACCTTATCGCTGTCGTTTTCGCGGCGCGCGTGGGCGAGCACCTTGCCGATCTGCGTATGGCCGCCGCGGCAATCGATCCGCGCCATCAGCGCGCCAAGACGCTCCGGCTCCGCGATCCAGGACGATGCCCGGCATTCGGCAAGCCCGCGATAGTAGATAAGCTGAATCGCGAGACCGCCGACGGCGGCGGCTTCGCGAAACATATCGGCCTGCAGGCGGCAGGCCTGGTCCCACGTCGGCTGCCGGCTCATCGTGGCATCAAGCCCAAAAATCAGGCGGCCACGCCCCGCCGCTGGCGCAAGGGCGCTGACGCGGTTCAAGAAAGCGTCGATCTCCGGCCGCGAGGCCGACGCCGGCGTCCTGCTTTCGGCCTGGGCGGGCGTTTGGTTATCGCGATCTCTGCTCATTGGGGTGTTGGCCGCCGGGTTCAAAGTTTTGCCTAAGGTGGCCCTGCAAGCGTGGCGGCGCAATGCTCGACGGGAATGAAGGGAAAAGGATGAAAATGCCGCGCGACCTCGTCAGGCGTACCTACGCCTCATCGGCGAGCAGGCCGTGGGTCTCGAGCGGCCTGTCGGCCGACGCGAGCCATTCGGCGCGCGCCGCGGCCCGGCGTTTGCCGCGCGGGTCGAGCGGGAGCTTCAGCGCCTCCATCAGCGCCTTGACCTCGTCGCGCGCCGAGATGTGCGAAAAGCTCGGCCGCAGGCCGAGCGTATCGCCGCCAATCTCGTCGAGCGCAGTCAGGCCCCGCGGAAAGAATTCGCGGTAAATTACCCGTTCGATAAAGCCATCGGCCGAGCGAAAGCCGAGTTGCCCGGCAAGCCTGTCGACGCCCTCACCGACCAGCCGCTTGTTGCGCGATCCGAGCGCCGAGAGCCGGTTACGCAGCACCACCCAATCGATCAATCCACCGTCGACCAGCCGCCGCTGGCGGCGGGCGTCGCGCACCATCTTGGCGTAATGGCTGACGCGGCCAACCTCAAAGGTCGTCGGATCGACGCTGCCGAGCACGTCGAAATCCACGAAGCTGTCGTTGAGCGGCGTGATCAGCGTATCGGCCATCGAGTGGGCGAGCCGCATCAAGTAGGAATCGCTGCCCGGCGTATCGATGACGATGAAATCGTGAGTACTTTCAGCCTCGGTCACCGCTTCGGCAAAGGCGGAAAATTCCTGCGTCTCGACCTCGTCAATGCGCGCGCCCTTGCCGCGCGCGATGCAATAATGCTTGGGGAGCACGAGCTTGACGCGGGCGCGTTCGCCCCAATCGCGCCTGTTCTCGACGTAGCGGGTAAAACTTCGCTGCCGCGAATCCAGATCGATGGTGGCGACGCGTTGTCCGGCCTGCATCAGCGCGATCGCGATGTGCATGGCGGTGGTCGACTTGCCAGACCCGCCTTTCTCGTTGCCGAGGACGATGACGTGGGCCGTATCCGGCTTCCCGACATCCACCTGCATCAACATGAAAACGCGACCTCAGCGCACAACGCACGCTCTCAGGCTTGCAACGCGTATGATCAAGATACAGCATGACGCTCGATAAGTTAATCCGTAACCGCGCGATGCATTCAACAAAATTGACAGTGTGCTCGCGCCGCAACGCTCGACACATCGACATAATGACACATCGACACAATGAAAAAACTGAAACCCGGTCGCAACGGCACACGCGAGTCATCAAAAAATTGTCGCAGTTGCGACGCGCCGTCGCCGAATTTCGCGCGCGACGGACAAGATCACGCGCCGCGCAACAAACGATCGCGCTGGTGCCGACCATGGGCGCGCTGCACGAGGGCCATCTGTCGCTTATTCGCCGCGCGCAGCGTCGCGCCGATCGGGTGATCGTCTCGATTTTCGTCAATCCGGCGCAGTTTGCCCCCGACGAAGATTTTCGCAGCTATCCGCGAACTTTTGCTGCCGACCTTGCGGCGTCGCGCGCGCTCAATGTCGATCTGATCTGGGCGCCGTCGGCGGAAACGATGTACCCGCAAGGCTTTGCCACCAGGATCGCACCCGAAGGTCCGGCCCTGGCTGGCCTCGAAGACGCGTTTCGACCGCACTTTTTTTCCGGCGTGGCGACGGTCGTGGCGAAGCTGCTGACGCAATGCGAACCGGACATCGCCATCTTCGGCGAGAAGGATTACCAGCAGCTCAAGGTGATCGCCCGCCTGGCGCGCGACCTCGATCTCAAAACCCGCATTCTCGGCGCGCCGATCGCCCGCGAAGCCGACGGGCTGGCGAGGTCATCGCGCAACGTCTATCTGGCGCCGCAGGAACGGCAAGCCGCGCCAACGCTCTATCGTGTGCTCATGGATTGTGCGGCCGCGATCGCTGCCGGCGAGCCGATGGTGGCGGCACTCGAGGAAGGCCGCGCAGCGATCACGCGCGCAGGCTTTGCGCTCGATTACCTCGAAGCGCGCCACACCGAGACGCTGGCGCCGATGAGCTCAGTCAAGGAAGGCCCGATCCGGCTCCTGGTCGCGGCGCGGATCGGACGGACGCGGCTGATCGATAATGTGGCGGTGTAGGCGTCCCCTACTTCCCCGCCGCCTTCATCGGGTCCTTCACGTTCGGAAATGTCTGAAACTCCGTACTCCAGAGCTGCCCGTTCAGCTTTTCGACCTTGCGAATGTAGATGTTGCTGACGATGTCGCGCGTCGCCGGGTCGATCGAGACGGGGCCGCGCGGGCTTTCCCATGCCATGCCCTTCATGGCCGCGATCAGCGCGTCACCGTCGGAATTGCCGTTGGTCTTCTTCAGCGCTTCATAGATCAGGTGCATGCCGTCATAGCCGCCGAGCGAGACAAAGTCGGGGCGGAAATGGCCGGCCTTCTGCATCGCAGCGACATACGCCTTGTTCAGCGCGGAATCGTGCGAGGCCGAGTACGGCCCGGCCGTAATCATGCCGAGCATCTGATCGCCCATATGGTTGAGATCGTCGTCGTCGGTGAGATCGCCCGGGCCGATGATCTTGATGCCGGATTTACCGAGCCCGCGTTCGGCGAACTGCTTGGCAAAGATCGGTGCCTGCGTGCCGGGGAAATAGATGAAGGCCGTGTCGGGCTTGAGATCGCCGACGCGTTGCAGAAACGGCGCGAAGTCCGGATTGGCGAGCGGAATGCGGATCGACTGCATGATCTCGCCGCCGACCTGCTTGAAGCGGGTCGTGAAGGCGGTCTCCGCCTCGATGCCCGGCGCCCATTCGTTGACCAGCGTGACGACGCGCTTGGAGCCGTTCTTGGCCGCCCACTCGGCCAAAATCCACGATTGCGGACTGAGGATGAAGCCGGCGCGCACGAAATATGGCGACTTTGTCGTGGTGATCGACGCGCCCGAGCTGATGACGAGCGTGGCCTTCTTGGACTGCGTGATCAGCGGCGCAACCGCGAGCGAGGTCGGCGTGATGCCGATGCCAACGATGTCGACCCTATCGTTGACGATCATCTCCTGGACGATGCGGTGGGCGACATCGGCAACGCCGCCATCGTCCCGAATGGTCAGCTGGATCTTGCGTCCCGCGACCGTGTCGCCGTGCTGCTCCATGTAGAGCTTGATCGCGGTCGTCGCCTGCCGGCCGACGGCGGCAAAGCCGGCACCCGTCAGCGGAATGCTGATGCCCATTTTCAGAGGCGTATCGGCGGCAGCCCGGCGGGCGAACAGGCCGGTCGTGGCGGTCGCGGCGGCACCCTTGAGCAATGTTCTGCGATGCATAGCGTTCCCCCCCTTTTTCAATCCTGACGCGCAGCGCTTTGCGCCGGCCCTCGCGATGGAATTTACACCGCTTCCAGATGCGGAATTTGCGGCCGCTCGCCGCGGGCCTTGCCGCGGATCGGCGGCTTCGGCAGGCTCGCGGCGCCACTCTCCATGACGAAATCGTGAGTCAGCGAATACCACGGCCCACCGGCATCGCCCGCCGGCGTCCGCTCGGCGGCGCCATGCTTGACGTATTTGCCGATCAGATGCCGCGTGACGCCGAACTGGGAATCGCTTTCGAGGTTCGGGTCTTCCGGATCGTAAAGCTGCGAGATCAGCGTCTTGAAGCCCGGCTTGTAAACCAGGAAGTGAAGATGCGCCGGCCGCATGTTGTGCCGCCCTGCGACGCGCAATAATTCACCGACCGGCCCGTCAATCGGGATCGGATAACCGGCCGGCTTCACACTGCGAAAGCTGATGCGCCCGTCTTTATCGGTCGTGAACTTGCCGCGCAGGTTCATGTCGGCCTGGACCGGATCCTGGTTCTCATAGAATCCTTCGGGCGACGACTGCCAGATATCGACTTCGGCGCCGACGACCGGCTTGCCGTCAGTGTCGCGGAACGTGGCATCCACGAACAGCGCCGGTCCCGGCGTCGGCGATCGTATGATCGTGCCGCCGTTCGGCGTCGCCGGCGAATCCATCCGCCAGAACGGGCCGAGCGTATTGGCGTCGGTCTCGGTCTGGCCGTGGTCGCCGTTGTTGAGCAGGCAGATCAGCGGCGACAGGCCGAGCGAACCAGCCATCAGCACGGCTTCGTTATGGTTCTCATTCGAGTTTTGGCCGATCGCCACGAGATAGGCCATCGCGGTGTGGAATTCCTGCTCAGTGAGCCTCACTTCGCGGGCGAATTCGTGCAGGTGACGGATCAGGGCGGACAGGATCTCCCGCGCACGCGGATTTTCGGTGCGCGCATAGGCGCCAAGCACCGCCTTGGTAACGTCCTTCTCGTTTTCGATAATCATACTCGCGCTCCGCAAATCCGCCGGCGGCCATTCCGCTGGCGCGATTTTACGTGATCGCGCGGTGCGGCGCCATGCGGCGGCCGCACGACTGGCTGCTACATCAGCCCGAGCTCGCGCAGCTCGCGCCGCAGCTTCTCCGGCATCGAGGCCGCACCGGGCGCCGCGCTGTCGAGGTCGCGCGGCGCGTCGACCGGTTGCAGATAGCGCCAACCCTGAAAGGCACGATATGGACGCGGCGCCACCAGCACCAGTTTGGGATCGAGCACCAGCCCACAGCGCCCGACACCGTCCTTGTCGCGGAACGGCCGCACGGCACGGATGCGCTGCCGGCACATGATCTCGCCGCGAATGACCCAGAACAGCGAACCGCCGTCGGTCAGTTCATCGGCGCGTTTCGGCACCATGCGGGTGCGGTGGATGTGCTCGGGTTTTTCGCCGCGTTTGCGCTTGTCTTTGAGCTTTTGCTTGATCCAACCCTCGAGATCGCGGATCGAATCGCAGCCGACGCACAGTTTGATGAGATGCAGAGACATGAGGCTACATTAACGCGCTTCGGCGGGCTCGATCATCATGATCTCGCCGCCTTCCACAACCTGTGCGCCCGGGCTGACCGTGACCTGTTGCACCGTGCCGGCAAACGGCGCCTGCAGCGTGTGTTCCATCTTCATCGCCTCGATCACAACCAGCGGCTGGCCGCGGCTGACGCTTTGTCCGGCGGCGGCAAAAAGCTGCAACACACGGCCGTGCATCGGCGCCCTGATGATGCCGTCGCCGCCCGACCCACCCGCCGAGGCGGCGGAAAAATCCCGCATCCGCACGCGCGTCTGCCGGCCGGCGCGCAACACGAAGGCGCCATCTGCAACGAACACGGTCGCATCCGCGGCCGGTTCCGCGCCGCCGACCGCAACATGCGCACCGTCTTTCGCGTATCCGACTGTCGCCTCGATATCTCGGCCGTCGATCACGACAGGCAGCGACAGTGTGCGATTGCCGCCGAGCTGAAATCCGTCCACAGCGGCCCATGGAGAGTCCGCATCAGGATCAATGCCATTATCCGTTGGATGTGTGGTCTCATCCCCGCCAAGCAGGCGCTCAACGCCAAGCGCCGCCGCGGCGTAATCGGGCTCGCGCGGCACGGCGCCGAGCGCCGCAAGATTGCGGTCGATGAAGCCGGTATCGACCGTGCCGCGCCTAAACTCGTCGGATCGGCACAGCGCGGCGAGAAACGCCACGTTGGTGTGCGGCCCGGCAATCAACGTGCGGTCCAGCGCATCGGCGAGTTGATCGACCGCGGCCTCGCGGCTCGCAGCGTGGGTGATGAGCTTGGCGATCATCGCGTCGTGGTAGGGCGTGACCTCGCCGCCCGCTTCGACGCCGGTGTCGACGCGGATATTTTCCGGCCATTGCACGGCAACAATCTTGCCGGTGGAAGGCAGAAAACCGTTCTCGGGGTCTTCGGCATAGATGCGCGCTTCGACGGCGTGGCCATCGAAGCGGACCTGCGCCTGCATCAGCGGCAAACGCTCGCCGGCAGCAACGCGAAATTGCCACTCCACCAGGTCGAGCCCAGTGATCGCTTCGGTGACGGGATGCTCTACCTGCAGCCGCGTGTTCATCTCGATGAACCAGAACGCGCCAGCCCGCAGACCCCGTGTGCCGTCGGCGACGAACTCGACCGTGCCGGCGCCCGAATAACCGACGGCGCGGGCGGCCTCGACGGCGGCATCACCCATCTGCGCGCGCAGCTCCGCAGTCATGCCTGGCGCAGCCGCCTCCTCCACGACCTTCTGGTGCCTGCGCTGCAGCGAACAGTCGCGCTCGCCGAGATGGATCGTGTTGCCATGGCGATCGGCAAATACCTGGATCTCGATGTGGCGCGGTGCGGAGACGTATTTTTCGACCAGCACGCGGCCTGAGCCGAACGCCGCCTCGCTCTCGCGAATGGCTGATTCCAGCGCCGCCTCGAAATCGGCGTGGCGCTCGACCCGGCGCAATCCACGCCCGCCGCCTCCCGCCGCCGGTTTGATCAGCACCGGATAGCCGATCTCGTAGGCCTTCTCTTTGAGGAATTTCGTATCCTGGCGATCGCCGTGATAGCCGGGCACGATCGGCACGCCGGCTTTTTGCATCAGCGCCTTGGCGCGATCCTTGAGCCCCATGGCGCGGATTGCGCTTGCGGGCGGCCCGACAAACGCAATGCCCGCCTGCCCACAGGCATCGGCAAAATCGGCGTTCTCGGAAAGAAAACCGTAACCCGGGTGAATGCATTCGGCGCGCGCGCGCTGAGCAACCTCGATCAGCCGTGGAATAGAGAGATAGCTATCGCGCGCGTCGGCAGCGCCGAGCAAATAGGCTTCATCACAGAGGCGGCGATGCAGCGCGCCTACGTCGGCGGCCGAGTAAACACCGATCGTTCGCATGCCCAGCCGCTTGGCGGTGCGTACGACGCGGCAGGCAATCTCGCCGCGATTGGCGATGAGCACGGAGCCGAACATGACCGCATCAGAGCCGGGCTGTGCGCCGCGGGCAATGGGGCGAAATGTATGGCCGAGCAAACCCGGCGGCCCACATCATCGCGTCGCCTGCGCGGGGGCGGTGGCAGGTCGCCAAACCGGCTGCTCCGTGTCCTTCGGCTTTTCGCCACGCTTTCGCACGGCTTCGGCAACGGCCGGAGATGTCTTCGGCTCAGGATTCATGATGCTTATTGGAGGAATCGAGGCGGCCGACGGAAAGTCGATATTGACCGGCACCTTGCGCTTGCTCGGATCGGCGATGCCGGTCGGCGAGAAATCGGCGACACTCACGGCCGGTGCGTCAGCCGCCCGGGCCCAAACCTCGCGGTAGTGATCGACGTAGTGTTGCAGCGTCTGGGCGATGATATTGGTGCGCACGTGGCTGGGGTCGCGGAACAGCGCGAAAGCCTGGCAGTGTTCGCTGGTGCAGTCACCGCGTCTGACCAGGACATGGGCGAGGAAGCCAAATGGATCGGCCTCCAGTGCTTGTCGCAGCGGCAGCAAGTCGGCGCCGATCTCCGCACCGCCCCGTTTGCCGAATGCCGACATGTCGGACAGAAGTGCGTATTGCGCCGCGACGTAGGCAATGGCACTCGCCACATTAGCGGGCGTGGCAAAAACCGCCCGTTCGCACGCCCCCTGCACCGCTTCGCCGGCGAGCACGTCGAGGCAAGCGAGCGGCGAGCCCGGCGCCAGCGCTTGCGCCGTCAGCTCCTCGGCGCGTACTTGCAGCGCCCTGCGCTGGGCATCGCGATCACGCACCGCACCGTTGTCGAGAAACGCCCAGATCAGCGACGTGCTCAGCCCCGCCGTCAGCATGACCAGGAAAAGCCGCCCCGCACCGGCGAAAAACCCCTTGCCCGAGCGGCGAAACACAAGAGCGCAAACTGTCAGGAAAAGGAGCGCCGCCGACAACGCCGCGATCCACAACGGGGAAACGCCGGAGATTAACGCCAAGATTTGCGGGTCGACGCGGCCCATCACCATACCCTACCGGCAAGCGGAACATCCGTCGCACCGCCTCAACTATGGCTTGGCGTCGGCGCTGACGCCAGCACCGATCCATCCAGAGATGGCGAACGTCGACGGCAACGATTGACGGCAAAAATGGCGCAATGACGATTGCGCGGCGGACGCTCAGCCATCGATTTCGAGTTGGCTTTCCTTGGCAACCCGCTCGAATGCCTCGCCGGCGTGCTTGATCCGGTACTGGTAGTCTTCGCCATCGGATGGCAGCAACCGCACCACCTTGTAGCTTCCGCTCGCCCCGGGCCGGCTGATGGGGCTCGACGTATAGGATACCGTCTGGCCGACCTGGAACCTATGCGATCGCAACGCTTCGCCAATGGTAGCAACGGCGCTGACGTTCATGGTCCCGATGTTCAGCTGACTGGTACTCGCTTGGGTCAGGCGCACCTGACTGACACTTATACTTTCGCTGACACTTGCACCGATATTTGCGCCGGCGCTACCGATGACGCCCGGGCTGACCTTGGGTAGATTTGCTGGGGCGACGCTTCGAACCGCCACCTTGCGGCCGTTCCGCGGCTCATGCTTTTTCGCGGCGACGCGCGCACGTGCCTTGCGGGGCGAGGCCTTACGCGCCCCCGTGCTACGGACCGGCTTTGCCGGCCGTTTTTTTGCCCCTAAATGTTTGTTCATGATGCAACTATAGCACCCAAACTAATAGCCGAGCAAAAAATATAATGCGTCTCGGAGGGCATTGCGCGACGCCCTTAACGCCACGCTCTAAAGCCGCAAAAACTATTAATATTCAATAGGTTATATTACACATCTGTGACAGAACTGAAACGCTGGTCTGTTATGCTTGGCGCAGCCAGCGGCCATTCTCGTCAGTGCGCCAATAAATCACCTCGAAGCCCTCGTTTTTGGCGCTAGTCCAGCGCGTACGCGCGGTCTCCAGCGCCTCCGGATCGTCCCCATCGAACAGCAGAACGAGGCGCTGATAGGCGGAGGCATCCGCCGGTACGTCGGCGCCATCGACCAGGAAACGCACCACCGCCGCGTTGGGATTGTCGGCATTGACTGTGAGCAGGACGGGCTGCTCCGCGGCTTCGGCCTCCCGCCATGTTCCGTGCGGCAGGAAGGCGTCATCGCGCCAAGTCCACAAGTGCGCGTCGAGGGCCTCAATGCGCTCGTCGGAAGACGCCTGCACCGCCACCCGCCAGCCGCGCTCGAGCGAGCGCGCGATCAGCGGTGGCAAGATCTGTTCGAGCGTCTGTCCGTTGAGCTGGTAGAACAGGATTTCGGTCATCCGCCCAAGTCACATCTTGTGCCGGTCACTTCTCGTAATAGTCCTCAACCAGCTGGTCGAGCAGTCGCACGCCCCAGCCCGAGCTCCAGCTCCGGTTGATTTCGGTCTGCGGCGAGCCCAGCGCTGTACCGGCGATGTCGAGGTGCGCCCATGGGGTCTTGTCGACGAAGCGTTGCAGCAATTGCGCCGCCGTGATCGAGCCGGCCCAACGTCCGCCGGTATTCTTCATGTCGGCGAATTTGGAGTCGATCAATTTGTCGTATTCGGGCCCGAGCGGCATGCGCCAAACCCGTTCACCCGTTGCCTCGCCGGCCTTGACCAGCCGCTCGACGAGCTTGTCGTTGTTGGAGAACAGCCCGGCATATTCCTGACCCAGTGAGACGATGATGGCGCCGGTCAGCGTCGCCAGGTTGATCATGAATTTGGGCTTGAACCGCTTGTTGACGTAATGCAGCACGTCGGCAAGCACGAGGCGGCCTTCGGCGTCGGTATTGATGATCTCGATTGTCTGCCCCGACATGGTCTTGAGAATGTCGCCAGGGCGGCAGGCCTTGCCGTCCGGCATGTTTTCGACGAGTCCGATGGCGCCGACCGCATTGACCTTGGCTTTGCGCACGGCGAGCGCGTGCATGAGCCCGACCACGCAGGCGGCGCCCGCCATGTCGCCTTTCATGTCCTCCATGCCTTGCGCAGGCTTGATCGAGATCCCGCCGGTATCGAAGCACACGCCTTTGCCGATGAAGGCTACCGGCTCTGCACCGCGCTTCCCGCCATTCCAGCGCATCACGACGAGCCGGGAATCATGCCCGGAGCCCTGGCCGACGCCGAGCAACGCCCCCATGCCGAGCTTGCGCATCGCGGCGACGTCGAGCACATCAACGCCGACGCCAAGCTTGGTCAGGGCCGAGGCGCGGCGGGCAAATTCGACCGGATAAAGCACATTGGCTGGCTCATTGATGAGGTCGCGCGCCAGCACCACGCCGTCGGCTATTCCGCCAGTGCGCCCCCAGGCCTTCTCGGCGGCGGCTGGGCTGGAGCAAGCGAGATCGATGCGCACCTTGTCGGCCCGGTCGTCGCCTTCCTTGCGCTTGGTCTTGTAGAGGTCGAACGAATACGCCCGCAGCCTGACGCCGAGCGCCAGATCGGCAACCTGATCGGGCTTAAGCGCGCCCGTGCCGAACTCTGCCAGGATCGTTGCCTCGGTCGCGGCTGACGGCACCTTGCCCATGGCGATACCGCCGAGCTTGATGATGTCGCGCGGTTTCAACTCACCGTCCTTGCCGGTCCCGATCACCACCAGCCGCGGCGCACTGAGACCCTGCGGCGCGACAATATCGAGGGTCGCTCCATTCTTGCCGGTAAAGTGGTCCGCCGCCGCGGCGCGCCGCACGAGCTCTTCGACCGGGGCGAGCGCCTTCTTGGTCGCGGCGCCGAATTTGAGATTGTCCCCGCAGAACGCAACAAGAACGCCGCCGACGCGGGCGAAAGGGGCAAAACCAAGGGTGAGCACAGCGGGCATGTCGGTCCTATGGGGTCGTTGCGGCCGGGTCAGAGGTCATTGCGATCCGTTATGTACCGCGCGCCCCATCGTGCAAAGCGCGTTCGCTGCGGGCAAGGCCTTCCGCCCTCCCCCCCGTCGCGCCGCGACAGCCGCTGCCGCACGATCTGTGGCGACGCCATTGCCTTGAGACGGCATTGCCTTGCCGAGGCCATTTTGCGAAAGCATCACCGCTCGGTCGAGGGGCGAGCCATCGAGCACAGCGATTCGGCAGAAGCGCGCTCGTATGGCAGGTTCAGAGTTCCGCACGATAATTGCCGCGGGGGCTCCCTATGCGGGTTTCCGAATTTTGCAAACGAGCGTGCCACAGAATGGTGCGAAGTTCGGAATCCGGGCACTAGTCCGCATCAAGCGCCGGTCCATCGACGCAAGGAGAATCTGGTGGGGTCGATCACCCGGTACATATTCCGCACCACGATGGTCGCCTTCCTGATCACGCTGATCACCTTGACGATCGTGATCTGGTTTACCCAGGCGATGCGCGATTTCGATCTGATCACCAGCGAACGTCAGACGCTCTTCGTCTTTATCGGTATCACCAGCATGATCGTGCCGCTTCTGGTTATGATCATCGCGCCGATCGCCCTGATGGTATCGGCGAGCCATGTGCTCAGCCGTCTTGGCTCGGATTCAGAAATCATCGTGATGAACGCCGCCGGCGTTTCGCCGTGGCGGTTGCTGTGGCCGTTTCTCGTCGCGGGAATCCTGGTTTCGATGCTGGTCGCGGCGATCGCAGTCTATGTTTCGCCGCGGGCGCTGCGCGAATTGCGCGACTGGTCTTCACAGGTGCGCGCCGACATTCTCACCAACATCGTTCAGCCGGGGCGGTTTACCAGCATCGGCGGCAACCTCACCTTTCATATCGCCGACCGGCGACCGAACGGATTGCTGGTCGGCATATTCGTCGACGACCGGCGCGATCCTCACGAAGAGGCCACTTACCTTGCCGAGCAGGGCGAGATCGTAAAGAACCCGAACGGCTCGTTCCTCGTCCTTGAACACGGCAGCATCCAGCGGCTGGAGGCCGGCCGTCCCGACCCGCGCATCGTGACGTTCGATCGCTATGCGTTCGATCTGTCGAAATTCACCGGCGGCCCGCAAAGCGTCACGTACACGGTGCGCGAAAAATATCTATGGGAACTGCTGTGGCCGCCGGCGAACGATCCGCTCTACGCCACGCAGCCCGACCAGTATCGCTCGGAACTCTACGACCGTATTGCGACACCCCTCTATCCGCTGGCATTCGTTATCCTGACGTACATGTTTCTCGGGCCGCCGCAGACCACGCGGCAAAGCCGCACGCTGGCGATGCTCGGTCTGATCGGCACAGCCACAGCGCTGCGACTCCTTGGCTTCGTCAGCGTCATTGTCGGCGTCCGCGTTCCCGCGATGCTGTCGCTGCAATTCATCATGCTCGGCGTCGCCATCGTCGGCGGCCTGATCCAGATTGGACGCGGCAAAACGATGGAACACGCCACCGCGACGACCCGGATTGCCACCGCGATTACCGAGCGAATCATGCGGGCCACGGCGTGAAGGTTTGACCGATGATGACCCGCACGCTGTCCCGCTATTTCGGCGCGCGCTTTCTCAGCTCGGTCATGGCGACGTTTGTCGGCATCATCGTGCTCGCCGGCATGATCGACTATTTCGAATTGATGCGTCGCGGCGCCGACTGGCCGAAAGCGACGGCATGGATACTGGCCGAGATTTCGATATTCCGGATTCCCCAACTCACGGAACATATCATGCCGTTCGCGATCCTGGTGGGGGCGATGTCCTGCTACTTGACGTTGTCGCGCCGGCTCGAACTGGTGATTGCCCGGTCGGCCGGCATCTCCGCCTGGCAATTTGTGGCGCCGGCACTGCTTGTCGCGTTCTTGTTCGGCGCGTTCGCGACCGTCGCCTACAATCCGATTGCCGCGATGATGCACGAGCGCTCGAAGCGCCTCGAAGAGCAAATGCTCGACGAGTCGCCGTCAGCCCTGCAGGCGAGCAGCAGCGGTTTCTGGGTTCGTCAGAAAAGCGCCGATGGAGCGGCCATCATCAATGCGCAGACCAGCCGCGAACAAGGCTCCAGCCTTGGCACCGTCACGGTTTACACCTTCAATAAGGACGGCGCATTCCAGGAGCGCATTGAGGCCCGTACCGCCGAACTCAGAGACGGCTACTGGCAGCTCGACGACACCCACATCTATTCGCCGATCAAACCGCCTCAAGCCGCGGTCACCTATCGGCTGACCAGCAATCTGACCCTCGCACAGGTGCGGGAGAGCTTTGCCACACCCGAAACCGTGCCATTCTGGGACCTGCCGAGCTATATCCAGATGGCTGACCGAGCAGGCCTCGCCGCCGCCGGCTACCGCTTGCAATACGATGAGCTGTTGGCGCGGCCGTTCCTGCTTTGCGCCATGGTGCTGCTGGCGGCCGCCGTGAGTCTGCGGTTCTTCCGCTTCGGTGGCGTGCAAAAGATGGTGCTGAGCGGCATTTCGGCTGGATTCACGCTCTTCGTACTGCAAAAAATCACCGAGGACATGAGCAAGGCGGAACTGATGGCGCCCGTGGTTGCGGCTTGGGTGCCGGTCCTGATCGGCGGCCTCACGGGTTTCGTTGCCCTGCTGTACCAGGAGGACGGGTAGCAAAACGGCAATGCCGCAGCGGCCCGGCGACCGGCGACCCCGGGTTAAGCCCCGGATGAAACCTTCGGACAGGCAATCGGCCGCACCCCGTCTACGGAATCCTCCAAAATTTTGCCGCGAGGATGCACCATTGACGGGCCGCAACGGGATAAACACGCAGCGGCCGGTCCTTCGGTGAGGAGACTACAAGCGATGTTGCACGGTGGTTTTGGCAATCTGGGGCTGCGCGCCCGCGTGGCGGGGGCGGCGCTGGCGGCGGCGATAACGCTTGCGGGCGGTTCGAACGTTCACGCCCAGGAAGTCGCCGCGCTGGTCAACGGCATACCGATCACGCAGCTCGATATCGCCCAGCGCCAGAAACTCGAACAACTGAGCACGCAGAAGCTGCCGCCGCGCCAAGAGGTCCTCAACACGCTGGTCGACGAGCTGCTCGAAATCCACGAAGCCAAGAACTTCAACATCGACGTTCCCAAGGCCGAAGTCGAGCAGTCCTATGGCAGCGTCGCTCAGCACATGGGAATCGATTCCGAGAAACTGACCGCCATTCTCGTACATGCCGGATCGAGCGCAGCGGCGCTCAAACACCGGCTGGAGGCGCAGATGGCATGGAATGCGCTGATCCGCGGGCGCTACAAAGCGAGCCTCGAAGTCGCCGACACCGACGTCGAAGCGCAGCTGCACCTGCACCCAACCGACGAAAAGGACGCCAACGTCGGATACGAATACACGCTGCGTCCGATCGTCTTTGTCGTCCAGTCGGGTGCGCCCGACACCCTCTATGAATCGCGCAAACGCGAAGCCGACGCGCTGCGCGCTCGCTTCGCCGACTGCACCAGCGGCATCGCATTTGCGCGTGCGCTGGACGAAGTCGCGGTGCGCGATCAGATCCTCAAATTCTCGGCCGACCTGCCCAAGCCGTCGCGCGATATTCTTGACGGCACCGAGATGGGCCACCTGACGCCGCCCGAGCGCACCGCCGAGGGCTTCCAGATGTTCGCCGTCTGCGGCAAGCGGCAGACCAAGAACGACACGCCGGAGGAAAAGAAAGTTCGCGACGAAATGTTTCAAAAGAAATTCGGTGCCAGGGCCGCCGTCTATCTGAAGAAGTTGCGGCGCGAGGCCATGATCGAATACAAATAAGCGCAAACACGCGAACCGGATCAAAGCAGGACCGTGCAACCGCTGGCATTGACGCTCGGCGAGCCGGCCGGGATCGGCCCCGACCTTGCGCTTGCTGTCTGGCATCGGCGTGCCGAACTCAACGTGCCGCCGTTCTATATCGCCGCCGATCCGCAATTCCTCGGCCGGCGGGCGGTGCGGCTCGGCCTCAACGTCCCGTTATCGTTGGTCAAACCCGAAGCCGCGGTTACCACGTTTCGCACGGCACTGCCGGTGGTTGCCCTCGACGTCGTGGCGAGCGCTGAGCCCGGCCGGCCGGACGAGTCGAGCGCGCCCGCCGCTCTCGCCTCGATCCGGCGGGCGGTCGCCGATGTGATGCGCGGCGCAGCCGCAGCGGTCGTGACCAGCCCGGTGGCAAAGAACGTGCTCTACAAATCGGGCTTTGCCGAGCCCGGCCACACTGAGTTCCTGGCCAAGCTGGTGCAGGAAGCGACTGGCAAGGTGCTGCGTCCGGTGATGCTGCTATGGTCGCCTGAATTGGCCGTCGTGCCGGTAACGATTCACCTGCCGCTGAAGGACATTTTCAAAGAACTCACGACCGACCTGATCGTCGAAACCGGGCGTATCGTGGCGCACGATTTGCGGACGCGGTTTGAGGTGGCACGGCCGCGACTCGCGATCGCCGGGCTCAACCCGCATGCCGGCGAAGACGGCACGCTGGGCGAGGAGGACCGCGCCATTGTGGCCCCGGCGGTCGCACAGCTCGCCGCGGAGGGCATCGCGGCGCGCGGACCGCTGCCGGCGGATTCGATGTTCCACGAAAGCGCGCGCGCCACCTACGACGCGGCCCTGTGCATGTATCACGACCAGGCGCTGATCCCGATCAAGACGCTGGCTTTCGACCACGCGGTCAACGCCACGCTCGGCTTGCCATTCGTGCGCACGTCGCCGGACCACGGTACGGCCTTCGATATCGCCGGAACCGGCACGGCAGATCCGGCGAGCCTTGTCGCAGCGCTGCGGCTTGCAGCGCGCCTCGCGCAAGCGGAGCGTCCCGCGCTCGTGCCCGCAACGTGACCGAAGCGGCCGCCACGCCCGACGGCCTGCCGCCGCTGCGCGAGGTCATTCGCCGCCACGGCCTCGCCGCGAGAAAATCACTCGGCCAGAATTTTTTGTTGGACTTCAACCTCGCCGCCCGCATCGCCCGTGCGGCCGGGCCGCTCGACGGCGTCACAATATTCGAGGTCGGCCCTGGACCGGGGGGCCTTACTCGTGCCTTGCTCGCGCTCGGCGCCGCACATGTCATCGCGATCGAGCGCGACGATCGCGCCATCGCGGCGCTCGATGAGATCGCTGCACACTATCCGGACCGCCTCGACATCGTCGCGGCGGATGCGTTGACCTTCGATCCTCGACCGAGACTGCCGGGCGCCCCGGTGCGGATCGTCGCCAACCTGCCCTACAACATCGCAACGGCGCTGCTCGTATCGTGGCTAAGCGTCGAGCCGTGGCCGCCCTGGTACGACACTGCGGTCCTGATGTTTCAGCGCGAGGTCGCCGAACGCCTCGTGGCCGCGCCGCATTCGAAGACCTACGGGCGTTTATCGGTACTGACACAGTGGCGTTGCGAGCCGCGCATCCTGTTCGACATCAACGCGTCGGCGTTCGTGCCGGCACCCAAAGTCAAATCCTCGCTCGTGCGCCTAGTGCCGCGGCCCGCGCCGCTGCCATGCGAACGTGCGCTTCTGGAGCGCGTGACACAGGCGGCGTTCGGACAGCGGCGCAAAATGCTCCGCCAAAGCCTGCGCTCGCTCGGCGTCGAGGTCCCGGCTTTACTTGCCGCGACCGGGCTCGACGCCACCGCCCGCGCCGAGAACCTCTCCGTCGGCGATTTCGTCGCGCTGGCGCGCGCTCTCGCGGCCGCGCCAGCGTTGAGGCATGATCCAACCGACAACGCCAAGGACTAAGAGCACACGCCCCATGAGCCGCATGCATCGTCAATCGCTCGTCGCCTACGGACAGCCGTTGTGCGAAACCATCGTCGATTGCCCGTCTCCACGCGGCACCGAAGTGCTGCTGCGCGTCGAACGCTGCGGCGTTTGTCACTCCGATCTGCACTTGCAGGACGGCTATTTCGAACTTGGCGGCGATCGCAAACTCGACATCACCAAGGATCGCGCCCTGCCCTTCACGCTCGGGCACGAGATTGCAGGCGTCATCGAGAGCGCCGGCGAAGCGGCCGATGGCGCGCAGATTGGCAAGCACGTCGCGGTCTATCCTTGGATCGGCTGCGGCCAATGCGCCGCATGTCAGGCGGGAGACGAGAATTTGTGCTCGGCGCACCGTCATCTCGGCATTAGCGTCGACGGCGGCTACGCTTCGCACGTCCTCGTTCCGCACCCGCGCTATCTGCTGGATTACGCGCCTCTGTCGCCCGGCTTTGCCGGACCGCTAATGTGCTCGGGCCTCACCGCGTATGCGGCACTCAAGCGGCTTATCGGGCGTGCCGAACGCGGTGCGGTGCTGCTCATCGGGCTCGGCGGGGTCGGCATGATGGGTCTATCGATCGCACGCGCGCTGTTTTCCGCCCCGCCGATCGTCGCCGACATCGACGCCGAGAAGCGCAAGGCGGCGCTCACGGCCGGCGCAGCCGCAGCCTACGACCCGGCCGACCCGCAGGCGCGACGCGCAATCCTATCGGCAACCGGTGGCGTGCTCGGAGTCTGCGACTTCGTCGGCTCGGATAAATCGCTGCAGTTTGCAACCAGCGTGATGGCGCGCGGCGGCAAGGTCGTCGTGACCGGACTCCTCGGCGGCACGTTTTCGATCGCCACCGCGATGTTTCCCATCAAGGCGATGACCATCGAGGGCACGCTCACCGGCACGCTTGCCGAGGCGCGCGACCTGCTTACGCTGGCGCGCGAGGGCAAAATCACGCCGATCCCAACCCGCGACCGGCCGCTCAACGAGGCGCAAACCGCGCTTGACGATCTGCGCGCCGGCCGGGTCGTCGGGCGAACGGTGCTGTCAGTGTGACGCTCACCGCGGCCTGCATCGCCGCCTTCACAGCTTCTTCCGCAACGCCCGTACGAAATCCGACAAGCCGATCTGCCGCTCGCGCTTGAGCCGCTCGGCGGCGAGGATGGCGCGCACTTCGGTAAATGCCCGCGCCCTATCGCTGTTGACGATCACGTAATCGTATTCCGGCCAATGACTCATTTCGCCCCCGGCCTTGGACATGCGCCCGCGGATGATGTCGTGGGTGTCCTGGGCGCGACTATGCAGCCGCCGCTCCAGTTCGTTGACACTCGGCGGTAGAATAAAGACGCTGACCAGATCGTCGCGCGCCTTTTCCCGCAGTTGCTGCGTGCCCTGCCAGTCGATATCGAACAGCACGTCGCGACCCGCTCGCAACGCCTTCTCCACCGGCCGGCGCGGCGTGCCGTAGCGATGGTCGAACACCTCCGCCCATTCCAGAAGCTCGCCGGATTTCACCATGGCGGTGAAGCGGGCAAGATCGATGAAATGATAATCGCGGCCGTTAATCTCGCCGCGTCGCTTCGGCCGCGTCGTCACCGACACCGAAAGCGCGATGTTGCGATCCGCTTTCAACAGCAGCCGCGACAGCGTGGTCTTGCCCGCGCCCGAAGGCGACGACAGCACGAACATCAGGCCGCGGTGCGCGATCTTCCTGTGAATTTTCTGGCGGTTTCGCTTTCGGACCACGCGCGTCATAGCCTATTCGAGGTCATGGCCTATTCCACGTTCTGCACCTGCTCGCGGAATTGCTCGACCGCGGCTTTGAGCTCCATGCCGATATTGGTGAGTTCCAGATCGTTGGCCTTGGCGCACAGCGTATTGGCTTCGCGATTGAGCTCCTGGGCAAGAAAATCGAGGCGGCGGCCGATCGGTCCGCCCTGCTCTATCAACGCTCTGCCCTGCCCCACATGCGCGGCGAGCCGGTCGAGCTCTTCGCGCACGTCCGCCTTGGTAGCGATCAGGATCGCCTCTTGATGCAGCCGGTCGGGATCGAAGCGTTCGGACTGGGCCAATAGCGTTGCGACCTGCTCGGCAAGCCGCGCCTGGATTGCTTCCGGGCGGCGGCCCGGTACCAGCTCGGCGCGCTGGGTCAATGCAGCGATTTCGCCAAGCCGCGATTCCAGCACCCGCGCCAGCGCCGCGCCTTCGTGGCGGCGCATGTCGCCGAGCGCTGCGATCGCTTCGCCAAAGCCAGCCTTCACCGCTTCCTCGGCGCCGCGACGCTCCTCCTCATTCTCTGACGCTTCTCCGATGTCGATCACGCCCTTGAGGCCGAGCAATCCATCGAGAGTCGGCGGCGTCGCCTCGATGCGGCGCGCCAGCTGGCGAGCCGCTGTCACCAGGGCGTCGACAACGGCCGTGTTGACCTGGACGGCGGGCGCGATGCCGCTACGCTCGATCGTAAGGCCTGCTTGAATCGAGCCGCGTGCCAGCGTTTCGGCGGCGCGCGACCGCAGGCCAGCTTCGACAGCATCCCAGCCCGGCGGCAACCGCAGCCGCAGGTCCAACCCCTTGCCGTTGACCGATTTGATTTCCCACGCCCAAGCATAAGACCCGCACACACCATGGCGGCGAGCAAATCCCGTCATGCTCGACAGCGCCATGTACGACGGTCCCCCGGCGGAGCAAAGAAATCGCGCCAACCTTAGCGACGGCGTATTGCCGTCACAAGTCCCATCACTGCTTGGCCATCACTGCGCCGGCTTGGCGCGGCGTTTGCGCTTGGGGTGGTGCACGGGGGGCGGTGCGGCGGGCGGCGATGCCGGGTCTGCTGCCGGATCGGGAGACTCTGCGGCCGGTTTGTAAAGGGTTGGATCCTTTGCATTCTCGACTTGCCGCAGGTGGGCGACGTTTTTCTGATGCTGCTCGTAGGTCTCGGCGAAGACGTGGCCGCCGGTGCCATCGGCAACGAAATAAAGGTCGCGCGTGCGGGCCGGATTGGCAGCAGCTTCAAGCGCCGCGCGGCCCGGATTCGTAATCGGGCCGGGCGGCAACCCGTCGATCTGGTAAGTGTTGTACGGGGTCGGCTGATCGATCTCGCTCTTCATGATCGGCCGCCCGAGCGTGCCTTTGCCACCGACCAACCCATAGATGATGGTCGGGTCCGACTGCAGCCGCATCCTTTGTTTGAGCCGGTTGACGAATACCGCCGCAATGCGCGTGCGCTCGTCCGGCTTGCCGGTTTCCTTCTCGATCAGCGAGGCGAGGACCACAAGCTGTTCGGGAGTTTTGATCGGCAGGTCGGCCGCGCGCCGGGCCCAGATTTCTTTCACCAGACGCTGCTGCGCCTGCTGCATGTGCTGGATCAACTGCGCGCGCGACATGCCGCGCTGGAAATTATAGGTGTCTGGCAGCAAGCTGCCTTCGGCCGGCACTTCGTCGATGTTGCCGGTCAGCACGTCATTGTCCATCAGGCGGGCGACGATCTGCTCCGAGGTCAGCCCCTCCGGGATGCTGACCTGGTGGATGATCACCTTGCCGTCGCTCAGCGTGGCGACCACGTCATTCAGGCTTGCGTGCGCCCTAAACTGATACTCGCCGGCCTTGAGGCCTTCGTGGGCCTTGAGAACGAGGACGCCCCCGATGAAGACCCAAGGCTGGTCAATGACCCCATCCTTCGTGAGCAAATCGGCGATGTCGCGGATGCCGGACCCGCGCGGGATGTTGACGATCTTGTCGTCCGGCAGCGGCCCGGGCGCATCGAAGCGCTGCTTGCCGATATAGAGCAGATAACCGGCGGCAACTGATACGATCAACAACAGCGTGATGATCGCATTGCCTGCGATCACCAGCGGATGCCGCGCGCGCTTGGAACGGCGTCGCTCCGCCGGCATCTGAACTCTGTCCGGCTCAAGCGCGTCGCGTGC
>DATCBO010000117.1:0-17594 GCA_036511795.1 Xanthobacteraceae bacterium
TTGCCGTTGACAACCCCACAGTTCGGCCGGGAAATCCTGCTGCGTCGAAATAGCGGGTCGTCCCCACCGTCTGCATATCAAGAACAGTCGCAAGCCCATTGGCCGCGGGTAGCGACTTCAAGATCCGGCTGGTCACGGCCGGCACTGTGCCTCCGGGTATAGTCTCTGTCAGCGCGCGGCCGATAAGGGCGCCTTTGTCGTGCGGATCAAGGTGCATCAGGAGGGCAATGGTCCGACCCAGATCGGCATTGCTTGTCGGCGCCGGGTCGACAAATTGCGATTTGAAGTCCGGTCCCTGCATCGCCGTGAAATTCCAGGTATCCGCGCGACTGAACGTGCCGTGCATGCCTTGGCCTTGCTGCAGGCCGGTATCGGCGACTTCGACGGCGCAGCGCACCGGTTCGCCGCAAACCGTATCGAACGAACGGAAATTCACAGCGATCGCCGGATGCGGCGTCAATGCGGACCCATCCAGCGCAATGTCGTCGAGGGTCAATGTGCCCGGATATTTCCCGAGCTTGGGATCGACAAACAGGCCGCTCACGTAATCCTGCGTCAGCAGAAAATCGATCACACGCTTGGCCACGGCTTTGTCGCCATCAGGCAGATAGATCATGTCTGAGCCGCCGTTGGCCGCCACCACCACTTTCGGATTGTTTCGGTCTCCACCGATGAGGCCGTTGCCGAGCCGCGTATGCTCGCCTGGCGCGATCGTCTTGTAGTCGCTGTCCGGGTCGAGCAGCGGCATCTTGAGTGCTCCGGCGAGGTCGAGTGCGACAAAGCCAACCGGCAGGTGTCCCGGCAAGGTGTTGGCGTAGTCGGTTCTCGTCGCCGGACTTGTCCGGCTTTCTTTTGAAATCGTCGAGAATCCGTGATCCGCCGTGACGACGATGTCAGTGGTGTCGAGCAATCCGAGTTCGTCGAGAGCGGCACGAATTCGCGCCAGATCGTCGTCCGCATTGCGGATGGCGGCGAGCGAAGTCGGGCCGTTGATGCCGGGAACGAGGTGGTTCAAGCTGTCGCCCTGATTATGCTGGCTGCCATCGGGATCGCGCGACCAGAACACCAGGACGAACGGCTTGTTGCGCTCTTTGAATAGCGGCAAAACAACTCTGGTGGTCACTGCCGCGAAATAATCCTGCTGCACGACGTTGGCGACGCGGGTGCCGGGCGTACTCACCGTTCCGGCCGGGTCGTTCGCCCCGCGCGATGGTGTGGCGAGTGGCAGGCTCGCCGCCTTTATCAGATTGGCTATTTCGGGCGACAGGGCAATGCCCTTGGGCGAGCCGGTCGCATCGTCGACCAGAATTGTTTGACTGCCCGATCGTTCGGTCGGGTCAAAAATCAGCGTAGGGCCGATCTTGCCGATCGAGGCCGTGCTGTAACCCTTGTCGCGTGCCAATTTTAGGATCGTCGCCTCGTCGAGATAATTGCCGGAAAAATGCTCGTCGACATCGCCGAGCACGACGTCGCTTTCCAGGAACGGCGTCAGGCTTTTGCCGGCGCCGGGCACTTCAAAGCCGGCGTCGATGGTGTTGGCGAAATCGCCGGTGTCGCCCAGCATGTGGCCGGTCGCCATCGCCGACGCGTTCGCTGTGGTGAAAGTCGGAAACAGCGCGTGGCTGTTGCGCAGGCTGACCCCGTTGCGGGCAATCGCAGCCATGGTCGGCGCGGTCGTGTCGTCCACGATCCGAGAGCGCAGGCCGTCGGCAACGAATAGCACAACATTGTGCAAGCGTGTCTGGGCCGTTTGCGCATCGGCCGACGACATCAGAGTAAGAGAAAGGATTGCCGGAGCCACAACCGAAATAGCGCGCACGTCGAACCTCCCGTTCAGCGGAGATGAATGATGAACGGCCATGTTGTTGGCCGATCGCATGACGGGGGTATGACGATTTCACTGAGGATTATCACGACGGCGCACGCCGCTGTTCATAACAAAATGGCGGCCCCGGGGGGGCCGCCAAGAATTCGCGCAAGAGAGGAGTTCGCCGCGAACCGGGACTTGCGAGCGGTCGGAGCCGCCCGCAAGTCAGCATTGCGTAGTGGCGATTATTCCCCCTCCGTCCCGATTGCGTAAGCGGTCTCGCCGTGAACCGCGTCGTCACCAACTTTCAACGTCGCGTCGTCCATGCGCAGCGGCACAATGAGGCCGATGATCTTGAGGATGATGTAGGTCATGATCACGTTGAACACGATGATGAACGCCGCGCCATAGACCTGCATCAGCAGCTGATGACCGGAGTCGCCATAGAGTAGGCCGGTCACAGATACGCCCGGTGCTTCCTTATCGGTGCCGATGTACTGCAGCATCGCCGGGTTGGCGACGAGGCCGACCATCAGGCCGCCGGTCAGACCGGCGACGCCATGTGTTGAGAAGACGCTCAGCGTGTCGTCCACCTTCTGCATGAACGCGAGCTTCTGGAACTTGTTCATGGCGAGCCAGGGGATGATGCCAGCAACGACGCCGATGATAATGGCGCCCCAGCCATCCACGTAACCGGCCCCGGGGGTGATGGCGACCAGACCGGCAATCATGCCATTGACAGCACCGAGCACCGACGGCTTGCCGTAGGCCATCTTGTCCATCAACGTCCAGACCAGCAGCGCCACGGCCGTTGCGGTGTTGGTGTTCATCACCGCCGCGCCGGCATCGGCGTTGGCAAAGTACGGATCGCCGCCGTTGAAGCCGTTCCAGCCGAGCCACAGGATGCCTGCGCCGATCAGCGTCACCAGCAGGCTGTTTGGGGGGAAATGGTCACGATCGGCTTGTAAGCGCGGACCGATCACCGCGGCCGCGACGAAGCCCGACGTGCCGGCTGCCAGATGGATGACGTAGCCGCCCGAGAAGTCGGCCACACCTAGACCGGCTAACCAGCCGCCGCCCCACAGGCTGAAGGCGCCCACCGTGTAGACCAGGGTCATCCAAACCGGACAGAAAATCATCCAGGCCGTGAAATTCATTCGCCCCAGCACCGATCCGGCAAGAATAATGACGGTGATGGCGGCGAACACGAACTGAAAGAACATCAGTGTCGCCATCGGAAAGGTCAGCGCCGGCATACCAGCGGCCGCTGCCGGGATAGTTGCTTGGCCCAAAGTGAAAAGGGCCGACGTCGCTGGCGAGGGCACACCGAGGAACGGGAACCATTGCGGCCCGAACGCCATGTTGTAATCGAACAGCACCCAGACAACGAGTACCGAAGCGAAGGCGTAAATCGACATGAAGGCGGAATTGATCGCCCACTTCTTCTTGACAATGCCGCCGTAGAGAACCGTCAGCCCGGGAATGCTTTGCAAACCGACGAAGGTTGCCGCTGCAAGCTGCCAAGCGTTATTTCCTGTATCGAGCCACTTTGGTGCGGCTACGAGCGCTAGTTCGACTGCCATCTGCCCTTCCCCCAAATATGCCCGTTGCGCGCCGAGGGCGCGTGGGCAATCGAGTTCTCCCTGTATGCAGGCCGCACACCGGTGAGTGTTTGGCTGATCGCAAAAGTTATGCCAGTTAATCAGTTCCAGCCGGACGCAGTTTCCGGGGCTTACCGCGGCCGAAGGGAGTGCAGATGATGAAAACTTCTACAAGTGCACATAAAAAAGGCAGGAGCACGCAGTTCACCGCTGCGCTGAGGCTTACATTAGCAAGTGCAGTCGGAACTGCCGTTGGGATAGGCGGCGCTCACGCGCAGAGTGGGATGGCTGCTGTTACGTGCAGCAATCCGGCGAGCGGCGCGACTTGGCAGATCCATATCGACTATGATCGCCACACCGTGGACTCTAACCCGGCCGTGATCAACGATGAGACGATTGGCTGGCAGGAAAGCAACGGTTGGAGATACACACTTGATCGCAAGTTCGGGAAACTTACGGTCGTCCTGGCTTCGTCTACCGGCGGCAATTTTCTGTATGATCAGTGCAAGCTGGACAAATAGGCAGACTTTCGCTGCCACACCCAATCGGGATCCGCGGTGATGTCCGAGCGGCTTGCCGGCGTCAAGGCGACCGTCGGGTTCGCCACGGAAACCGGACCGCGTGAGCGTAACGAAGATTTCGCCGGCACGGTGTTCGGTTCGGAACTGCCGCAGCCGCGCCGCGACGTGGTTGCGGCTATCGCCGACGGCATCGGCGGCGCCAAAGGTGGGCGCGTCGCCGCCGAGATGGCGGTGCGCGGCTTTCTCGACGGTTTTTGTGATTTGCCGGAAACCATGGAGGTTCGCCGTGCCGGCGCACAAATTCTGACTTCACTCAACAGCTGGATTTATTCACAGGGACGGCGCGACGCCAAACTGGCGGGCATGGGGTGCACGTTCACGGCGCTGATCCTGCGCGGACGGGTGGCGCACGTGCTGCACGTCGGCGACACCCGGCTCTATCGGCTGCGCGGCGATCGCTTGATTTGCCTCACGCATGACCATGTGCGCGATGCCGGGAGCGGCCGGTCAAACACGTTGGTTCGTGCGCTCGGCGTTGAGACCGAAGTGCCGCTCGATTATTCAACGCAGCCGTTGGCGCGGCACGATCGTTTTCTGCTGTGCAGTGACGGTGTGCACGGGTTCTTGCCGGCTGAAGCTATTGCCGAGATTTTGCGCGAGCGTTCCGCGTCGGAGGATTCGGCGCGCGCTCTCGTCGCCGCTGCACTTGAATCGGGCGGCACCGACAATTGCACGGCGCTGGTGGTCGATGTCGTGGAACTGCCAACCGCAGAATCGGCCGATATCGGCGCGCCGATCATGCAGCTGCCGCTTATTCCAGTGCCGATCGATGGCGAAACCGTCGATGGCTTCGTGCTCAAAGTTCTGATGTCGGACGGACGCTACACGCGCTTGTTCGGTGCCATGGATGAGATCGAAGGCGGCGAGGTGGCGCTGAAGTTTCCCAAGCCCCTGGTCGCGGCCGTGGACACTTATCGCGCCGCCTTCGTCCGCGAGGCCTGGGTCGGCGCGCGTGTACACAGCCCGTGGGTCGGCCGCACCATTGAATTGCCGCCCGGCCGGCAGACCTGCCTCTATACGGTGATGCCCCTCTACCAGGGCGAATTGCTGGAAACGCGATTGGCGCGCCGTCCCGCGATGGGCCTGGAGGAAGGACGCAACATCGCGATCAAACTGGCGCGTGCCGTGGCGGCGTTGCACCACGCCGGCATCATCCACCGCGACATCAAGCCCGACAATGTCATTCTCGAAGCCGAAGGGTCGCTCAAGCTGATCGATCTTGGCGTGGTACGCGTGCCGGGCCTCGAAGACTTTCCACCGACCGACATTCCCGGCACCGCCGCCTACATGGCGCCCGAGATGTTCGCCGGAGAGCCGGGCAATGAATCGACCGATATCTACGCGCTCGGCGTCACCATGTTTCGCGCGCTTACGGGCGAGTACCCGTACGGCAATCCGGATGCGACCACGCCGGCGCGGCGAAATCGGCCTACTGCGCTTGCGGTGCTCCGGCCGGATCTGCCCGCTTGGCTGCAAGCCGCTCTGGCGCGGGCAATCGCGGTTGATCCTACTGAACGCTATCGCGACGTGCTCGAATTTGCCGTCGAGATGGAGACCGGACCGGCGCGCGTGCCGCTTGGCGTGCCCCGGCCGCGGACGTTCTACGAGCGCTCGCCGATCCGATTTTGGCAAGGCGTATCGGCGCTGCTCGCGATCGCGCTGATCGCCTCACTTTGGTTCCGGCACTAACCCAAATTTCCCGCGACGATCGCGGACCTATTTCTTCACGCTCATGCACAGCACCAAGGCTGGTCCCGGCGTATTGCTGCATGCTGCCGAATCCACGCCGCCATTTCTTGAAATGACGATCGTAGCGCCGGGACAGGTCACAGAAACCAGCCGCTCGCCCGGGCTGCAGCTCAAATCGCAATTGTTGCTCGGAGCACAGGTGTCGTGATGCACGAAATGCAGCCCTGTCGCGCCGACCGGCCCGGGCGGTCCCTGCGGGCCTGCCGGACCCGTTGCGCCTTGCTTGCCCGGAGGCCCTTGCGATCCGGGGTCGCCCTGCGGCCCTGCTGCCCCGGGCGAGCCCTGCGAGCACCCCGTTACCGACAGAACTGCAACAACGGCGACGATTGCGACCGGCAAGCGCATTGGTTCCCCCCTATCGAATGCAGTGGCAACGTTTCACTGGCGCTCGACGCTGTCAATGCGAGTGCAAAGCGTTGACTTTTGCGCGGCGCAGCCGCAATCCAAAGCGAACTGGAACTTGTGGCTGCTCGTGGTCCCTTGATTCAGACATTCGCATGCGAGTGTGCGGTACCGCGATGCGAATGTTATAATCTGACCGTTAACTGACCCGCGCGGTTCGTGACCGGAATGTTTAAGCGCATCCTGATTGCCAATCGCGGCGAGATCGCCTGCAGGATCATTAAGACCGCGCGGCGGATGGGGATTGCAACCGTCGCGGTATTTTCCGAGGCCGATCGCGACGCACTGCATGTCGAGATGGCGGATACGGCGGTGCCGATCGGTCCGCCGGCGGCCGCGCAGAGTTATCTGGTGATAGAAAAGATCGTTGCCGCGTGTAAGGCGAGCGGCGCCGAGGCGGTGCATCCCGGTTACGGGTTTCTGTCGGAGCGTGCGGCGTTTGCGGAGGCGCTGGCCAAGGCCGGCATGGTCTTCATCGGCCCCAATCCAAATGCCATCGCCGCCATGGGCGATAAGATCGAATCGAAGAAGGCGGCCGCGCGCGCCAATGTCTCAACCGTGCCGGGCCATCTTGGCGTGATCGATGACGCGGCACAGGCGCTCACCATTGCCGAGCAGGTCGGCTACCCGGTCATGATCAAGGCCTCGGCCGGCGGCGGCGGCAAGGGCATGCGGATCGCTTTTTCGAAGGCCGAAGTCGAGGAAGGGTTTGTGCGCGCCCGCTCGGAAGCGAAATCGAGCTTCGGCGACGATCGCGTCTTTATCGAGAAATTCATCACCGATCCGCGCCACGTCGAAATCCAGGTCTTGGGCGACAAGCACGGCAACGTCATTTATCTCGGCGAGCGTGAATGCTCGATCCAACGCCGCAACCAAAAGGTCATCGAGGAAGCGCCCAGCCCACTGCTCGATGAAAAGACGCGCACCAGGATGGGAGAACAGGCGGTCGCGCTCGCCCAGGCGGTCGGCTACGACAGCGCCGGCACGGTCGAGTTCGTGGCCGGACAGGACAAGAGTTTCTACTTTCTCGAAATGAACACGCGGCTGCAGGTCGAGCATCCGGTCACCGAACTCGTCACCGGCATCGATCTCGTCGAGCAGATGATCCGCGTCGCCGCTGGCGAGCGGCTTACGCTTAAGCAGAGCGACATCAAGCTCAATGGCTGGGCAGTCGAGAGCCGCATCTATGCGGAAGACCCGTATCGCAATTTCGCACCGTCTGTCGGTCGGCTCATTCGCTACCGGCCGCCGGTGGAAGGGGTGCGCGACGGTGTGACTGTGCGCAACGATACGGGCGTTACCGAAGGCGGCGAAATATCTCTGTACTATGACCCGATGATCGCGAAGCTCGTCACGCACGCGAAAACCCGCAGCCAGGCGATCGATGCGCAGGCCGATGCCCTCGATGCCTTCGTCATCGAGGGCATTCGCCACAATATTCCATTTCTGGCCGCCGTCATGGCAAACGCGCGCTGGCGCAGCGGCAAATTAAGCACGGGCTTCATTGCCGATGAATTTCCCCGCGGCTTTGAGCGCACGGCGCCGTCCGAGGCGGCCGCCCGCAAAATTGCCGCTGTCGCCGCCTCGATCGATCATGTGCTCGGCGAGCGTAAGCGAAGGATCTCCGGCCAATTAAACGCAGCCCTGACGCGCGAGCGGCGGCGCTCGATCTGGCTCGGAGGCGATGAGATCCAGGCCGATGTCGAGCATGATGGCAACGCCGTCGCTGTCACTTTCGAAGATGGCGCGAAGCATGTGCTGCATTCCGACTTCGCGCCCGGCATGCCGCTGTGGGAGGGTTTTGTCGACGGCGCGCCCATTGCGATGCACGTCCGCATGGTGCCAAACGGCTTTGAGCTTGCCTACCGCGGCGCTGAGGCGAAGGCGTTCGTCTACACCGAACGCGAGGCGGCGTATGCGCGCCTGATGCCGGTGAAAAAGCTCTCGGGCAGCGAAAAGTCGATCCGCTGTCCAATGCCGGGCCTTGTCGTCTCGATTGCGGTTGCCGAGGGGCAGGATGTCAAAGCCGGTGAGACGCTGGCTGTGGTCGAAGCGATGAAGATGGAGAATGTTCTGCGCGCCGAGCGCGACGGCATCATCAAGAAGGTGCACGTCAAGCCGGGCGACAGCGTCGCGGTCGATGCGGTCATTATGGAGTTTGCGTAAAGCGCCGGCGCACCGCCAGATGCTGCATTTCGCCTACGGATCGAACATGGACCGCGCCGTCATGCGCAGGCACGCGCCGGCTGCCATTGCGCTCGGCGTCGCGTCGTTGCCCAGCCATACTTTTGTCATCACGGCAGACGGCTACGCCTCTGTCGTATCGGCCCGGGCTCAGGTCGTGCATGGCGTGCTGTGGCGATTGACGCCGCGCGATCGCATCACCCTCGATCTCTGGGAGAGCGTTTCGAGCGGGCAGTACCGGGCCAAGATGTTGCCGGTGAAATTGCCCGATGCCGGCCGTGCGCTGTCGCTGGTCTATGTGGCCCGTCCGCGCGCTGCCGGCCGCCCGAAGGCTGGCTATATGGAACTGGTCTTGGGGGCGGCGCGGACGTGGGACTTGCCGGCCGCGTACATTGCATCGTTGCGACGCTGGTTGCCCGCCCAGCCGCGCGGCGCAGGCTCGCGCAAGCTCAGGGAATTTGGATGGACGTAGGCTTCCGCCTCATCGTTCGCGGCCGTGTGCAGGGCGTAGGTTTCCGCGCCTGGGCGGAGGCGATGGCGAGCGAGCGCGGTCTCCAAGGCTGGGTGCGCAACAGCCGCGACGGTTCGGTCGAGGCGGTGTTCGCCGGGCCGGAGCAGACGGTGCTCGCTGTGATCGAATTGTGCCGACAGGGTCCACCAGGCGCCCGCGTGGATGCCATCGATCAAGGCGAGACTAGCCCGGCGGATTTGGCGCTGCGCAGGCGCGGCGAGGCATTCTCCGTGCTCGCGACCGCCTGAGCGCCGGCGATCGCACCGAATAGGGGCTCGAATGCCGCCCGCAGCGCCATATCGACTTCGGGCATCGTCACCACATGGCCGAGATCGGCCAGTGACGTGACGCCGTAGCGCGGTTCGGCGACGCCGCACGGCACGATGCCGGAAAAGTGCGACAGGTCAGGCCCGACATTAAGCGCAACGCCGTGCAGCGTCACCCACTGCCGTACGCGGATGCCGATGGCGGCGA
The DNA here is from genome assembly GCA_036511795.1 of Xanthobacteraceae bacterium. GTDB lineage: Bacteria > Pseudomonadota > Alphaproteobacteria > Rhizobiales > Xanthobacteraceae > BOG-931. Next base: position 9,310 of record DATCBO010000117.1, read on the forward strand.
TCTTGTCCTCAAAACCGTCGCCCTTGTCGGGCCGCCGCACCCACACGCCGATCCGGTCGTCGCGGCGCTCGCCGCGCACGTTAAAAGCGCCGAGCGTGGCGATGATCCAGGCCTCGATCGTGGCGACGAAGCGGCGCACATCGGGCGCACGGCGCTTGAGATCGAGCATCACGTAGCCGACTCGTTGTCCAGGCCCGTGATAGGTAAACTGCCCGCCGCGGCCGGCGCTGTGGACCGGAAATCGGGCGTCGAGCAGTTGGTGCGGCTGCGCCGAAGTGCCGGCGGTATAAAGGGCAGGGTGCTCCAGGAGCCAGACCAGTTCGGCGGCTTCGCCGCGCGCGATCGCAGCGGCCCGCGCATCCATGGCGGCAAGCGCCGCCTGATAGTCGACCGGTGCGTCGCTGGTCCGCCACTCGACAGGCGGCGCGCCGCCCGGCGGCAGAAGCCTGATCGACAGCTGATCGCGCGTGTTAACCATCTCGTAACCATACCGTGGTGAAAGGGATCACTGCGGCCACTGCCGCCAACATATGCGCTGCCAGAGCAGAGATGGAGGCCCCATGGCGAAACTCGACGATGTCGCGGTCGATATTTCGGTGGTGTTGGGCAACACCTCCATGCCGATCCACCAGGTGCTGCGGCTGGGCCGTGGCGCCATCATCGAGCTCGACGCATCCGAGGACGACGACGTTCACATCCTCGCCAACAACCTGCCGGTTGCCCGCGGCATCGTGGTGGTGAGCGGCAACCGCATCGCCGTCGAGGTCAAGCAGCTTCTGCCGCGCTCGCCCGACGCCGCCTAACGGCGCCCGGGACCTTGTCCGCCACGGGCCGAACTGTTACATCCGCGCGGTCGCGCGGCCGGACGGGCGCGCAACCACCCCGCATGCGGTCGTGGCGGAATGGCAGACGCACTAGCTTGAGGTGCTAGCGGGGCAACCCGTGGAGGTTCGAGTCCTCTCGACCGCACCACTTTACGCCGAGCAAATAAAACCGTCAGCGCGTCGCTGTGCGCGCTGCGGCTGTTCACAGGGTTGCTGGTTTTCGCGCGGGCGGAAGCAGCGCCGCGAACAGGTCCGATCGCGGCTGCGCCTCGGCACGCCCGCGCAGCCGGCGCACAGGGCGACGCTCATGCACGCGCAGGCGCATGTGAACATGCCGGTAGCGCCGGCGTTCGAACCGCGTGTGGGCGACGACGTGGGGTGGCGCCGCTATTTCGGTTCCGACGAGCCTGTGGTCCAGGAGGCTGACGCCAAGTTCCGCCAAGCCAGGGACGGGAAAATCCGTTTCGACGGAAGGCGGGGTTACATCGGCAAGCTGCGCCCATTTCGCGCTCGCGGCCGCGTCGGCGCCGGCTCCGTCAACGTCGGCTCCGTCCTGGACCGCCTGCGCGACGTCGAAAGCTGCGGGATCGGGCGCCGGCAGCGCAGTGTCAGCCGTGGCAATCTGCCCATCGGCTTGCGGCCAGGTCGGCGACACGGCGCCAGGGTCGATCAGGCCGGGCAGCGGCATGGCGGCCGCGCGCGCCCAGGCGTTCGGACCGCCCGCGATCAAGGGACCGCGCGGCGCCGGCGGCACGACCTGCACCACATGATAGCCGTGCTGCTTTAATTGCTTCAGGAGTTCCGGCAGCGCTGCGACCGTCCACGGATGAATGTCGTGCAGCAACAGGATGCCGCGGCCGCGTTTATCCAGCCGGCTCATGGCGCGCTGCACGATCTGGGCCGGCGAGATGTGACGGAACCAGTCGTCGGCGACCACGTCCGTGGAAAATACCACCAGCGAGCGGTCGGCGAGCGCTTTCTCGATGATATCGGAGCGGCCAAAGCCGGGAATACGAAAGAACGGCGCGAGTTCGTTCGGATCGCCGAGAGCTGCCGCGACCGACGCGATGCCGGCGTCGATCTGGTAGGCGAGCTTGTCACCCGTCAACTTCTGAAAAATCGGATGCGTCATGCTGTGCGTGCCGATCGTCTCCCCGGCCTCGTATTCGCGCCGCACCACGTCGGGATAGACATGCGCCATTTCGCCGACGATGAAGTAGGCGACCTTCACGCATTGCGATTTGAGAATATCGAGCGCCCGGTCGGACCACGGCGGCAGCGGACCATCGTCGAACGTGAGCACCACCTCGTGGTCGTTCAGCGGCAGATCCTGTTTGTACTGCATCGAACCGACCCGCTGATATTCCTGCGGGCTGACGACGATGGTGCGGCTGGTGCCGAGCGCATCGGGATTTCCCGGGCAGCTTTCCGCGCGCGCCGGCGCGGCGGCGAACAGCGCGCTGATGATGCCGGCCGCGAGCAGGGCGGTGGCCGTGAAGACTCCGGGAACTTGACGCATGACTTGCCCTCAATGCCCGATCTTGTCGCCATTGTGTCGCTTCGGCGCGCCGGTTAGCCCCTTAGCGCAGATTACCGGCTTGTGCAGCTAATGTCATGTTAACAATAACTTTTTAGCGGCCGGTTCTGTTGATAAATTGTCGCGGGCGTGACCCGATCCGTTCGGACTTTTCCTTCCCGTTAATGATGCGCCTTTACCTTGCCGGCGGCATTTGTGTGAAGGGACGTTCGATGAGGGCCGTTGCGGCAGCCTGGCGATGGTGGGCGGCCCGCCGGTCGAATAACGTCCCGGCTGCCGGCGTTTTCGGCGATCGGCACGTTGCCGACGCCACCGCTCTGTCCTCGAAAAGCCTTCACGCCGTCCGTATCTCATCGCTCTCGCTGCTCCTGCTCGCCGGCGCGGCGATCGCCTGCGCGGTGATCGGTGTTGCGGTGACACAATCTAATGACCGGCGGTTGACCGCCGAGCGGCAGATCGCTCTGCATAGAGCGCTCGAAGATCTGCGCCCCATTTTTGGCGCGGCCGATCGTTTCGACGACGGCGCGGTGCGGTTGATCGCGCAGCGCAGCGGACTTGCCGACCTGCGCTTCGGCACGGATCCGGCGGCGGATAGCGGCCACGAGGTGCAGTCGGTGCAGGACGCGCGTGGCCGCATCGTCGGCTGGTTCTCCTGGACGCCGGATCGCGCGCTGATCCGCGCCATGGACTGGCTGTGGAGTATCGCCGGCGCGGTCGGCATCGTGCTGATGGTCTTTGCCATGGTGACGGCGCGGGCGACGCTGCGGTTGGCGGGCGCGTTCGCGCGCAGTGTCAAAGCCGTGCGCAAGCTGACCAGCGAAGACATCCTGACAGGGCTGCCCAACCAGCGCGTCGTCGTTCAAAGCCTCGAGCGTGCGCTGATCGAGCGGGGCAGGGGCGCGTGCAGCCATGTCGCCTTCGCGCTGGTCGACCCCGATAGCTTCCGCGAGGTCAACGATACGATGGGGCGTGCGGGCGGCGACGAGGCGATGCGCGCGATTGCGGAGCGGCTCAAGGCCGCGCTGCCGCAGGCAGCTTTGCTCGGTCGCTTCGAGGACGACCAGTTCGGCGTCGTCGCCGGCGGCAGCGACGCCGGCCTCGCCGAGGCGTTGGCCGTGACGCTGCGTGCGGCCTTTGCCGAGCCGATTGAGGCTGGCCGCGCGCTGCAGATCAGCGCCGCCGTCGGCGTGACCCAGGCGCCGGAGGATGGCGCGACCGCCGAGGACTTGATCCGCCGCGCCGGCCTGGCGCTCGACGCCGCCAAGCAGGCCGGACACGGCGTCGCGCGCCGCTTCGAGGCGCAGATCGAAACCGACTACGCCGAACGCCGCTTCGTGCTGCGCGAACTGAAAGCGGCGATCGCTGAGCGCGCCTTCGATCTGCATTACCAGCCGATCGTCGCCGCGGCGCGCGGCAGCATTCTCGGCGTCGAGGCGCTGCTGCGCTGGACGCACCCCGAGCGCGGTAACATTCCGCCCTCTAACTTCATCCCGCTCGCCGAGCGCCACGGCCTGATGAACGAACTCGGCGAATTCGTGCTGCGCCGCGCGCTCAGCGATGCCGCGCGCTGGCCCGATCTGTTTATCGCCGTCAACCTGTCGCCGGTCCAGATCCGCGATCCGCATTTCGTCGCGCTGGTCGGCCGCGTTGTGGCCGAGACCGGCATCGACGCTTCGCGGGTCGTCCTCGAAGTGACCGAGGGCGTTCTGATCGACGACGCCGAGCACGTCGAGAAAACGCTGCTGGCGTTGCGCGCGCTTGGCGTCGGCATTGCGCTCGATGATTTCGGCACCGGCTATTCGAGCCTCAGCTACCTGCAGAAATTTCCGTTCCAGCGCGTCAAGATCGACCGCGCGTTTGTCGCCTCGCTCGGCGAAGTCGGTAACGCCGGCGCGATCATTCATTCGATCGTCACCCTCGGTCATGCGCTCGGCATGGTGGTGCTCGCGGAAGGCATCGAGACCGAACAGCAGCGCGTGCTGTTGCGGCTCGCCGGCTGCGACGAGATGCAGGGCTTTCTGTTCGCCGAGCCGCGCCCGGCTGCGGCAATCGACAAGATCGCGCTGCGCTCTGTGCCGATGCGCGGCCGCGACGCACAAGGCGGCGAAACCACGCTTGCGGCTGCATCCTGACGCTAGTTGCTCTGTGTCCCGGACGCGGCGCAGCATTCCGCGATAGCGCGTCCAAGCCGCGCGTAAACGCGCTTATGGCTCCATGCTGCGCTGCGCCCGGGAAACGCGCTATGTTAGCGCCCGACAGGAGCGCCCGATGATTGCCAACAGCCTGCCCGGCCTCGATTTCGGCCTCGGCAGCGACATCGACATGCTGCGCGACAGTGTGCGCGCGTTTGTGGCCGACAAGATCGCGCCGCTCGCCGACGAGATCGACCGCGCCAACGCGTTTCCGCGCGCGCTGTGGCCGGAGCTCGGCGCGATGGGCCTGCTCGGCATCACGGTCGAGGAGGAGTACGGCGGCACCGGCCTCGGCTATCTCGCCCATTGCGTCGCCATGGAGGAAATTTCGCGCGGCAGCGCTGCGATCGGCCTGTCGTACGGCGCGCATTCCAACCTCTGCGTCAATCAGATACGGCGAAACGGCAGCGCCGAACAGAAAAAGCGCTACCTGCCCAAACTCATTTCCGGCGCGCATGTCGGCGCGCTCGCCATGTCCGAGCCCGAGGCCGGCTCCGACGTGGTGTCGATGCGCACCCGCGCCGACAAGAAAGGCGACCGCTTCCTGCTCAACGGCGCCAAGATGTGGATCACCAACGGCCCGGTCGCCGACACGCTCGTGGTCTATGCCAAGACCGACCGTACCGCCGGCGCCCGCGGCATCACCGCCTTCATCGTCGAGCGAACATTTCCGGGTTTCTCCACGGGGAAAAAACTCGACAAGCTCGGCATGCGCGGCTCCGATACCAGCGAGATCGTGTTCGCCGATTGCGAGGTGCCGGCCGACAACGTGCTCGGCGCCGTCGGTAACGGCGTCAACGTGCTGATGAGCGGCCTCGACTACGAGCGCACCGTGCTGGCGGCAGGCCCGATCGGGCTGATGCAGTCGTGCCTCGACCTGGTTATCCCTTACGTGCATCAACGCTCCCAGTTCGGCCAGCCGATCGGCCAGTTTCAGCTCATGCAGGCCAAGCTCGCCGACATGTACGTGACGCTCAACGCCGCCAAGGCCTACGTCTATGCGGTGGCGCGCGCCTGCGACCGCGGCGAGACCACGCGCGAAGACGCCGCCGGCGCCATCCTCTATGCCGCCGAACGCGCCACCTGGATGGCGCTCGAAACCATCCAATGCCTCGGCGGCAACGGCTACATCAACGAATTCCCGGCCGGGCGGCTTTTGCGCGACGCCAAACTCTACGAGATCGGCGCCGGCACCTCTGAAATCCGCCGCATGCTGATCGGCCGCGAGATTTTCGAAAAGACGAGGTAAGCTCGTCATTGCGAGGCCCGCAGGGCCGAAGCAATCCAGAACAGCCTCACCGCCACCGCAAGCCGCCCTGGATTGCTTCGCGGAGCTCGCAATGACGCAAGCGCCCCCGTTCTCGCGATGCGTGTTTTGTTCGCACCCGAGTCATGAGGCACGCCATTCCCAAAAACGACGCCGCCAAGTCCGATCTTCGTCAGATGCTTTGGCCGTGGAAAAGGCCGAATGCATCAAGATCGGCGCCGGCGCACGGAGCCGGTAGGGTGGGTTAGCCGCGTAGCGGCGTAACCCACCATGCTGATCGGCGGGTTACGCGCCTGCGGCGCTAACCCACCCTACGAAACTACGAAACGGCACAAACAAACGAACGGAAAAATACAAGGAAGCAGAACGCCGACAGACGTGTAGTCAACTGCTGCACCCGCCGGCGCAGCGCGCGCTTTGCAAAGCGCGCTCGCCTGTCGGCGTTCCACTGTGGCTCTTGCCAGAGGGACAGCTGGTCCCCAAGGCTCTGCGTCAGGCCACGCTTTGGATGACAGTCCGGAGCGCTCGATCCGGTACGGCCGCCCCAACCGGGGGGCGGAGACCTTGCGCTCTTCCACGGGCGTTACCCGCGCCGTCCTGTTCACCGTCCTGTGAGCACCTCACACGCCGGTCGTTGTGCCGGCAGGTTGATGCCCGACGCCGCCCGAGTGCAGAAGGGACGAACCCTCTGCCCGCGAGCACCACACCCGCTCCCGCCAGCTATTCGTCACCGGCTGGCGTCCTTGTACGGAGAGCGAGTGGAGGGGTTTTTAGTCCTTGTCTCTGGAAATGTCAAGGTGTGTCACGAAGTAGGAGACGATGACCTTGATTTTGCGGCTCTTTTGCCGAGGCGTGGCGTGGAGGCCTGTTCGGCAGGACGCGGCCACTCATTTGTTGATTCGCGTGACGTTCCGGGGATCGCCGTCGGTCCGACGAGAGGGGCGACGTCGGCTGGCGCGCTGGACGACAGCCTTTGCTTGAATTTCACGGCTCGAAGCGTATTTTACCCGAACATCAAGCGATCGAATGCGGCACGCATGAGTAAACCCGTGATCTTCACCATTTCCGCCGCCTGGGACGACGAGGCTTCGGTGTGGAGTGGGCATTGCGACGATATTCCGGCTGCGGCCGACGCACCGACGCTCGATGAGTTGTTGGCAAAGATTTCCGCAATGGCGCTCGATCTGCTGCCCGACAATCACCCCGGCGTCGACCCCGCTTCTCTGTTCCTGCAAATCACTGCACTTCGCGAAGCCGAACCCGCTGCGGCGTGAAATGAATGGCGCCGCAGTTCGACAAGGCGTTGCGCGATCTGCTGCGGGCGGCAGGTTGCGCCCTCGTTCGGCAGGGCAAGGGCAGTCACGAAATCTGGCATAGCCCACTGACGAAACGGAATTTTGCTGTACCGGCGGGCATACCGAGCCGCCACACGGCGAATGCGATCTTGCGTCAGGCGGGGTTGCCAAAGGCCTTCTGAGGCAAGCGCGCGCGCCTTACTCTCGGTCAGCTCCATCTTGAGCTTGGCCTTGATGTACGCCTCCGTGGCCGCGCGGCGGAGAGTCGCGACAGTAGCCCGTTGTGGCGGCTGAACTTTTGGTTGTACAATTTAAGAACCACAGCGATGGGGAACGCGTGATGCGGGATAAGGACCTCCTACTGGCGCTCCTGGAGAGTGAGTACGCCGACGACGTTGTTGCCGTGCTCAGCAAGCGCGGCCTATTCGACGACAAGCAGGCCAATCGTTGGGTTCCCGTGGGCAAGATGCGGAACAACCAGTCTGTGGTTCAGGCGCAGATGTCGTCGCCGGCCGGAGCCCTCGTGGAAAAGTTTACGAATGGTCTCGACGCAATATTGCTGCGGCGCTGCAAGGCAGATGGCCACGATCCCCGCGGTGTTGCGGCTCCGGATAACATGGGCAAGGCGGTGCTGCGATGGTTCGGCGACCTTAGCGAAAAGACACAGGCCGAAATCCGTACTATCGCAGAGGAGAACCTGGTGCTGTACGCGACAGGCACCAAGCAGCGACCGTGCATTTCGATTTATGACGCCGGTGAAGGCCAACTCGCAGAAAATTTTCCGTCAACCTTCTGCTCACTGGTCTTCGGCAGTGACGACGGTTCTTACAAAGGTGCTGTGCCATTCGTGCAAGGCCGCTTCAATATGGGCGGCACGGGCGTGCTGCCTTTCTGCGGCGAAGATCGCATGATGCAGCTCATCGTTTCGCGGGTGCCTTTCGACGTGGAAAAGGCACCGCACGAATGGGCCTTTACACTTTTCGCCTACTTCCCTTCGCGGCAAAGCCCCGAGTGGCGATACCTTGTCGGCACCGATGGCAAGCCCATGACGGCCGGGGCGGACCCAATTGGACATGGGACCGGTTCGCCACCTGGGCAGAACGAGGCAAGCTGGAAAAGGGCTTTGAAGAAGGCGCCAGCATTCAGATCAGGCTGATCTCCGGCGAGACT
>DATCBO010000118.1:0-52343 GCA_036511795.1 Xanthobacteraceae bacterium
CTAGATCCGCGCACTGTGGAGGAGATTGTCCAGGTCGTCTCCGCCGCGCAGCGACCGATCATTCTCGCTGAACGCGGTCTGATGCAGTCCGGCGCGAAGCAGGAGGTGCTGGAAATAGGCAAGCGCTGTGGCGCGCTGCTAGACAAAATGCAGGGCCAGCCGGGATGAGCCTGCTTTCGGACAGGTTGGTGCTGAATCTGTCGCGCCTCACGCTATGAATGGTAATGGTAGACGCTCGATTTTCCAGCTTTGATTAGGGTCCGCCAAAGGCCGGACGCCTATCGTCCACAATCTAGAACTCGTCTCCTTGCCGCGTCGGCAATAAAACTCGCGAGTTCTTCATCGCGAAACTGAATGGAAATGGCGGTCGTCTTTAGGCCGCCGTTGATAATGTCAAATCGACTTGGATTACCGAGTCTCTCGTGATAAGCGACACGCCGATCCGGCATTAGATCAATGCCCCGCATGACAGAAGAGGCGCGTGCCGAACGGCTACCGGATCGACGATGTCCTGCGCAATGGCTCTCGCCAGTCTGGCACCCGTTGCCGTCACTGAGGTATTTTTGATGCGCGCAATCTCCATGGATCAGGCGTTGTCGATACTTCTCAACACGTTCAAGCACGCGGAGACCATGAAGGCTCACGCCCTCGCTGCGATTGTTCTGGATGCCGGTGGGCGTGTGAAAGCCTTCCTGAAACAGGATGGCGCGGCGCTCATGCGTTTTGAGCTTGCGCGCGGCAAAGCTTTTGCGGCGTTGTCCCTGCACCGATCATCACGCATGGTGTTGCACAAGTCTCGAGACAAGCCGATTTTCATGGATACGATGCGCGAACTCGCGGATGGTCCCATCTTTCTTGAAGCCGGGGGTCAGCTCATTCGGGACGAGTTCGGCGAGATTATAGGTGCGATCGGCGTTACAGGTGACGTCAACGAAGTTGACGACATCTGCTCGATCGAGGGAATCAGAGCCAGCGGCTTGAAATGCGACGACGATTTCACTGAGGAACAGTGTAAGCGTCTGAATATCAAGAAGGCGCCTCCCATCAACGACCCGCGGTAAGAACTTGGCCGGAGCTCCGACCGGCGTCGATGCCTCGGACGGAATGCTACCCGTCAGGGGGTCACGGATACGGCTTTTGAGAAGGCGGCCGACCCGATAATGGCATCAGTGACCGCGGTGCCGTGGATCATTTGATCATGCGGAATCTGAAAAGGCTCGCGCCCAATACCGCGATCGCGAGCGCATCACACAGGATGTCGGTCGTCGCCGCCGGCCATATCTTTGCCGCTCCCTTCACCGGCTGGAACTTGCACGTGCCGGCAGGCGGGTGCGCCGCTCCTCGGGTGACGCGTCGGGACCATGGATGGCTCCTTCGAGCCGCGCTGAACCCTTCGAACCATGCACCTAAAAGTTGAAGCCCGGCCCGGTTGCCATAAGGATAGCGAGATAGCCGACATACCCACCCCCATGCGAAACAGGATGGAAGTCGCAGCCTCGGCGTCGATCGCAGCTGCCCGGCGAAAGCTCTGAGCGTACACGAGGTCGATCGGGCCGCAGAGATCAATCATGGCGTCCACGGCATGGACTCGCATCGGCATCAATCCCCCGCACGGGTCTCGGCTCGGTCGGTACGCTTGGCGCGCTCAGCTGTTTATCGTCGCCGCTTTGGCTGCTGCTGGTCGTGTTGCTTTCGGTGCAAACCCAGAACACACCTTAAGTGACTTTCATTGGCCGCTATACGATTCTGAGCTGGCCGGTGGCGCACGTTGAAGCCTTTCTCAGCCTGATCGCGGCGACCGCGATGCTTCTTTACGGGCCAAAATTGCTGTCGGTAGCGCTGCTGTACGCGATGGCCACGGGCGCGCCTATATGGCTGTGAAATTGCTTGCAAGAATGACCCCACGAAGGAGCAGCGCATCTAATTGTTTGCACAAAGCAAATCATGATTTAGGTGGGGTCACGTCACGCGCGAAACGTGACCCCGCCAAATTCCTGAATTCCTTCGAATGACCAATAATATCACTGCCTCACGGGCGGGGGCACGCTTGGAAGCAATTTCACACTGCGCAGCGCAAACCTCCTCCGGCCACCTCGCCGCCGCGCCAGGGACGTTGATATTTACCTGTTCCTGGGCGGCACATTTGCGAACGCGTCTGAGCGCGAGACCATGCGCGCGCTGCGAGCGACACTTGTGCGTGGCGACCGGCTCGTGCTGGGGGTCGAATGCTTTCGCGCGCCGGGCCTGCCGGATAGACAACCGCGCGAACTTCTGGCGCCGTATCGGAGCCTCTCGTTTAAGGCTACTGGTTGGATTGCGGCCATCGAGGCGCACGATCGCGTTCACGCCCCGTCACGCGGATCAAACTATCTTACGAGTCCGATGGACGCCGGAGCAGCGTACCGGACGCAGCATCAATTCTTGTCAGAGCATCGCCCGACGATGGGACCACCGCGCCGTTGATGGTTGCGCACCGGTACGGTTAGGCAAACCTCTTCGACTATATCGAAGCCTTTTCCTTTAAGCACGTCCTGTCCGTCGATTCGCCACGCAATCCTTATTATTTTCATTTCGTCTTCGCGCGGGCGTAACGTCCCGAAGGCGGGTCGACGGACATCATCGTCACATTCGTGCGGCGAAATCGCGCTCCTCAGGGGCGTCCGTGAAGGCGACTCAAATTATTGACCCGCGCTAAAATTCGGGCACGTCGCCCGCCAATAGATAACGTGTCCTGCGGGCACAAGATCCTTGAGTAAGGCAATCGCGGCGTCGGCCACGGCCGGCTTGTCGTAGAATTCGATGACGAGGGGCAGATCCACCATCAGTCGCAAAAGATCGGCCGAATGGACCGCGCCCTTGCTGCCAAAGCCGGCAATGCCGCGAAAGACGACGACGCCATGCACCCGGTGTTGATCGTGGAGAATGTTGAGTATCTCCTCCATCAACGGCCGCTTGCGGCCGTGATCGGATTCTTTCAGATATATCCTCACCACGGTGACGTCGTCGTCCATGCGACCTCTCAAAGATTTCGTGCGATGTAGGCGCCGCCGAACGCGGCCGCAAACCCAAGGCTAATGGAAAGCGCGAGATAGAGAGCTGCCTTAAAAGCCGCGCCCTGTTCCACGAGCAACAAAAGTTCCATCTCGAACGTCGAGAACGTGGTGTATCCGCCGATGAATCCGGTAAGGATGCCGGTTCTCAACTCCGGCGACACCGTCAGCCTTTCAAGCGTTTCGATGAACAAAAAGCCCATCAGAAAGCTGCCGCCGACATTGATGCTTAATGTCGCGAAAGGGAAGTCCCTGCCGTAAATCGTCTGCACGAGGTTGGTCATTCCGTAACGCGCCAAGCAGCCGAGTGTCCCGAAGACGGCGATCAGAATATATGTCCGCATTCACTGGTCCTAAATTAGCGCAAGGGCCAGGATAATGACCAACAGCGCACCGATCAGCGACAGATAGAAATTGAGATGACCGGATTGGAGAGCTCTCAGCTTGTTCGCCAACCCATAGACCGCCTGCGTGACAGGAGAAAAAAGATAAGGTCCGAAGATCGGGGCCACTTCGTGGGTGAACCGCAAGCGGTGCACGAAATACTCTACGCCGCGCGCCTCGCTTTTAATCTCCTCAGTTGGGCGATAGATGAAGCTGTAAAAGGTCCGCATCGCGTTGGAGAAGGTCAAGGCGGTCGTCGAAGCCCGCTCCGGGTCCTGGTCGAAGCCGCCGTACCAAACCGGTACGCGTCGCACGGCATAGCGTCGGTTCGCCAAAACGAGCAGGATCGGCAGTACCGCGAGCAGCGGCATTACAACGACAAGGAGGGTCGGCGAGATAAAGGCGAACTTTGCCGAAAGCGGCACCAATATCAAACCGTCATGCATCTCGTTCGCGGCCTGCGTGCCGAATGCGGTCGCCACGGCAACGCGCAGCGCGTCGAGCCAAGCCGGCATGCCTACGGCGAGCGTAAGGACCGCAAGGCCAAGCAAGCCGACAGCGACGGCGTTCGCGGCCGAAACCGGCGCCACGGATCGCGAGGAGCGGCCGAGCAGCCCGATACCGAACACCTTCACGAAGGTCGCGAACGCCACTGCGGCCGTGAGCGCCAAGCCGGCGCCCGCCAGCGCCATCGCTAGGCGATCCGCGACGGTGCCGAGGTGAAAGCCCTGGAACACCGTTTGGAAGACAAACCACTCGCTAACGAAGCCCGCTTGAGGCGGCATCGCGGCGAGGCTCATCGCGGCGAATAATGCCCCGAAGCCAAACACCCAGGAGCTGCGGCGCAAGAGGTCGGAATGAAAGATATTGTAGCCGCCGGTCGCTCGGTAGACCCCGTCCGCCGTCAGGAATAGACCGCCTTTGGCGAGGGCGTGGGCCGCCAAGTGAAGAAGAGCGACCATCCACGCGAGACTCGCAAGTTCGGGTTGGCCGTCCCCGCGGAATGTCAGGGCCGCGCCGAGCATTGCGGCGGCGACCGAGGCGTTCTCGGCCGACGAAAAGCTCAGCAAAGACCGCCAGTCTTCCTGCTGAAAGGCATAAAGCGCGGTCAGGATCGCGCTGATCACCGACACGATCAGGAGGAACGTTCCCAATCCAGCCGTCGCACCGGCATTGCCGGCCGGCAGCCAGTCAAGGAGCCCTCGGCTCAAGCCGAAGAACGCGGCATTGAGCACGATGCCCGACAGCAAAACGCCGGATGCTCCGCTCCCGGATCCGTAGAGATTTGGAAACCACTCGTAGAAGGGCAGAAGCCCGAGCTTCGCGCCAAAACCGATAATCAGCAGCAGACCCACAAGCACAACCGTGGTGGCCGGCAGACCGGTCGCGGCGGCGTGATAAAGGCCGAAGTCAAACCCGTGCGCAGGTACCGCGAGGAGAAGCACGGCGGCGATGAGCGCCACGGCTCCGACTTCGAGCAGACCTAACATGAACAGAACAGGCCGGCCGACATCCGCCGACAGCCTTTCGCAGATGATCAAAACGGCACCGCCGAAGCTCATGATTTCCCACGCAATCAGAAGACTTGCTCCGTCCTGCAGGCCGAAAACACCAAGCGCGCCGAGAAGGCTCATGGCGGCGCCGAACAGCCAGCCCGCTTGGTTACGAGAGGACGGCGGCGCGAGCGCGCAAGCGAGTGCCGCCGGCGCGGCGCCGAAGCCGAGCAGCCACAGCGCGGCTGGCGTGAGCAGAAACCGGACCGGTGCTCCCGCAAGAGTAGTCGGCAGGTCGGCAACCGGACTGCCGTCGGGCAATCCCATGATCGCCCCGCATATCGCAGCCACGCAGCCTGCGAACAGCAAGAGCCGCACCAGGATCAGGCCGCGCTGCGTCAGCGCCACGATGCTCGCGATCAACCACGCGACGACCGCCGCGGCGATCAACTCATTGGTCAAGCCTGCCTCCCGAGACTCGTTGCGGGATTCGATCAAGGAACATCAGCAGCGCATGAATGATAGCCGCGGGATTGGGCGGACAGCCCGGCAGATAGACATCGACGGGAAGGACGCCATCAAGGCCGTGGCCTGAGGCATAGCCGCCCTCGGCAATACCGCCGGAAACCGCGCACGTCCCGGCCGCCATGACCCAACGCGGCTCCGGCATCGCCTCGTAGGTGGCGCGCAGCGGCGTGAGCATGGCGTTGGTGACCGGCCCCGTAATCAACAGAAGGTCGGCGAAACGTGGCGATGCCGTAAAAAAAATGCCGAGGCGATGCAGATTGTAAAATGGATTGTTCAAGGCCTGGAGTTCGGATTCGCATCCATTACAGGATCCCGCATCGACGTGGCGGATGTGCAAACTGCGGCGGAAGCTCCGCCGGCTTTTGGCGTCAGGAGCGACGGGCGCCGAGGGCGGCGTCCGCCAGACGAGGTCTTCGCGACGAGCGGCGCCGAAGGCCCAGTCGGAGGACGGCGTCATAGCCTCCGTCGGGCAGGCTTCGGTGCAAAGTTGACAGACGACGCAGCGGCCGTAATCGACATTGAGCCTGCCGGCCTTGCCGTCGCCTGCTTCGGCGGTCTGCCGCATGGTGATAGCTCGGGTCGGGCAGACGTCGGCGCAGGCCTGGCACGCGTCCGTGCAACGCTCCGGATGGTAACGCGGCATCCCGATGACGCCGGCTTGACCATCGGCGCCGTCTGCCTGCGGCCACGGCGCCGTCTGCTTGCCTTCCATCAAACCTAGCAATGTCCAAAGCGGCATATTCGTCCCCTAGCGATCACAGCCGGCAATCGTCAGGCCGAAGCTGGCTTCATTGATCGCATAATCCATCATGTTGCTGCCGTGCACCGTGAACGGGAACACGCGCCAATTTGAAAAGGACGGCGACTTGATCTTCACGCGTGCGAGCTTGCCGCGATCGTCAAAATGCACGGCGTAGAACAGGGTGCCGCGCGGCGACTCGGTCCAGCCGAGGCCCTCCGATTTCGGTGGGGCCTGACATTCGGTCGCGATAGGCCCCTCCGGGAGAAGCAGCAGCACGCGTTGAATGAGCGCGATACTCTCATCGACCTCGGCCATCCTTACCTGCGCGCGCGCGTGCGCGTCGCCCGACTTCCGCACCGGGACCGTGAGCGGAAGCTCCTGATAGGCTGCGTAGGGGTGATCGCGACGCAAGTCGCGATCAAATCCCGAAGCCCGCTGTATGGGTCCGGTCGCGCCCTGATCGAACGCGACGCGCTGGTCGAGCACGCCCGTTGTTATCAAGCGGTCGAGGTGGCTGTCCGTGCCTTCAAGATGGCGGGCATAAACCGCATACTCCTCGCGCAACGCCTCGAGCTCGGCGCTCAGCCAGCCTTGCGGCGCCAGATCGCGACGCAGGCCGCCAGCGGTAAGAATGCTCCGGAGAAAACGGCTGCCGGTCAATTTAGCGTTGATTTGCTTGGCGCGTTCGGCCAGCAGCTTGCCTTGCGCCTCGCCGACTTTGAGCGTCGTGGTGTGGCAAAGATGGCCGAGATAATAGAGATGGTTGTAAAGACGCTCCAATTCGGCGAGCAGCACCCGCAGGTAACTGGCACGGCGTGGAACGGTGCAGGCAGCGGCCGCTTCGACCGCCTGGCAATAAGCGAGCGCATGCGCGACGCTGCCGACCCCGGACACGCGTTCGGCGACGACGACGCCGCCGGGCGCGGACAGGCCCTCGAACCGTTTCTCCATGCCGCGATGCTTGAAGAAAAGCCGCGGCTGGTAATGCAGGATGGCCTCGCCAATGTAGAAAAACAGAAACTCGCCGGATTCGAGCACATCGGCGCGCACTGGCCCGAACGGCAAGAGCTGCACGTCGGCCGCGGCGCCGACGACTTCCGGCACGGCCTGGCGCACGGGTTCGGGCTGCACCGGCAAGTCAGGTGGATATTTCGGACTGAACGGCGGACAGATGGGATTGGCGCCGTCGTGTAGAACCAAGCGTTGCGGTTGCGGGTGTTCGCTGAACTCAAGCCCGAAAAGATCGGTAATCTCGCGCTCGTACCAGCCCATCAGGGGCCAAATCGTGGCGAGGCTGGGAACTGGGCCCGCCGGTATGCAGCGCCAGACCGCAAACGCATTCTGCGTCGCCTCGGTCGCAACATAACGCAGCTCGATACGGTCAGGCTCCGGATACCAAGCATAGGCCATCTGCATGCGGCCATCGCTGTCGCGCAGCCGGGTGGCGGTCTGGCGCAGCTGGGCTGGCTGCAGCGCTATTTGCTGGCCCGCGTTCATGGCGCGCGGCCCCCGAGCACGACCGCAATGGCGGAAAAATGCTGCCACATCGCGGAGGGCCACCACAGACCCAGGAGGAGGAGCGGGGCGAGCGCGAACCACATCGGCGCAACGCACCATCCGCTGAGAGCGCGTTTGGGACTGCGGCTGGCCGGCGAAGACGAAAAATACATTTCGCGAAAATGATTGAGGAAACCGACGAAGATGACGATCAGCAGCACCAGCATGGCGGCAACGGCCCATGCGTAGTGAGCCTCGAGGCCGCCGCGCAAAATGACCAGTTCGCTCAGGAACAGGCCAAAGGGCGGAGCTCCGGTGATCGCCGCTGCCCCGGCAAGCCAAAGCGATCCCTGCACGGGGTACGAACTCCACACGTCGCGAATCTCGGCAATTTCCTTGGTGCCGAAACTGCGCATCGCATTGCCGGCCCCGAAGAACATCAGTGATTTGTTCAGTGAGTGATTGAGCATGTGATAGAGCGCGCCGGCGATACCGAACAGGCCACCGAAACCGATGCCAAGTGCCACAACCCCCATGTGCTCGACGCTTGAGTAGGCCATCAAACGCTTGATGCCATCCTGGCGGACGATGAAGAGAGCGCCGACGGTCAGCGAGACTACGCCAAGCGCGACGAGCACTGTGCGGGCGAAAGGTCCGACGCCCGCCGCATCGGCAATCGCCAGGTAGCGAACGATCCCGAGCATTGCGCCGTTGAGCAGCGCACCCGACAGCATGGCGGAAACAGGGGCCGGACTTTCGCTATGAGCGTCTGGAAGCCACGTGTGCATCGGGGCAAGGCCGACCTTGGTGCCGTATCCGATCAAGACGAGCAAATAGGCCAGGGAGACCAGTGCCGGATTCATTTTGGAGGCGCTCTGCTCCAGCGCGGACCAAGTCATGTCGTAGACCGGGCCCAGCACGAAACTGCCGCTCCAATAGAACAAAACCGTGCCAAGCAGGGCGAGGCTAATGCCGGCCGACACGATGATGATGTATTTCCATGCCGCCTCGACGCTCTCGGCGGCGCGCTCGAAGCCCACCAGGAACGTGCTCACGAGCGTGGTCAGCTCGATGATGATCCAGTAGAGCCCCGCATTGTTCATGACGGTGCTAAGCAGGACCGTCAGCGCGAAACCTGAAAACAGCGCGTAGAAGCTCCAGAGTTTATTACCCTCGCCTTCGAGCAGGCGCATGTAACCGACCGCGTAAATCGACGCGAGCAGATAGACGACCGCCGTGCATAAGGTGACCCACGCGCCCGGCATGTCGACGACCACGTAATTATCCCAATACAAATACGGCCCATGCGCGCTGAGAACGGCGAGAGGGATAGCGGCGACAAAGACGATGATGCTCGCGACGAGATTCAATCCCTCGGCCACGCGCTGCCGACGCACCAACAGACAACCGACGACGGCACAAGCGGGCGCCAACATCATCGCATAAAGGACAAAGCCGACCATGTTGCTATCCCACCAGACGTTTAAGTTCGAGGCTGCTGGTGGTTCCAGCGTGAACGAGCAAATATTGAATAAGAAAGCCAAAGCAGGCGACGACTATGAGAAGATCGAAGAGAATGACGATCTCGATCAGCACCGGCATCCCGGGCACGAGAATTTGCGCGCCCAAAAAGACGCCGTTCTCAAGCACCAGGAGACCGAGGATCTGACTGATGGCTTCATGACGCACGGCGAGCATCAAAAAGCCGATCAGCTTCATCGACAGCATGACCGTAAGTGCGAGCACCGCAACGGTACCCGCAAGCCCGAGCGACTGTCCGACGTGGTAACTGACCGTCAGCGAGAAAATGACGCAGAACGCTCCGGCGACCAGCGCGGAACTGGGCTGCAGGAATTCATGGATTTCGCGCGTCACGTTGAGGCGCTTGACGATCCGCCACAGCAGATACGGAAGGAACAGTCCCCGGAACAGCGCTGTCAAAATCGCGATCAAATAAAGCTCAGGATAGCCGCCGTAAAACCCGACGGTCGCCGAGAGGATGGCGATGATCCAGGATTCGGCGGCGAACGCGTAGAGATAGTTATTCAGCCAGCGCGAGCCAAGCATGACAAAGGCGAGCAAGAGACTAGCGATCGCCATGAGGCTGAAGACCGAGGCAGCGAGCGGATCGAGATGGGCAACCAGCATTGTCAGCTCAATTGGTTTCCGACGATGGAGAGAATGGCAAACACGAACGAGGCCGCGAGCAGCTCCTGGTAGCGATAAAAGCGCAAGCGCGATTGGGCCGTCTCGACGACAACGACGGCGAGCGCCACAAGCAGAAATTTTCCGAGTAGTGCTAAGACGGAGCCCACGACACCGAGCGCGGTCCCTGCATGCGAAAGGCCCCACGGCAGGAGCAGAACGTTGCAGAAGATCGTGTAGAGGATGAATTGTTTCATCATCGAGGCCCATTTCAAGAGAGCGAGCAGCGGGCCGGAATATTCAAGGATGCGGGCTTCCTCGATCATGTAGATTTCAATATGGGTGCTGGAGTGGATGGGAAGGCGGTCGGTCTCGACGATGAGAAGAGCGAAGAACGCGGCGATGAGAAACAGATGTGCGGGACTCCAATAGACCGCGGGGTTGCCGACCAGCAGATGATTGACGACAAAGGGAAGCATGGACTTCGCCAGCAGCGTGATGCCAACGAAAACGACAATAAGGGTCGGCTCGGCAAGAATGGCCACCATCACGGCACGGCTCGACCCGATGCCGCCATAGGCGCTGCCGCTGTCGAGACCGGCCAGCACGATCATGAACGAACCGAGCGTCAGGATCAGGCCGCCGCCGAGAATGTCGCCCATGTCTGACAGTGGAAGCGGGAAATCGGTGAGGACCGGGATCAGGATGGGGACCGTCAGCATCGCCGTGAAAGCGACGATCGGTGTGATCCAGTAAATCCACGACGCCGTTTCGGGAACCACGATTTGTTTGTGGAAGAGCTTCCAGAGATCGCGGTAGGGCTGGAATATGCCGGGCCCTTGCGCCATCTGCACGCGTTCTTCGAATTGCAGAATCAGGCCTTGAACCAGCGGGGCCAGTGCGAGAACCGCCACAACCTGCGCTATCTGCAGCACAACGTCCCGTATCATTGTGACGTCCCGCGCACGCCATCACGCCGCGCGCCGCCTTCGCGCGAGCACTGGATCAAATTGGACGAATTGAACTGTCGAGCCGCTGAGACCATGTACGACTCCTCTCCTCCGCAAACGGATGAAAGGAGTCATCAGCCCAAGGGCGGTTTAGGCGAACTCCATCGCCTTGCCGGGCAAGCCGACATTTGGTGTCGTTATTATGGGGAATGGGCTCCCCAAGTCAAGATTTGAAGTTAGCGCATGCAAATATTGCCGTCGCCCCAGCCCGATGTTCTAGGCGCGCGAAATCGAATCATGCCGCTTGCGCGAAACGAACCCCTTCATGCTGCGCAGAAGATCGTTGCCCAGCGTCATCGTCTGGTCGATTTCCCCGATCGCAATTCGGGCGCGCAACTTCTGCTCGTCGGGGGAGGAATTGGGCGGCGTCCTGAGCGCCCGCAGCCGTTGCGGAAGATTGTTAAGGCGCGTGTAGAAATAGCTCAATTCTCTGGGGAGAGGAGCATTGAACAGGCCGAGCCTGCCGACATTGGCTTCGTAAACGGCCAATCGTGGCAACGCGAAGTCGGTGAAGTCGAGCGTTAGCCGATCGTCGGCCGTCGAGGCCGGGTGGAGATGCTGGACCGCGGAGCTTCGTTCGACCGCTTCCATCGCCGCTACAATTTCACCGATCAAAGCTGAAGCCAGACCGTGCTGCTCGCGCCGACGCGGCATCAGAGTGTCAAACAGCATGTTATCCTCCCGGTCTTATCGCCAAATGTTGTACTTGGCCGGCGGGAGGCATTCGACAGACTCCCACCGTTCAACACGGTAGGAGTCATCAGCCCAAAGGGCGGTTTGTGCGCGGGGGACTCCATCCCCGTTTGATTGTGAGAGCCTAACCTTCGCTCATGGTCGGGTCAAATGGTTGCTGCGTCGAATCGCGCCTTGATTCGCGGTCTGAAAACCGTCCGGCACTCGTCTTGTCTCTATCGGCGCCTAAACGCTGCGTTGTCGCGTCAGCCTTGAACATGGCGTCGTACAGATCGGGCCCGTAGCTGGTCTCGAGCGGCTCGGCCTCAACCAGCTTGAATGGTCTGGTGCCGTCGGGGTTCCGTTCCGCCCGCAAGAACGCGACGTCGCGCGGCTTTCGGCTAACGAACCTGCTCGCGAACTCATAAAGGTGAGTCACGAAGAATGCTCTTACGCCGCGGTCCAACAGCGCGTTGACGATTTGGGCGGCGATTTCCGAACCTTCGCGCTCATTGGTCGACGCAAAGGACTCATTGAAGAGCACGACGGCGTTCGCCTGAAGATGATTGACGATCGTGCTCATGCGGCTGAGTTCTTCATCCCATTTGCCGCTTTCCATGGCGGCATCTTCTTCCCGCTTAAAGTGGGTGAATAATCCGTCGGCCGTTTCGCCACGGAACTGTTCTGCCGGGACAAACATGCCCGCCTGCATCATCACATGCGCTAGCCCAAGGCTGCGCAAGAACGTGGATTTTCCGCCGGTATTCGCGCCGGTCACGATGATGAGGTTCTTGCCATCAGTCTTGAGCTCGTTGCCGACGACGGACCGACCGCTACTGAGAGCTAGGGCGGCATCATAAAGATTAGCAAACGATAGCGTCCTTGCGCCGGCGGCGGCTGGCACCGGCAAGCAGACCGGTTCGCCAAGTTCCGCGAGCTTGGCATGCAAATTCAGGCACCCGATATAAAATGCCAACTCCGCCCTCAGCATCTGAAAGAAGCTGAGAATATGATCCGTCGATTGCGCGAGGGCATCGGCGACGAGGTTGACACCCTGATCTTTGAGTCTGGCCAGGGCTTGCGCGCCGGCTTCGTCTTTTGGATGAAGGCGGAACGTATAGCCTTGCGGCTTTTCCCCAAGCAGGCGACTCAGCCAGTTGCGATCGTCCCTCTGCGGCGCGCGTAGGACATAATTCGCACCCTTATTGCCTTTGCCAAGATGAGCGCTGACCAGCACCCCCGCCCGGAATTTGAGCCTCTTGAGGTGGTTTTCGACTTCCGCGAAGTAGTCATCACTGAGTTCCTTTCCCAGCATGGCAATCAGATTTGAAAACGCCGGGGACTTAAATTTATCCTTATCCCGGTCGGCAATGTAGCGAAGCCGCTTCAACGCCGGCACGAAGACCTGCAAGACCTCGATGGCGCGGTGCAGGATGCCCGAGGGATAGCGCGCGGAACTCCAATAATTCTTCCGTTCGCCTTCGATCGCATCGATGGCGATTTGGTACATCGCTCTGACAATGCGGGCGCTGCTTGCACAGTCTCGATAGGCCTCCTGCCGATGTTGAATCGTTTCCAGATCGGTCAGGCTCGATAACATCCCGACCTGACTCGCATCCAACAAGAACCGGTCGCCCTGCGCCATGGCATCAAAGATGATGTCGAGGCCGAGATCTTGCCGCAAAGCCGCTTCGTTCCAGGGGAGGATTTGCTGGAGCTCCAAACCTTGCTCTTTCCCACGGCGGTGGCGCAACTCATTGTCGCGCCGGGCCAGCAGCTGGTGGGGATCGAAATCGCGCCCCTTGAACATCAAGAATGCTTTCATGACTTGATGCGCCGCCTGATCATGTCGTAGGTGAGCTCGTAACGCTGGGCGATTGCCAGAGCGTAGGCAAGACCGTCGGCAGGGAGCCGAAGGATTTTAAAGGTGCGCCGCGCCGGGTCCTCGGGGACGACCGTGCTGACCATAGAGACAACTTGCGGGCCGAACGACGCCAGTTCGTCGACAAAGGTGACCCAGACACACAAGGCGCGCCGTTTAACCAGCCGCTCCATGATCTTTTCGCTTAAGAACGTCTCGTCCTGAATAGTCGTCGAAGTGAAAATCTCATTCAAGATGACGACGGACAGCGGGGTCGTCTGTTCAAGGATGCCGCGTACCCGGAACAGATCGTCTTCGAGCTTGCCTCGCAAGTTTTCGACCTTCTCCTCTTTCTCAAAGTGCGTAAACAGCCGATCGAAGAACAGAAGCTTGGCGTCCAGGCCGGGCACCGGACACCCGATCTTTGCGAGATAATGGAGCTGTCCGAACATCCGCGCGAAGGTGGTCTTTCCACCCTGATTGGGACCGGAGACGACCAGAATGCGTTCGCCTCCCTGCAAATCGAAATCATTGCAGACAACGGACACGTCCTCTTTGAGGAGTTTGTGGGCCAGCGCAATATCGAACCCGCCGTGGCTGGAGACTTCCTGGCCCGTCTCCGAAAGCACCGGATAGCAGAACGGCAAGCCGGTCCGCCGAAGCGGCGCGATGTAGTCCAGATAGGCAAGATAAAACTGCACTTCACGATCGAAGACCGCGATGGTCCGGTCGATGAAATTGCCATTCGTCGCACAAAAAGCCGCCAACGCTCCGAACAAGTCAGAGTGCAACTTACCGACGAATTCCAAAATCTTCGCCTCGATATGGTTCATATCGTCACTGATGGCGAACCTGACCTTGTAATCCTTGACCGCTCCTTGTTTGAATTTCTCAAAGGTCAATTCGACATCGGTGCTATAATCGCCCTCCCCTTGGTATTTTTGAACCGTAAATCCGTTATCGGTTATGAGCACGCAGTATTCGATCGTGGCCAATTCGGCCTTGAGTTTCTTCGCCTGGACATGCAAGGACGTAAAGGATTGGGACTGGACGTAGCTTACGATGTAGGTGCGAAATGCGAGGAGCCCGCGTGACCGCAGATCGAAATCGACGAGTGCCGCCGCAAACGCACTGATCAGCTCGCAATAAATCTCGATGCTATCCAGAAACCACGCTTCCTTTTGTTCCTTGCAATACATCTTGTCGATCTTTGCGAGATGCTGGCGCACTGCCCGCATTCCATCGGCGAAGGCGCCGACACGCTCTGGGAGGCCGGGACGCTCGAGGTCCTGCATCACCTCGTGCCGGTATTCGATGGCATCGATCCGCGGCAGGCCGGCATAAAAGAAGGGCTTCAAATTATACTCGTCGCGCTCCGCCGTGATGGCAGTGACGATCTGGTCGCAATTGAGGTCATTGAAGAAATGCGGGGGCTGCTTCGCATCATCGGCGAGACGATCGTCGGGGCGCGCAAACAGGATGCTGGAGAACCCAGGAGTGCGGCGTCGCGCATCTGACGGAGGACGCCCGCCCATCATTGGCCGCCGGACGCGATCGAATCCAACGACATGATCTTGTGAAGCCGCAGTCATTCTCACTCCTCGCGGGCAATTGTGGCCCGGATCGGTTTACGTTCGCTTCGGTTGCGGCCCTTGCGGATTAATCGCGCCGGCAGCCATGCGCCGGCAACAAAAAACCCGCCTGCACGGCGGGTTCAGAAAGGGCTCCCACCGCGATCAACCGCGGTAGGAGTCATTAGCCTTTCGGCGGATCAGGGCGACTCCATGCCCACTTATAGGTATAAAGATAAAGAGCCCGGCGGCAGCGTCAAGTGGCAAACCCACGCGTCAGCTATTTGTCATCGGGACGCCGCAAGAGGTTCGCAGATGGGATCGTTCCGGCCTCTCGCAGCTCAGCCAAAAGGTCAAGGTAAAGCTGGCGCTTGAATGAGACGATAAGGCCCGGCAATTCCTCGACCGAAACCCACTTCCAGGCCGAGAATTCCGGATGATCGCTGGCGACATTGACGTCGGCGTCCGTGCCCTGGAAGCGCATCACGAACCACTTCTGCTCTTGTCCGCGCCAACGTCCGTCCCATCGCTTGCGCAGCTCGGACGGCAACTTGTAGCGCAGCCACACTTTGCTTTCGGCGATGATCTGCGCGTTATTCGTACCGATTTCTTCTTTAAGCTCGCGCAACGCCGCGGCGCGCGGCTCTTCGCGCGCATCGACGCCACCCTGCGGCATCTGCCACGCGTCGCCCTCCGTGTCCGTACGCTTGCCCACAAACACCTGACCGTACGTGTTCAGCAACATGATACCGACGCCGCACCGATAGTTGCCGGAAGTATCGGCGGCCGAGTCGCTGTCGGCCAACGGATCGGCGCCGCCTGATGTTAAGTCGGCCGCCACGCGCGCTAACAAGCTTCTCAGCTCCTGCTCGTCCACGCGATCCGACTTCATCACCATCCATACGATCGGGTCGGCGAGCATGTCCTCGAGATTTGGCTCATGCCTTGTGCGTCTGTTCTCGGTCATCTGGCCGCTCTTATGAACATAGGGGGCTCGCCGACAGTCTCACCGCGGGAGAAACGGACTTTCGAAGCAGGCTGCTTCGCCGAGTTTGCGCTCTATTTCGAGTAGACGATTGTACTTGGCGGTCCTTTCACCCCGGCAGACGGATCCGGCTTTGATTTGGCTGGCTCCCGTGGCTACGGCGAAGTCGGCGATAAATGCGTCATCTGTCTCGCCCGAGCGGTGCGAAATAATAAAATTCCAAGCTGCGGCACGACACAGGTCCACGGCCTCGATCGTTTCGGTGACCGTGCCGATCTGGTTGAGCTTAATCAGGACGGCGTTGCTGGCCTTTTCGGCAATGCCGCGCCGGATAAACTCGGGATGGGTGACGTAGAGATCGTCGCCGACAATCTGCAGGCGTTCGCCCAGAGCGGCGGTGAGCGCGCGAAAGCCAGCCCAGTCGTCCTCGCCAAGCCCATCCTCGATCGAAACGATCGGATAACGACGTGACCAGCCGGCGTAAAGATCGATCAACTCGTTGCTAGTCTTACTCCCTTCGCCTGACTTCCTGAGCATGTAGCCATCATGAGCGCGAAAGCCGGAGGCGGCGGGATCGAGAGCTATGGCAACCTCCTTTCCGGGAACGAAGCCGGCAGCTTCAATGGCTTCAACAATCAAGTTGCAGGCCTCTTCGTTGTTCCGCAGTTTCGGCGCGAAACCGCCTTCATCGCCGACGCTGGTGCTGTATCCCGACTTGCCGAGCCGCGTTCGTAGAGCCTGGAATATTTCCGCGCCATAACGCAGGGCTTCGGCAAAGCTGGGCGCCCCGTGCGGCACCAACATGAATTCCTGAAAATCGAGCGAATTGTCGGCATGGGCGCCGCCATTGATCACATTCATCATTGGCACGGGCAACCGGCTTGGGCGCGACGCGCGAGAGATAGGCATAGAGCGGCCGACCCGCCGCAATCGCCGCCGCGCGCGCGACGCCATCGAGACGCCGAGAAGGGCGTTGGCGCCAAGCCGTGACTTGTCTTTCGTCCCATCGAGACCGATCAGAAGCCCATCGATGTCGCGCTGACGCGCGGCGGAAATCCCGACGAGCTTGGGAGCGATGATCTCGGTGACGGCTGCGACTGCGCGCCGAACGCCCTTCCCGCCGAAGCGTTTGGGATCGCCATCGCGGAGCTCGACGGCTTCATGAGCGCCGGTCGACGCACCCGAAGGCACGGACGCGCTTGCTCGGACGCCGCCGCGCAGCTCGACAAACACTTTCAGCGTCGGATTGCCGCGCGAGTCCAGAATTTCCATGGCACCGAGCGCGGCAATTTGATCGTTCATTCCTTACTCCTGTCGTCCGATCTCGAAAGGCAAACTCCATATCAACTGTGGAAACCGGACGGCCGGCTACCGGCATCGGCGCGCCGACGCCGGTTTTGCCGACCTCGCACGGTCTCCGTCTCATCAACTCAGCAGTGTCGAGCCTTCCAGCGCCGTGGGCAACGAATTCCCCGACACTTGCGGCGCGGGAGCTTTATGAATTTCCACGGGCAGTTGCAGGACGGTCGCCCGCTGACCGGGCCAGAGGCGGTTCAAGAGCACGATCGTGCCGTCGGAAAATTCCAAGGCGTCGTGATGCACATCGGGCCGCTGCGGATTTAGGTGCCGAAAGCGGGCTACGGTGCTGGGCAATTGACGCCGCCGCCACCGCATGATGGGGCGCCAGCATTCCGGCGCGCGATCGAAAACGAGCTCCGTACCCGGCCGCAGGCAGACCGCTACATTGAGCTCGTCGACAGCGGCAAACCCCGTGGTGATCGTATGGGGAAACTGCGTCGTTATCAGCTCATCGCCGACCTTCGCGGGCCGCGATGCCACACCATGCAGGCTGTAGTCACACATCGTGTTTTCTCCGTCTTCGATGACCACCGCCCTCATGCCGCGGCAGGGGCCGAGGTCAAACCACGTTCAGATGAACGGAGATCGCGGTCGGAAGATTGCCCGATCGCTCGCGGATTCCGTGTTGTCGCGGGCGGAGAAATTGCTTTGCAATTTCTTATCGCACCCCGGCAACAAAAAACCCGCCATGCGGCGGGTTCACAACGATGATCCCACCGCGATCGTCCGCGGTAGGAGTGATCAGCCTTACGGCACATCAGGGCGACTCCATGGCGCAACGCCTGTCTCGTTCCGTTCGCCGCGAGTTCCTCAAGGGGCATCGCAAGCGCTCTCTGGCGAAGATCAAGTTCCGCCGCCGCGTGTGTGAGAACATCGGCGGCTTTGCTGCGAACCGCTCGGTCGAGCCAGCGTCTCTTCTCAGTTACCAAGGACCGAACCAGATGATCTTCGAGCGCGCCGATGCCGCTCGCCGCGAGTAATTGTTCGGCGCCGGTCTCTCGGGCGGTCAATCCGTCTCGTGCCGAAACGCAGAATATTTGAGGCTCGGCGTCGATCAGGGCTTTCTCGACCAGCGTCTTCCGCAGAAAGTCTATTAGGGCGCGCCTGTCTTCCGGCTGAAGGTAGTCGGCCTTATTGACGACGTAGAAGATGCGCGTCGTCTCGGACTTCAACCGACGCAGATAGTCGATCTCAAGTTCCGTGATCGGCGGATCGGCCGAGACGACGAACAGGACAGCGTCGCACTCCGGCAGCACCTGAAAGGCAGCTTCCGTATTGTGCTTTAGCGTCGAACCTATGCCGGGCGTGTCAATGAGCACGGTGCCATCGGCGAGCAGGTCGGCTGGGAAGAAGAGTTCGACACGCTCGACCCCAAGACGATTTTCGGGATTGGCTTCCTCCGCGACGAACCGAAACAGCGTATCGCGAATTTCGCCGATTGTTTGAGGCGCAAATTCCCGACGCGGGTCTCCGCCCTTGAAGAGGACGACGATGCGCGGTTGCGGCCCCCAGGAGATGAACGTTGCCAGTGCCGTCAGGGGCACAACGCTCGTGGGCAACACGGCCGCACCAAGCAGCGCATTGATAAACGTGCTCTTGCCACGCTTGAATTGGCCGAGGATGGCCATCTGCAAGCGCTCCTCGGCGAGTCGTCGCCGCAGCACGCGCAGCTGCGCCGACAACGGGGACTCGGCTCCCACCGCCGCCTCGAGGGCAGCTTCTCCACGGCCGAGCATAGCGGCGAGGGCGTTGTCTTGCGGAGCCGCGTCCGACGCGGTCGATGCGAGGACCTCATTCATGGGGTTTCAGTGTCTTCACTCGGCGGCTCGTTTTCTGCGGCCGCGTCGCTCGCGCCCGCACGTTCGCCGAAGGCGTCGTGCTCCAGTTTGGCTTCTTGCGCCTTCAACCACGACACGATGTCGCCGCGCTGGCCCAGGATGGCGCGGGCCCAACGCGAATTCTTCAATGGCTTGCTTTCAGCGCCGACCCACCAATATTCCTTGATCACCATCAAGGACCAGCCGCGGCGCCCCTCGCGCGTCAGCGTGAAAATGTCGATGGTGAGCCCGTGCTTCGGCCCGGTCGCGCTGTGCCGCTCGCGTTCGAAGTCGACCCCGTCGTACTTCCAACGGGTTTTGATAAGGCCGCGATTGATTTGAACCATCAAGAGTTCGAACAATCGGAAAAATGCAGGATCGCCGATGCTTCTCATCGCAAAGGCTCCTCCGCCACATGCAGAGCGAGGCCCGTCGCGTGGAAACCATCCTGATTGCTGGGGTTCATGCGGCACTCCTACCAACCGAATTTGTGGTGGCAGGAGTCATCAGCCCGAAGGCGCTTAAAAGGGGAACCCCATCCCCCGTCAATCTGTAGCAAAGACTGTAATGGCGCGGCGTTATCCAAGCAAGCCTCCTGTGCCGCGGGCCACACCGATGAAGAAAAGTCGCATCCGATTGATCGACGCGGATTAATCGCCTAGAGTACCAATCGAAGTTGGCGATGGAGTCCGCCATAACCGCCTTCGCAGGCTGATGACTCCTACGAATTCACGCTCGATCATTCGGATCGGCTGTGACGTAGGACGAGGTTGCGGGCGCTTCTCCGATGGCAATCATTGCCGGCCTAGGCAGCGAGTCGACAACACATGGAGGGGCGACTTGGTGGTCCACGCCGGCACGCGACGGTAAGACGATGGCGTTCGCGCCGTCAAAACGGTCCGTGGCCGGGGCTTTCTGCCAATCCGCGCCGGCAGGCGATCGCGCGGTTCCGCTATGACCGTCAAGATAACATTCACCACGAGTCCCCTCGCGTCGTCGGCGCGATCGATTCGCGGCACACCGAATGGCCTGCCCGATAAGTTACCTGCGATAAAATTGAGGCACGGACAAGCGCTCTGGGTGCTAACCGAACTTGGCTATCGCGGACCGGTCAGCAGCAGCGCCTTTTACGAATATATCAAGTCATTGCGGAAGCTCGGCATCCCTTTTGGCGGCGAGAAATTCCTGACGACAAAGGGCAAACGCCTCGCCGCTTATAGCTACTGCCGCATGATGGAACTTGCTCTCACGCTGTCACTGCGCGTCTATCACGTCGTGCCTGACTCGCTGCTGCGGGGAATTGTCCAATATCGCGCCCGGCTCGATCAATTCTATCGCCGCGCCTATGGCCAACGCGAGAGCGGTCCAGGGCACGCAATTGCGATCAAGATCGACGGCTGCGATCCGATTGTGTTCCGTGGCGTCTATTTGGATCTGAATGTTCGCTTTTCGGGCGGCCAGCTCGTTCGCTTTGGTCCGCCTAAATTGCTGTCGACCCTCGACGCCCTGCAAAGGTTTAGCCAAGACACCTCCCTTGCAAAACCCTTGATACCGATGAGCCTGTCCGGTCTTTCCGAGCGGATTGTTGCGATGGCGCTGCACGCACCGTCCATACGAAGCGGACCACCCCGCCGAGATTCACAGCAGAAACGCCGACCGGTCCGGCAAGGGAACGGCAGGACCCCACAAAAGTGCGCTCGTCCTCCGGCGCGAGCGCAGGAACAGTGAGTGCGACATGGATGAAAATCCAGGGTCGTGCGGCGTGATCAATCTAAGCGATTGGCGTGAGCGGCGCCCTTTCACCCGATTTTCGGAAGATATCGATATCCGCATCGAGCCGCCCAAGGAGCGCCAGATAATGACTGGCCGCAATCACAATAAGCCCAAGGACATTCGGGCACGCAAGGAGTTCTACGACTGGGTCGCAAAGAAGATCGACATAGATGGCATCGAAAAGATCGAGCGCGATAAGGCGTTCGACAACAAGGCCATGACCAGTGCGGGTATCCGGCTCTTCTACAAGACGACACCGCCAGCAATGGAGGGGTTGAGGCCCGGCGTCTTGCTGGAAGCCGGGTTCGACGAGGTGTCCCCAAACAGCGCCCAGGATATCAGCTCGTGAACGTACGACTACGCGGTCGCGAAGAGCGTCGACGTGATAGACAATCGGGCGAAAGGCGTCGCTTGCTATGATCCTCGCTATACGTTCGTCGAAAAGCTGCAAACCATTTCAACGAAGTTTCGCAAGCAGCAAAGAACTGGCGAGTCTCCTGTCGATTTCATGCGGCACCAATACGATGTCCACAACCTGCTACAGTGGCCAGAAGTCCAGGCATTCATTGGCACGCCCGAATACCTGGCCCACAAGAGAAAGAGGATTCGCGGCAGCGATAACCCGACTATCGCGCAAAATCAGGCGTTCGTTCTGGACGACCCGAAGACCCGCGAAACATATGCCGGCGCAAATGAAGCGAGCACCGCGTTATATTTCGGCGACAAGCCGAGCTTCGAGCAAATACTTGCAACCATCGGTGAATGGGCAGGCCGGCTTTGAAGGGTGGATCGGCGGTTTGGTTCACTGCGTTTAACCAGTTTCATGTTGCGTTTATGTTGCGTGGAGCCGCCGGTACAAATTGGAGACCCTTGAAATTGCTTGGAGATTTTTTGCAACATGACGCAACATGAAATTGGCATCCGAGAACACGGAAGAGCAGCCTAAGTACTTCATTTTCAACGAAAAAATTTGGCTGGGGCGGGAGGGATCGAACCTCCGAATGGCGGAATCAAAATCCGCTGCCTTACCACTTGGCTACGCCCCAAAACGCGACTGGAGTCCCTGCTGGCGGCGGCAAGATAGCGACGCCCGCCTGACGGATCAATGTTCGTGGTGTTGCCGGCGCGCGCCTTATAATAATGTATGAGCCAAGAGTCGATGCGGGCCGAAAAGGAGCCGCTCGGGCGGCGCGGCCGATGGAAAGCACCATGTCCGATCAAGTTCTCGTGGCCGACGACGGCGGCGTACGCACCATCCGGCTGAACCGGCCGGAGAAGAAGAACGCGCTGACGCAGCCGATGTACGAGGTGATGACCCGGTCGCTGCGCGAGGCCGCGGCGAGCGAGGCCATCCGCGCTATCGTGCTGGCCGGGGCGCCCGGCGCGTTCTGCGCCGGCGCCGACATCGGCGAGTTTCTCGAAGCCGCGCAGAGCGGCGGATTGCGGCCGAAAACCGTCGAGTTCCTGCACACACTGGCGCGCAATCCGAAGCCCCTCGTGGCCGCGGTCGGCGGGCTTGCGGTCGGCATCGGCACCACGATGCTGCTGCATTGCGATTACGTCGTTGCCGCGACCAACGCCACATTTGCCACGCCGTTCTCGCGACTCGGCCTCATCCCCGAAGCCGGATCGAGCCTGCTGGCGCCGCTGCGCATGGGCCATGCGCGCGCCTTCGCGCTGCTCGCCATGGGCCGACCGCTGTCGGCTGCGGCCGCGAAGGACGCCGGCCTCGTCAACGAGGTGGTCGATCCCGCCGCCGTTGATGAAGTGGCGCTCAAGGCCGCGCAAGACATCGCGGCGCTGCCGCCGGGCGCCATCGCTGTGTCGCGGCGGCTGTTGCGCGGCGAACTTGACGATGTGATCGAGCGGATCGATACCGAAACCGCGTTGTTTTGCGAACGCCTGCAGTCCGACGAGGCGCGGGCCGCGTTCGCGGCGTTTCTGTCGCGCAAGAAGTGAGGGGCGATGGGGCTTGCTGGAAAGACGCTTTTCATCACCGGCGCGTCGCGCGGCATCGGGCTTGCGATTGCGCTGCGGGCCGCGCGCGATGGCGCCAACATCGCCATCGCCGCCAAGACGGCGCAGCCGCATCCGAAATTGTCCGGCACCATCTACACAGCCGCAGAAGACATCGAACGCGCCGGCGGCAAGGCGCTGCCGCTCGTCGTTGACGTGCGTGACGAGGCGATCGTCAAAGACGCGCTGGAACAGACGGCGCAGAAATTCGGCGGCATCGACATCGTGGTCAACAATGCCAGCGCGATTTCGCTTACCAGCGTCGCCGACACCGACATGAAGCGCTTTGATCTGATGTATCAGATCAATACGCGCGGCACGTTCGTCGTCTCCAAGTGGGCCATTGCGTATCTGGAAAAGGCGGCTAATCCGCACATTCTGATGATCTCGCCGCCGCTCGACATGAAAGAAAAATGGTTCGCGCCGCACACCGCCTATTCGATTGCGAAATTCAGCATGAGCCTGGTGGTGCTCGGCCTGGCAGGCGAATTGCGCGACAAGGGCATTGCGGTGAACGCGCTGTGGCCGCGCACCATCATCGCCACCGCGGCCATTCAGAATCTGCTCGGCGGCGAGGAGCGGATACATCAGGCACGCAAGCCGGACATCGTCGCGGACGCGGCCTACGCGATTTTCAACACGCCGGCGCGCGACCTCACCGGTCAGTTCCTGATCGACGACAGCTTTCTGTCGACGCGCGGCGTTACCGATTTCGAGCACTATCGCGTCGACCCGACCAAAGATCTGGCGGCGGATTTTTTCCTGCCCGCTGACAGTGCGCCGCCGCCCAACGTCCACACGGTCGAAACTTATGGAGATCGCCGATGACATATCGCGCTCCGCTTGCCGACATCGGCGCCGCTCTCAAATACGCCGCCGGACTTCCCGCCGCGATCGACGAAGGCTTGTTTGGCGATCTCACCATGGAGGACGTCGACGCGGTGCTGACCGAGGCCGGCCGCTTCGCCGCCGAGGTGATCGCGCCACTCAACCGCGTCGGCGACACGTTCGGCACCCCGTTCAAGGACGGCGCCGTGACTACGGCGCCCGGCTGGAAGGAAGCGTATCGCGGCTGGTGCAGCGGCGGCTGGAACGGGCTTGCCGCGCCGGCCGAATGGGGCGGCCAGGCGCTGCCGCAGACACTCAGCATGGCGTGCCAGGAAATGTGGAACTCGGCGTCGATGGGATTCGCCGTCGGCCCATTGCTGACCATCGCCGCGGTCGATGCGCTTTACGCCCACGGCTCCGAAACGCTCAAACAGACCTATCTGAAAAAGCTCGTGTCCGGCGAATGGACGGGCAGCATGCAGCTCACCGAGCCGCAGGCCGGCTCCGATGTCGGTGCGCTGCGCACGCGCGCCGAGCGCGCGCCCGACGGCAGCTATCGCCTCAAGGGACAGAAGATTTTCATCACCTACGGCGAGCATGATCTCACCGACAACATCATCCATTTCGTGCTCGCCCGGCTGCCCGACGCGCCGCCCGGCACGCGCGGCATTTCGCTGTTCCTGGTGCCGAAATTTCTGCTCAACGCCGACGGCTCGCCCGGCGCCCGCAACGACATCCGCGCCCACTCGGTCGAGCACAAGCTCGGCATCCATGGTTCGCCGACCTGCACCATGATGCTGGGCGATCGCGACGGTGCGATCGGCTACCTGATCGGCGAAGAAAATGCCGGCATGGCGTGCATGTTCACCATGATGAACCGCGCGCGGCTCGCCGTCGGGCTGCAGGGCGTCGGCATCGCCGAGTGCGCCACGCAGCAGGCGCTGGCCTACGCGCGGGAGCGCAAACAAGGCCGCACCGCCGGAATGAAGGCGACCGACTCGGCGCCGATCATCGCTCACCCCGACGTGCGCCGGATGCTGCTGTCGATGCGCGCGCTGACCGGCGCCGCGCGCGCCATCTGCTACGCCACCGCGATCGCGCTCGACCGCTCCGAGCGGAGCAAGGATGCCGCGGCGCGCAAAGCCGCGCACGAGCGCGCCTCGCTGTTGACGCCGACCGCCAAGGCGTTTTCGTCCGACATCGGCATCGAAGTCGCCTCGCTTGGCGTGCAGGTCTATGGCGGCATGGGCTTCATCGAGGAAACCGGCGCGGCGCAGCTTTATCGCGACGCTCGAATCGCTGCGATCTACGAAGGCACGAACGGCATTCATGGCATCGATCTCGTCACGCGCAAGCTGCCGCTGTCCGGCGGCGCGGCTGTCGCGGCACACATCAAGGATCTGCGCGGCATGGTCGAAGCGGTCGAGGCGAGCAACGACCCGGCATTCGGCTGGACCGGCGTGCGGCTCGGCGAAGCGGTCGAAAGCCTCGCCCGCGCCACCACATGGATGCTCGACCGCGGTGCCAGCGACGCCGACGCGGCGCTCGCCGGGGCAACGCCGTATCTGCGCCTCTACGGCCTTGCCAGTGGCGGCTGCCTGTTGGCGAACGAGGCGCTCGCCGCGCAGCGGGCCGGTGACGACGCGGCCGCACGCACGGCGCTGGCGCGGTTTTTTGCCGAAAACTTCGCCGTCCAATCCGGCGCGCTGGAGCGCACCGTGATCGAAGGCGCGCCGGGACTGCTCGGCGGCGACGCCGCGCTGGCGTAACTCTAAAGCACCGTGGTGTCCCGGATGCGGTGCACCACTTCGTGCTGCGCTGCGCCCGGGAAACAGACTGCATAACGGGTTTCGCTGGCGCGCAACCCGTCTTACATTGCGCAAATGTCGACCCTCTTCATCACCCACCCGGCCTGTCTCGATCACCTGACGCCTGCCGGCCATCCCGAGCGGCCCGATCGGCTGCGTGCTGTCGAGCACGCGCTGGAGGCGGAAAAATTCCAAGCCATGGCGCGCGTCAGCGCGCCGTTGGCGCCGCTCGATATTGTCGCGCTGTGCCACCCGATGGACTACATCGAGGAAATCCGCGACGCCTCGCCCAAAGATGGCCTGGTGCATATCGACGCTGACACATCGATGTCGCCCGGCACGTTCGAGGCCGCGTTGCGCGCGGTCGGCGGCGGCATGTATGCGGTCGACGAGGTGATGGCGAAAAGGGCCGCCAACGCCTTCGTCGCTACGCGTCCGCCCGGCCATCATGCCGAGACCGCGCGGCCGATGGGCTTTTGCCTGTTCGACAACGCAGCCATCGCCGCGCGCTACGCGCAGAAGAAGCATGGCATCGCCCGCGCCGCCATCGTCGATTTCGACGTGCATCACGGCAATGGCTCGCAGGAGATTTTCTGGTCGGACAAATCGGTGATGTATTGTTCGACCCATCAGATGCCGCTGTTTCCCGGCACTGGCGCGACGGGCGAGTCCGGCGACCACAACACGATCGTCAACGCACCGCTGCGCCCCGGCGACGGCGGCGAAGTGTTTCGCGAGGCCTTCGCTAGTCGCATCCTGCCGCGGCTTGAGGACTACCGGCCCGAGTTGATCGTGATCTCCGCCGGCTTCGACGCCCACTACCGCGACCCGCTCGCCAACATCAATCTGGAAGAAGAGGATTTTGCCTGGGCGACGCAGAAGCTGATGGACATCGCCGACCGCTTCTGTGGAGGCCGCGTGGTGTCCATGCTCGAAGGCGGCTACGACCTTCAGGCGCTCGGCGATTCGGCCGCCGCGCATGTTACCGCGTTGATGCGCGGCTGACATCTTGCGTAGCCCGAATTGAGCAGAAGCGAAATCCGGGAGAACCATTCCCCGGATTGCGCCGCGCGCAATCCGGGCTAGATTGATTGAATCGGAGAGTCGCGGATGGCGCAGAACGACGGCAAGCAAGCAGGCGACATCGCGCAGATGCCGTTCGAGCGCGCGATCGAAGAACTGGAATCGATCGTCAAGCGACTCGAAGAGGGCAAAGTGCCGCTCGAGGAATCCGTCGCCATCTATGAGCGCGGCGAATCGCTCAAGCGCCGCTGCGAGGATTTGCTGCGCCAGGCCGAAGCGCGCGTGGAAAAGATCACACTCGACGCCCAGGGCAAACCCACCGGCACCACCCCGCTGGATGTGGAATAATTCGTCCGCCATCGCCTCTCCCGCGTCTTTGAATTCCTCGTCCTGAGTTGCCAGGCGCCTTTCCTCATCCGTAGGGGCGGGCCTCGTGCCCGCCCTCGGCAACCGCAGTGCGGGCGACCACAAGGGCCGCCCCTACGCAAAAGCAACTCCGTTCTCGCGCTGCGCTTTTGTTCGCGCCCCGAGGTTTTCCAACGGTTTCACGAAACGGCCTCCCCAAAAAGGGGGCGAGCGCCGAAAGGCGCATACTGAGAGGCCGCTCCGCGCAATCCAAGCGTTGCCGCTGGGCGGGGTCACGGCGCGCGCCCCTTTTGGGGGACGCGCTCGCCTTCCGGCGCTCTACCGCGGCTCTCGCCAACACCTTTCGGCGTTGGCTCAGTCCGGTCCCGCGCTTCATGGCAGCGCCAACGGATCACTCCGTCCGCCACCCGGGCAGCCAGCTCCTGGCAGACCGACGTCGGGGTCGGCCGGGCGGGTTTCCGAACCGCCCGAACGCAGTGTGCGAAACCGCGCCCAGGCACCGCTCCCGCTCCACCTTTCGGATCGCATCCGGAAAGCGCCCTATGGACGAACGAGATGATTCGCAACGTATCTTAACATGGGACAATTGTCAAGATTAGTCTCGTGTGACGCGACTAACACAACGCGTGGGGGCCAGTCCGCCCCACGAACCCCTGCATTTTGTGGCTCTTTACAACAACGAACAAAGAGAGAACGATACGCCGTCTGAACCCCAGCGAAGGAAGCGAATCATGGGTAGGCCGATGGGTCCGGACAAGCGCAGCGCGTGGCTGAGAAAGCTCGACGAGGAATGTCCTTATCAGGTGGTGCTGCCGCGACGGCAATTGTTTGACGACAGCGAGATCATGGATTTTCTCATCAAACATGTCGGCAATTTCGACATGTATGTGGAAGACGATTACGCCGCGTTCGTGCGCTACTGCTTCGAAGACCCGATGGACGCCGACATTTTCCGCACACGCTTTGAGCCGAAGGACGAGCGGCTGCGGCTCGCGGGGTAATGTCGGCCCTGCAATCGCGGCCGGCGTTATCCGCGCCGCGCTGCCTCCCAGACGCCGGCGCAAGAGCCGGCAGAGCCTTGGCCGCGCCAGGTGCCGCCGCCCGTTGTCGCCGACAGCCGCCCTCCGCCGTCGGCGTGCTGACCGCCGCCGGAAACGCTCACCTGTATGGCGCCGTTCGGGGCCACTCTACCCTGCAGGCTGACAGCCTCGCCGAATTCGTTGACGACATTGCCGTTGCTGATGCGTACCGGGAAGCGATACGTGCGGTCGCAAGGGCCCTGCTGAGTAATGATTTGCACGCTCCAGGCGCCGTCAAATGCGCGCGCCGTTGCAGGAACCGGTTGTACTGGGATCGCCGCGCGCCTTCTGCCGGGCGCGGGCCGCGCGCGGCTCAGAGGCGGCGGAGGCGCCACAGGGACCGCCCATTGGCCGAGATCGCGCTCCCAGACGGTGCCGCGCCTGAACCATATGGTCATGCCGTCGGCCGAATACACGGCGCCCTCGTCCCAGCTTTGCACCCAGATATGACCGGGCCGGTCGATCCAGGCGCGCGCCGGCACACCCGCCTCATTCACCAGGCGCAGCTCCCAGCCGCGCTGCGATACGTAAGCCGGCTGACTGAGCCCCGAATCGCATCCTTGTACGCAGCGAAACTGACCGCTCAAATCCAGCACGTCCTGCGCCGACACCGCCGCCGAAAACATGAACCCCAGCGCGACCAATACAAACAACTTTACTTTCATGGCTATGGCCTTTCGCACCGGCGTCGTTGAATCGATTGCCCGCAATCGTGAAACGCCGACGCATGATATGCTTCCACACTGCCTAGTAGCATTTGTGCCAGGGGCTGACCAAAAGTCCGTGACAAATGGGTAAATTAGGGGTTTCGTGAGCGCACCACCAGTCGCCATTCGCATCATTGGTCTTGCTTTGGGAGAGTCTGCATGAAGCGTTTTTGCACAATCCTGATGATGGCGGCCTCGCCGCTGATCGCAGCATCCAGCTCTCGCGCCGACGCGTTGGTGACGCATCGGATTCCGGCGGCGCTGGCCGCGGAAGCGGTGACTGAAGCCGTCGCGTCCTGCGCCAAGCAGGGATACCGCGAAACCGCCGTCATGCTCGATACCGATGGCGCGATCATTGCCGCATTGCGCGGCGACGGCGCCGGCATTCACACGCTCGATAGCGCCCACGACAAGGCCTACACGGCGGTGTCGTTCAAGGCCGATACGCTCGCCCTTGCCGATCGCGCCAAGGGCGAAGGCTCGATCGCAACGCTCGCCAAGCTGCCCCACGTCATGTTCTTCGGCGGCGGCGTGGTGATCAAGGTCGGCGACGAAATCATCGGCGCCATCGGCGCAGCCGGCGCGCCCGGCGCCAAGCTCGACGATGCCTGCGCGCATGCGGGGATCAGTAAGATCAGCGATCGACTGAAGTGACGTGAAAGATCGCCGTCAGACGTGATCAGAACGCGTGAAATTGGCGTCGCGGTTTTATCGTCCGAGATTTTTACTTCGGCAGCTTCTGCCGCACCTTGCCAATGTCACGCCAGGAGTCCTGGCGGAACTGCTTCTTCAGATTAAGCACGGTGTACTGGTTTGCTCCTGCAGTACGGCCCAATTGCTCCCACGTGACCGGCGCTGAAACCGGCGCGCCAGGCCGCGCGCGGCTCGAATACGCCGCCACCGAGGTCGCTTCGCGCGAATTGCGGAAATAGTCGATGAAGATACGGCCCTTGCGCAGCGACTTCGTCATCTTGGCGAGATAAAGCCTCGGGCTGTCGGCCGCCATGGCGAAGGCGATCTTTTGGGCGAAATCCTTCGCCGTGTCCCAGTCGGCGTCCGCGATTGGCAGCACCACATGAATGCCCTTGCCACCAGACAGCTTAACGAAGCTGTCGAGCTTTAAGTCTTTGAGCCGCTCACGCGTCTCACGCGCGGCGGCGATAATGTCTTTCCACGACACGCCCTCGCCCGGATCGAGATCGAACACGATGCGGTCGCAAGTCTCCAGACTGTCGAGCCGCGAACCGCGAACGTGAATCTCAAGCGCCCCGGATTGCACCAGCGCGATCAGATCGGCGAGGTTTTCAACGGCGATGACGTCGCGATCCTTGCCAGGCACGGAATGGCGCAGTGGCGATGCCTTGATCGTCGACGCAATGTGTTTCTGAAAAAACGTTTCGCCCTCGATGCCTCCCGGCGCGCGCACCAGCGACAGCGCGCGGCCGAGAATGTGCGGTTTGAGCCAGTCCCAGACCGAGGCGTAGTACTCGGCCAATTGCTTTTTGGTGACGCCGTTATCCGGCCAATAGACACGGTCGGGATGGGTCAGGCGCACATCGGCGACGGTGCCGCCCCGCTGCGCGCCCGCCGGCTGGCGACCCTTCGCAGGTGCGGTCCCCGCCGATCGCCGTATCGCCTGCCCGCGCGTGGCCGCCGCCGCGGCGGCAACAGGCCGCTCGCGCACCACGTCGCGCGCCGGCTTGTCTTCGCGCAAACCCTTGTAGGCGGCCTGCCGCAGAAGCCCGTCATGGGTGATGCCGCGATATTCGGCCTCGACGACGACGTCGGGCTTCACCCAGATCACGTCCTTGCGCCGCTCGGTCTTCGGCACTGCGAGCGGCGGCCGATCGGTGCGCAGCTTGTCCAAACGCTGCCACAGATCATGCGCCACCTCGCGCGTGTAACCGGTGCCGACGCGTCCGGCGTAGCGCAGTTCGCCGCCGTCATGGAACGCAACAGTCAGTGCGCCGATGGCGCGCGGCACCGCTGCCGATGACGAAAACCCGACGACGACGAATTCCTGCTCGTTATGAGATTTGATCTTGACGAAATTGTCCGTGCGGCCGGAACGGTAGGGCGCGTCGCGCAGCTTGGAAATGATGCCTTCGAGATCGAGCTTCTTGGCGCGCTCGAAAATGGCGCGGCCATCGCCGTCGAAATGCTCGACGTAACGGATCGGCCCGTTGCCCTTTACCGGCAACAATCGCTGCAGCGCGGCCTTGCGCTCGATGAGCGGCAATTCGGTTAGATCGCGGCCGTCGAGATAAAGAAGATCGAACACCTGGTAGACAAAGCGATCACTGCGTCCGGCTTTTAAATCGGTCTGCAGCAGTGAAAAACTCGACACGCCTTTTTGGTCCTCGACAACGAGTTCGCCGTCGAGCAGCGCAGTCTCGGCCGGCAGTTTGGCGACCGCCGCGGCGATGGGCTTGAAGCGGTGAGTCCAGTCCTGCCGGTTGCGCGTCAGCAAGGTGACCTTGCCGCGATCGAGCCGCGCTTCGATGCGGTAGCCGTCGAACTTGATCTCATGGAGCCACGCGGCGCCGCCCGGCGGAGTTTCTCGTAGCGTGGCGAGGCTCGGCGGAACAAAATCGGGAATGCCCTCCCCCGGCTTTGGCGCAGCCGGGGAAGACTTTGACCGTCCCGCTTTTCCGGCGGCGCGCGAGTTTGTTTTTTTTCGCGTTTTCGACGCCGACTTCTCCCGCGCACGTGACGGCGGCTTGCCCGGCGCCGCGGCGCGCGGGCCCGATTTCTGTCGGAGCGCGCGTAGCTCCTCCTTGAAGGATTGCTGCGATCGCGGCTCCGGCTCGTCCGCGCCTTTGCGGTTGCTGTGCCAGACCCGTTTCTTGCCTTTGAGGCCGCCAATTTCTTCCATGGTGCGCCCGCTGGCGCCCGAGTTCGGTGCTTCCTCCAGAATGTCCTCTTGGCGCGCGCTGCGAGCCTCGCCGTCTTTCGCCTTGATGAGCAACCAATTGTCGTGCCGCTCGTTCGGCCGGCGGTGCATGCGCACGAGGTGCCAGCGGCCGTGCA
Organism: Xanthobacteraceae bacterium; assembly: GCA_036511795.1. Taxonomy (GTDB): domain Bacteria; phylum Pseudomonadota; class Alphaproteobacteria; order Rhizobiales; family Xanthobacteraceae; genus BOG-931. The sequence continues at coordinate 31,745 of DATCBO010000118.1, forward strand.
ATTTTTCGCCATCGAGGTCGAACACGAGGTGCCCCTTGGCGTAGCCCTTGTGCGGATCGCCCTCCGGGTGCCACGTGCCGCGGTCCCAGATCATCACCGTACCGCCGCCGTACTCGCCGTCCGGAATCGTGCCTTCGAAGGTGTTGTATTCGACCGGGTGATCTTCAACGTGGACCGCGAGCCGCTTGTCGGCGGGGTCGAGGCTCGGCCCGCGGGTGACCGCCCAGCTCTTCATCACCCCGTCCAGTTCAAGCCGCAAATCGTAGTGCAGCCGCCGCGCTGCATGCTTTTGAATGACAAAACGGTTACCGCCGCGCCGGGTCGGCCGGCCACGCGGCTCCGGCGTCACGCCGAACTTTCGTTTGTTTCGGTATGCCTCGAGCGCCACGGTACCCCTACCCTTTGGCCGCCAAAAGTTCCGTAACCCTCAGTAACTGCAGCAATTTTGTCATAAGGCGATTACCGCCGTAGCAAAAACACCCCTCAGCCCCTACCATATGATGGAGCGTTTGGGGCCTGGGAGTCTTAACCGTAATGAACCCATCAGGCGGGGTACGAGTTCCCATGATGGGAGAGCCGCAAAATTGCTTCCCTGGGGCAGACTGGTGTAAAACCAGCAAAATTTGCGTGTTCCGGTCGGTAACCGGGCGGGCACTCAATCCAATAAGGGCCGTTAGGCCGAAAAATCGTGGAGCTTAGCGTGACCAATCGATCAACTCCTTTGCTCGATATTATAAAAACTCCAGACGATCTCCGTCGCCTGGAAGAGAGCCAGTTGCGTCAGGTCGCCGACGAGCTGCGCCAGGAGACGGTCGATGCCGTCGCCACGACCGGCGGTCATCTCGGCGCCGGCCTCGGCGTAATCGAACTGACCGTGGCGCTGCACTACGTGTTCGACACCCCGCGCGACCGGCTGGTCTGGGACGTCGGCCATCAGGCCTATCCGCACAAGATCCTGACTGGACGGCGCGATCGCATCCGCACGCTGCGCATGGGCGGCGGCCTGTCCGGCTTCACCAAACGCGCCGAGAGCGAGTACGACCCGTTCGGCGCCGCGCATTCCTCGACCTCGATTTCGGCCACGCTCGGCATGGCGGTGGCCCGCGACCTGCAGCACAAGGACAACAATGTCATCGCCGTAATCGGCGACGGCGCGATGTCGGCCGGCATGGCCTATGAGGCCATGAACAATGCCGGGTCGATGGATTCCCGCCTGATCGTCGTGCTCAACGACAACGACATGTCGATCGCGCCGCCGGTCGGCGCACTGTCGGCCTATCTGGCGCGGCGCGTCTCCGGCCGTGGCTACCACCGCGTCCGCAAGATGTTCCGTCAGATCGCCAAACACATTCCGAGCAAGACGCTGGAGCAGCGCGCGCTCGCCATGGAGCAGTATGCGCGCGGCCTGGTCACCGGCGGGACACTGTTCGACGAACTCGGCTTCTTCTACGTCGGTCCGATCGACGGTCACAACATCGACCACTTGCTGCCGGTGCTCAAGAATGTCCGCGACATGAAGAACGGGCCGATCCTCGTTCACGTCGTGACGCAGAAGGGCAAAGGCTACGAGCCGGCCGAAAAGTCCGCCGATAAGTATCACGGCGTGGTCAAGTTCGACGTTGCCACCGGCGCCCAGGTCAAGTCCAAGCCGACCGCGCCCGCATATCAGAAGGTCTATGGCGAGAGCCTGATCAAGGAAGCGCGCAAGGACGACAAGATCATCGCCATTACGGCCGCCATGCCGTCGGGCACCGGCATCGATCTGTTCGAGAAGGAATTCCCCGACCGCACCTTCGATGTCGGCATTGCCGAACAGCATGGCGTGACCTTCGCGGCGGGCCTCGCCACCGAGGGCTACAAGCCGTTCGCCACGATCTACTCGACCTTCCTGCAGCGCGCCTACGATCAGATCGTGCACGACGTCGCCATCCAGCGTCTTCCGGTTCGCTTCGCCCTGGACCGCGCCGGGCTGGTCGGCGCCGACGGGCCGACGCACGCCGGCTCGTTCGATGTCGCCTACCTCGGCTGCCTGCCGGGTTTCGTGCTGATGGCACCGTCCGACGAAGCCGAACTGGCGCACATGGTCGCGACCGCGGTGGCGATCGATGACCGGCCGTCGGCGCTGCGCTATCCGCGCGGCGAAGGCCGTGGCGTCCCCATGCCCGAGGAGGGCAAGCCGCTCGAGATCGGCAAGGGCCGCATCGTGCGCGAGGGCACTAAGATCGCGCTATTCTCCTACGGCGCGCGGCTCGGCGAATGCCTCACCGCAGCCGACGAACTCGCCACGTTCGGGCTGTCGACCACGGTTGCGGACGCGCGCTTTGCCAAGCCGCTCGACGTCGACCTTTTGCTGCGGCTCGCCCGCGAACACGAAGTCCTGCTGACCATCGAAGAAGGTTCGATCGGCGGCTTCGGCTCCTTCGTGCTGCAGGCGCTGGCCGAGAACGGCGCGCTCGACCGCGGCCTCAAGGTCCGCTCGATGGTGCTGCCCGACATCTTTATCGATCAGGATTCGCCAAACGCCATGTACGCCAAGGCCGGCCTCGACTCCAAAGGCATCGTCGCCAAGGCGTTTGAAGCGCTCGGCCAGAATATTCGCGGCGAGACGGTAAAGCTCGTCGGGTCGTAAGGTTGGCAAATGCCCCTTAGCCTCGTCATGCCCGGCCACCCGGGTCCGGCCTGTTGGCCGGCCCAAGTGCAGGCTTGTGCCGGGCATCCACGTCTTTAGGGCTCCGCAAATCCAAAGCGTGGATGGCCGGGCCTTCGCCGCGCCGAAGCGGCTACGGCCGCGCAGGCGGGACAAGCCCGGCCATGACGCGCAAAATGAAACGATGATCAAACAACGCGCCGATCGGTTGTTGGTCGCCCGCGGCTTGTTTGAAAGTCGCGCCCGCGCCCAGGCGGCGATTGCCGCAGGCATGGTCCGCGCCGACGGCGTGACGCTGCGGAAAGCCTCCGAAGGGATTTCCGCTGCGGCGGCTATCGAGGCTGCGCCCGAACATCCTTACGTATCGCGCGGCGGCATCAAGCTCGCCGCCGCCCTCGATCAATTTGGACTCGATTTGCAAGGCCGCATTTGCCTCGATGTCGGCGCCTCGACTGGCGGCTTCACCGAAGTCCTGCTGCAACGTGGCGCGCGGCGCGTCTATGCGGTCGATGTCGGCCGCGGGCAGCTGCATGCGCGGCTGCGCGGCAACGAAAAGATCGTCTCGATCGAGAACACCGACATTCGCACGCTCGATAGCGCGCAGCTTGCGGAGCGTCCGGATTTCGCCACCATCGACGTGAGCTTCATCTCGCTCAAGCTGGTGCTGCCGGCGGTTGAAAAGCTTCTCGCAGACCGTGCAACGCTGATCGCGCTGATCAAGCCGCAATTCGAGGCGGGTCGCGGCGCGGTGAAGAAGGGCATCGTGCGCGATACCGCAACGCACGCCGCGGTGTGCGCGGATATCGCCGCATTTCTCGCCGCGCGCGGCTGGCGCGTCGGCGACGTTCTCCCCTCGCCTGTTGCGGGCGGCGACGGCAATCGCGAGTTTCTCATCGAGGGCGAGCGTGGTTGAACGGCTCGTCATCGCCCGGCTCGGCCACCGCGGTGACGGCATCGCCGACGGCCCCGAAGGGCCCATCTACGTTCCCGGCACGTTGCCGGGCGAAACCGTCGAATCCGAAGCGTGGCCCGGCCATCCCGACCGACGCCAATTGTTGAACGTCGAGCACCCGAGCGCGGAGCGTGCCGCCCCGATCTGTCCGCATTTCGGCGTCTGCGGCGGGTGCGCACTGCAGCACTGGCAAAGTGCGCCGTACCGAGCGTGGAAACGCAGCCTCGTGGTCGATGCCCTTCGGCAAGCAGGCCTCGACGCGCCAGTCGGCGATCTCATCGACGCGCACGGCGAGGGCCGCCGCCGCGCAGTGTTTCACGCCCGCCGCGGCGCGCACGATGTTCTGGAAGTCGGATTCTCGGCGGCGCGCGCGCATCGCATCATTTCCATCGACCGTTGTCCGGTGCTGGCCAAAAGCCTCGACGGCGCGCTTACGGCCGCATGGGCCATCGCCGAGGCGCTCAACGTGACGGAGAAGCCGCTCGACATCGCGGTAACCGCGACCGACGCCGGCCTCGATATCGACGTGCGCGGCTCGGGGCCTCTCAAATCTTCATTGATGGCCGCGCTTACCCGCATCGCCGTGGCGCAGAATCTGGCGCGGCTCACCCGCCACAGCGAGCTTATCGCGCAACCTCGCACGCCGACCCTACGCATTGGCACCGCGACCGTGGCGCTGCCGCCCGCCGCGTTCCTGCAGGCAACGGCGGAGGGTGAAGCCACTCTCGCGCGACTGGTGCTTGCCGCCTGCGCCGATGCCAAATACGTCGCCGATCTGTTTTGCGGCGTCGGCCCTTTTGCGCTGCGGCTCGCCGCGAACGCCAGGGTGCTGGCCGCCGACGATGACGAAGCCGCCATCGCCGCGCTCAAACGCGCCGCGTCGACGGCCACGGGTTTGAAGCCGATCGAGACCACAACACGTGATCTATTCAAGGACCCGCTGGCCGCGGCGGAACTGAAAAAACTCGACGCCGTGGTGTTCGACCCGCCGCGCCAGGGTGCACAGGCACAGGCGCGCGCGCTGGCGGCGAGCCGCGTGCCACGCATCATCGCCCTCTCTTGCAACGCGGGAACATTCGCGCGCGACGCTGCCGAACTCGTTCGCGGTGGCTATCGCCTCGTCGAGGTCACGCCGGTCGATCAGTTCCGCTATTCGGAGCACATCGAGATCGTCGCGCGACTGGAGCGCCAACCCTCATGGCCGGGGCAAGCCCGGCCATGAGGGTTGTATCTTGCTGAAATGCAGCAGCTACGCCGCGGCGCGCACGCGTTCCGGAATCGCCAGTGCCGTGTTGGCGCTGTTGAGGAATTCGATGGTCATGAAAACCATCTCCTTGTCGCCGAGATTTTCCAGATCGTGCACCTTGTACTCGCCTCGCCCGTAAGTCTCGTGGCGGGTCTCGCCGGGCTTGTAGGTGAATTCGACCGTGGTGCCGTCCATCAGGTGCTGGCGGCCCTTGCCGCCCGATACCGAGGTCCAGAAATAGTCGAGCACGTGGCGGTGAAAGCCGATGCGCTCGCCGGGCGCCAGCCGAATGATCCAGACCCGCACGCGCTCATCCTCGGACAACAGCGTCGAACCGACGCAGCCGTTGTGGTTCTGCTCTTCGCGGTCGAATTCGGCGGCAATCGCGGGCGGCCACGACGATTTGTCGGCGCGGTCGGTGGATTTATCCAGCATCGTCAAAGCCATGGCGTACCTCCAAGGATTGCAGGCAGAATATAGAAAACCTCCGCGGTTTTTGAAATAGCTTACAGAAAACGGCTAAGCTGTTTGGCATGACCAACCTTTTTCCGCCCGTCCCCGCGAAAGCAGGAACCCAGTGGGACAAATCGAGCGAGCGGCCCCTGGATTCCCGCTTTCGCGGGAATGAGCGGAGTTAGCAATGGCCCGCCGCGCGCTGGTGATCGGCGGCTCGATGAGCGGGCTTCTGGCCGCCATCATGCTGCGGCGGCGCGGCTGGACCGTCGACGTATTTGAGCGCGTGGAGAGCGAACTCGACGGCCGCGGCGCAGGCATCGTGGCGCAGGCCGAGCTGATCGCACGGCTGGATGCGCTCGGGCTCGATACGCGCGATCTCGGCGTGCTGGCGCGAAGCCGAAAGCTCCTCGACATCGACGGCCGCACCGCGCTGACCGTCGAATGTCTCCAGGTGTTGACCGCCTGGGAGCGCGTTTACCGCGTCCTGCGCGATGCGTTTGCGCCCACGCATTATCATCGCGGCCGTGCGCTGCAGGCGCTTACGCAGAACGAAACGGGCGTCGTCGCGCAGTTTGCCGACGGCACGGCCGCCGAAGGCGACGTGCTGATCGGTGCCGACGGCCTGCGCTCAACGGTGCGCGGCCAATGCCTGCCCGACGCCGTCCCGCTCTATGCCGGCTATTGCGCGTGGCGCGCGCTGTTGCCCGAGAGCGCCATTCCGCCCGCGATTCATCGTGAGCTGTTCGAGTCGATGACGTTCTGCCTGCCGCCCGGCGAGCAATGCCTGTTCTATCCGGTAGCCGGGCCGAACAGCGATCTGCGCGCCGGATACCGCCGCTGCAACGTCGTCTGGTATCGGCCCGCGGACGAAGCGCGCGAGCTGCCGTGGCTTCTCACCGACGACAGTGGCGTCACGCACTCGATCTCGATTCCGCCGCCGCTCATCCGCCGCGAAGCGGTCGCCGCGATGCGCACGGCGGCCGAACGGCTGTTGCCGCCGCAGCTTCGCGCCATCGTTCGGCTGATCGACGAGCCGATCCTGCAGCCGATCTACGATCTGGCGAGCCCGCGGCTTGCCTTCGGCCGCGTCGCCATCGTCGGCGACGCCGCCTTCGTGGCGCGGCCCCACGTCGCCGCCGGCGTCTCCAAGGCGGCCGACGATGCCGCCGCGCTCGCGACCGCGCTCGACGGCGAGGACGTGGTAGCCGGTTTGCGTCGCTTCGAGGCTGAGCGCCTGCCCGAAGGCAACAGAATCATCGAGCGCGCCCGCCATCTCGGCGCCTATCTGCAGGCGACCCAGAGCGCCGAGGAGCGCACGCGCTCGGCGCGCCACTCGATCCCCGAAGCGGTGCTGGCTGAGACCGCTGTCCTGGATTTTCTGTATGCCTGAACTTCTGCACCCCGATCGCCGTCCAAAACTCTTCGGGCACAATTCCATCGCGATTTGACCATAGGCCGTCATCCGACCATGCCGGAAAGGACTCCCCTGCACCGCCGCCTGCGTACCGCAATCGTCATCGCGGCGGCGCTTGCCGTGCTGGGTGCCTTGCTCTTCCTGCCGCCGACCGCCAGCGCGATCGGCGCCCTGCTCGCGCATTCCGCGGATGGCGCGACGATCGCCGCGTATCCGCAATGGCTGCGACGGCAAACCGCTCGGCATCATCGCGGCTACGTCGAGTATGCGGATATACCATCCTGTCTCACGCAGGCTCTTATTTCCGTCGAGGACAAGCGCTTTCTGCTGCATGGCGGCGTCGACCCGCTGGCACTGGCACGGGCCCTGTTCGAGGACGCGCAGAATCCGCACATCGATCACGGCGGCAGCACGATCACGCTGCAACTCGCGCGGATGATCCTGCGGGTTCCGCGCCGCCAGCCTTCGGAGACCGCGGAAGTCGCGAGCCAGCTTCGGGTCGTGCGTGGCGGCCTCATCGTCGAGCACGATTTCAGCAAGCAGGAAATCCTGGAGCTGTATTTGAACGCTGTCTATCTCGGACGGCGGACCACCGGCGTAATGGGTGCCGCGGACGCCTATTTCCACACGCCGCTCCAGCGGCTCGACCAGGGTCAATGCATCTACATGGCCGGCCTGCCTAACGATCCCGCGCGCTTCGGCGCCGATCCATCCGGACCGCGCGCGATGGCCCGCTACCGGCATGTGATCGCGACCATGGAGCGCAATGGCTACCTGACCGAGAATCAAGCAATCGCGCTGGCTGACGACCCGTTGTTTCCGCGTCTCTCTGCGCGGTAAGTTTCGCACACGGCGCTTTCCGTCCTCCGGCCAATACAGCAGTGATGAGCAAAATCCGACGCGTACTGGTGGTCGGCGGTGGCGTGGGCGGGCTGACGGCGGCCACTGCGTTCGCGCAGCGCGGCGTCGAAGTTTTGCTGATCGAGCGGCGGCCGGCCTTCGACGTGCCGGGCGTCGGTCTCGGCCAGCCGGCCAATGCGCTGCACATCTACGACGCGCTCGGCGTTCTGCCGCAAATCCTGGCCAGCGGCTTCGCCTACGACCGGATGTGGATCTTCGATCCCAGCCGGGAGCCGATCGTCGAACACAAATTTCTGATGGGCGACGTCAGAGTACCAGCGGTGTGTGCGCTGTCGCGGCTGCGGCTGCACGAGATTCTGCTGACAGCGGCGCTGCGCGCCAAGGTCGCGGTGCGCACCGGCGTGACGGTGAGCCAAATCGATGACGGCGGCAGCGGCGCATCCGTGAAATTCTCCGATGGCCAGACCGAAACGTTCGATCTGGTCGCCGGCTTCGACGGCATCCGCTCGGCGACGCGCGCGTATTTGTTTGGCAGCGCGTTCGCGCCGCGGCCATCCGGCTATGGCGGCTGGCGCGTGCAGGTGCCCCGGCGCGAAGACGTGCGCGGCATGGAATTTTTGCAGGGTATCGGCAGCAAGACAGGCGCCATGCCGCTCGCCGACAACCTGATGTACGTGTTTCACATCCGCGCGGAAGCCCCAGACGCGGTCTTTCCGCGCGAAGACTATGCCGATCTGTTCCGGCGGCGGCTTTCCGGCTACGGCAGCTACGTCGCCGAGGTCGCGGCTGCGCTCAACGAAAAGTCCGACATCGTCTATAGCCCGATCGAGCCGCTGCTGGTGCCGTGGCCGTGGTTTCGGGGCAGGGTCGTGCTCGGCGGCGACGCCGCGCATACCTTTCCGCCGCATCTCACCCAAGGCGCCGCCATGGCGGCGGAGGACGGCTACGTGCTGGCGCGTGAAATGCTGGCCGACGACGCGCCGCTCGAAACGCGGCTCATGCGCTATTCGCAAATGCGCTACGCGCGCTGCGCCTTCGTGTACGCGTTCTCCTATCAATGGATGCTCGACGAGCAATCGGTGCGCACGGCCGCCGACCTCGCAGCGGCGCGCGTCGAGCTCGCGACCAACGCCTCAACGCGCATCGCCGCCAGCGACCGCATTCTCGATAGCCAGGTTGTTTGATTCCTCATCCTGAGGGTGGCCGCGCGACGCGCGGCCCTCGAAGGACGCAGTCCGGGACGCCGGGGCTTCGCCCTTCGAGGCTCCCTCCGCTCGCGCCTCAGGGTGAGGTGAACGAAGTAAGCCGCGCCGATTTACTCACGCCGCGATCAGCTCCTTGATCCGCGGCCAGTGTTTGAACCCGTCGCGGCCGGTGTCGTCGTAATCGGTCGGCGGGTAATCCGAAATTGCCCTAAAACTCGGGCGCGCCTTGATGCGGGCGAACCAGTCGGCGAGACGCGGCCGCGACTCCCACAGCCCGGCAAGCCCCAACCGGTCGGCGCGCTCGATGTAGGGCGTGATTTCGGCATCGGCCAAGCTGTAGGCGTCGGATGCAAGCCATCGGGTTTTGGCGAGTTGAGCCTCCATCTCGGCCGCGGTCTTCTCGAACACCTTGATGTGGTCGCGGAAGAACGGCGTCTCGATGCCTTTTTCGATCAGCGCGCGCTGGCGTTCGCGGCGCGCCGGGTCCGGCATTTTCATCAACCGTTCCTCAAGTCCCGCGCCGGCCTGCTTTTTGAGTTGCTGGCCGAACGAGATGGCGAAGCTGATGGTGGCACACGCGGTGTGCAGGATATCGTCCGGCAGCTTGCACCACAGCCGCATGGTGGCGCGCTGCACCGGATCCTTCGGCGTCAGCGGCGGAGCGGGAAACACGTCGTCGAGATAGGCGCAGATCACACACGACTCGATGATGGCTGCCCCATCATGCACCAGCACCGGCACCACGCCGCGCGGATTGAGAGCCTTGAATTCCGGCGTGAGCTGCTCACCCTTTGCCAAGCTTAGATGGTGGTTGGTCCACGGCACATTCTTTTCCGCAAGCACGATGCGGACCTTCTGCGCGCAGACCGAAATATTGTTGTGATAAAGCTCCACCATGGGCACCCCAGATCGCGATGAGACGAGATTAGTGTTTACCGGATGCTCCGCATCGCGGGGCATGGCACGGCGCGGTCCTACACGTGCTGACCGCCGTTGATGTGGATCTCGGCGCCGTTCACGTAGGATGAGGTGTCGGTGCAGAGCACGTAAATGATCTTCGCCACCTCGTCGGGCGTGCCGAGACGGTGCATCGGAATGTTCTCGACGATCTTTTCCGTGCCGGGCGACAGCATCGCGGTGTCGATTTCGCCCGGTGCAATGGCATTGACGCGGACGCCGCGCGCGCCGAAGTCGGACGCCATCTCGCGGGTGAGGGCCGCGAGCGCCGCTTTCGAAGTGGCATAGGCCGCGCCGGCGAACGGATGCACGCGCGAACCGGCGATCGACGTGACGTTGACCACGGACCCCTTGGCAGCCTGCAGTTCGTCAAGCAGCCCGCGCGCCAGCATGATCGGGGCAAAAAAGTTCACTTGAAAAATATGGTGCCAATCGTCGCGCGATGTCTCGATCGAACCGAGCCGCTTGCCGGCGGGCGCCTTGGGCGAGATCGCCGCGTTATTGACTAGCGCGTGCAGTTCGCCGTGCAGTCGGCTTTTGGTCTCGGCGATCGCCTGCTCGGTGTTATCGGGGTCGGACAGATCGACCTGGATGTGGTCCTCCGGTCCGGCCTCCCACGGACAGTTCTCCGGGAACGGATGGCGTGAACAGGTGATGACTCGCCAGCCGGCGGCGGAAAATCGCTTTACCGTGGCGTGGCCGATGCCGCGGCTCGCTCCGGTGAGCAAGAGCGTACGGCGCGGCTGGTTGGACGTAGGCATATTCCCATACTACCCGTCATTGCGAGCGAAGCGAAGCAATCCAGGGCGGCGTGCGAAAGCTGCGAGGCTGCCCTGGATTGCTCCGTCGCTGTCGCTCCTCGCAATGACGGCTTTCACGGATAAAGCCGCGTCTTGGTCCACGGCGCCGCCAGACCCGCGCGCCGGAACGCGATCCGGTCGTGCAGGCGGTAGAGCCGCTCCTGCCAGAACTCGATCTCGACCGGCGCCACGCGGTAACCCGACCAGAAGTCCGGCCGCGGCACCGTGCCGATGCCGAATTTCGCTGTATAGCGGGCGATCGCCTTCTCGAAGGCCATGCGGCTTTCGAGCGCTGTCGACTGTTTCGACGCCCAGGCGCCGATCTGCGCCATGCGCGAGCGGGTGACGAAATAGGCGTCGGCCTCTTCGGCTGTTACGGGTTCCACCGTGCCGCGCGCCCGCACCTGACGCTGCAGAGTCTTCCAATAAAACGTCAGCGCCGCCTTCGGCGAGCCGTCAACCTCGTGCGCCTTCACGCTGCCGAGGTTGGTGTAGAACACGAAACCGCGTTCATCGAAGCCCTTGAGCAGCACCATGCGCACATTGGGCAGGCCATCGGCATCGACGGTCGCGAGCGCCATGGCGTCCGGGTTTACCGGCTCGGCGCGCTTGCCCTCGGCGAACCATTCCGCGAACAGCCGGAACGGCTCAGCGGCCTCGGTAAAGTCACCACCCGTTAACCGGCTCTGGTGCTCAATGGGGGCCGCGTCAGTCATTGGCCTTGGGGTCTCGCGTTGGGTGTGTGGGCCGACCGGCGGGAGGGCCGCTGGTCTTCATATAGTGGAAGCGCAGTGCGCCGCCTATGCGGACGGCCGTGCCATCTGGCGACGGCGGCCGCGCTTGCTGCCGCGCTCGCGTCGGCCGGCTGCTCCTATCAGCTCGAATCAGCGTTCTCCAAACCGGAGGCGGAACTGACCGGCTCGACCGCGGCCCCGAAGTCCGGCCGGACAACCGCCAAGGTTTCCGAATCCGATCTCGCCTATGCAAGGGCCGCCGCGGCGGACGCCCTAGGGCGGGATGGCAAGAACAACAGCGTGCCGTGGCGCAATCCCCAGACCGGCGTCGGCGGCAACATCACCCCCCTCGCCACCGCCTACAGCGAAGGCGGCCTGTCCTGCCGCAATTTCCTTGCGAGCTACGTTAACGGCGGCGCGCAGGCTTGGCTGCAGGGTTCGGCCTGCCGCGGCGCCCGCGGCGAGTGGCAGGTCAAGAACCTCAGGCCGATCAGCTCGGGCTGAGCGCCCGCACGCACCCCAGCACATTGCGACTCAGCCGCCGTGCGCCCACATATAATCGCTTGACGTGGGTTGAGTGGGCGGCGGGGCTGGCCCAGACATGAATTTGGAGACCGCGGGGATGCGCGATCCCTATGACGTTTTGGGCGTCGATCGCAAAGCGAGTGCAGCCGAGATCAAGAGCGCCTACCGGCGGCTCGCCAAGAAGCTGCATCCCGACGCCAACAAGAACGATCCCAAGGCGGCGTCGCGCTTTTCCGAGCTCAACGCCGCGCACGAGATCGTCGGCGACGCGGAAAAGCGCAAGGCCTTCGACCGCGGCGAGATCGACGCCGAGGGCAAGCCGAAGTTTCAGGGCTTTGAAGGATTCGGCGCCGGCGCCCAGCCGGGCGCCGGTTTCGGCGGCGGCGGTGGCGACGCGAATTTCGAGAGCTTCAATTTCGGCCCCGAGGGCTTCACCCGCACGCGGCGCGGAAGGGGTGCGGGCGCAGGCGGCGCAGCGGGCGCCGGGGCGGGCGGCTTCGAGGACATTTTGCGCCAGGCGTTCGGCGGCGCCGCCGGCATGGGTGGCGGAGGCGGACGCACGGCACATTTCGAGGCCGAGGATTTCGGCACCGGCGCCGATGTGCACGCCGAAGCAACGATTACGCTGCCGGAAGCCGCCAAGGGCGTGACGCGACGGCTGCGGCTGCCGAGCGGCAAGGACATCGACGTGAAAATCCCCGCCGGCATCACCACCGGTCAGCAGGTGCGCGTGCGCGGCCAGGGCATGCCCGGCCAAGCCGGCGCGGGCGACGTGATGATCACGGTCACGGTTGCGCCGCATCATCTGTTTGCGCTCGACGGCACCGACCTGAAACTCGATCTGCCGATCACGCTCTATGAGGCTGCGCTAGGCGGCAAGGTCCGCGTGCCGACGCTCGACGGCCATGTCGAGCTGACGATTCCGGCATGGACCGACAGCGGCCGTACCTTCCGGCTGCGCGGCAAGGGCTTTCCGGCCAAGTCGGGCAAGGGCGACCTTCTTGCCACCGTGCGGATTGCGCTGCCCGAAAAGAGCGACGCCGACCTCGACACGCTGATGAAGACGTGGAAGGCCGACAAGTCCTACGATCCGCGCAAGGATATGTGAGTTTGATCAGCCTGCCGGCTTGAGTTCTTCGGCGGTGCGCTCCAGATCGTCCTCAATCTGTTTGATCCAGGCAGCATCCTCGTGCCGCGTCTCTCTCGCGGCCCGGATCAGGCCGAGATTGCGCTTGGTCGACTGCACCTCCCAGGCGTGGCGCGCGTGCGAAGCCACTTCCGCCAGGTTTTCGTCGGCGGCGTCGCGATCGTCACCGAGCACGGCAAGCTCGAGCAATGTCGCGTAATCCCAATAATCGGCGTTCTTCGCCGCCTTGCGGCTCACCGAATACGTCACGACCGGAAGGATGCGCGCCTTGCGGGCGTCGGGCTTGTCCTGCTGCTCCATCAAGGTCAGCGCGTTGACGCCCGGGTAAGCGTCACGCCAGTCGGCTTCAAAACCCTCCAGGTATGTATCGATGGCTCGCCGCAGGAGGCTGCGCGCCTCGGGACGACCGGCTTCCTTCGCTTTGCTCCAGCGGTCCTTATAGATGCGGCCGAGCAGCCCGTTGGTCTCGCTCGACGCACCGAACTCGGCGATGACCTCCTTGAGCACCGTCTCGGCATCGTCGAAACGCTCGACGCGATTGAGAGCGAAGCCGAGCTGCTCGCGGATCATCTTCGCGCGCTGCAGCGGCGTCGGCATGCGCTCATACAGATCGATCATCGTCCCGTGGGATTCGACGTCGCGCAGCGAGAGATAAAGGTCGACGATGATGCCGGTTTCGATGTCGTTGAGGTTTTTCAGCGCCTCCTCGGCGGCGATCTCCTTGACCGCCTCGGCGCCCACGCGCACCGCGTCGGCAAGCCGCTTCTTGTAGCGTTTCGAATAATCGATCTGCTCGCGAAACACGTCGGTCTTGGAATGATCGATCTGCCAATGCGGCAACACATCGACCAGTTGAAAGATCGGACTGTCGTCATGCGGCTCATGCCGCGACGCCGTCAGATGTGACGCGATCGCTGCGATCGGACCTTCGGTATCGACCGGCTCGCCGGCGGCGTCGGTTTTGTACGAAATGCCGCGAACCAGAGCGATGTCGAACGGGATGACGGTGCCTTCCCGGAACACGATCGCGGTGCTCGACGGCCGCAACGCGTGGCGGATGCCGAGTTCGTAAAATACGTTGGGATTGGCGCCGGTGATATCGGCGACCGCGTAGTGACAGAGCATCAGCCGTTCGAACATCGGCTTATGGATGGTGCCACCGATCTTTTCCTCATCGGCGCGGATCGGCTCAAGACCTGCCTGCTCAACAGCGGGAGCGATGATCTTTTTGAACACAGAATCGAAATTGGTCACACGCCCGGCGGCGTCGGTCTTGCGGCCGAACGGCATGAGCACGAAGCACAGAGGAGGCGGTAATTCCGATGGTTCCACGGACGGCCTGTGCTAACGGGGTATTGCCGTTTTCGGCGCTCCCAGCATGCAGTTCAGCGCGCACACGCGTCAAGCTTACTTGCCATTCAGCCCACGTCGGCACATTGCCCAGCTCCGCAAGTGTAGAAATCCTCTGCATAGCGTTCAGTTACTCGGTAACCGGCGCGCGCGGCGAGATCGGATAAAATCCGTCGAAGATCGCGCTTGGCTAAGTCGGTGACGACGACTCGCGCCATCCCCGTCTGAGCGTCGCAAGATGCGCGTCGATATCGGCCAGCGCATCTTCGAGCGATACGACTTCGCCGCGTGCAGCGGCTGCCCGGGCCTCGTCGACGAAAGGTTTCGCCCAAGCAAGATCGCCGTCTGCCGTCTCCATCAGCTCGGCGACCGCGATCGCTACAGCGTCATCGACCGAGGGAAATTTCCCGGCCGCAACCTGCTCTTCAAGCCACTTCTGCTGGGCGGGACCAAGCGTGATCGTCATATCAAGACTATACGCGATCCGTATCTTGATCTCAACATGCGGTTGCGCGTCTCGTCGCTCATCACGCCGCGGCGTGCGCCCTCGCCTGCACGTCGATGTTGACCAGATCGAGCGGAGTTTGCGCCGTTTCCAGCATGCCCCAGCTCTTCACCCAGTCGTAGGTGCGCTGCATTTCGTTGAGCGGGATCGGCACCGGCTCGCAGACGACGAGGCGGCCTTCGCGCAAATCGTCGGGGGCAAGCGTGCCGATCTCCGGATCACGTGCCTTGTGATAGTCGATGAAATAGTGGAGATAGCCGCGTTTGTTGGCGTTGATGCGCCGCACCGCTTCGCCGACGGCGCGGTTATAGGCACCCATCGTCTCGGCATCGATCTTGTCGGTGCCGACCTGGGTGCCGTGATAGAACGCCGAGCAGATAAGCCGACAGCCCTTTTTCTCCGCCAGCGTTACGTACGGTTCGGTCAGCGTGGTGGCTTCGATCTCGCCGCTCATCAGCAAATCGAAGCGAAAGCGCGAGCCGTGCGGCACGCTGCACACCATAATGTCCTCGCGCGGCAGGAAACCTTCCAGCATGTGCAGCGCAAGATAATGCGTGCCGAAATAAAACGGCACGCCGACCTTGCGGCGCGCCAGTTGCTGCGCCGTGTAGACCGGCGATTCCGGCCGCACCGCGATGGCGGCGTAGGTGACGATGGCGCGGCGGCCGAGCTGGCGGCTTTTCACGCCGGTCGACTGCACGCGGCAGTAATTGCCCCATTCGCAGGCGTTGTACATGTCGGCCTTGCCCTGTTCGAGCAGGCGACCGTGGCTGCGGAACGGGTCGAGGCCTTTCGGATCGAAGACGTCGGTGCGCGCGTCGCGGTCGACGCCGACATTGGTGTTGGCCCATTCGATCGCAAGCCCCTCGCGGGCAAACAGGCCTTCGGCGTCGGCCACCAGTTCCGGCAGCCCCTGGAACGGCGCGGTGTGTTCGATCACCAATGTCTTCATTGTTTGCTCCCAAACCTCGGCGGCCCGGCATGGAGGCGCGGAAACGCCCGCGAGCGACGATCCTGATGCGGTCGGCAATCCTAATAGGGCCGGCAATTGCCCTTCACGGTGGTGCGCAGCAACAGGCGGCGCTGGTCGGCGGGAAAATCGGTGCGCGCGTGACTCGAATTGCGATTATCCCAGACGATCAGGTCGCCCTTGCGCCAGACATGGGTGTAGACGAATTCCGGCTTTTCCGAATGATCGAACAGCGTGTTGAGAAGCGCATCGCTCTCGGCCTCGTCCATGCCCTCGATGCGCACCGACATCAGGCGATTGACGTAGAGCGCCTTGCGGCCGGTCTCGTCATGGGTGCGCACCACCGGATGCACCGCCTGACTCGACGCATCGACAGCCTGCTTGTCGTTGCGCTTGACCGAATTGTAGACGTAATAGTTCACGGCCTTGAGACCATCGAGCCGCTTTTTCATCGCCGCATCGAGCGTGTCGTAGGCGGCGGTGCCGCTGGCGAACAGCGTGTCGCCGCCGTGAGTCGGAATCTCCACCGAATAGAGCAGCGTCGCCTTGTGCGGATCGTCGCGGTGAATGGTGTCGTGATGAAACATCATCTCGCCGTCGGGCAGCGCGCCGATGGTCTCGCCATTCTCGCGGATGTTCGAGATCAGCATGATATTGGGCAGGATCTTGGAGAAACCGCTCGGCAGCGTATGCTTTGGCCGGCCGAGCGGCGCGAAATCGCCGAAAATGCCGGTGACACGGATCAGGTCCTCCTGAGACAGGTCCTGATTGCGGAACAACAAGACCGCACTGTCGAGCCAGGCGCGGTAGATCGCCGACGCATCGGCCGACGACAACGGCTGGCGCAAGTCGATGCCCGAAACTTCGCAGCCGATGTGTTTGGTCAGAGGTTTGAACTGCGGCGCTGTTCGCGCGCCGCGCCCAGCGGTAGCATCGATCGTCGACATCAGGCTCATCGTGCGCCTCGCTTTCGGTCAGGGATCGTTGTCGACCATCCTAGCCGAAACCGGACGCCGATTCATCCGCCCTGAGGCGGAGTCCGCACGTCGACCTGGTCATAGGCGGCCTGCGCGATCGCATGGAGATTATTCTGTTCGGCCGGCCCGGTGAGCACGTAGAACAGATCGCCGTCGACCCAGTAATACGCGGAGTTGCGTTTGCCGGCGATGTAGCGCAATGCGGTCGCCTGATCCTTGGTCTGACCGCAATAGAGCGTGAACCGCTCGCCCGAGGCGGTCTCGTACATGAAGAACGCCGTAGGGCCGGTCGGGCCCGGCAGAAGCCTGCCGCCGACGAGTTTCAAGCCCATCTTCTCCAGTTCGGGAATTCGCACCGGCGAGCCGACGCGCTTGGACAGCCACTGGGTCAGATGCGGCCGCTCGTAGCCCGGCACCTCGACCGGATGGCGGACCTCGACGACATAGAGCCGGTAGGCATCGAGCGCCTCGGCCGTATAGCGCTTCAAGTCCGACGGAGCGGCGGCCGTCGTGCCGTGCACAAACCAGCCGGTGGCGCCGCCGCCGATGAAGGCGACGAGCGCGGCGGCAGCCGCGACCGCGATCCAGCCGTTACGACGGCGGCACGCGAGCCGCGCGACGCTAAGCCGATCCGGCGTCGGCTCATCGGCGACGCCGCCGTAGCGCGCCTGGATCAGCTCGGCCTGGCTCCGCCAGGCCGCCACAGCGGCCGCTGCATCGGGATGTGTCGCGAGCCAAGCCTCGACCGCGCCGCGCCGCTCCCCGGGCAGTTCGCCGTCCACGTAGGCGTGAAGCTCGTCTTCGGTCACAATGGAATCTCGATCAATCATTTGTTTTCTCTCTTTGTCATTTCACGCGGCGCAGCGCCGGGCGCTCGCCGTCCAAATAAGAGCGGATCTGCATGCGGGCGCGGGCGAGTCGCGACATCACCGTGCCGATCGGCACGCCCTGCACCTCGGCGACCTCGCGGTAGGTCAACCCTTCAAGCACGACAAGCAGCAGCGCCGCGCGCGGCTCCTCGGCGAGACCGTCGAGCGCGCGGCCAATGTCGCGTCCGCCCGCCTCCGGCCCGCCAGTCGCAGCGTCGCTGTCCTTGATCGGAGTGATCACCGGACGCCGCGACAAGCTCCGCAGCCGGTTGCGATTGAGATTGGTCAGGATGGTGTAGAGCCAAGCCCGAACGTCGCCGCCGTAGAACAGATGCTCGGAACGCAACGCCCGAACCAGCGTGTCCTGCACGAGGTCGTCGGCCGTATCGGCGTCGCGGGTGAGCGCCCGCGCGTAGCGCCGCAGCGCCGGTATGGCCGCCTCGATCTGAGCTCGAAAATCACTCAATCATGCGCTCCACCGTTGAGCAAATTGTCAGCAAAGAGCCCGGCACGGCAAACGGACAAATACCCTGCCTGCATCCAAACAACACCACGGCGAGCGTGCTATTCCTTAACGCCAAGACACTGCCACGGCGGCGCGACAGTCGGGCCGAGATTCGTATCAAGGCCCCATTAAGCCCCGTATCAAGGCCAAGCCGCGCGCTTGTCGGATCGGGCGGCCCTATGCCATAGGTGGCAGCGGGGGACTTGGGGTCATTGAGTTCGGACAGGGTCAGCGCGATGCCGGAAGCAGCGGGCCTGATGCGCGGCAAGCGCGGGCTGATCATGGGGGTTGCGAATCAGCGCTCGCTCGCCTGGGGCATAGCCAAGGCCTGCCGCGGGCATGGCGCCGAGCTCGCTTTCACCTATCAGGGCGATGCGCTGAAGCGGCGCGTCGAGCCGCTCGCCGAGGAGGTCGGCGGCATTGTGGTTGGCGACTGCGATGTGTCGGTCCCGGATACTATCGACGCCGCGTTCGCTCAGCTCGCCTCAGCTTGGGGCGGCATCGATTTCCTGGTCCACGCCATCGCCTTTTCCGACCGCGACCAGCTCGACGGTCGCTATGTGGACACCACCGCCGACAATTTCACCAAGACGCTGCTGATCAGCTGCTATTCGTTCACCGCAATCGCGCAGCGCGCCGAAAAGATGATGCCGAATGGCGGCTCGCTCTTGACGCTGACCTATTACGGCGCCGAGAAATGGATGCCGCATTATAATGTCATGGGCGTGGCCAAGGCGGCACTCGAGGCGAGCGTTCGCTACCTTGCCGCCGACCTCGGCGGCAAGAACATCCGCGTCAACGCCATCTCGTCGGGCGCAATCAAGACGCTGGCGTCATCGGCCGTCGGCGACTTCCGCTACATTCTCAAATGGAACGAACACAACGCGCCGCTGCGCCGCAACGTCACCATCGAGGATGTCGGCGAGTCGGCAGCGTATCTGCTTTCCGACATGTCGCGCGGCGTGACCGGCGAAATACATCACGTCGATGCCGGCTATCATATCGTCGGCATCAAGCACCCAGACGCGCCGGACATCGCGGTGGGCAAGACCGGCGACTGAAATCTGCAAACGCGAAGCGGATGAAAAATTGCGGCTATGCGTCCTGATTTCTAGTCTCTAATTTGTTGTTCCCCAATTTCAGGCCCCCCGGCATGCCTGTACTCTATTACATCCGCCACGGCGAAACCGACTGGAATGCCGAGCAGCGGCTGCAGGGCCATCGCGACACGCCGCTGAACGCGCGCGGCCGCCGGCAAGCCAGTCATTGCGGCGGTATTCTGCGCAACCTGTTGGAGCGCGACGGACGCACCGCAGCGGACTGCTCCTACGTATCGAGCCCGCTTTGCCGCGCGCGGCAGACCATGGAGCTGGTTCGCACAGCGCTCGATCTCGATCCGAACGGCTATGGCGTCGACAATCGTCTCATCGAGATTTCATTCGGCGACTGGGAAGGCCTGACGTTGCCTGAGATCGCGGCGCGCGACGCCGAGGCGTTGGCGGCCCGCGAGCGGGACAAGTGGGGTTTTACGCCACCAGGCGGCGAATCCTACCGCGATGTCACGGCGCGCGTCGCCGCCTGGTACGCGACCGTAACACGTGACACCGTGGTCACCGCGCACGGCGGCGTGGCGCGAGCGCTCGTCGCGTATTTCAACATTCTACCGCACGAAGAAGCCGTCCACGCCGATATCGTCCACGGCGTCGTCTACGTATTCGCCGGCGGTACGATGGCGCGGTATGCGTAAACGATACCTACAACCTTGCGTTTGATGCGTCGGTGCAGCAAACTGGATGAGGGATATTTCTGACACGTTGTTTTGAATGCGCCGCTGGTTTCTCAGCTACAATTCGCAGGACCTCGGCCTCATGCAGGGCCTTGAGGCTGCGCTCATGCGCAAGGACCGCGAGGCCAAGATTTTCTTTGCGCCGAAGAGCCTGCGCGTCGGCGGCTTTTGGCTGCCCGAGCTGGCCAAGGAAATCGCCGAGGCGACCGCCTTCGTGCTGCTGGTCGGCGAAAAGGGGCTCGGGCCCTGGCAGGTCATCGAATATTACGAGGCGCTCGACCGCCGTGTGAAGCAGCACGACTTCCCGGTTGTGCTCGTGCTGCTCGACGGCCAGCCGGCGCCCGGACTGCCGTTCTTGCGGCAATTGCATTGGATCATCAGTGCCGACCCGGCGTCGGAGAAGAGCATCGCCCAGGTGATGGACGCGGCCGCGGGCGGGGGCGCGCTCCCCGGCGAACTTTGGCGGCACACCGCGCCCTATCGCGGCCTTGCCGCCATGACCGAAGCCGACACCGAGTTCTTCTTCGGCCGCGGGCGCGAGACCGTCGAGGTGATCCGAGCGCTGGAAGCGACGCCCGAAAAGCTTCCAATACTTCTCGGTAATTCGGGCGTCGGAAAGTCATCGCTGGCGCAGGCGGGCGTGCTCGCCGCCTTTATGCGGCAGGCATGGCCCGAAATCGCCGAGGCGGCCGG
>DATCBO010000119.1:0-27424 GCA_036511795.1 Xanthobacteraceae bacterium
CGCTGCGCGGCGGGCGTTTCGGCCCTTACGTGCAACTTGGCGAAGCAGTCGAGGGCGAGAAGCCGAAGCGCGCGAGCCTGCGCAAGGGAATGGCGCCCGACGAGGTTACCCTCGAGGTCGCGCTGAAATTACTGTCGCTGCCGCGCGAAGTCGGCCGGCATCCGGAAGACGGCGAACCGATCCGCGCCGGTATCGGCCGCTTCGGACCCTACGTCCAGCATGGCAAGACTTACGCCAGCCTGGAAGACGGTGACGATGTCTTTAACGTCGGCCTCAACCGCGCGGTGACGCTGATCGCCGAGAAAATCGCCAAGGGCCCGCGCCGCCGTTTCGGCAGCGATCCAGGCCGCGCGCTCGGCGACCATCCGGCCAAGGGCGGGCCGATCGTTGCCAAGAACGGTCGTTATGGGCCTTACGTGAGTCACGCCGGCGTCAACGCGACGCTGCCGCACGATAAGACCCCCGAAACAGTCACGCTCGAGGAAGCAGTCGCGCTGCTCGATGCCAGAGCCGAGCGCGGAGCGCCGGCGCCGCGGGCGCGGCCGCGCGCGGTCAAGCGCGCCGGCACGCGGCCAAAGAACACCGCGGGAGCGCGGTCTTCTTCCCCGCGACCTGCCGCCAAACCCGCCAAGCGCACGACAGCGCCGAAATCCAAGCGCAAATCACCGACGGAAGCCGCCGAATAGCCCTCACCCAACGGGCCGCAGCCAACGCTGCGGTCCATAATCGGCCGATGACACGCACCACTCTCCCCTCGCGCGCGGAGCTTCTCGCTTTCATCCGCGAGCGCAGTGGCAAGGTCGGCCCGCGCGAAATTGCGCGCGCATTCGGCGCCAAGAATGCCGATCGCGCGACTCTCAATCGCATGCTGCGCGAGCTTGCCGACGAAGGCCACGTCGACCACCGGCGCAAACGACTGCACCCCGCCGGAACGCTGCCGCCAGTCGTGCTCGCCGACATCACCGGCCGTGACAGTGACGGCGAATTCCTGGCGCGACCGACCGAGTGGGACGAACAGGCGCACGGCGAGCCGCCGGTCATTCATATCGTCAGGCCCCGCCGTGCCCGGCCGGGCGAAGCAGCCGGCGTCGGCGATCGTGCGCTGATCCGCATCGAGCGATCCGGCGATCAGGAAACGAGCGGCCGCGTCATCAAGCTTATCGACCGCGCCAAACATCGCGTGCTCGGGATCTTTCGCGGCTTGCCGAACGGCGGCGGCCGGCTGGTGCCGGTCGACAAAAAGCAGCTTGGACGCGAGCTCAGCATTCCCGTCGGCGCTACGGCTTCAGCCGTGGATGGCGATCTCGTCGCGGTCGACGTTGCCCGGCACCGTGGCGTGGGGTTACCGACAGGATCCGTGGTGGAGCGGCTCGGCTCGATCAAGAGCGAGCGAGCAGTTAGTTTGATTGCTATTCACGCCCACGGCATTCCGCACACTTTTTCACGCGCGGCGTTAGCGGAAGCCGAGGCGGCGCGGCCAGTAACGCTCGCCGGCCGTGATGACTGGCGCAAAATTCCCTTCGTTACCATCGATCCGCCCGACGCCAAGGACCACGATGATGCGGTCCATGCGGTGCCCGATGCCGATCCGAGTAATCGGGGCGGCCACGTTGTCAGCGTCGCGATCGCCGATGTCGCACACTACGTGCATGCCGGTTCGGCACTCGATCGCACGGCGGCCGAGCGTGGCAACTCGGTCTACTTTCCCGATCGGGTCGTCCCCATGCTGCCAGAGCGCATTTCCAACGAACTGTGCTCGTTGCGGCCGCACGAAGATCGCCCGGCACTCGCGGTTCGCATGGTGATCGGCGCCGATGGCCGCAAGCGCTCGCACAGCTTTCATCGCGTCCTGATCCGCTCCGCGGCGCGGCTGCACTACGAGCAGGCGCAGCTTGCGGTTTCCGGACGTCCCGACGAAGTCACCGAACCGATCGTCGCAACGGTGCTCGCGCCGCTTTACGACGCCTATCGCGCCGTGCGCCATGCGCGCGACGAACGCGATCCGCTCGATCTGGAAATTCCCGAGCGTAAGATCGTGCTCAAATCCGACGGCACCGTCGACCGGATCGTCGTACCGCAGCGGCTGGAAGCACATCGGCTGATCGAGGAGTTCATGATCCTCGCCAACGTGACCGCTGCGGAAACCTGCGAGCACGCCCGCGTGCCGTTGATCTATCGCGTGCACGACGAGCCGTCGCCTGAAAAGATCAACGCGCTGCGCGAATTCCTGATCACGCTTGATATTTCGCTGCCGAAGGGCGGCACCCTGCGGCCGGACGCCTTCAATCGCATCCTCGCGCGCGTCAAAGGCCGCGATGTCGAACGGCTGGTCAACGAGGTGGTGCTGCGCAGCCAGGCGCAGGCGGAGTATTCGGCGGAGAATTTCGGCCATTTCGGCCTCAATCTGCGCCGCTATGCGCATTTCACCTCGCCGATCCGCCGCTACGCCGACCTGATCGTGCACCGCGCCTTGATCCGCGCACAGAAGCTCGGTTCAGACGGGCTCGCGGATGACGCTGACGCGCGTGCGCTCGGCGAAGTCGCCGCCAATATTTCGGTCACTGAGCGCCGCGCCATGAAGGCCGAGCGCGAGACCACCGATCGGCTGATTGCGCATTTCCTTGCCGATCGGATCGGCGCCGTATTCGATGGACATATTTCGGGAGTGACCCGCGCCGGCCTGTTCGTCGAACTCGACGAAACTGGCGCGGACGGCTTTATTCCGGCGCGCTACATCGGCGATGAATATTTCCGCTTTCACGAGCCGGGCCGCGCGTTCATCGGCAATTCGCGAACCCACAGGCTTGGCGATCCGGTGACGGTCGAATTGATTGAGGCAGCGCCGGTTGCCGGTGCACTGCGTTTCCGGCTTGTGCGTCATGCATCAGCCGCTGCACCGAGACCTGGACAACGGCCGCCCAAGCAGAAGAAGTCTGCGGCGCGGGCGCGCTCCCATAGCCACCCCGCCGGCCACCCCCCGGCCGCCGCCGCTGAGTCGGAGCAGAACGAATGAGCGATCCACGGGTCGAGGCTGGTGTCGCGGCAGATCGGGCCGAACGGCTCACGCGCACCATTCGCGACCAGACTTTTCCAAACCTGAAACCGCGGGATTCGGCGACGCTCATTCTGATCGATCGAGCGCATCCCGTGCCGAAAGTGTTGCTCGGGCGCAGACATCTGCGTCACCGGTTCATGCCCGGAAAATTTGTCTTCCCGGGCGGCCGCATCGAGCCGACCGACCGCCAGATGCCGAGCTTTGCGCCGTTGCAGGCGCAGTACGTCACGCGGCTGATGCGGCGCGTGCGCCGGCCGAGCGCCGCAAAGGCGGCGGGTTATGCGCTGGCCGCCGTGCGTGAAACCTATGAAGAAACCGGGCTGATGCTCGGTGTGCGCAGCGATCGCGTCATCGAGACTCCGCCCGGCGAATGGGAGGCCTTTACCAAGGCCGGCATCCTGCCGGATCTGAGCGCCGTGCATTTCATCGCGCGCGCCATCACACCTCCCAAACGGCCGCTGCGCTTCGATAGTCGCTTCTTCGCCGCCGAGGTTTCGGCGATCGCGCATCGTGCCGATGGCTTTGTCGGGCCGGAGAGCGAGCTCGTCGAGCTTGTCTGGCTGCCGATCAATGAGGCGCGCAGCCTCGATATGCCCGGGATTACCGCGGTCGTGCTCGAAGAGCTGCAGGACCGTATTGCGGCCGGCATGAGTAACGACCAGCCGGTTCCGCTCTACCGGATGCTGCACAAGCGCTTCGTCCGCGAGACGCTCTAATGCTGGTCCCGGCGCCGGGATACCGGATTTCTTGACAATCGCGAAGCCTGGACTAGTTTGCCGGCCAACAAGCTCACTGACTTCCGAGGATTTTTGCCATGGCCAAGGCCGCCAGCATCAAAGTCAAACTGGTTTCCAGCGCGGATACCGGGTTTTATTACGTGACGCGCAAGAATTCGCGCACCATGACCGACAAACTGGTCAAGAAAAAATACGATCCGGTCGCCAAAAAGCACGTCGAGTTCCGGGAAGGCAAAATCAAGTAGCCGGCAAATGTTATGGACAGGGCGCCCACGGGCGCCCTTTGCATTTGCGGCCAGGGTGGAAGGTGGCCGGCCGGAAACGGTGTTATGAGGAGGCCACTCGCACCGCTCCCGCGCCGGCCGAACCCCACGGACCCAGGAGATGCGGCGGACCTGAGCACTCCGTAGGGTTATCGAAGCAAGTCGTAGGGTTATCGAAGCAAGTCGAAGATTGCCGGCCTGTCGCTTTAGCGCCGCAGGGGCCTCGAGTTGCGGCTCAGCCAGCTGGTCAACAAAAGGCTACCGCAACCTGTGGAGAAATCAACGGCCAAAATTTGGCCTCAATGGGCGATTCAAGGATAACCACAATAATTGTGATTAACGTGCAATGCTAACTATCAGCAGAATATGATTTTTCGCCTGCGATCGGAGCGTTCGGGCCCGACAACTCTCGGCAGCTACGCTGCCTCAGGCACGACACGGTTGCGGCCGTCGCGCTTGGCCCGATAGAGCGCCTGATCGGCGCGCTTGATCAACGCCGCCGCAGTATCGTCCTTGCCCCGCAACGCGGCAATTCCGATTGAAATCGTCACCGGCACGTTGCCCGCGCCCTGCTGAATGGCAAAAGCATCCGCCGCGATGCGCCGGCGTAACCGCTCCGCCACCATCGCGGCCACCGCCATGTCGGTTTCGGGCATGACCACGACGAATTCCTCGCCACCACAGCGGCAGGCGAGATCGATACCGCGGATCGAGCGCTTGATGCGCAAGGCAAACTCACGCAACACGTCATCGCCGGCATCGTGGCCATGCGTATCGTTGATCGATTTGAAATAGTCGATGTCGATCACCAAAGCGGTCAACGGCTTGCCGCGGGCAATGGCCTGCTCGATCAGGGTGCCCAGATGGCTTTCCATGTAGCGCCGGTTGAACAGGCCGGTCAGCGCATCGGTGATCGCCATCTCGATCGACATTTGCACGTTGTCGCGCAATCGCTCGGCATAGCGGCGCTTGCGCACCTGACTGCGCGCGCGCGCCAGCAGTTCGTTTTTGTCGATCGGCCGCATCAGATAATCATTCACGCCGATTTCAAGCCCGCGCAGCATGCGCGCGCTGTTATCGGGTTCGGTGACGGCGAGAATCGGCACGTTCCGGGTGCGATCGAGCGAACGGACCTGACTGCACAGCCGCAGTGCGTCGAAATTCGTCAAGTCGAGCGAAACGATGAGCAGGTCGTAATTGCCCTCGGCGGCGCGGAATAACGCCTCGCTCGGATCGGTCTCGACGTCGACGGTGTGTTCCTTCGCGAGGACTGCGGCAATGCGCTCGTGCGAAGCCGCCCGATCATCGACGATGAGCACGCGGCCGCCCCGGCCAGTATCCGCAACTGCCTCGCGCTCGGGAGATTCAATGCCGATATCGCGCGAGGTCAGCGCCCGCATGCGCAGCTCATCAGTGACCATTTTCAGCCGCGACAGCGATCGCACGCGCGCGATCAGCGCCATGTCGGGAATCGGCTTGGTCAGAAAGTCGTCGGCGCCGGCTTCCAGACCACGCACGCGATCCGACGGCTGGTCGAGCGCCGTCACCATGACGACGGGAATGTGATGCGTGACGGGGTTGGTCTTTAGCCGCCGGCACACCTCGAATCCGTCAAGCTCGGGCATCATGACATCGAGCAGGACGAGGTCGCATTCGGCGCGTTCGCAGATCGCCAGCGCTTCCTTTCCGCTCATCGCCGTGATGACGTCGAAATATTCGGCCGAGAGCCGCGCCTCGAGCAGCTTGACGTTGGCGGGAATGTCGTCAACGACGAGAACGCGGGCGGTCATTGCAAGTCCCTTTGCAGGTCTTCACGGATTTCCAAGAAAATGACGAACGGTCTCGATGAACTTCCCCACCGAGATAGGCTTCGACAGGTAGGCTTCACAGCCCCCCTCGCGGATACGTTCTTCGTCGCCCTTCATGGCAAAGGCGGTGACGGCAACCACGGGAATGCGTTTAAGGTCGGCGTCATCCTTCAGCCATTTTGTCACTTCGAGTCCGGACACCTCCGGCAACTGGATATCCATTAAAATCAGATCCGGCCTATGCTCGCGTGCAAGATCGAGAGCTTCGATGCCGTTGCGCGTGCCGACCGTCTTGTAGCCGTGCGCCTCCAACAGATCGTGGAAGAGCTTCATATTGAGCTCATTATCCTCCACAATCAGAACCGTCTTGGACATCCCCCGATCCTTCGCCCGCCTCGGCCAATGCCTGCCGCGGCAAGGGCGCTGTCACCCAGCCGCCGGAAAGCTAGTCCCGATATATTACGGAAAGGCAAATGGAACCCCACAGCGGACGTGCCCGGCCGACGCGAAAAGCCGCGGAAATTCTGGCGATTGAGGCGCTTGCCTTCATTGCCGAGGACCAGCGCATACTCGCCCGCTTTCTCGACATAAGCGGTATTCCTGCCGAGCAGATTCGCACCGCTTCGCGCGAGCCCGGCTTTCTCGCCGGCGTACTGGAGCATATGCTTGCCGATGAGAAGCTGCTGGTCGCCTTCGCCGCCAGCGCCGGGATCGACCCGGCTGCAGTGGCACGGGCGGCGAGTGCGCTTGGCAGTCAATGGGAACGGGACATGCCCTGAATTTGGGCTTGAGCTTGGGCCGTGGGCTTCTGCCGCGACTGTCTAGCCGACGTATTGCCGTCCGCAGCGCGTTGCCCCCGCTGCGGCTCGCCCCGCCTGTTGCGGCACGCGGAACTCAATTCGCTTTCAATCGCCCATGTCGATTGCGACGCGTTCTATGCCACCATCGAGAAGCGCGACGATCCGGCGCTTGCCGCTGAACCGGTTATCGTCGGCGGCGGCAAACGTGGGGTCGTCGCCGCCGCCTGCTACGTGGCGCGCACATTTGGCGTGAAATCGGCAATGCCGATGTTCGAAGCGCTGCGCCGCTGTCCGCACGCCAAGGTGATCCGGCCCAATATGGAAAAATACGGACGCGTCGGCCGTGAAGTCCGCGGCATGATGCGCGCCTTGACGCCGTTGGTGGAGCCGCTGTCGATCGACGAGGCCTTTCTCGATCTGTCGGGCACCGAGCGCCTGCATGGCATGACGCCCGCGAAAGCGCTCGCCCACTTCGCTGCCGATGTCGAAAAGTCCATCGGCATCACGGTTTCGATCGGACTTTCCGCCAATAAGTTCCTCGCCAAGATCGCCTCCGACCTCGACAAGCCGCGCGGTTTCGCGGTGCTCGGCTCCAGCGAAGCGTTAGCCTTCCTGGCGCCGCGGCCCGTCAGCTTTATCTTCGGCGTTGGCAAGGCCGGCTCCGAACGGTTTGCACGTGACGGTTTTCACCGCATCGCCGATCTGCAGCGCGTGAGCGAGATCGAGCTGATGCGCCGCTACGGCGAGGAGGGGCGCAGGCTCGCCCGGCTCGCCCGCGGCATCGACGAGCGCACGGTAAGCGCCGACCGGGAAACCAAGAGCGTGTCGTCGGAGACCACCTTCGAGCGCGATATTTCCGACTTTCACGCGCTCGAACGCATCCTCTGGAGCCAGACCGAGGAAGTCTCAAGCCGGCTCAAGGCCAAGGAGCTGGCAGGCGCCACCGTCACGTTGAAGCTCAAGACCGCGGATTTTCGCATTCGTACGCGCGCCCGCTCTCTGCCGTCGCCGACGCAGCTTGCCGGCCGCATCTTTGCTGCGGCGCGTGACCTCTTGCAGCGCGAAGCTGACGGCACACACTATCGCCTGCTCGGCGTTGGACTGAGCGCGCTTGTCCCCGCCAACGAGGCGGATCCGGCCGATCTCGTCGACGGCCGCGCGGCCGAGGCCGAGCACGCCGTCGATCGGGTGCGCGCCCGCTTTGGCGACGACGCCCTGATCAGGGGACTTGCGTTCGAACGCCGGGAAGACGATTGAGCGGGCTCACTTGCAGGGCTTCGGCGTCTTGATGTCCAGCGATACCAATTTCCCGGTAACGATGAAATCGTTGTAGTCGAGCGTCAGCGCGCGCGAGATGCCGTTGTCATAGAGCTCAAAGCCGATCGCGTAATCCGGCGTCTGCTCGCCGCTTTGGCCGACCTTGTCCTTGGCAAAATAGCTGATCGTCACCGGCCAGCGCGGCACATCGGCGAGCTTCGGTTCGTGCGCCGCTGCGTCGTCGTGACTGCGCTCGCCGGGCGCGATCTGCTTGCCGATCACCGTCAGCGTATTGAATATCTTCTCGCCGTTTTCCGAACCGTCGTAGATCGGAAAAGACAGGATCGTTTTGCCCATTCGTGCTGCCTCGATTGCGCGGACCATGTGCTCGGTCGGAAAAACCAGGCTGCCGCCGAGATCAAGTGTCTTATGTTCCGGTCTATGCAGATCGATATCGGTCATTTTGCCGTCGTGATCGGCGTTGCCGTCGACCGCGTTGACCAGATTCCCGTCGACGAAATTCTGCGACGTGAATTTGAAGCGCTTGGCGTCAGCGCCTTCCCAAGTTGTCGAACGCAGGTCGCTGGTCGATTCCTTGCCTGCGCTACTGTTGAGTTCGGACACTTGGCGGAAGGTCAGCGAATAACCATCGCAGGCGCTGCCACCGAAGTCGTACAGTATCCGCCCGCGCACGGCGGCAATCGACGAGTTGCCCCGCGTCTGCTGGAGCGACAGGTCGTAAATCGCCCGATGCGGCACCAGCACGAGCGGCCTGTCCGACTCGGCTTGAGCCAACGCTGGATCGGAGAACATGCCGACAATCAAAGCGCAGGTGAAAATCGCGCCGGCCGCCCGCTTCATGTCATCAAAAGCCACAAGCCACTCTCGCCCAATCGCAAGCCGCCAATCGGCTTGCCAATAAACTCGCCAGCTCTACAAACCCTGCCAGTCCGCCGCTATTGCACGCTGTAACGCTTTTGGCTGCCTAAATTGCGGCGAAGATACGGACCGATCTATCACCGGGGCTCTACCTGTGCCGCTTGCGCGGCCTTGCATGATCGGCCAAATAGCCCAGAGAAGCGGGCGCTTAGGGACCGCTGGAGGTTGGACATGGCCGGCGTTGTGGAAGCTAAATTGCGTGAACTTGGCGTTACCCTGAAATCGGCTCCGGCACCGGTCGCTAATTACGTCCCATTTGTGCGCGCCGGAAACATGCTCATCGTATCCGGGCAGCTTTGTTTTGACGGCGACGGTAAACTCGCGGTCACCGGAAAACTCGGCGGCGGCGTCTCGATCGAAAGTGGCCAACAGGCGGCGCGCGCCTGCGCGGCTAATCTGTTGGCGCAGGTCAAGGCCGCGCTTGGCGATCTCGACAAGGTCGTGCGCGTGGTGCGGCTCGGCGGCTTCATCAATTCCGCGCCGGATTTCCTCGACGGTCCGAAAGTCATGAATGGCGCCTCGGATCTGATGGTGGCTGCGTTCGGCGACAAGGGTCGGCACGCGCGCACCACGATCGGCGTTGCCGTACTGCCGGCCGATGCCGCGGTCGAAGTTGAGGGCACGTTCGAAGTGTCCTGAACGTGCCGACCTCACTGGACTGGCTGATCGCCCGCCCTATCGCCCACCGCGGGCTACATGACACCGCGCGCGGCCTGATCGAAAATACTGCGGGCGCCGTGCGCGCAGCGATCGAGGCAAACTATGGCATCGAAGTCGACGTCCAGTTGTCAAGCGACGGCGAGGCCATGGTGCACCACGACGACGCCCTCGGCCGCCTGACCGAAGGCAGCGGCCCGCTCGACGCATACACCGCCGCAGGACTCAAGCGCATTGCGTTTCGCGGCAGCGCCGAGCGCATGATGACCTTGGGCGACCTCTGCGACCTGGTCAGCGGCCGCGTCACCATGCTGGTGGAAGTGAAAAGCCGCTTCGACGGCGATGGCCGCCTGCCGAGCCGTGTGGCGGCCGTACTCGGCGGCTATTCTGGCCCCGTCGCGCCGATGTCGTTCGACCCGCGCCAGCTTGGCTGGCTGCGGCAATTATCCCCGCGCTTGGTTTGCGGCATTGTTGCCGCCAAATACCGGCCCCATCCATATTGGGACCTGATGCCACCCTGGATGCGCCACGGTATGGGATACCTCGTCACGGCCTTGACGGCGCGGCCACAATTTGTGGCCTATGGGGTTGACGATCTGCCCGCTTTGGCGCCGCTGGCCGCGCGGCATATTTTTGGCTTGCCGCTGTTGACCTGGGCGGTGCGGACCGAGGCCGAGCGGCAGACGGCTGCGCGTTTTGCCGATCAGATGATCTTCGAAGGTTTTCGGCCATGAGCGAGGCGCCGAACAAAGCGATGCCGAAAACACCCCGGAAAGAGCGGGAGCAGGACGATGAACTGCGCATCACCGCGGTGAGCGCCATCGGCGGGCTCGAACAGGCGGCATGGGATGCCTGCGCCAATCCGCACGGGATATGTCAAGCAGCCGACGCCCCGTCTGAGGACCCAATTCAAGAACACGTCTACAACCCATTTATCTCACACGATTTTTTGTCCGCGCTCGAAGACTCAAAATCGGTCGGCGGGCGAAGCGGCTGGCTTGTTCAACACCTTCTGGTGACGAGCCGCGACGGTACGCTCTTGGCCGCGGCGCCCTGCTACATCAAGAGCCATTCTCGCGGTGAGTACGTCTTCGATCGCGGCTGGGCCGAAGCCTATGAACGCGCCGGCGGCAGCTATTATCCGAAGCTGCAAGTCGCCGTTCCCTTCACACCTGCGGCCGGGCGGCGGCTCCTGGTACGGCCCGGACCGCAAGCGCCGGCGCTGCGCCAGGCGCTGACCCGCGGCCTGCTCGAACTGTGCCGGCATGATGATGCGTCCGGCGTGCATGTCACGTTCGCGATCGAACCGGAATTTCGCTCGCTGGGCGAACTCGGATTTCTGCAGCGCAACGATCAGCAATTTCATTGGCAGAACGCCGGCTACGCCAATTTCGACGACTTTCTTGCCGCGCTGTCGTCGCGCAAGCGCAAGACGCTGCGCCGCGAGCGACAGGACGCAACAGCAAACGACATCAGCATCCACTGGCTGACCGGCAGCGATCTCACTGAGGACGTTTGGGATGCGTTCTTTACGTTCTACATGGAGACCGGATCGCGCAAATGGGGCCGCCCTTATCTGACGCGCGAATTCTATTCGCTGGTCGGCGAGAAGATGGCCAACCGCATCCTCCTGGTCATGGCCAAGCGCGCCGGCCGCTGGATCGCGGGAGCCATCAATTTCATCGGCTCGCACACCTTGTTCGGCCGCCACTGGGGGGCGATCGAGCACCATCCGTTCCTGCATTTCGAGCTGTGCTACTACCAGGCCATCGAGTACGCGATTGCGCACAAGCTCCCGTTCGTCGAGGCGGGCGCGCAGGGCGAGCACAAGATCTCGCGCGGCTATATGCCGACGACGACCTATTCGGCGCATTACATCGCCGACCCCGGGCTGCGGCGGGCGATCGCCGATTACCTCGTGCGGGAGCGCGCCTATGTGGCGGCTGTTGGCGACGAACTTGCCGCGACGGCGCCCTATCGCAAGGATTTGGTGATCGGTCCGCAATAACAACGGCTCGCGGGCTGCCGCGGAGGGCATAATGTCGAAATACGAACCGAACAATATCTTTGCCAAGATCCTGCGCGGCGAATTGCCGGCGCACAAGGTCTATGAGGACGACAAGACTTTTGCTTTCCTCGACATCATGCCGCGTGCGCCGGGGCATACGCTGGTCATACCCAAATCCCCTGCCCGGACGTTTCTCGATATTGCACCCGACGATCTCGCCGATCTTATCAAAGTAGCGCAGAAAATCGCCAAAGCTGCAGTGACCGTGTTCTCAGCTGACGGCTTGACCATTCAGCAGTTCAACGAGCCGGCCGGCGGTCAGGTGGTTTTCCATCTGCACATTCATGTCATCCCGCGCAGAAACGGCGTGCCGCTCAAACCCCCGGCAAGCGTCAAGGAAGACCCTGCGGTACTGTCGGATCAGGCCTTGCGGCTGGCCGCAGCGCTGAAAGGCGGGTGACCAGCATTCGCGCTCACCTGCTGCGCAGGCCGCATTGATGCTATTTGAGTAGAGGATTACCGCCCGCGTGCGACGCGCTCGATTTCGGCGCGCACCAAGCGCTCAACCATGCCCGGCAGATTTTCGTCAAGCCAAGTCTTGAGCATCGGGCGCAGCATTTCGCGGACCAGATCCTCGAGCGTGCGAGCGTTCTGCACCAATACGGTCTGAGCCAACGTATTGAAGGCCGAATCAACCGCCGCGCTGGTCTGGCGCGAAAGCAATTGAGGCAGTGGATCGCGAATCACGTGCGACGAAGCCCTTTCGGCAGAGTCGTCGAAACCGATATCGGAACTGCCGTCGATGGTGCGGAATTCCGCAGCCGGCGGCATGTTCACGTCCGCGCTGGGCTCGCTCGGTTCTGCTGCCGCCATCGATTCGGTCAGTTCAAGAATATCGGGGGCCCGCTCGTCACCGCCGCCATTCATTGGCGGGACCGGTGCGGGCTCAGGGGCGGCCGCCGGCGGCGGGGCTGGCGAGGCATCGAAGGCACTGGGCTCGACCAGGACCGGACGCGCAGCAGGATTGCGCGGCGGCATCACGGGCGCCGCTGGCGCGGCGGGCGGCTCCGGCGCCGCTGCTTGCTGCGGCGGTTTGGTCGTGTCGTCGTCGGCGATGATGCGACGGATGGAAGCAAGGATCTCCTCCATCGACGGTTCTTGCGCTTTCGCCGGCTGGGTCATACCCGCTCCCCGCTGCCTGATCCCGATGCCTATCGGTCTAGGCCCGCCAGTGCCTCGCGGCGCGACCAACCTAGACCGGTCATCCGCTTCGGCCGCATTGGCTCGGCCTTGTTACGCCAGCGCACCGGCTGCCGAATCGGTCGAGATTACTATGCGATATCGCTTTTAGGTTGGCGATACCGCCTTTCACTTGTCTTTCAGTATGTCACGGCGAAACGCGGATGCAAGAGAACGGTTGTGGACGGCCGCGTCAGTATTAAACCCTAGCGGCCATCGGGAGTGCGCAGACCGATCCAAGCATCGCGCACTTGCTGATAATGCACTTCGGGATCATAGATCGGCGCAGTGAGGCCCAGCGTTCGCACCGACAGCGCGCCAACCGCCGCAAGCAAGGTGTAAGAGGCGACGACGCGGTCGTGCTGCGCCGTCACCAGCGCCACCCGCGCGTTGACCAGTTCCTGCTGCGCATTGAGTACATCGAGCGTGGTACGCTGGCCGACGCGCGCCTCTTCACGCACGCCATTGAGCGCGATCTCGGCGGCGTTGACCTGCGCGGTGGTCGCCTCGATCTGTGCCTTTGCGGCGACGAGCTGTCCCCAGTTTTGCACCACGGTGGCGCGCGCCTGGTCGCGATTGACGTCGAGGTTGAGACGCTGCTGACCAAGGGTTTCCTTGGATTGGCGGATAGCAGAATATTCGCCGCCGCCCTGGTAGATCGGGATCGTCAATTGACCGCCAATGGAGGCGAGGAACTGCCGGGCGGTGGTGTCGCTGGGAAACCAGTTCTGCGACACGTTCGCGGCAAGCGTCAGGTTCGGGTAAAGCGACCCTTCGTTGATCTTCACAGCCAATTCGGCGATATCGACGCCATATGACGCCGCCGACACCGAGGGGCTTTGCGCCTCCCCTTGCGAAATCGCGGCATTGAGATTTGGCGGCGAAAAGCGGTCGACGGGGACGCCAGGTGCCAGCTTGCCCGGCGCCACGCCAATGACGCGGCGGTAATTGCCAACCGAGGTCATGTCGTTCGACTGCGCACCGAGCAGAGCCGAGCGCCCGGCGGCGAGCCGCGATTCCGCCTGCGCCACGTCCGTGCGAGTCACCTCACCGACATTGAAGCGGTCGCGGGTCTGCTTGAGCTGTTCGGTGAGCACTTCAACGTTGCGGCGGTTCAGTTCGAGGATCGCTTCGTCGCGCAGCAGATTCATGTAGGCGGTGGCCGCATCGAGCAGCACCTGCTGCTCCGTGACGCGCAAGGTTTCGCGCGCACCCATGACCTGGCTTTCCGCCTGGCGCACCCGGTTCGCGGTTTGCATGCCGTTGTACAACGTCTCGGTGGCTGATGCACCGACGCCTCGCGACGTATACGGCGTCTGTACGCTGGTCGTGGCGGCGACGCAGCCCGCAGGGAATGACCCGACGCAAGGGCCGCTGGCCAGGACACCGGTGAGCCCGTTGGTGTAGCTTTGCGTGGCGACGCTGGTGAAATTCTCGCCGCCGTTGGCGGTAATGCTGAGCTTCGGCCGATAGCCTGACAACGCCTGCGGCACGTTCTCATCGGTGGCGCGCAACGAAGCGCGCTGTGCATTGAGCGAAGGATTGTTCTGGTAGGCCTGCACCAGCGCCCAGACGAGCGTGTCCGCTGCCGCTTCGCCGCACGGGATTGCAACGGCAGCAGCGGTTAGGGCGACGCTGAACACGGCCAAGTTAAAAGCCCGTGCCCCGTTATTGCGCATGACCCACGACACACCCACGCTTCCCCGCACCCCACCCTTCGGCTTTCGCCGGGCCCCATAGCGGCCCTTGCGCGACATCTGCCGGATCGCGGCATCGCCGTCGGATTGAGCACATTAAGCGTCGTCACAGCGCCGTAAAAGTCCTGCCAAGGAAAGCTGCACAGAATTCCCAGCGATGGCACATATGCGCCACAGGTAATCGCCGCGTAACCGCGGCCCAAAGAGCGGCGCGGGAGCGCCGGCGAATTCGCTAGAACACGAACGTTGGCGCGGCGTGGAAGCCCGGCAAAGTGACAGCCGCGGCGTCGAAAATCGGCCGGCCGACGAGATGGCCTTCCGCTGGGCGGAACAATGTGGCCTTGGCCGCCGGCGCGTGACCGAAAATACAGGCGAGCCGTCCGCCCGGCTTGAGCTGGCGGCCAAGAGTGTCCGGCACGATCTCGGTCGCGCCATTGAGCAGGATGAAATCGTATGGCGCTGCGGCCGGCCAACCGGCCCCGAGGGGGCCCTGGACAACGACCACGCCAGCGGTGCCGCTACCGGCCAACGCCGCTTTGGCCTGGCGAGCCAAATCCGCATCCTCCTCCAACGCCACAACCGAACCGGCTAACCGCGCGAGAATGGCGGAGGAATAACCGAGGCCACACCCGACATCGAGGACATGCTCGCGGCCCGAGAGCTGTGCGGCCTGGACTAGTTTGGCAAACACCATCGGCGCCAGCATGGTACGGCCGCTGCCGAGGTCGAGTTCGCCGTCGACATAAGCCTGTTCCGCCAGCGGCTGCGGCACGAAGCGCTCGCGCGGCACCCCCAGCATGGCAGCGATCAATTCGGGATTGCGGACATCGGCGGTCCGAACCTGTCCGTCCACCATCATGCGGCGTGCAAGCGCGCTGTCGAACATCCTTCGCATCCCCCTGTGCGGCGAAATGCTTCGTCGAACCAAGCGGGTTGTGCGGCACGCTCGCACAAAACGCAAGCGATCCGGCCCCCGCCGTGCACCGCGGCGGTGTGTCAGTAAGCCGTGTGTCAGTAAGCCGTTATGTCAGTAAGCCGTTGCCCGTGCCGGGTCATTCCTCTATAGAGCAGCGGCTTGCCTCTATAGAGCAGCGGCTTGCCTTTATGGAGCAGCAACTTGCCGGCGCCGGCACATCCGGCATGTTAGTGGCGCCGGCAACGGCCACGTGGCGGAGTGGTTACGCAACGGTCTGCAAAACCGTGTACCCCGGTTCAATTCCGGGCGTGGCCTCCAGCCTTCTCTTGCGGACCGAGTGAAGGCTGCGGCGCCGAAGCGCAGCGAAGGCGGCTTGGCGAGCCACCGCCAGCTATGGCTCGGCAGACCAGCAATTGGCCGCTTCGCGCTTTCAATGCGGCAACAGCTTTGTTATATGCGCCCTGGTGAGCCTTTGAGCCCTGTTCCCCGGTAGCTCAGTGGTAGAGCAACCGGCTGTTAACCGGTTGGTCGCTGGTTCGAATCCGGCCCGGGGAGCCAATTCATATTGTTTTAATTGGATATTTTAACTTTTTACCATTCTGCCCACAAGAGTACCCCCGTACTACCCCCGTTCGCATCAGACGGTGACGGCACGCGGATCAGTTGCTAAACCGGAAGCATGTACACTTTCCTGACTTGGCTAACCCAAACGCTAGCAAGTTCAGCAGTCGTCATCATTGCATTCCTCGCGACACGATCAACGGCATTTGGCGAGCGTCTTTTCAGTTATCACCTCGATCAAAAGATCGCCGCTCTAAGACATGCGCACGAGGAAAAGATAGAAGGTTTGCGTACACAGCTTGCGCATCTTCAGGATCGCGGTCGCCGCGCAAATGAATTGGAGTTCGATGCGCTAACGAAAGTCTGGCAGTCGTTCGTGGACGCATGGCTTAAAACCCAGCAGGCAATCGTTGAATACATGTCCTTCCCCAATTTGAATGCCCTTTCCGAGAATGACTTGACCATTTTCTTGCAATCGGCGGAACTTTCAGCAGCACAACAAAATCAGGTTCTCCGGGCGGAAGACAAGAATAACATTTATTCAACAATACTGAGACTCCGCCAACTTAATCTGTCGGCTACCGCAATCTACGACGGTCGCCAATTACTCAGAACGAATGGCGTGTTTATCCCCGCAACAATTGCTTACGCTTTTCGAGATGCCTTCACTAAATTGTCGGGTGCCCAGGTTGAGCGATACATTGAATTTCAGCATGGACGCAGCATAGGGTACAAAAGCAGTCTAGCAGTCCTCGATACAGACGGCACAGGCATGATTGCTGATCTTGAAGTCCTCGTGCGGACTACAATAAGGCGCGACGAACAACAAGCGACGCATGACTAACTGTATTGTCTGCACAACGCCAAATGTAAGCGAGCAAAGAGGCCCGCGTCCCGACGGTGGCGGTTTTTTCCCGCTTCTCCTGTCCCAGAGTTGCAGGACGAGACGCCACAGGTGAATTGTCGCGACCTCACGCGGCGCGGTCGGCTAAAGCAGCACCGCACGCACGCAGAAAAAGCGCCCGGGCTGCGTTAGCCGCTGCACCAAATTGAGAGGGTGGGCCGCCCGTGATATAAAGGAGAATGCGCACGGCGTTCGTATTTGTCATTGCAATAGCTATGGTCGTCGGCGGCATCTTCTTTCTATGGGGAGAACTACTCTGGCTGCAGCACCACTCTATTCGCGGCATTTTCGTTATCGGAAGCGTGATGCTGGTTGTGTTGGGGGCTTATCTCCTGTGGACGGATTTTGTTGCCCCGATTTTCGGCATCAAGACGTGGGAGGACCAATAGTGCTCCGAGGGTCGCAGGACGCGACGCGGTCCATGTCATGCGGATCGCAACGCCATGGCCGACCTGGCCGCGATGTGTTGACACAATCTCGCGTTCCCTAACTGGCTCAACGGCGACGGGCGCCAGAATGGTGGCTAATCAGGTTTCTTTGTCCACGACACGTTGACGCTCTTGATCTTTTGATCAGGCAGAGTGGACGCCGTCATCCACGTCCAGGTCTTTCCTTTATCCCAAGAGATGATTGGCTTCCCGGTCTTGGTATCGTGACTATATTCGGGGGCACCTTCTCCGCCGACTAGATCGCCTGTCGCATTATACGCAGTGACCGACGCTTCGTACTGACAGCCTTTGCTCCCAAGCGGCGCGTGCATGAAATTGCAGTCTTCGGGCCGCACATTGACGTGAATTTCGGTGGGAGACACAAAATATCTGAGAGAGTACCAGCTTTTGTTAAACCAATCAGTCGTGCCGACGCTATCTGTGACCCAGATGATGGCGACGATGGCAATGAAGGGACCAAGGAAGCTGTCGCTATTCTGGGCCACTCCCTCCCCCAAGTCCGAACGCTGCCCCTACCGGAAACCTACGATCATCGCGGGGCTCGCGTCCAGTCGCCATCCGTGGACGCTCATTTTAAAAAAAATCGGGTACGGGGTGCCCATTGCACCTTCGGATTTTGTCATGCGAAAAAAAATTAAGCCGGGTGGCCTTCGTCGGTTTCGGAATTCTTCGGCGGAAAAAAATCAGGCCGGGGGTGGGTGTGGGGGTGGCGACTACTCCGCCGCACCGGCAGTGGACCGCGATCGAGGGGGGTTCCGGGCCGCGCGCCAGGCGCTAGGGCCGCGTGGACGTGCCCACTCCCCGCGTGACGCACCGGCCTGAGGACGTGCGCCGCTACGTCTGTGCCAGCCGCGACAACAGCCGAGCGGTGGACGTTGGATGCCAACATCTGCCGCGCGGT
Organism: Xanthobacteraceae bacterium; assembly: GCA_036511795.1. GTDB lineage: Bacteria > Pseudomonadota > Alphaproteobacteria > Rhizobiales > Xanthobacteraceae > BOG-931. The sequence goes on from DATCBO010000119.1 coordinate 18,192, forward strand.
GTGAGAATGTCGCACCGGTTCAATTCCTCTGCAATATCACGAATGCTCGTGATCCCGTGGTCGCGGATATCTTCGATGATGGCTTGAAGGTTGGCCGCGCGGTGCTCTGCGTTTGCCTTCACAGCAGTAACCGCTTGCTTGTTGCCGACCTGTTTTCCCCGTAGTGCGCGGGCACCATTGGGATTGCCGAGCTTCACGCCGCGTGCCTTTGCAGCGGCCAGGGCCGCCTTCGTGCGCTCGCTAATCAGGCCGGCCTCTAATTCAGCCACAGAGGCCATCTGCGTAAGCAGGAAGCGGCCCATGGCGCCCGCCGGCACGTGGGGAAGGTCACAGAAGACAAGATCAACATCGCTCGCCACGAGCGACCGCAATTTGTCCAGAACGTCCCGGAGCTGGTCGTCGGCGCGGCAGCCCGCGGCAAATTGGGCGCCGTAGGTCTTCCTGAGCGTGCCGATCAGCGCGTGTCACCGATGATCAACTCGCGATTGTCAGGGCTGTAACGTACCTCCATGGCCATGAGCATTTCTCCATTGTTCCATATCAATGATTCGACTCCCGGGCCCGGAGTTCCTATCTAACCAGCATGGTTTTGTTGCATGAGCGTGTTATGCGCCGTCGCGTCGGCGCGATCGGGCCCTGTCTGCCCTCACCTGCAAAACGACCACCGACTGGGCCGAACTGGATCCACGAAATCAAGCACGACGGCTTTCGTCTGCTCGCTCGCCGCGATAATGGCGTGCGGCTGCTTTCGCGCAATGGCAACGATCTCCGCCGGCGCTTCCCGTTCGTCGCCATGGCAGTTGCCCCGCTGCCGGCACGGTCATGCCTGATCGCCGTCACGCGCGAAGCCGAGGAGGACTGGTCGTGAAGTCGGCCGATCTTGTCGTGACGGTGCGCTGCCTGCACTGCCGGCATAGAAGCACGCTGAGCCCCGGCGCGCTCGCCGCATTCGGGCTGCCGCCGGACGCCCCTATAGCGGCTTTCGTCAAACGACTCCGGTGCGGCAAATGTGGAAGCGGCAGCATCATGGCAAATCGAGTCGCAACCAACGAAGCTGCCGCCCGTCGAATGCGCGCGTGATGCCGGAGCGCCGTTTCCCGCCACCCTGGATCATTGAGGAACGGCCGGCGTGCTTCATCGTCAAGGACGCCAACGGCCAAGAGCTGGCCTTCGTCTAAGCCGCCGTGCTCTCATCCTGCGTCGGTTCGACGGCCAAACTAAAGTCGGCCGCTAGTTTCACTGGTCGCAGGCAGCGCCTTCGCCAGCGCTAGGACACCAGCGATAAAGCGGCGAGTATTACAATCCCAAGGCCCATCACGGCCATTGCGATCGGATCAAGTGCGCGCAAGTCGAACACGTAGCTTCCCCGATTGCTGAAGCGGATCAGCACGAACGGCGTAGGGTAGAGGCGAGCCATAACACGTTCGTTTGCGGGCCGCGCTGCAATCCTAAACGATTGGTTAAAATCTCCGCCTTCGAGTCCCCAGGCGAAAAAAGGCCCCGCCGGTATCCACGAACCTCCGGCGGCGCGGATCAGCGCAGCGATGCCCGTTCCCATCAGCCCGGTCCCGATCACCCGACTGCGGGATCGCTGTCACCCATGCAAAGCTTTCTGCCGTCACAGCGCTTTGCAGGCCGCTATCAGCTCGGGCGCTGTCATGAGGTCCGCGTATTTCTGGCCCATGTCGAACAGATTGGCTTGGTGCGGCGCCAGCGCACGATCGCCGACACAATCCGTCGGCACGATGGTACGAAAGTTGTGAGCGACGCTGTCGACCACGGTGGCGCGCACGCAACCTGATGTCGTGCAGCCGGCCACGACCAAAGTGTCGGCACCGCGGCCCGTCAGCCACGTGGCAAAGCCGGTGCCGAAGAAAGCCGAGGCCTGCTGCTTGCGCACCACAAGTTCGCCCGGCTTCGGCGAAAGCGCGGATACGATCTGGCTGAGCGGGCTGTACTCCGTGAGCTTGCGAAGCCCCGGCGCTTTACGGGCGAATACGCCGGCATCCGAGCCATCGTCGGCATAAACCACGCGCGTGTGCGCGACTGGCCAGCCAACCTCCCGCGCGAAGGCGAGCAGATGCGTCGTATTATCGATGGCGGCCAGGATATTGCCGCCGCCGAAATGTGCCAGGTCGGTGAAGCTGACGACGAAATCGACGATCACAAGAGCCGGGCTGCGGCCGAGGCCGACTGTTTGGGCGAAGCCCTGACGCTTATAAATGTCGAGTTCGTCCACCACAGCCCCCGCCTTCGGCGTTTTAGAATTCCTCGAGCAGGCGCCCGAACCCCATGATGCGGTCGTTGATCCCGTTGGCGCGCAGGGCATGCCAATAGGTCGCGGTGTTGATGGCGATGACTGGTTTGCCGAGCCACAACTCGGCCGCGGCGGCCAAGCGGATCATGCTGAGGTTCGTGCCGACCTGGATAATCGCATCGACATCATCGCCGTCGAGCGCACGCAGGGTGTTTCGACAGGTTTCCGTCGTCACTTCGGCGATGGCTAGCCAGCTCGAACATTGCAGGCAGGCGTCGCGCACGACCTCGAAGCCGCATTCACTGAAATAGCGCCGGACCTCGGCATTGGCCGCGGGAAAATAAGGCGAAAAAAATGCGATGCGTTTGATCCCGCCATACGCTCGCAGCGCAGCCGTGCATGCATGAGAGCCGCAGCTCAGCTTGAGGCCACTCGCCTCCTCGACCGAAGCCTGGAAGCGGTTTGCGCCTTCGATGCCGTCGAAGAAGGTCACCGCCGACATCCCGAGCACGAGATAATCCGGCGACGAGGTCATGACGCTGCGAACGGCCTCGATCGTGTTGGCGCCGATCAGGCGCACGCCGCTCATGAAGGCGTCGTTGCTAATCGCCTGCGCATTGGGCGTGAAGATGCGGCTGTAGTGATTGGTTACGCCGGCAGGCCGGAGGTCATCGAAATCCGGCTGCACGATGGTGTTCGTGGACGGCCCCATGACACCGAATTTTTTGCGCCACCCCAGTACGTCGGTCATTAAACCTCCTTGCGATCGAGATGTTGTGACGTGGTCGAGGGCCCGCCATTAAGCGTTGCAACCTGCGCCCGCTCGGCCCATTTGCGCTCGAATTCCCATGCATCCTGGAAGCCCATCAGTTCGCACATGCGCCCAAAACCGTAGCTCTCGGAGGCGGGCAACGCGGTGCTGTCGCCCACGCGCGCCAGATGCGAATAGACACGCTCAAGCGCCGCTGTAGCAGCAAGAAAACCCACGGCCGGATAGATCGCGAGCGAATAGCCCAGCGCCTTGAGCCGCGTTGCCGGCAGAATTGGGGTGCGACCGCCTTCGACCATGTTGACCATCAGCGGAGCATCGATCTCCTGGCCGACGCGGGCCATCTCATCCTCGGTCTCGGGGCTTTCGACGAAGACAAGGTCAGCGCCTGCCTTGGCATAGAGTTGGCCGCGTCGGATCGCTTCGGCGAGGCCAAGTGAGGTGCGGGCGTCGGTGCGCGCGATGATCAGAAAATCCCGGCTCTTGCGCTCGGCGACAGCAACTTCGATCTTGAGCGCCATCTCCTCTGCTGGGATCACCCGTCGGCCCGGCGTATGTCCACATTTCTTGGGCAGCTCCTGGTCTTCGATTTGAATCGCCGCGATGCCCGCCGCCTCATAGCCACGCACGGTGTGGCGCACATTGAGCAGCCCGCCATATCCGGTATCGGCGTCGGCGATCAGCGGCGTCTTAACGGTCTGAGCGATCTGACCGAACCGTTGCACCATCTCCGCATAGGATGCGATCCCGACATCAGCTAAACCGAGCGACGAAGCAACCGCACCGTAGCCGGTGCCATACAGAGCGGTGAAGCCGAAACCATCAGCAACCCTCGCCGAAATCAGGTCGAATACTCCGGCCGCGACGATGAAGCTCCCCTGTCGCAGTGCCGCCCTCAGCCTGGCGTCAGCCATTTCTTACCTCGTGTTGTGCTACGGATCGTCCCGCGAGAATCTGACGCGTGCGCGCCATCAGCCCGCCACAGGCGAGAATGGCCGCAACCTCGCCGTCGAGCGGCTGCGCCGTCCACCAGCACGACGCGATCGGGCGCTGCCGGACGAACCGCGCCCATAGCCTCGAACTGATCGAAGGCGAGCGGACCGGAGACGTCGTTGAGCATCAACACATCCGGCGTCACGATCGCGATTCCGCCGGCGCTGACCGCGCCCTCGGCGGCGTGCGCGGCGATGATCTTCTCCGTTATGGTCTGCGGCATTGCTCGGCGTCTCCGTCCGGCGCTACGGTGTCGCTTCAGCGTCGCGCAACGACTGGATCATCGAGGAACGCATCAGATACTGTTTGTGACGAACCGGATCGTCGGCGGTAGCTCGCAGATCGTCATAATAGGCTCGGCGTCTGGCCGGATCGCGCTCATTGAGTATTTGACGATTGCGTAGCGCCTGGGCCTGCACCGCCTCGATCGCCACTTTGCGGCGTTGACGCTCATAGCGGCCGAGCAGCGCCGCGTCCGCACCGCGCCATATTTCGGAAAGCTTCTCTGACACATTGATCGCGTCGTGGATGCCGCCGTTCATTCCCATTCCGCCGAGCGGATTGTTGAGATGGGCGGCATCACCCGCAAGCATGATTCGGCCGCAGACGAAATGTTCAGCCACCCGTTCGTGGACACGATAACGCGTTTTGTGCACGACCTCGTAGGGCGTCGGGGACGCAACGACCGCCTGCAGCCGCTCTTCGAGTCGGGCCGGCGCCATGACTGCTTCCTCGCTCTCGTCGGGATCGGTGGGTAGCAGCACGCGCCACAGGGTCGGGGTGCGCAGCAGCGTCATCCATTCGTCCGGATCGGACACGTAGGCGACGTGCGCGAGATCCGGCATCACCTTGTCGAAATCAAAGGTCGTCGAAAGCGAGAGATAGCGCTCCGGAATCGTCATGCCATCGAACGTAACCCCAAGCTCCGTCCGAATGACACTGCGGGCTCCATCGGCACCGATCAGGTAGCGCGCCTCCAGTTCATCTTCATCGCCTTCCGCATTGTGGACCGTGAGTACAACGCGATCGGCGTCCTGGCGCACGCCGACGGCACGGAGACCATAGAAGAGTTCGACGCCGGGTGTCGCAGCGAGACGGTCGCGCAGCACACGCGTCAATTTCCACTGCTCGCACTGCAGGCGATAGGGAAAGGTGGTCTCGCCGGCCAGTGCCGACAGGTCGAATGTTGCGATCGCGCCCTCGCGTCGATCGCGGAACTGCCACAGCGGGCAGATCAGGCCCTGGGCAATCAGGCTTTGGGTCACGCCGAACTTGTCAAGGAAATCCAGCGTCGGCGGGTGGAATGTCGACGCCCGCAGGTCGTCCGTAACGTCCACACTTTCTTCGACCACCGTGACCGGGATGTCGGCTGCCGCCAACGCGGTCGCGGCAACCAAGCCCACCGGGCCACCGCCAACGATGATGATCCTGTTGGGCGTCATCTTGGTCCCGTGGCCTCGGCTGGCGTGTCCTTGCGTCAAACTTGTCCAAACAATTAGCCATGTCAACGCTTCGCGTAACACCTATTACGCGCTGCACGCGATCTCCACGGTCCAGCTCGAGGCCGAGCTGGCGAATCGCATCGGCGCTGACGAAGGAGAGGAATGGATCCAGGTGCAAGGCGTGCGCTGGAACGAACGTGGCGGCACGCCAATTGCTCATATCGAATCCTACATTCCTAGCGAATTCAGGGCGGTCGTGGAGATGCCACGTCACGTCGCCAATGCCTTCGGATTGCCTGAGGCGAGCACCTCGCTTCAGCCTATGCGCCGCTACATCGCCCGCGGCGGCGTCCTGATTGCGTCCATAAACTGGCACCGCGCCGATCAGCATACCTATCAAATGGTGATCCATCGACGCATCGATCGCGAACAGCAATAGCCGCAACAGACGCGTTGGCATCAACGAAAAGCGTACTGACATGCGAATAACCGGCGGCCGTGCTGCGGAACATGAAGGCCCCGGCACGGTATGCCGAGAGTAAGCCGATCAAGATCCAAACGATCGAACTTGCCGCGCCGGGACCGTCTGCTTACCTCGACCTATCCGCTGCCGCGGCGCGCGGAGCGATAGGTCCAAAGGCGACACCAGGCGCCGGCTCGGCGGGGCGGTCCGCATCGCAACCGGCCCAAAGACTATTTCACCGTTCCAATGCGCAGCAATTCGGCGCGATCAATGATGCGCACGATGCCGTGCCCGACATCACAGATGCAGTCTTTGCGCAGCGTGCCAAGCACGCGGCAGGCATGGACTGGCGTTATGCCGGTGCAGTCGGCGATCTGCTGCCGGCTTAATGGGAGCGGGAACGCGTCATCGTCGACATCGCCGCGGTCTTCCGAACGCAGCATCACGTAGACGACAAGCGCGGCGACCCGCTCCAGCGCCGGGCGCTGTCCGAAGTCCACAAGCCGCCTGTCGGCGTCGCGATGCTCCGCGGCGCTCAGCCGAAGCCACAGATCGAACATCTCTCGGCTATCGCAAATCCTGGAACGAACCTCGGCAAAGGGCAACGTGCAATATCTGACCTTGGTCACGGCCTGAATGGAGAATTCAAACCCTCCTTCCAGGAGCGAACTCGAACTGACCAGATCGCCAGGCATCACGACAGACAAGATCTGACGCTTGCCGTTCGGCAGCTGGACAAAACGAACCGCCCAGCCATCGCAGACGACCAGCACACCCTGGCTCGGCTCACCCGCGCGATAGATATTCTGTCTGGCGGGCGTCACGCGACGACGCCATTTCGGCGTCGGCCACTCGCCGGCGCCATCGCACAGCGCGTCGCAAAAATTAGCATGGCGCAGCGTGCAATCATCGCACGGCGCCCCAGACGGCTTGGCCACTTTGTACGTAAAACCCGCTATCTCCGATGAAGCATTGTCTTTGTTGAGCAACATAAGCGTGGGCCACTCCCGGTCTGCAGCGCTGTGTTTCCTTGCCAAACGGACTCTGGCCCGTTTTTGAACCACGTTGTAGAACTCGCATTTTGATCGCGCGCAAAGATAATTTCTTCCCGTTTTGTTTGGACTAATTTCTCGATCCGTAGGAAGTCCGTAAGTGTTCGCCCCATTAGACAAAAGGAGCCATCATCGCGTTCCGCGACGGCCACATCCTCTGTATTTGATCGACGTTAATATGCGAGTTGAATCAAGAATCTGTTGAGTGCGCGCCACGGGACGATATGAACACAGCGTATCGCCCAGCAAAATAGCGTTGCGAGCTTTTGGCCGGATGTGCTATGATAAACAAGCGTGATTCAGCAATCAATATTGCCGGTCTGTCGTTTCTTTTGGCCGATCCTAATCCTCATTCGCTTGCGATAATCCACGGCATCCTGCGCGGCTTCGGCGCCAACCGCGTCATCGAGGTTCGCAATCGGCGCGACGCCATCCAGGTACTGATGGATCAGAAGATCGATATGATGTTGCTCGAGCCGAGCCTTCCGCCAGGCGGTGGCCTCGCCTTTGTGCGGGGCATCCGCGGCGACGCGAATAATCCGTGCCGCACACTGCCGATCCTTATCGTCACCGGCGACACCAGGACCTCGACCGTCAAGGCGGCGCGGGATTGCGGCGCCAACATGGTTGTCGCCAAGCCCGTATCGCCGAAGACCCTGTATGACCGCTTAGCCTGGGTGGCATTCCATCCGCGACCCTACGCCGAAACGACAAGCTATTTCGGCCCCGATCGGCGCTTCAAGATCGATGCGTTTCCGGACGGCAGCGGCAAGAGGACGGAAGACAATAACGCAACGGTCGCCGCGGACGAAGGACCAGCACTGTCGCAAAACGAGATCGATAACCTTCTCCAGGCAGCGCGGACCGGCGGTTAAAAGCTCGTCTCCACGAGCCGCACGGACGGTCCTGATTACACTATAGTCAGAAAGCCGCGCCGCCGACCGGTTTGTTGGCGAATCGCAGGTAGCTCAAAGACGACCCGCCGGAACCTGGCGGGCGTCAAAGAGCCTTCTGGGTAACCGTTACGGTAACATGTAACGGCTTCCCTGGACCCGGGCGCCATGCGAGCAGATCGTTGGGACATATTGCTCGGGACTTATGGCACTAAGCCCAATCATGCCTGAAAAGGCTCCGCCCCGCGGCGGGTTTGACCTTCATTCATTCGCCAGCCGGCACGGCGGCATCGTCACGTACACGCTGCGGCGCGGAAGCAGGCTATTCTCGCAAGAGGAGGCCGCAAGTGACTTATTTTATCTCGATCAGGGCCAGATTCGGCTCTCCGTTACATCCATCCAAGGCCTCGTAGCCACTGTCGGAGTCCTGATGGCCGGGGATTTTTGCGGAGAAAGCCGTCTGGCTGGCGCGCCGAAGCAGGTTGCGACCGCGACCTGCCTTGCCGACAGCGTGGTGGCGCGAATCGCACGACCAATTGTCATCCGCGCCATTCAGCAGGACCCTGCGTTTACCGAGTTTTACATCACCTACTTCCTGGAGCGATCGGCTCGCCTGACCGAGCGACTTATCAGCCAGTTTTTTGACTCGAGCGAGATCCGCCTGGCGCGCATTCTTCTTCAGCTGTCGAACCACGGCGGCCAGCAAGGACCAATCGTCATTCGCAACCTGGACCAAGAGGCACTGGCGCAGCTGATTGGCACGAGCCGATCACGAACAAACTATTTTATGAACAAATTTCGTAACCTCGATTATATTCGATATGATGGCTATAATTACATTATCGTGCACGACTTGCTGTCGCAGTTTGTATCGCGCGAAACTCCCATGCAAGTTGCCGAGGAGCGGAATAGCCAGCTCAAGCGGCATGCACTTGGCTGAGGTGTCTTTGCGGGGCGCCTATATCCCCGCCGTACTTTGACGCGGATCAAATCGTTTTGATTCGACTCACCCTAACGTTGGGATCATCCAAGCGGCGTAAACAAGCCGCCCAGCCCAGCCGGATAGTCCCCGCGTGCACATGCCGCCCCTTAGGGCGCTTCGCAGATGCGTAGCGCCGGAGGCTCAAGATGAGCGGTTCGGACGTTCACCCTCCTGGCAAGGCGCCCACATTGGCGCCGTCATTTCAACTTCAATCTTTTGCTGACCTTTATGGCGGGGTATTCCGCTACAAAGCAGCCTCAGGCAGTGCGATATACCGCCAAGAAGAGACTGCGGACTGCCTCTATTACCTGGAGCAAGGGCGAATCGTTCTCAAGGTCGCGTCCCCCCAAGGCAAGGACGCGAGCGTCGCCATGCTCGATGC
>DATCBO010000120.1:0-39825 GCA_036511795.1 Xanthobacteraceae bacterium
GACCCGCGTGGTCCGCGTCCGCGCCAGCGGCTGCATCATCACGACGATGACCATGATCACGGCCATAGCCATTCGCACGACCATGATCACCCGCACGATCACAGTCATTCACACGAGCACGTGAGGCCGACGGAACGCTAGGCCCAGGCTTTCCGGAAGCCGGGAGCGCGAATTCACGCGCCCAGCAATTTGTCTTCCAGCCAATTCCACATGACGGCGGTGCCGAGCGAGAGATAGTCGCGCTGGCAATGCTGAGCGCCGCCCTCTTCGGCGGTGAATATCCGCAACGTCTTGTCGGCGGAGCCGCTGGCGTCATAGAGCGCCTGCGCATCCTTCAGCGAAATCTGCTCGTCGTCGGCGCCATGGACGATCAGGAACGGGCAGCGCATCTTTTGCACCACCCCGTCGAGCCGGAACGGTTCAAGTTTTTTCAGCGCGGCATCGAGTGAATCGACGCCCAGAATCCACATGATGTGATGGCCGGGGACCGACATCGAGGCCTTGAAGCCGGCATCGATGCGCTTCTTCCAGGTGCCATAATAATCCCAGATCGCCCCCCAGGCGATGCAGGCGGCAATGCGCGGCTCCATCGACGCGCAGCGCGGCGCGTAGTAGCCGCCGAGGCTGATGGCCATGATGCCAATGCGTTTCGGATCGACATCGGAACGCTTCTCCAGATAATCGATGCAGGCGCCGGCGGCTTTCTCATAATCGTAGCGCAACGGCATGTCGCGAAATCGGATTGCCTCGCCGGTGCCTGGTCCATCCATCACCAGCACCGAAATGCCACGCCGAACCAGATCGGGCACGCCGCGCAGGAACTGGATCTCCTTGGTGATGTCGAGACCGTCGAAGAACACCATGCAGGGCGAGCGCCGCCCTTCCTTGCTTCCCTCGTTTCGGGGGAGCAAGGGAGGGGGTGGGCGGGGACAAAATATCCGGGAAGCTCCTTGCCCTCGAACGGCACGTCGACGATTTCGATCTTGCTGCCGGACAGTGCGACGGACTGATGAAAGCACTCGACCGACATGCGGTAGGCATCGAGTGCGCGGGCATCCTTCGGTGTGCGGAAGCGTTCGCCCATCTGATAATAATGGCAGGCGCGCAAATAAAACGAGGCGGCCGATGCCGGATGCCGCTCGGCACGGAATTTCTCGGCGTGACCGCGCACGGTGTCGGCGACCTTCACACTGGCGTCGAACCACGCTTCGTCGTCCTCGCCGCTCTTGCCGTCGAGCATCCGGCCGATGGCGTGCAGTTCGCTGATGTCGACGCCGCCGAACGGCGCGGTGCCCAGCATGTTCACGAACGCCGCCGACCAGCGGTAATTGCCGGGAAAGTACATGAAGTATTTTGGCGCTTGGGACATTCACTTCCTCTCCGTCATTCCGGGGCCGAGCGCAACGAGGAGCCCGGAATCCATAATCACCGTCGGAATGAATTTGGTGCGGACCCTAAAGAAGTTCGTCGTTTGTGGCTATGGATACCGGGCTCGCGCCTACGGTGCGCCCCGGAATCACGAGCTCACGCATCCCACACCGGCGCGCGTCCGGCGGGATTTGCGGTACGGCCGCCGGGCCGCTTGAGCGCGCCGATCCGGCGCATCTCGTCCTCGCTGAGTTCGAAATCGAACACGTCGATGTTTTCGGCAATGCGCGTCGCGTTCGATGACCGCGGGATCGCGGCAATGATGTCCTGTTGCATCAGCCAGCGCAGCGTGACCTGCGCGGCGGTCTTACCGTGGCGCTGTCCGATTTCGGTCAGCACGGCGTCACCCTGAATGCGGCCGCGAGCCAGCGGGCAATAGGCCGTCAGCACTACGCCGCGCGCGCGGCACGCCGCGATGACCTTGGACTGGTCGAGATAGGGATGGCACTCGACTTGTAGGGTCGCCAGTGGCTCCGGACAAAGCCGGATCGCCTCGTCAAGCATGGCGATGTTGAAATTGGCGACGCCGATGTGACGAGTGAGGCCGTCCCGCTTTGCCCTGGCGAGCGCGCCCATGGTTTCGGCAAGAGGGGTGTGCTTCTCCGGCCAATGAACGAGCAGCAGATCGACGTAGTCGACGCCAAGCGCGCGGAGGCTTTGCTCAACCGAGCGGGCGAAGTCGGCGGCATGAAGATTCTCGTGCGAGACCTTGGTGCAGACAAATATCTCGCTGCGCGGCACGCTGGACGCGCGCATGCCATCGCCGACGGCCGGCTCGGTGCCGTATTTTCTTGCTGTATCGATATGCCGGTAGCCGGCCCGCAATGCCGTGGCGATGTGTTCGCCGCGAACAGTGCCGAGCCCGGACGTGCCGATGCCAATGGCGGGAATTTGTGCGCCGTGGGCTGCGAGGTTCCGGGCAAAAGGCATGTGAGTACGGGCACTTTCTCAGATGGCGGGGAACCCAATATTAGCGCAAGCCTTTGCGGCCGGCCACGCCACGGCGCCAGGCCGGCGCGTGCGGCAGCCAATGCGGTTTATCGCTTGGGCCTTAAGGAACGAGCGCGCGGGGGCGCCGAGCCGGACGCGTCTTGATGACGGGAGGCGGACTTGGAACGCGCGCGGAGGTCGCCGATGCCGACTCTGCGCTTCTGATCTCGTCAGATTCGATTTGCAACATGTAGCGCAGGCCTGCCGGCGCGTAGCTCGCCTCGACTTTGCGGCTAAAGCTTCTGGCAAAAGTCCCAAGAATGCGGCTGCCGAAGCCGGAGGCCTCGGGTTCGGCTACGGGCGGTCCGCCGCGCTCCTGCCACGTGAAGGACAGCACGCCGTCGATCCAGTCGAACCGCAAACTCACCCGGCCCTGCGGGACCGACAGCGCTCCGTATTTGAGGGCATTGGTGACGAGTTCGTGCAGGATCAAGGAGAAATCCTGGGTGAGCCGTGCTCCGAGCAAAAGCCGGCCAGTGCCGCCGATCTCGAATTGCGCTTCGAAGCCGCGGATTTCGCCGCCGATGAGGTCGAGCAGGTGCACTCCATCGCCCATCGAATCGGTGATCGCCCGATTGGCGGCTGACATCGATTGCAGCCGGTCCATCAGCCGTTCCCTGACCGCTGCGGCGTGAACCATTCCGTCACCCGGCAGGCTGAAGCGGACGACGCCCTGGATCACCGTGAACAGGTTCTGGATGCGGTGGTGCAGCTCCTTCGCCAATATGGCTTGATGTTGCTTGGCCTGCTTCTCGCGATCGATGTGCGCAAGCAGGAGATCGAGCGTTCGGTTGATGTAATCGATCAACATGACGCAGATGGTGGCGTCGAGTGCGTAGGAGGCAACGGCGAGCCAGTGCAGCGCAGGGATGAACAGCGTCCACTGCGATCCGCCGGCCAAAATCGCGGCGAGAAATCCCGGGCCGCGGCCGCCGATCAGCGCGACGACAATAATGGCGAGAAATATGGTCAGAAACGGCGTATTTTCGTAGAGGCTTCCTGCCGCCCGCTGCAGAAGCGTGGCGAGCCCGACGAATACAAAGGCCATCGTGTAACCGAACAACGGATGACACCGCAGTTCTTTGGTGGCCTGCAGAACCCGAACGGCAACCGCGGCTCCGGTCTTGTTGAACGGCGATTTCAAAGGCGATGGTTGCATCTGTCGTCTGTCCCACGATCGAGATGCCGGCTCCGTCTACATCGGGAACCCAGCCTGCCCGGGGATGACGATCGCGCGTGTCGGCAATGGAACTTTCGCCATATCGCCCAAACCGGCAGATGGTGCCCACAATAAACTGCGAGGAGATTAATAAGAAACGGGCGATGCGATGCACAGAGGTGTTGTCGTCATGTGTTTACAACCCATACGAGTGCGTACTTGCTGCGTCGCCTTCGGCCAGTGACGTGCCGGCCATTCCCGAACTATAGTCGTGCTGTCGTGAGGACCGACCGGCCTCAGTCGCGGCAGATTTGCCGCTCGCCGGGGTCAGGGAGGATTTGACAATGTTGACGCTTTATTACGCTCCAGGCGCCTGTTCATTAGCGGCGCATATCGTGCTCGAAGAAAGCGGCGAGAAATACGAGGCCAAGAAGGTCGACCTCGCGGGTGGCGAGCAGCGCACCGACGCCTACCTCAAGATTCATCCGCTGGGACGGGTGCCGGCGTTGCGTCTCGACGACGGGGAGGCGCTGACCGAGAACACGGCCATCTTGCCCTATCTCGGCAAACGCTTCGATCTGTGGCCGAAGGATACGGTCGCCGAGGCCAAGGCGCTGTCGCTGATCGGCTTCTTCGCTTCGAGTGTGCATCCGGCGAATGCCCATGTGGGTCGTCCAGAACGCTACACGGCCGACACCACGGCATTTCCAGGCATCAAGGAAGCCGGCCTGAAAACCTTTCACAGCTACCTGAAGCAAATCGACGGCATGCTGGCGAACCGCGAATGGTTCTTCGACCGCTACAGCGTGCTCGATCCTTACGGTTTCGTATTCTATGTCTGGGGCTCACGCCGCGATCTGCCGGTGGGCGAGCTGAAAAACTACACCGCATTCAAGGATCGGATGCTCAAGCGCGCCGCAGTCGGCCGCGTCACGGACGACGAAAAAATCAAGGTGTGAAAAAATAGCTTCGGTAAAAGGGGAGAGAATTCATGGCCAACATTAGCTGGGATCACATTCATCTGCGCACCACCAATCCGGAAGGAATGGCGCAGTGGTTCGAGAAAATGCTGGGCGCCGAGATTATGCGGAGCACGCAGGGGGGCCAGCCCCGCATCGATTTGAAGCTCGGCGGCGGCAATATCTTCATTGCGCCGGTGAAGGATGGCGACGGCACCAACGTGGCGCCGTCCATCCCGTACCGCGGCCTCGACCATTTCGGGCTGTCGGTCAGCGGCATTGACGCGATTGCGGCCGACCTGAAAGCCAAGGGTGTCGAATTCACCCGCGAACCGACGACAGTGCGGCCGGGCGTGCGCGTCTGTTTTATTCGCGCGCCCGAGGGCGTGTCGATCGAGTTGCTCGATCGCGACCCCAAATACACGAGTGCGGCGTAGCGCGCCGCGCGATTGCGCTATTCGAGATATTTGCTCGGCGGGTAATCGCGCGAGAACGGCGGCCGGGTGACGAATTCGGCAGGCTTGTAGGTCCAAAACTGGCCGACCTGCGGATAAGTCTTGAGGATCGTGTTCTCAAGCTTGCCGTTCAGGCGCGCGACCTTGCGGATGTAGATGTCGAGGATCGGCGTGCCGTATTCGTCGAGCCGCACCGGCCCGATCGGCCCGTGCGCCAGGCGAACGTCGTGTAGCGCCTTGAGGAACGCCGCGGCGTCGGTCGTATTGCCGCCGGTCGTTTTGAGCGCTTCCTCAATGATGAGCAGCGCCGTGTAGGGTCCTGCAGTATAAAATCCCGGATCGTGGTGATTGGCGCCATTGATGTCGGCGACGAATTTCTTGTTGTCCGGCGTGTCGAGGCCGGCCGCGTACCAGCCGGCCGTATAAACGCCGACCGCCTCGTCGCCCATCAGCTTGAGAATGCCCTCGTCGGTACTCGTGGTGTTGCCGAGCACGCCGAGCTTGCCCTTCAGGCCGTATTCATTGAACTGCTTGAGGAAGCGCAGCGGATTGATGCCGGCAAATCCCATATAGATGCCGTCAATGTTGCTTTTGATCTGCGCCAGATACGGCGCATATTCCGGGGCATTGAGTGGTGGCCAGAGCTTTTGCACGATCTTGCCGCCGGCGGCTTCGAACGCGAGCTGAAATCCGCCGGCGCCCTCGTAACCGTAGGTGAAATCCTCGGCGACAATCGCCATGCGCTTATAACCAAGCGTCTTGGCTGCATAATCGCCGAGCGGGAAAGTCACCTGCGGCGCGGTGCCGAAGGCGTGCAGCACCCACGGATTGACCGGGTGCGCTTTCAGATCGACAGTTGCGGCCGAAGTCGTCGTGAGCAGCGGGACCTTTGTGTCGCGGATATAGCTGTCCATCGCCAGCGCTTCGTTGGTCGCCAGCGGGCCGATCATCACCGGCACTTTGTAGCGTTCGACAAGCTCCTGCGTCTTGGTCCTTGCCAGTGACGGATTGCCGGCCGTGTCCTGTTTGATCAGCTCGATCTTGCGGCCGGCGATCATGCCGCCGCGTTCCTGCAAAAATAGCGCGGCGCCTTCTTCCTGCTGCTTGCCGCCGGCGGCGAGCGGGCCAGTATCGACGGTTAGAAAGCCAATCTTGAGCGGCTCAGCCATTTGCGCTCGCGCACGCCGCGTCGGCAATGCGCTGATTGCAGCCGCGCCCGC
Organism: Xanthobacteraceae bacterium; assembly: GCA_036511795.1. Taxonomy (GTDB): domain Bacteria; phylum Pseudomonadota; class Alphaproteobacteria; order Rhizobiales; family Xanthobacteraceae; genus BOG-931. The sequence continues at coordinate 6,212 of DATCBO010000120.1, forward strand.
GAGCAGCGCGCGGCGCGTGAGCTCTTGTCTCCCTTTACGATGCGGCATCCTCCCACTCCCCAATTCATTTTGGTGTTAGCACAAAGTTTTAGGGCGGAGCCTATTCACTCCCGCCAACCCGCACAAGGATAGCTAGCCGCAGAGCTGTACCGGCGCAGCCGCGGTTACTTGCGAGAGCGCGGCGGTCGCAATTCAGTGCCGCCTGATGAAGTCCAGAACTTTGTCGTTGAACGTGCCCGGTTGCTCCCACGCCATGGCGTGGCCGGCATCATGGATCTCGGCCCACTCGTGATTTTGCAGATGGCGCGCCCATAGGCGCATCAGGGCCGGCGGTGCCAGCAGATCGGCGTCGGCGGCGATGATCAGTGTCGGCGCCGGGATGGTGGTGATCTTGGCGAGTGTGTTCGGCGTGCGCAGCGGCGGCTGGAAGCCCGCGCCCGGCTGGCGCGCGTGCTCATCAATCTCGATCCAGCGTTTGGTTCCTTCGGGATTAGCGCCGCGATACGACGCGCCGATTTCGCGATAATGCGCGGATTGCTTCCTGATGTCGGGAATGCCGATGCGGGCGATAAAGTCGGCCACATCCTTGTCCTCAATGGCGCCGGTGCTGGCGCCGACGATGAGGCTGCGCACCCGCTCCGGATACCAGGCCGCGTAGTCGAGCGCGATGAAACCGCCGCCGGCGACGCCCACCAGATGAAAGGCGTCGAGCCGCAGATGCTCGGCCAGCGCGTGCAGATCGGCGGCGATGCCGCCTGATTCCGAGCTTGCCGCAGGATCTGGCGTGCTCTTGCCCCAGCCTCTGCGGTCAAACGCGATGACGCGATAGCCGGCCTGCGCAAACGCTGAAATCTGCGGCTGCCAGATCGCGACCGTGCCGGTGTTCGGATGCAGCAGCACGATAGGCACGCCGGCACCGCCGCTGTCGATGAACCACAGCTTCACGCCTGGCAGATCGGCATACGCGCCGCTGCGCGTGGCTTCGTTATTCATGATTCGGTCCGCAGTTGGCTACACGGCAGGCGATACATGTTCGAGCACTTTTCCGCGAGTCTCGATGGCGAAGAAGAAGGCTGTGACCGCGCCCAGCAACGCAAACAGCCCGAACATCACGAAGACGGCGTTGATACCATAATACGGCAGCACCCATCCGACTAGGGTCGTACCCACCACCGATGCGCCGCGCTGAAACGAGCTGGCGACGCCGCCGCCAAGCGCGCGCAGCTGCGTCGGATAGATCTCGGCCGTATAGGTGGCGAGCGACAGCAATGTGGAACTGAGGAAGAAAAATCCGCAGGACGCCAGCGCGAGCGTTCCGGTGGCGCTGAGCTGCGGCACGAACGCGAACGCGATGAGCGAGATGGCGCAGCCGCCGAGACTGAGAACGAACAGGCGGCGCCGTCCGATCGCCTCGATCAGATAAAGCGCCATGAACGCCCCGCACAGCCCGAACACGTTGTTGATCAGACCGTAGTTCAGCGATTGCTGGACGCTAAGATGATAAACGGTACGGAATAGCGTCGGCATCCACGCGGTGATGCCGTACGACACGAAATAAGCGCCGATCCAGATGAACCACACCGAGATGGTGCGGCGCAGATAGATGCCTTTGAACAGATCAGCGACCTTCGGCCGCGCCTCGGCTACCGGCGGAATCTCGGCCGGCAGCGGCGCGGCGACGAGCCCCTCGTGGGCGGCGATGGCTTCGATTCGCGAAATCGCCTGGTCCGCTTCGTCGTAGCGCCCTTGGCTGGCAAGCCAGCGCGGTGATTCCGGTAGCACCATGCGCATCGGAATTGCGATCAGTCCGGGCACGGCGCCGATGATGAACATCCACTGCCAGCCCCAGTGTGGCACGACATAGACGCCGACCAACGCGACAGCCAGCAAACCGGCCGAGAACAGAACCTGGATCGAAACCGAAAACCGGCCGCGGTTCTTGGCATGAGCGAATTCGTTGACGTAGGCGGCCATCAGCGGAATCTCGCCGCCCAGGCCGATGCCTTGAACGAAGCGCAGCCAGAACAGCATGGTGTAGCTCGTCGCCGCAGCGCAAGCCAACGCGCCCAGCGAGAAAATCAGCAGCGTCGCCAGCATCGAAGAGCGGCGTCCCCATTTCTCGGCGATCCAGCCGAACGTGATCGCGCCGACCAGCTGGCCGAGGAAGCCGATACCGATCAGCGGACCGATCTGCTGCGGCACGAGATGCCACATCCCGATCAGCGGCGGCAGCACGACCGCGATGGCGATCGAGTCGAAGGCGTCGAAAAACCATGCGGTGCAGATGATCAGCCGCATCTTCAGATGCCACGAGCAGTACGGCAGGCGCTCGAGCCGCGCCACGACGTGGCCCATGTCGCCGCGGTCGTTCGACGCCGTGGCGCCGGTCATAGTTGCAACATTGGTCATGGCGATCCTCCCGTCCCCGTTCGTTCGGAGGCGCCGCATGGCCGCGATCTTGCCGCCGCGTGGTGCGCGTTGCCCCGTTTGTCCCTGACCTTACTCCAGAAGCGCCGGGAGGCCCACCAACGATTTGTCGCGGGGTTGCGGGCGCTTCTCCTTCTCCCCGCGTGCGGGGAAAAGCGGACGTCGGGTCCGCGCGCGATCCCAATTGTCCAACAATTCGGCTCGGTGCCGTGCCGCCCAGTCGCGGACAAGGCGGTGCACGGCCGGCGGCAGCGTTCCCGCAAGAATGATGCCGCGCCCCACACCCGCCTCTTTCTGTCTCGCTTCGGTACCCTCTCATGCGGCGCGCCGGGCGCGGCAAATCTGCGCACAGCCCGGGTGTGGCTTTGAACGTCGTTCGCGCGCCGCCAGGGGAGCACAAAGACATGCACAAAGGTATGGCGCCGATGCCAATGCCGGCTTACGACATGTTGAACAACCGCCCCGCGCTTAAAGTCACACCCAGAAAAGTTCTCCCATGCCAACGCTCGACGAGGCGCGCGCACAGGTCGCGCTTGCTAACCGCATTCTCGCCCATGAGGGCGTGCTCGACGCGTTCGGTCACGTCAGCGTGCGGCATCCATCCGATCCAGCGCGCTATCTGTTGGCGCGCTCGCGCAGCCCGGAGCTGATCGAGCCGGATGACGTTCTCGAGTTCACGCTCGACTCGCAGTCGGCGGCGCCGACCAGCGCAGTGCTTTACGGCGAACGCGTAATCCACGGCGAGATCTACCGCAGCCGGCTTGACGTGCATGCGGTGTGCCATCATCACGCGCGCGCGGTGATGCCGTTCTGCATTTCTGGTGTGCCGCTGCAGCCGGTCGATCATCTCGGTGCCACCATGGGGGCCGAAATTCCGTTCTGGGATCAGCGCGACGAATTTGGCGACACCGATCTGATCGTCGCCAAGCCGGAGGAGGGCCGCTCGCTGGCGCGCGCGCTCGGGCCGCACTGGATCGTGCTGATGCGCCGGCACGGCGCGACCGTGGCCGGAACGACACTCGAGGAACTGGTGTTCCGCTCGGTGTTCTCCTGCCGCAACGCCGAGATGCAGCGCGAGGCGCAGATGCTCGGCGGCGTCAGTCCGTTGACGAAGGTGGAAATCGCCAAGGCCGGCGCTTTCAATCTCGAGCCGCGCCCGATCGGACGGGCATGGGAGTATTGGACCACTCGGCTGAAGAAGGCGGGCGAAGCGGTGTTTTGAAAAACGATGGCCGAGACGATGCAGAATCTTCCCGTCGTTGAAACACCGGTGCTGATTGTCGGCGGCGGTCCGATCGGGCTTGCGCTCGCTGCCAATCTTGGATACCGCGGCGTCAACACGTTGTTGATCGAACAGCGCGAGAACAAGCTCAACCCCGCCAAGATGCTGGAGGTGAGCGTCCGCACCATGGAGTTTTGTCGGCAGCTCGGCATCGTCGACAAGGTTCGCAACTGGGGCTTTCCGCCGGATTGGCCACTCGACAGCGTGTTCGTTACCGATATGCGCGGCTACGAACTCGGCCGCATCCGTACGCCGGCGCTTGCCGAGCTCGGCAACATTGCGAGCAGCCCGGAGCGCGGCATGCCGTGCCCGCAGACGTGGTTCGATCCGATCCTGCAGGACAATGCGCGGTCATTCCCGCACGTCACGTTGCGCCATCGGGTCAGGCTCGAGAGCTTTGTGCAGAACCTTGACGGCGTCACCGCGACACTGAAGGATGAAAATACCGGCGCAACCGAAATTGTCCGCACCCAATATCTGATCGGCTGCGATGGCTTCTCCAGCACGGTGCGCGAGCTGCTTGGGATTGCGATCCGCGGCGCGCTGCACATCGACTGGGCGATGACCGTCTATCTGCGCATTCCCGATCTTCACCCGCAACACAACAAGGGGCGAGCCTTTCGCTACGTGTTCGTCGGGCCCGAAGGCACTTGGTCGTTTCTGTCGATTGTGGACGGCAAGGACCTCTGGCGGCTCCAGCTTGTCGATCTCGACGAGGAGCGCTTGCACAAAGCCGACATAGCCGCGCTGATGCGGCGCGGCATGGGCGGCGACGTCGCCTACACGATCGAGCACAAGGATCTGTGGACGCGAAAGTGTACGGTCGCCGACCGCTTCACGGACGGCCGCGTCTTTCTCGCCGGCGATTCGGCCCACGCCCATCCGCCGAATGGCGGGCTCGGCATGAATACCGGAATTCAGGACGCGTTCGATCTGGGTTGGAAGATTGCCGCCATGCTCGACGGCTGGGGTGGCGACAGTTTGTTGGAAAGCTACGACACAGAGCGGCGTCCGACCTCGGCGCGCGCCGCCGAGGTCTCGCTCAAGAACTATCGCCGCCTGATCAGCGCCAAACAGCGCGCGGAAATCTATTCGCCGACGCCTGAAGGCGACGCCGCGCGCCACGCGATCGGCGCGCAGATGGTCGAGGAGAACGAGAAGAGCTGGCACCCGGTCGGCATCCACCTCGGCTATATCTATCATCCGTCGCCGATAGTGGTGCCGGATGGAGCGCTGATACCCGCCGACGATACCGTCGGCTATGTGCCGACGACTTTCCCTGGCGCTCGCGCGCCGCATGTCTGGCTCGCGCCTGGCAAGTCGACGCTCGATCTGTTCGGCGACGGCTTTGCGCTGCTGAATTTTTCCGGTGCTCCGGTGGAAGCAATCGTGCAGGCGGCAGCTCGACGCGGCGTGCCGCTTGCCGTGCATCGCCTCGATCATCCAGAAGCAGCGGCGCTGTATGAGCGCGCCCTGGTGCTGGTGCGGCCAGACGGGCATGTGGCGTGGCGCGGCGACCGCGAGCCTGACGAAGCGCTCGCCATGATCGATACGGTGCGTGGTGCTGGGCCGCGTATCGCCGCTCGCCGTGCTGAGGGCATCGTCCACGGCATGCAGCAAGGCGTATGACGGGCGCCGCATCGGAGGCAAAGGCTTCAGGGCGCGACCAGATTTCAAGATTCAATCGGTCAAAACGTCGCCGTTGGCGGCGTGATCCGTGATGGAACGGGCGCGCCAAAGTGATATGCTGACAAAAAATTTGGGAGGGAAGTTCATGAAAAAGCATCATCGGCGGCATGCATTCGCGGCCGCGAGCGTGGCGATCGTCGCCTTAGCCGGCGTGCCGGCAGCCGCACAGCAATTTCCATCGCGCCCGATGGAAATGATCATTCCATTTGCTGCCGGCGGCCCGACCGATATCGTCGGGCGCGTCCTCGGCGGGAAAATGAGCGAACTGCTGGGACAGACCGTCGTGGTCGAAGACCGCGGCGGAGCTGGCGGCACGATTGGGGCCGCCGCTGTCGCCAAGGCGTCGCCTGACGGATACACCATGCTGATGGCAACGGTTTCGACCAATGCCATCAATCCCGCCCTCTACCGGCACCTGCCTTACAATCCTGATACTGCCTTTGCGCCTGTTGGGCGCATCGGAGTGACGCCGACGATCCTGATGGCGAACCTGTCGCTTCCGGTGACCGACGTCAAAAGTCTGATCGCGCTGATCAAGGCGAATCCGGGCAAATACTCTTATGGTTCCTCGGGCGTCGGCTCTATCCTGCATTTGTGTGGAGCGGAGTTCGCGGCGGATGCCGGCGGGCTGAAGATGATCCACGTGCCCTACAAGGGGTCCGCGCCGATGGACACCGACCTGCTCGGCGGCCAGATCTCGATGGCGTTCGACGCGACGCCGACCGCGATGCCGCTGGCGCTTGCCGGCAAAGTGCACGCGCTCGGTGCCGGAATGGCGACGCGCATTCCATCGATGCCCAACCTCCCGACGCTGCAGGAGCAAGGCATAAAAGGCTACGAGTGTTACACCTGGAACGCGATCCTCGCGCCGGCCGGCACGCCGAAGCCGATCGTCGACAAGCTCAACGCGGCCATAAACAAGGCGATGGCTGATCCCAAAGTGTCGGACGCGCTGGAAAAAGCCGGGATCAATCCGACGCCCGGCTCGACACCGGAGTCGACGCAGCAATTCATCGACGCCGAGCTGAAGAAATGGGCGCCGATCGTCAAGGCGTCCGGCGCGCGGGTGGATTGAGCTAAAACATCTCGCGCGGTGAGACAAACTCGCCGCGCCCGGGCAATAGCGGCGTGCTTGCGCTGGCAAGGCACGCCATGTCATTGGCGTTGCCAATTGTGCCCCGTGCGGTCAATGATGCGGATGCGCGTCAACCGCCGCTTTGCCAATTCGCACCGGAGAATTACTTGCCTTCGCCCAAACGTATTCCAGTTTTTGACGGCCATAATGACGCCCTGTTGCGCCTCAATCGGCGTGCCGGGGGAGACGCCGTTTCGGCGTTCCTGCAGGGCGAGGACAAGGGCCAGCTCGATTTGCCGAAGGCGCGCAAAGGTGGTTTCGCCGGCGGGCTGTTTGCGATCTTCGTGCCGTCGACCGAGAAGAAGGCTGCGACCAACCAAACGCCCGCCCCCAATTTCACCAGTACGCCCGAACCTCCCGGCGTCGATCTGGCTGAGGCGCAGCGCACCGTGCTTGCCATGGTGGCGCTGCTCTACCGCATCGAACGGCAGGCGAAGGGGCACCTGCGCGTTTGCCGCACTGCCGACGATATCGACGATTGTCTGGACAAAAATACGCTCGCCGCCGTGCTGCATATCGAGGGCGCGGAAGCCATCGATTCGAACTTCGAGATGCTCGATGTGTTGCACGCCGCTGGGCTGCGCTCGCTCGGGCCGGTGTGGAGCAGGCCCAATGCGTTTGGCCACGGTGTGCCGTTTCGTTGTCCGTCGTCGCCCGACACTGGCCCGGGTCTGACCGATCTCGGCAAGGCGCTGATCGGCGCCTGCAACCGCCTGAAAATCCTGATCGACCTGTCGCATCTCAACGAACGCGGGTTCTGGGACGTTGCCGCGCTGTCCGATGCGCCGCTCGTCGCGACGCACTCCAACGCGCACGCCATCAGTCCGCATTCGCGCAATTTGACCGACAAACAGCTCGCCGCCATCCGCGAATCCGGTGGCCTGGTTGGCGTCAACTTCGCAGTCAGCTTCCTTCGTCCCGATGGCGCGCGAGACAAGAACACGCCGCTTGACCTGATCGTGCAGCACGTCGAGCTTCTCATCGAACGCCTGGGCGAAGACGGCGTCGGCTTCGGCTCCGATTTCGACGGCGCGCTGGTGCCGGAGGAGCTTGGTAATGCTGCCGGCCTGCAAAAGCTTGTGCAGGCGCTGCGCCGGCGCGAATTCAGCGAAAAGCTGATCGAGAAATTGTGCTTTCGCAATTGGCTGCGCATTCTGCGGAAGACCTGGAAATAAGATTTAAGAAGGTTGCAGGTAAGATTTGGTATGCGGACAGCGACCGTGGCCCGTGAGGGAGTCGCCTTATTGGTTCCGCAAAGCGCGAGCAAACACCAAATTCAAGTCTGTACCGAGAGGATTCCCAAGTCTGTACCGAGAGGGTTACCAAGTCTGTACCGAGAGGGCTCCAATGGCAGCAAAGCGCCTTACCGCATTTTTCGCCGTTAATGCCGCGTTGCTCGCGGCTTTCATCGTTGCCGCCGGGCCGGCGCTCGCACAGCAGCCGCCGGGGTTGCCGCCGCCGTTGCCTCCAGCGCGGATTATCGTCGCCGGCAGCGGCAGCGTTACCGTGCCGCCGGACTACGCCGAGATCGCGAGCGGCGTGACGAGCCAAGCCAAGACCGCCAAGGACGCAAGCGACGCCAACGCCAAGGTGATGGCGGCGCTCAATGTCGCGCTCAAGACGGATGGCATCGCCGCCGACGACATCCAGACTTTGCGTTTCTCGGTGTCTCCTGTTTACGGCCCGCCACAGCAGAACGGTCCGCCGAAGCTCGTCGGCTTCTCGGTTTCCAACGAACTTGGTATCAAGGTTCGCCAGATCGGCAAGGTTGGCGAGATTCTTGATTCGCTGATCCAAGCCGGCGCGACCGATTCGGGCAGCGTGCAGTTTCTGCACTCCAACATGTCGCAAGTGCTCGATCGGGCGCGGCAGGCGGCGCTGGCGGATGCGCGGCGCAAAGCCGAGCTCTATGCTCAGAGCGCCGGTCTCAAGCTCGGCGGCGTGGCGTGGATCACGGAGCTGCCGGCCGGCAGCGCGCCGGTGCCGATGGCGCGCATGTACGCGGCGTCCGCCGCCGTGCCGATTTCCGCCGGGACTGACACGTTGAGCGTGCAGATCACCGCAGGATTCGAGGTCGCGCATTAAAAAAGCAGATCGCGCGGCGCCCGCAACTGCGGTGGAGTTAATGGCGGCTCGGCTTCGTCGCCTTGATAAACACCCAGCGATGGAAGAACACGACCTGTCCGTCTTTGATCGACAGGCCAATGCCGGCGCCGCGTCCGGATTCAGCGAGCGCGCGCACGACAATCCTCACTGGGTCTGAGCGGACGGGATCGCTCACGATCGCAAGCCACTCTTCAAGTTCGCGGTCCATGTCCCACGTCGCCGCCTGTAGATCCCGGAAGCCGGCTTGGCGCGCCGCGCCATCGAGCGCCAATGCCGGCAGCATGCGGGTATGAGACGGATCGCGCAGCCGCTCGATGGCATTGTGCAATTGTGACTCATCGGCATTCTCGGACGAGGTCACGTCGGCAATCACCGCAACTCCGCCGGGACGAAGCACGCGGAACATCTCGTTGAGCGCGTTTTGCGGCTCGGCGAAATGGTGCAAGGCAGCGCGGGTGACGGCACCGTCGAATTGTGCATCCGCAAACGGCAGATGCTCGGCGTCACCGCTTTTGAATTCGACGTTGCTCAGACCGGCCTTGGCGCAGCGGGCCTTGGCCTTTGCCAGCATCTCATCCGTCGCATCGAACGCCACCACGGAGGCCGCGTTCGGCGCCAGCGCGGCGGTGACGACGCCCGGTCCGCAGGCGATATCGATCAACCGGCCGCGGGCCGCTTCGCCAAGCGCGCCGCCGAAGCGCGCCCCAACGTCAGCATCGACCTTCTCGGCCCAGGTTGCGAATGTCTGTGCCTGCCGGGTGAATTCCTCTGTTACTCGCTTAAGATGATCCATCCGCAGCCTCACTTCTTCGGCAGCGCACTGACATCCGAGCCGTCCCGGTACGCCGGGTGCTTCCAGCCATCCTCATCGTAATCCGCCATGCAGCTTTCCGCGAGTCCGATCATTTGCTGGAATTCGCCGTTGAACTGCGCCTGCTGCAGCGGGAAGATGCGCACCAATTCGTGGCTGCCCGAATAATTCATCTCATAGAGTTCGTGGCGGGCGCCAAACTCGCTGCCGATGGCGTCCCACAATAGCTTCATGGTCTTGATGCGGTCCTTGTAATTGATGTCGTTCGACCCGCGCACGTATTTGGCCAGATATTTGTCGATGTCGGGATTTTTGAAATCACGCACATTCGACGGCAGATAGATCAGGCCGGACGCCACCACCTTCTCGATGATGTTGCGGATCGCCGGATAGGCCTCGGTCATAAACAGCCGGTAGGTACTGGACGCGCGCGAGTTCGGCAGCACGTAGCCGTTGACCCACGGTTCGGGGTTGTAGGCCATCGCGTCGCTGAGCGACCAGAACAGGTTGCGCCAGCCGACCACCTCGCCAATCTGCGCCTGTACGCCGCGGAATCCTTCGACGCCGGTCGCGCGCGCCGCCTTGTAGAGCAGGCCGATCAGGAAATCGAGCTTGACCGCGAGCCGCACGCAGCCCTGCATGGTGAAACCGTTGAAGAAGCCCGATTTCGGATAAAAATTCTTCAACCGGTCGACATCGCGGTGAATGAAAACGTTCTCCCAGGGGATGAACGCGTTGTCGAATACGAAGATGGCGTCGTTTTCATCGAAGCGCGACGACAGCGGATAATCCCACGGGCTGCCGGTTGCCGCTGCGGCGAATTCGTAGGACTGCCGGCAGATCAGCTTGATGCCGGGCGTGTTCATCGGCGCGATGAACATCACCACCATGGCGGGGTCGTTGATCTCCTGGCCCATGTTCTGGCCGAGAAAATTGTAGTGGGTGAGCGCCGAATTGGTCGCCACCACTTTGGCGCCCGACACGTAAATGCCGGCGTCGGTCTCTTTCTGAATGGTGATGTAGACGTCCTTGACGTCTTCGACCGCCTTGTTGCGGTCGATCGGCGGATTGACCAGCGCGTGATTGAGATAGAGCACGGCCTCCTGCGCGCGCTTGTGCCAGGCATGCGCGTTGCCGGCGAACTTGCCGTAGAAATCGGCATTGGCGCCCAGCGTGTTGAGAAACGCCGCCTTGTAGTCGGGGCTGCGGCCGAGCCAGCCGTAGGTGATGCGCGCCCAGGCGGCGATCGAGTCGCGCTGCGCCACCACCTCGTTGCTCGTGCGCGCCGCCTTGAAGAATTTCATGGTGTAGCCGCCGGAGCCGGTGTCGGTCGGGCCGGTGAGCGCGTCTTTGGTCTTGGCGTCGTGCAGCGCGTCGTAGAGCAGCGCGATCGTGGCCGCGGCATTGCGAAACGCCGGGTGCGTGGTGACGTCCTTGACCCGCTCGCCGTAGATGTAGACTTCGCGGCCGTCGCGCAGCGATTCCAGATATTCGGCGCCGGTGAAGGGCCGGTTCTTGCCAGCAAGAATATCTTCGGGATGCTGGGTCATGGTTGCTCTCCGTTTCAGTCAGGCGGCGCTTGCGTGCGGGCGAATTCATCAGCATACTGACAATATCGTTCAGTGTACCGATTATTTTGGGTGTCCGTCAACGCGAGAGCCGAGCATAAACCGCGATCCGATGTCCGACGACGACAGCCACCTCATCGAGATGCCCGGCCACTTGATTCGCCGGCTGCAGCAGATTGCGTCGGCGCTGTTCCTCGACCAGGCCAAGGCCTTCGACTTCACGCCGGTGCAGTATGCGGCGCTGGTCGCCATCAGCAAACATCCCGGCCTCGACCAGACCACGCTGTGCAACGAGATCGCGCTCGATCGCTCGACCGTCGGCGACGTCGTCGGCCGCCTCGAAAAGCGCGGACTGATCAAACGCACCAACGGGGCCGCCGACCGCCGCACCAAATCAACGCATATCACGGCGGCAGGCAGTCGCATGATCCGGGAGATCGAGCCCGCTGTTGAGGCCACGCAGCGACTGATTCTCGCGCCACTCAAGGCGAACGAGCGCTCTGCCTTCATGCAAATGCTCAAGCATCTCGTGCATCTCAACAACGAGCACAGCCGGGCGCCGCTGCGGCCACGGGAGGTGCGGCCTAAGACCGGCGTTCGCGAACAAGCGCCCAAAGCGCAAGCGCCACGACCACGCCGACGGCAACGAGCGCGCCGCTGACGCCAACGGCGACAAACGCGATCGCGCCGGCCGCGGCACCGATCAGAAAGCCGCCAGCGACCGAAAGCACGACCAGCAACTGATCGCGGACCGCGTGATAGTGGTGGATTGCCGCGGCGTCGTGAGTGCTTCGCGCGAAGCGCCTACTGGCGACCACGAGCTCGGTGATGGCGATACCGAGCTGCGTCATGTTGCCGGTCATGACGTTGGTCTGCGGGATGCCTTTCATCAACAGCCGTACCAGTACGCTTTGCGTACCCATGGCGCTGGCGGCGAACAGGCCGGCAACAATGCCGCGCCAGTCGGCGGCGCCGCGGATATCCGGGCCGAGCAGAACGATAGCGACAAAGACCGCGAGCAGCACGGCTTCGAGCGCCAGCATGCACGGCATCGGCGCGCGCCCACTGTCGCGGGCGAGCGTGATAAGGGCGGTGGTTACAGCAGCGGCGGCGATAAACGCCAGGATGGCAAGGAGTTTGCCGGTGACGCCGGCGTCATGGCGGACCAACTCGGCGCCGGCGATGACGAAGCTGCCAGTGACCTGCGCGGCGAACAGGCCGAACAGCGCCAGATACGTGTAGCTGTCGACATAGCCGGCGACGAAGCTGAGCAGCATCGGCATTGTCTTTTGCAGCGGTTCGTGGGGCTGCGGCCTGGCATCGGTCATGGCGGGTCTCCGCGCACCACACATCAATCGCGTCATTCCGGATCGACGCGCAGCGTCGAGTCCGGAATCCATATTCACAGGCGGTGGTTATGGATTCCGGGCTCGCGGGCGTTCCGCCCGCGCCCCGGAATGACACCCGTCTAATCCAGCGGCTCGACTTTGACGATCGAGGCGCCGTGATTGCTGCCGACCCAGAGCACCGGCCGCGGCGCGCGATCGTCGATGAAGACGCGGCGGATATTGGTTGACCGCGGCAGCTGATATTCGGTGATGCTGTCGGTTTTCGGATCGAGCCGCGCCACGCGGTCGGTCAGCATCGAGGCGGTCCAGATTTCGCCGTCCTTGGCCTTGACCACGTCGTAGGGTTCGTCCCAGTGCGTCGGCAATTGCCATTCCTTGATGGCGCCGGTCTTCGGATCGAAACGGCCGATGCCATTGGCGCCGTATTCGGCGAACCACAGGATGTTGTCGGAATCGACCCGGCCGCGGCGCGGCCGCGAGAACGGCAGCGGCGTCTTCCAGATCGTTACCTGCTTGGTCTTGGCGTCCATGCGGCCGATCGTGGTACCGCCGAAGTTGAGCTGATAGGCGTCGTTCTGCGCATCGGTCGGCATGCCGTAGGCGTTGATGTGCACGCCGTTCTTGTCGACTGCCTGGCCGAGGTCCTCGTATTTGCCGCTGGCGACGTCGACTCGGTAAACTAGGTGCGTATCCTGATTGTTGGTCCACACCTTGCCGTCGGCGTCGTCATGCTGCGGCGACACCATCGATTCCTGCGTGGTGGGGCCGAGCCACTCCTTTGGCACCGGATAAACCCTGATCTCCTTGGTCTTCGGATCGAATCTCAGAATGCCGCCTTGATACATCATCGAGAGCCACAGATTGCCCTGCGGATCGAATTCCAGCGCGAGCGAGCCCTTCGGTTCGTCCGGGCGCAGCGTCGGTATCGGGTGGTCCGTCACCTTGCCGGTCGCTGGGTCAAGCTCGCCGAGCATCTGGTGACTGAAGTCCGAGTACCAAACGGTGCCGCCCGCATCCATCACCACGTCGTGTGGCTGCGCGCCTTGGCGCGGCAGGTCGTATTCGGTGATGATCACGTGGGTCGAGCGGCCCTTGAGCCGCGGAAACGGCTTGAGTGGAAAGTCGAGTGTTTCGGCGTTGCTCAGGTTCACGCTTGCCAGATAGTCGGCCATCTTCTGCTGGATCGGCTTCGGCATCGGCGAGCGGTTGGAATTGTTGCCGCCAGGAACGAGGCGTTGCGGGAACAGCGGCGTCGAGCCAGGCGCGTAGGTGCCCATGCGCTGGAACACCTGCATGAATTCGGCCGCGTCGTGCGTCGATTTCATGATGCGCTCGAGCGTGTGGCAGCCGACGCAATTGGTCAGCGCCGCTCTGGTGCGATCGGCGCCCGGCAGGCTGTTGAGCCATTCGCCGTTGGATAGCTGATCGGCAAGCCCGTGTGCGGTAATTTTGGTCAGGGTCAGATCGGCCGTCGCCGCGCCGACCGCCTTTACATCCGTCGCATGGGCTCCCTGCAGCGCGTAGCCGACGGCGCGAATTGACAGCGTGTAATGGCCGGCAGGCAGGCGCCCGGCCGGGAAACTGTAGATGCCTTCGGCATTGCTCACCACTGTGGTGGTGATCGAGGAGCCGTCGCGCCGGGCGCTGACCAGTACGCCTTCCATGACCGGCTCTTGCGCCGAGGTCACCTTGCCAGTCAGTGCGGCAGAGCCTTGCGCCTGGGCGGCGCTTGCCAGCGGCAGGCTTGCCAGCGACAGGATTGCCAAGAGACTCACCAACCCGGCGGCCAGTGCGAAGGAAGAAAATAATGAGCAGAGAAATTGGAGACGGCGCACGATCATCCCTCCCTCTCGTTGGGCGAATGGCCGCGTCTCAAATGCCAATGGCGGCCCCGCGCGGCGAGTAGTATCGGCCGCGTCAGAGCCGCCCGCAAGCCAAGATTGAGATCGAGCGTGCTACCTCGCAGCCACGCGCTGGTACGCTTGCCACAGTCGCGCGGCCGAAGCCGGCATGTCGAGATGAGCGGCGGCACCGCCCGGGATGGCGTCGGCCACAGCGTTCATCACCGCGGAGATCGCGGCGGTCGTTCCGGCTTCGCCGACGCCTTTGACCCCAAGCGGATTGGTCGTCGCCGGCACGTTGAGCATGGCGTCGCGCAGCGGCGGCATGTCATCGGCGCGTGGCATCGCGTAGTCCATGAACGAACCGGTGATGAGCTGACCGTTGCCGCCATCGTAAACGATGTTTTCCATCAGCGCCTGTCCGAGCCCGGCCGCGATCGAGCCGTGCAACTGGCCTTCGACGATGGTGTGGTCCAGCGCTCGGCCGCAATCGTCGATCGCCGTGTAGGTCACGATCGTCATGGCGCCGGTGTCGGGATCGATCTCGACCTCGGCGGTGTGGACGCCGTTGGGAAACGACAGCGGCGTCTCGGTCGTCGTCTTGGTGTCGAGATCTTCGGCGATTTCGCCGCCCTTTTTCATCTCCGCGGCGCGCTGGGCGACATCAAATAGCGATACCCGGCGGTCGGTGCCGACGACTTCAAAGCGTCCATCCTTGAAGACGATGTCGGCTTCGCCGGTTTCCAGCATGGCCGCGGCGATGGGCTTGCCTTTTTCGACGATCGCTTCCATGGCCTTGACCAGCGAATGTCCGACCGTCATCGCCGATCGCGAGCCGACCGACGCGTAGCCCTTGATCTCCATCGCCGAGTCGCCATGGCGATGTTCGATCTTATCGGCGGGGATGCCGAGATGTTCGGCGATTACCTTCGGAAAGACCGTGGCGTGGCCTTGCCCGGTATTCTGCACGCCGAGCCCCATCACCAGCGTGCCGTTTCCCGGAAACGTCAGCATGGCGCTCTCGGTCGGCGCGCCGCCCGCATGCTCGAGCAGACAGCAAATGCCGAAGCCGCGATGTTTGCCGCGTCGCGCCGCGTCGCGGCGGCGCTGCTTGAGACCGTCGTAGTCGGCAAGTTCCAGCGCCTTGTCGAGCAGCGGCTCGAAATCGCCGCTGTCATAGGTGGTGCCGACCGCCGTCTTGTACGGCATCTGCGATTTTTTGATCAGATTGCGCCGCCGCAGCTTCACCGGATCGATGCCGGTCGCGCGTGCCGCCTCATCGACCACACGCTCGAGCACGTAGCTTGCCTCGGGGCGCCCGGCGCCGCGATAAGGCGCGGTCGGCAGCGTGTTGGTGAAGACGCACTTGGTTGAGACGTCGATCAGCTTGATGTCGTACATGCCCGGCAGGCAGCGGGTAAAATTCCCCGTCGGAATATTGGCGCCGACCGCGCCCACGTAGGCGCCGAGATTGCCGACGTTGCGCACGCGCAGCGCCAGAAACCTTCCCTTCTCGTCGAGCGCGAGCTCAGCCTCGGAGTAAATGTCGCGCGCCTGGTTGTCCGATAGGAACGCCTCCGACCGCGTCGACATCCAGTGAATCGGCCGGCCGAATTTCTTGGCACCGACGAGAATCGCAATGTTTTCCGGATACGCTCCGGTCTTGAGCCCGAATGCGCCGCCGACGTCTTCGGTAACGACGTGGACGCGCTCCGCCGGCGTTTTCATGATGCCGACGATATTCTCGCGCATTGGGCCGGCGCCCTGGGAGCAGGTGCGCGTCGTGTAGGTATCGGTTGCCGGATCGTAGCTCGCGGTGGCGCCGCGCGGCTCCATCGAATTGGTCAGCATGCGCTGATTCATGAACGCCACTTTGGCGACATGCTTCGCCGCGGCAAAAGCTGTGTCGACCGCCGTGGTGTTGGCGTCGGGATTGGGATTCGGGCCGGCCCAATCGACCGCGATATTGCCGGGCGCCTGCGGCCACAATTGCGGTGCGCCGTCCTGAAGCGCCGCGCGCGCATCGGTGACCGGCGTGAGCTCGTCGTACTCCACGCCGACAAGCTCTGCGGCGTCCTGTGCCGCCGCCAGGGTCTCCGCGACGACCATCGCGACCGGTTCGCCGATATGCATCACGCGGTCGAGCGCGATTGCCGGCCGGTGCGGCATGACGAGCGTCGTACCGTTGCGTCCGGGGACGGGCGGGTGCCGGCCGATACTGCCGATGCCCTCGAAATCCTTGCCGGTCAGGATGCCGATGACTCCGGGCGCTTTGGCGGCCGCCGCGACGTCGAGGCGCGCGATCTTGGCGAAGGCGTGCGGTGAGCGGACGAAATACGCGTAGGCCTGGTTCGGCAGCGGCGCATCGGCGACGAAACGGCCGTGGCCGCGCACCAGCGCGTTGTCTTCAACGCGGCCTTTGAACGGCGCGTGCTTGTCGGTTTCCGAAGGCGTCTTGGCGTCCATGCTGCGTTCCGAATGTGCTGGGAAGGCGTTCTGTGAGGCTGTTTCGGGCCTCTTTATAGCCAAATCCGCCGCAAGCTAAAGGGGACATCGAGCCGCTTGCCGCCGGGACCGGGATCACTTGCGTGGCTGTGCCGGTTGCGTGCACAACACGCCGTCCAATGAGGGGAGGGGCCGTTGCCGCGCACCATCGACACCCATACGCATGTCCTTGACGACGAAACCATCAAGATCCTGCAGAAGGAAATTCCGCGCCTGGGGCTAAAGCTCGCGCCGCTCGATGCCGATAACTCGCTGATCGAAGTTGCGGGTGTACCGTACCGGCCGTTTCCCCGCGGCGGTCACAATGTCGAGCGCAGGCTCAAAGACATGGACGCGACCGATGTCGACATGCACGTCCTGTCCGGTGCGCCGCAGACTTGGCTCTATGGTCAGGAGGCGTCGGTTGGCGTCGCCGCGTCGATCATTCAGAACGATGGCATTGCCCGGCTCGTCAAAGAGAAGCCCGACCGCTTCTGCGGGATCGCTACCTTGCCGATGCAGGCGCCCGAAGAAGCCGCCAAGGAACTGCGCCGCGTGATGACGATGCTCGGTCTGCGCGGCGCCATGATCGGCTCCAATGTCGGCGGCAAGAATCTGGACGATCCGAGCTTTGAACCCCTGTGGGCGGCCGCCTCCGAGCTTGATGCGTTCTTTATGATTCATCCTGGTAACGTCGCCGGCGCCGATCGGCTGCGCTCCTATTATCTCCGCAATCTGATCGGCAACCCGCTCGACACCACGATTGCGGCGGCGTGTCTGATCTTCGGCGGCGTGCTGGAGCGCTATCCAAATTTCAAGCCCGTGATGGTGCACGGCGGCGGGTTCACGCCGTATCAGGGCGGGCGCTGGGTGCATGGCTGGCACGTGCGGCCGGAGCCGAAGGTGCATCTGAAACACTCGCCGGAAAAATACCTGGAGCGCTTTCGCTACGACACGATTTGCCACTCCAAGGCCTCGCTCGAATTCCTGATCGCTTCGACGGGCGCCGACCGTATATTCCTCGGCAGCGATTATCCCTACGACATGGGGATGATGGATTGCGTAAAGCATGTGCGTTCGCTCGGCATTCCGGCGGCGGATCGCGACACGATCCTGGGCAAGCACGCCGAAGCTCTTCTGGGCTTGTGAACAAAAACTAGCCCTGGGCGTTTCCATCCAGCCGGATGCGGTCATGTGCCCGGTCAATGAAGCCCAACGGAGCTGATTATGAGCACGAGCGGTTCGGAACGCATGTCACGTCGCATCGTGTTAAGGCACGCGGCGCTGGCACTTGGTGTCGCGGCAACCGGCGCGGTGACGACGCGTGCCGAAGCGCAGCAGAAAATCAGCCAGGCGGACGCCAAGTACCAGCCACAGCCGAAAGGCCAGCAGCGCTGCGATAATTGCGTGAATTTCCAGGCCCCGAATGCTTGTAAATTCGTTCAGGGTGACATCAGCCCGAGCGGCTGGTGCCAGCTCTATGCAGCCAAGACCTGAGCCAAGACCTGATGCAGTCAAGACCTGATGCAGCCAAGACGTGATGTAACAAGCCCTGAGCGCGCCGCGCGGCAGGGTTTCCAGCCGGCCGTCTTGCTTTAGCGCGGCCGTCTTGCTTTAGCGAAAGGCGTGTGCAGCAATGAGGTGATCGCCGTCATTGCGAGGAGCCAACGGGCCCGCGCGAAGTCGCGCGGCCCGATGACAGGCTCCGCGACGAAGCAATCCAGGTCCTTCCGCGTCCGCTGGATTGCTTCGCTTCGCTCGCAATGACGAGGCCTTAATGCTGCGTCCCAATACCTTTGCACTGACCCTGCTGTTGGCGTCGTTGACCGCGCTCGGGCCGATGTCGTCGGACATGTACGTGCCGTCGCTGCCCGATATCGGCCATTCGCTTCATGTGCCGATCGCGCAGGTGCAGCTGACAATCTCCAGCTACCTGATCGGCTTTGCGACCGGTCAGATTATTTACGGGCCGATCTCCGACCGCCTCGGCCGCAAGCCGGTCCTGCTGGCGGCGATTTGCGTTTACGGCCTCGGCAGCGTGCTATGCGCGACGACGCGGTCGATCGACGCGCTGATTGCAGCGCGCTTCGTGCAGGCGCTTGGTGGTGCCGGCGCCATCGTGCTGGCGCGTGCGGTGGTGCGCGACCTTTATTCCGGTGTGCGTGCCGGGCGTGAACTATCGCTGATGGGGTCGATCCAGGCCTTCGCGCCGATCGCTGCGCCGCTCATCGGCGGCGTCCTGCAGACCGTATTCGGCTGGCATGCGAGTTTCATCCTGCTGGTGATTGTCTCGATCGCCTCCGGCACGGTGACCGCGCGGCTTCTCCCTGAGACGCTGCACAAACGCGCCGTGGAGCCGCTTTCGTTGGCGACGATGGGCAGCCTCTATCGCTCGGTCCTCGCGCATCGCGGCTTTGTCGCGCATCTCGCCATTCTGACCACGACGTTCGTTGGCCTGTATGCCTGGGTTTCGGGCGCGTCGATCGTCATTCAGGGCGTGTACGGGCTTTCGCCGCTCGCGTTCGGCATGACCTACGCGGTTGGATCTCTGGGCTACCTGATCGGGACCAACATTGCGGTGCGTGTAGTGATGCGGCTTGGACTTGGTCCCATGATCGGCATCGGCACCGCGATCATGGCCGCGGGCGGCTTGATGATGGCGGGCGTGGTGGCCTTTGGCTTCACCGGTGTCACCTGGCTCGTTGGGTCGATGACGATCTATCTCGCCGGCATGGGGCTCGCGATGCCGCAGACCATGGCGGCGGCGCTGACGCCGTTCCCCGATCGCGCCGGCACGGCGTCATCGTTGCTCGGATTTTCGCAGCAGTCGTGTGGCGCGATCGCCGCGGCCGCCATCGGCGCCTATCTGGGCGGTTCGGCTTGGCCCGTCGCAGGCACCATCGCGGCGATGGGAGTGAGTGCGTTTTTGCTCTGGATCGTCACGTTCAAGGTGCGCGCCGAGGCGCACTGAAAACCTATTCCGACTGGATGTGGGCGAACTGGACGACCTTGGCCCACTTTGCGGTGTCGGCTGCGATAAACTTTCCAAACTCCGCGGCCGAGCCCGGCATCGGACTGCCGCCCATTTTGGCGAACCGATCCTTGATGGTCGCGTCCGCAAGAGCGGCGTTTATCTGCTTGTTGAGCGCGTCGACGATTGGCGTTGGTGTATTCTTCGGCGCGCACATGCCCCACCAGGCGCTCGCCTCGTAGCCCGGCACGAATTCACTGACGGCCGGCAGATCGGGCAGAGCCTGCGATCGCGCCGACGTCGTCACCGCCAGTGCCCGCAGCTTGCCCGCCCGGATATAGCCGATCGCATCCGGCACGGGACCGAACTCGACCTGCACGCGCCCGCCAAGCAGATCCGTCATCGCCGGCGCACCGCCGTGATACGGAACGTGCACCATGTTGACGCCGGTCATCATCTTGAATAGCTCGCCGGCAACGTGTCCCGCGGTTCCGATGCCTGGCGATGCCATGCTGAGCTTGCCCGGATTGGATTTGGCGTAGGCGATGAACTCCGGAACCGTCCTGGCCGGCACCGACGGATTGACCGCCATCACCAGCGGCACAAGGCTGATGCCCGCGACCGGCGTCATATCCGCGGGAAAATGAAAATTAGGATTTGGGCGCAGCGTGGCATTGATGGCATTGGCGACGCTGGCGATCAGCAGCGTGTAGCCGTCGGGGGCTGCCTGCACGAGAGCGGTGGCGGCGATGTCGCCGCCCGCGCCCGGCCGATTTTCGATGAGGAATGTTTGACCGAGCCCGGTGGAGAGCTGCGGGACCATCAGGCGAGCAAATATGTCCGCTGCCCCTCCCGGAGGAAATCCGACGATGACGTGAACGGGCCGCGTCGGGTAATCGCGCGCCGATGCGGCCCGCGAAAAGACCGTGAGCCCCGCGGTTGCGGTCGCGGCTTGCAGAAAAATCCTGCGGTGGATTCTCATCGTCGTACCTTCCATCGATCGCCATTCCGCCGCGCGAGTCACTCGAGCTTGATGCCCGAGAACTTGATGACCTTCGCCCATTTCGCGGTGGCGTCGGCGCACAGCGTGCCGAATTGCGCCGGCGTCATCGGATCGGCTTCGATGCCCAAGGTGATAAGGCGTGGCTTCATCTTGGGATCGACCACAATGGCGTTGACCTCCTTGTTGAGCCTGTCGATGACGGCGGCGGGTGTGTTCTTCGGCGCGCCGACGCCGAGCCAGCCGCTGCCCTCGTAGCCCGGCACGAATTCGGCAATCGCTGGAATATCCGGCAGGATGCTCATGCGGGCCGCGCTGGTGACGCCCAATCCGCGGAGCTTGCCGGCGCGCAAAAAGGGTATGCCAGGGGCGACAGCGACGAACGAGACCGGCACCTGTCCGCTGAGCACGTCGGCAAAATAATTGGTGCGGTAGCTGATCTGCACAAGATTGACGCCGGCCAGCATCTTGAACAATTCGCCGGCGAGATGCGGTGCAGTGCCGGCGCCGGCCGTCGCAACGTTGATCTTGCCGGGATTTGCCTTGGCGTAGGCAATGAATTCGGGAATCGTCTTTGCCGGAAAGGACGGGTGGACGGCAAGCACGAACGGCGTCACCCCGATGAAGGCAACTGGCGCGATGTCGTGCAGAAAATCGAACGTCAGCTTCGGATAGAGTGTGGCATTGACGGCGTTACCCGAAATCACCAGCAGCAGCGTGTAGCCGTCGGGCGCAGCCCGGACGACATATTCGGCGCCAATATTGCCGCCCGCGCCGGGCTTGTTCTCGACGACGACCGACTGGCCGAGGCGCTCGGCCAGCGGCGGTGCGATCAGTCGCGCGGCGACGTCGGGCGCCAGTCCGGCCGGTAGGTCGACGACGATCTGCACCGGCCGCGTCGGATAGGTATCGGCGCGCGCCCCTTCGGGCAGGCTGGCGGCGGCGGCAAGACCGGCTGCAAACTTGAAAAATGTCCGGCGCGGAAGCGTCATGACGGTCCCTCCCAGGGCTCTGCGGGTGTAGTAGTCATTGAACGGCGAGAAAATCCAGGGCGCGCGCTGACGCAGCCCAGCGGTCCGGAGCGCTGGCCGGATTTTGCTCCGCTCGATCTACGGTGCTGGTATCAAAGATGCCCCGACAAGGCATCGCAATGCATCTCGGCAACACCGGGGGGATCGATAAGGGTACCTGACCACGGCCAAAGCTGACGACGCCTTAACGCCCCTGATGGCCGTCGAGCCCGATGCCCTTCAGGCTGCCGAACAAAGCGACGAGCCTGGCGCGGTCGGCCTCCGGCAATGGCGGCTTGAGCAGCGAAGCGATGTTGCTGCGCAAATGCGCGGCATTGCCGGTACCGAACAGCACCACGTCGACGCCCGGCTGGTGACGCACGAACCGATAGGCGGCGTCGATCATGCTGGCGGCGCCGCCGTCGCGCACCAGAAAGCCGAGCGGATCGTCGGTCGCGGCGAGCGATTTATCCACCAGCCCCTTGGCGGCGAGCGCCTTGATCTCGCGCGCTACGCGCGGCGGGTCGGCGAAGATGCTGCGCACCGCGAACATGATGAGCGTGCCGATGCCGTTCTTCTGCGTCAGCGGAAACACATTCTGCATCGGGCCTTGATGCAACATGTGAAAGCCCACCATGAACACTTCCCAGATGGGATCGTTCAGCGCGCGCTTGAGCGTCTCGTTGGTGAAATCGACGATTGGGTTTTCGGTCAGGCCGATGTGGCGGATTTTGCCCTTGCGTTTCTCTTCGATCAGCGCCGGGGCGAGTACGTTGCGCGCATGGTCGTACATGTCGGGTTCGACGCCGTGCAGATTGAACACGTCGATATAGTCGGTGCCCAGGAGCCGCAGCGAATTGTCGAGGCTCGCCACCATGCGTTCCGGTGTCCACCATTGGCCGTCGCGGCGGACGGTCGATTTGGTAGCGACGACCACGCTGTCGCGTGTGACCTGTTTGAGCGCCTTGCCGACGACGCCCTCGGTGCCGTAGGGCGGCGCGGTGTCGATGAAATTGACGCCAAGATCGATGGCGTCGAGAACCAGCCGCGCCGACTGGTCCTCGTCCAGACCGGATTTGAGCCCCATACGGGAAAAGCCGCCGGTGCCGAGCCCGGCGACGCTGACCCGAAGCCCGGTTTTACCGAGAGTGGTGTATTGCATTGTATCCTTTACGCTGCGCGCAGCATGAGGTCGACGTGGATTGCTTCGAATGGAAAGACGATCCTGCCCTGGTCGGTCTTGTGCAAAATTCCAGCATTTAGCAATGCATGCACGTCGCCGTGCACGGCTTTGACATCGCGGCCGACCCTCCGCGCTGCTCCACGGATCGTCATTGGCCCCGCGCCTGCCATAGAGCGGATCAATTCCCAACGCTTTGCGGTTATTAGCCGAAACAACAGTTCGGGCGAGGCAAAGCTAATGCGTGAGCCTTGCTTGGCCCCCTTGAAAGTTTCGCGTGCGCGGCGCTTCACATCGTCGAGCGAAGCGAGTTGCAACGTTACGGTTTTCATTTCATTGGCTCCAAAGTCGCGATATCCCGCCAAAAATCCGCCAGCAAGGAATCAGCGTCCGTAAAGATATATCGCCGCTGTGCGTCGCCCAGGTGGCGATGATCGCCCTTGCCCGCTTCGTTGTCGTAGCGGAGTACACACGTGCCATCGCGAATGAGAGCAAGCCGGTACTTGAAACGATGGCGGGAGCCGCGCACCGGACGAGGGACCCGCCAGACCATGATTTCGGCGAAGTTGCTGTCATTCAACACATGCCGCTCGTCAATCAGCAGCTCCGCCCTCATATCGGCGCAACCAACAACATCGCGTGGGTGTTGTCAATAACTCCAACATAGTCCGGACGGGTGATGCTCGTGGCGCCTGCACGGGCTGCGTCGAAGGCACTGGCCTCCCGTCACTTTGAACGCTAAACACCGCCCATGCCCATCGAACGCTACAACGCCGCCGAGGCCGAATCCCGCTGGCAGAAAGTCTGGGACGAGCGCGGCATCTTTGCCACGCCGAACACCAATCTCAGCAAGAAATATTATGTGCTGGAGATGTTCCCCTATCCGTCGGGGCGCATCCATATGGGGCACGTGCGCAACTACGCGATGGGCGACGTGGTGGCCCGCTTCAAGCGCGCGACCGGCCATTCGGTGCTGCATCCGATGGGCTGGGACGCCTTCGGCATGCCGGCCGAGAACGCCGCCATGGAGCGCAAGGTCCATCCGAAGGCGTGGACCTACCAGAACATCGCGGCGATGAAAGCGCAGCTCAAGTCGATGGGGCTGTCGCTCGACTGGAGCCGCGAGCTCGCGACCTGCGATCCGTCCTATTACAAGCACCAGCAGAAAATGTTTCTCGATTTTCTCCGCGTCGGCCTCGTCGAGCGCAAGCAGTCGAAGGTGAACTGGGACCCGGTCGACCAGACTGTGCTTGCCAATGAGCAGGTGATCGACGGCCGCGGCTGGCGCTCGGGCGCGCCGGTCGAGCAGCGCGAACTGACGCAGTGGTTCTTCGCCATCACCAAATTCGCGCAGCCGCTGCTGGCGGCGCTGGAGACGCTCGACCGCTGGCCCGAAAAAGTCCGGCTGATGCAGAAAAACTGGATCGGCCGTTCCGAAGGGCTGCTGGTCCGCTTCGCGCTCGATCCCAAAACCACGCCGGACGGCGAGAGCGAGCTTGAGATTTTCACCACACGGCCCGACACGCTGTTCGGCGCCAAGTTCATGGCGCTGTCGCCCGATCATCCGCTGGCGCAAGCGGCGGCGAAGAAGAATCCGGCGCTCGCCGAATTCATCGCCGAGTGCAAGCGGCACGGCACCGCGCAGGAAATCATCGACAAGGCGGAGAAGCTGGGCTTTGACACCGGCATCAAGGCGGTGCATCCGTTCGATCCTTCCTGGACGCTGCCGGTCTATGTGGCGAATTTCATTTTGATGGACTACGGCACCGGCGCCATCTTCGGCTGTCCGGCCCACGATCAACGCGACCTTGACTTCGTCAACAAATATGGCCTCGGCGTCACGCCGGTCGTCTGCCCGCCCGAGCAGGCCCCGAGATCGTTCGTCATTACCAATACGGCCTACGAGGGTGACGGGCGCATGATCAACTCGCGCTTCCTCGACGGCATGACGCCGGCGCAGGCGCGCGAAGATGTCGCCCGGCGACTGGAAAATGAGAAGCGCGGCGATCGTCCGGTGGCCCAACGTCAAGTGAATTATCGCCTGCGCGACTGGGGAATTTCGCGGCAGCGTTATTGGGGCTGTCCGATTCCAGTCATTCATTGCGCCGCATGCGGTGTCGTGCCGGTGCTGGAAAAGGATTTGCCGGTGACGCTGCCGGAGGACGTGACGTTCGACCGGCCCGGCAATCCGCTCGACCATCATCCGACCTGGAAGAACGTGTCCTGCCCGCAATGCGGCGGGCCGGGGCGGCGCGAAACCGACACCATGGACACCTTCGTCGACTCGTCCTGGTATTTCGTGCGGTTCACCGACCCGAAGAACGCGGCCGAGCCTGACGATCCTAAAATCGCTGACGCCTGGATGCCAGTCGATCAATACATCGGCGGCATCGAGCACGCGATTCTGCATCTGCTCTACAGCCGGTTTTTCACACGCGCCATGAAACAGACCGGCCATGTCGGGATCGACGAGCCGTTCGCCGGCTTGTTCACGCAGGGCATGGTGGTGCACGAGACTTACAGCCGGCAGAACGGCGACTGGGTATCGCCGGCCGAGGTAACGATCGAACTTGAGGGCGAGACTCGTCGCGCCAGACTGAGCACAACGAACGAACCGATCGTCATCGGTCCGATCGAGAAGATGTCGAAGTCCAAGCGCAACACCGTCGACCCGGACGAAATCATCTCGGCTTACGGCGCCGATGTGGCACGTTGGTTCATGCTGTCGGACTCACCACCCGACCGCGATGTGGAATGGACCGAGCGCGGCGTACAGGGCGCTGCGCGCTTCGTGCAACGGCTGTGGCGGCTCGTCGGCGAGGCGGGCGAAATCGGCCACGGCGCGCCGGCCGCGCGGCCGGCGCAATTCTCGCCGCCGGCGCTGGCGCTGCGCAAGGCGACCCACAAAGCGCTGGCGAATGTCGGCGACGCCGTGGAGAAGCTGCATTTCAATGTGTGTGTCGCGCATATCTACGAGTTCGCCAATACGCTCAATGAGGTCATTGGCGACGCCGACTCCGAAGATGGCAGCGTCGCGACCGACTTCACTTGGGCGATGCGCGAAGCGGCGGACGTTCTGGTGCAGCTGTTCGCGCCGATGATGCCCCATCTCGCCGAGGAGTGCTGGGCCACTCTTGGGCACGACACGCTGGTGGCGCAGGCGCCCTGGCCGGCCGTTGAGCGCAATTTGCTGATCGAGGACACGATCACGCTGCCGGTGCAGGTCAACGGCCGCAAGCGCGCCGAAGTCATCGTTCCGCGCGATGCCGCCAACGCCCAAATCGAGGCGGCGGTGCTGGCGCTCGATGCAGTCCAGAAAGCGCTCGACGGCAAGTCGCCGAAAAAGGTGATCGTCGTGCCGCAGCGGATCGTCAACGTGGTGGCGTGACTCGAATCCGACTCCTCCCGCTTGCGCAGGGATGAACGAAATACGAATACTGACCCATGGTCGCGATCAAAGCCGCAGACGTCGATGCGTTTATTGTCCGCCCAGATCCGGCGCGGCCGGTCGTGCTGGTGTTCGGACCGGACTCCGGTCTGGTCAGCGAGCGCGTCAATGCGCTGATCAAGGCATCGGTCGACGATGTCAACGACCCGTTCGCGCTGGCGCGGCTCGAAAGCGATGACCTTGCGGCCGAGCCGTCGCGGCTCGTCGAAGAGGCGCAGACCATTCCGCTGTTCGGCGGACGGCGCGCCGTGTGGGTCAAGGCCGGCGGCCGCAACATCGCATCCGCGGTCGAGGCGCTGCTTGCCATCCGCGGCTCGGAATGCCGCGTCGTCATCGAGGCCGGTAATCTGGCCCGCAACGCGCCGCTGCGGGCGCTGGTCGAGCGCGCAAAAAATGCTGCGGCGCTGCCGTGCTATGCGGACGACGAGCGCGCCCGCGGGCGGCTTATCGACGACGAAATGCGCGAGGCCGGGCTGACGCTTGCGCCCGACGCGCGCGCGCTGCTGCTACCGCTGCTTGGCGGCGACCGTGCCGCCTCGCGCAGCGAGATCCGCAAGCTCGCACTTTACGCCCACGGCCAAGGCCGCGTCGGTGTCGACGATGTCACCGCCGTCGTATCCGACGCGTCGGCGCTGGCCCTCGACGACATCGTCGACGCGGCCTTTGCGGGCCAGACCGCAGAGCTTGAATTCCGGCTGGCAAAAGCCCGCACGGCAGGGACGGCGCCGGGCTCGATCTTTTTCGCCGCCCAGCGCCAGGTGGCACAACTGCACAAATGGCGCATGACGATCGAAGCCGGCACGGGCTTCTCGATCGACTCGGCGCTGCCTCCGGCGCAGTTTCGCCGTAAGCGGCTCGTCGAAGCGGCGCTCAAACTGTGGAATGCCACGCGGCTTGTCGCCGCCATGGCGGACCTCGCCGACGCCGTACTGGCATCGCGCCGCAACGCGGCGCTCGACGACATCATCGCCGAGCGCGCATTGCTGGCGATTGCAGTGAACGCGCGGCGCAGCGCCGCCTAAGCTCGCTCCGGCGCGACCGCCGTTACTGCGTCACCACCGCGGCGACCCGGCGTCGGCGCCAATCGGCAAGCGCCTGGCGTCCGGCGGTCGACATTTTCGCCGTGGCGCCGGCAACGGTCTCGTGCATCAGTTCGTAGAACCGATCCTTGGCCAAGCTGGTTTGCGCCATGGCTGCGCGCACCGCTGCGGGATCGAACGGCTGCGCGCGTAGGCTGTCGCGGACGGCCTGCTCGGTAAGCCGCACCTGCGTTTCGGCGGTCGCCAGCTTTATTGCCTGCGCGTGAAATTCGGCGAGCAGGATGTTGGCGTCGTTTGCCGGCAGCGCTGCGGCGATGTGATCGAAGCGCTGCTCCACACCGCGATTCATGCCGACGATGGGCTGCAGCGGTGGCAGCTTGGTGGCATGCTGCAAGGCCACGGCGCCGGCCGCGCCCGCAAATACCAGATTGAGTGTCAACGATCCGAGCAGCAGATAACGCGCACGTGTCCCGCTGAGAGCATCCTTAAAGATAGACATTGTCGCCTCCCTGTAACCCGGCCGGTGTCCCCGTTCGAGCAAGCTCGAAACACCAGCCGTCACAATCATACCCCGCGGGCAGAGCCGTACAAGCTCGCCCTACGACGGATTTTCCAGGCTGAAGGCGCCGGAATCGTCATCGTAGGCGTAGACCTCGGCGAAGCGGCCCCATGCGGTCACGGCCCGCAACGTGCCTTCCGCATCGTCGGTGCTCATATGATCCTCAAGTTCGTCGAGAAAACGGCTTTTCGGCGCCACATGGTTGGTGCGTTCCTGCAGCACACGCCGAACGTGCGCGGCCAGCGGCACATACGCCAGAAGCTGCCGCTGGAACAGCTTCTTGCGGTCGTCCATGCCGGATTCGGCGAACTGTTTTCCCGCATCCGTCAGTTTGATGTCGCCGCCCTCGATCTCGGCAAAGTGAAGAAGCTGCAGCGATTCGGACACCGGAAACAGTTCGTCGAGTTCCAGATGCAGCTCATCAGCCAGCACCGGCAAATCGGCCTTGCCGTTGAACGGCGCCACGGCGAGTGTTTCGATCAGACCCGACAGCAGGTTGGCGGATACGCGCGGCAACACGGTATCGATCGTCGCCGTCCGCTCGCCGGCGGTTCCGATCGCGACCGGCGAGGCCTTGCGGGCGGTCATCGCCACATAGATCTTCTCGACCAGATCGCGAAACAACGGATCGAGCCGGTTGCGCGGCTGCTTCAGGTCTACGGCGATCTCACTGATGATGCGGCCGGGATTGGTGGAGAACAAAAGGATGCGATCGCACATCAACACCGCCTCCTCAATATTATGCGTGACCAGGATCACGCCTTTGATCGGCAACTTGCCTTCGCCCCACAGTTCCAGAAAGTCGGTGCGCAGCGTCTCGGCGGTGAGAACGTCGAGCGCCGAGAACGGCTCGTCCATCAAAAGAATATTGGGATGCACGACGAGCGCGCGGGCAAAGCCGACGCGCTGGCGCATGCCGCCGGACAGCTCGCGCGGATAGGCAGACTCGTAACCGTCGAGCCCGATCAGATCGATGGCTGCCAGCGCCCGCTGGCGGATTTCCGTCTCGGGCAGGCCGAGCGCCTCGAGGCCGAGCTGCACGTTTTCCAGCACTGTCAGCCACGGGAACAGGGCGAATGACTGAAACACCATGGCGATGCCGGGCGCCGGCGCCAGCACCGGCTGACCAAGATACGTGACAGTTCCGCCGGAAGGCCGCGCCAGGCCGGCGATCAGCCGCAACAGCGTCGATTTACCGGATCCGGTCCGGCCCAAAAGTCCGACCATCTGGCCCTGCTGCAGCGCAAGTTCGACGCCGTCGAGCACAAGATGCTCGCCGCCGTCGGCGCGCGGAAACGACTGGCGCAGACCGTGGATGTCGAGGAGAGCGGGAGCGGCGGTCATCGTTATTTCTCCTCAGCCTAGCCGGAACTTGCGTTCCGCGTAAAAATACAACGGACGCCAGAACACGCGATTAATGAGGACCACATAGAGGCTCATGACGATGATGCCGAGCACGACGCGGTGAAAGTCGCCGGCTTCGGTCTCGTTTGCGATGTAGGCGCCGAGCCCGGCCGCCTGAAGGTGCTGGTTACCCCACGACGCCACCTCGGCGACGATGCTGGCGTTCCAGGAGCCACCGGACGCGGTGATCGCGCCGGTGACGTAATACGGAAACACGGCAGGCAGGGCGATGCGCCGCCACCACAGCCAGCCGCGCACCCGAAAGTTGACGCCGCAGGCGCGAAGCTCGGCCGGAATTGCCGACGCACCGGCGATGACATTGAACAGAATGTACCACTGGGTGCCCAGAATCATCAGCGGGCTTAGCCAGATATTGGGATCGAGCCGCCAGGCGACGATGACCGAAACGAAGATCGGAAACAGCAAATTCGCCGGAAAGGCGGCCAGGAATTGCGCGACCGGCTGGACCATGTTGGCGACACGCGGGCGCGTTCCGACATACACGCCAATCGGCACCCAGATAACGGTCGCGATGGCAATCAGCACGATGACGCGAATGAGTGTTGCCAGGCCGAGCAGCAGCGCGGTCCCGACATCGCCCAGCGTGATTGCGCCGATGAAAAATTCGGCGACGCGCCACAAGAGGTACGCGGCGACCGCGATCGCAAGAAAACCGAACAGGACGCCGATCCAGCCATTGCTGCGACGTGGCGCCGGCTTGGCCGGCAACGGCTTGTCGAGCCGGCGTGGTCGCAATGAGGCCCGCCACAGCTTGCCGAGGGGCTCCGTCAGCCGCTCGACGATGCGCGACCGGCGCAGCACGTCGAACACCCACGATTGCGGCGCGACTCCTCCCGGCTCCTGCTCGAAGCGGAAGCGGTCGGCCCATGCCACCAGCGGACGGAACAGAACCTGGTCGTAGATCAGGATCACCACCAGCATCGTGGCGATCGCCCAGGCCACTGCTTTCAGATCCTGATGTGCGATCGCCAGCGCGATATACGAGCCGACGCCGGGCAGCGTGACCGTGGTGTTGCCGACGCTAATCGCTTCCGACGCCACGACAAAGAACCAGCTGCCGGACATCGACATCATCATGTTCCAGATCAGCTGCGGCATGGCGAACGGCACGTCGAGCCGCCAAAAACTCATCCACGGGCTGAGCCGGAAGTTGCGCGACGCTTCTTCGAGTTCGGCCGGGACGGTACGCAGCGACTGATAGAACGAAAACGCCATATTCCAGGCTTGGCTGGTGAAGATCGCGAAGATGGCGGCGTATTCGGCGCCAAGCACCCGGCCGGGCGCCAGTTCCATGAAGAACACTACCGTCACCGAAATGAAGCCCAGGATCGGGACTGACTGCAGAATGTCGAGCAGCGGCACCAGGATACGCTCGGCGTATTTGTTCTTGGCCGCGAACGTCGCGTAGGTAAACGTGAAAATCAGCGAAAACACCATTGCGACCAGCATGCGCAGCGTGGTGCGCGCCGCATATTCGGGCAGGTGACGCGGGTCGAGCGATGGCGGCTGCTGCTGCAGTTCGGCCAGCGGTTCGAACAGATGACGGCTCGCCTCGCCGAGAAACACCAGCAAGCCGAGGATCAGCAGCACCGCCAGGATGTCCCAGCGGGTAAACAACCGGGCCCAGCCCCCGACCGAGATTGGGACATTCACGCGCATGCTCGATGTCCGGCTGTCACAGAACAGTCAAAGGAGGCGCAGCCTCGCCCCGTCGAGGCCGCATGCGATCGCGACCACATAACACCGACTTTATGTCATTCAAACCTCTTTCGGCTCCGACGGCGATTTGTCCCGATCTGGCCTCGACTCTCCGCACGCGGGGAAGGGCAAAGCAAAGCTCTCTCGTTCTCGCGGCGCGCTTTTTCCTTCGCACCCGCGCTATGCGGCACGCGATTCCCAAAACGACGCGCTACCCGACCTCGTCGGATGCCCCCGGCGGCGGATTGGCCGGAAGCGTCACAATCGGACGCGGCGCACTCCGCGGGGGGGGGAAGCCGAAAAAGCGGTCAGAGCGGGTGCAGCCTCCTGCGGTTGTCTGACGGCCGCTAACGGTCAGGATCGACATTTGGTGTAGCGGATTTTGATCCGCTGGAGGCCGCGCCTTGCTGCACTATTCCAACGCCGAAGACAATGTGCGCAGCTATCGCGATAATCCGGAATGGCGAAATTTTTTCTCGGAAAAGATGATGCACGCATTCGCATTCCGCGCTGAGTTTCTCCTCATTTGAATCGGCGACGATGCCTTGGGGCGCAGCCAGCGACGCGCTGACATTGCTTGAACGATCAAAGCGATAACAGCGCTTAGGAATCAAGCTCCTTTGCCCTCACCTGCTTCTGTAGCGGGCATTTATGCGCTGCGATTTTCCCTGCTTGGTCGACATCGATACCACGAGCTCGATTGCGCATTCCAACTCGTGAGCAACAGCGAAAAAAGCATTGCAAACGATACGTAGAGCCCGGCGCTGACGAACCATGCGTGGATAATCGTAAGATTTATAAGCTCGGCGAACCATACGAAGGGCAGCGCGCATATGATGACAAAAGAAGACAAATCCACCCACGGCCGATCCAAGGTCTTTACGAAGCGAACGAGCGGCACGAGGCTCGTAATAAAGCACACGACGGCAAAAATCGCGGTGGCCTGAGTTTCGCGCAGCACACTGATGAAACTCTTGGCCAAGGTCATCGCAATCTCGCCGGACGCTCCGTTCAGTCTAAACTTTGCGGCTCCTAATACGTTGGCAAAAACGTCATCGATAAAGAATGTCGCGAGCAACCACTTCGTCGACCAGATCGCTGCGTAACCGATGGACCAGAAGCATGTCGCGGCCAACACAAGTACCAAGCTGTCGACCATGCGTTTTTCCCTTTGGAAGCCGGCCGCCCAGAACACCCCGAACAGGGGGATCGTCAGGCTCAGCAACGGATAGCAGAACTGGCTAAAGAACGCGTCCAGCGAACCGATAAGGAAAAAAGCACAGCTAAATCGGTTTGCGGATATCGGGGCGTTGCCTTTGAGCGCGGTTACGGCCCAACCGCAGGCCACGAAACCGATCACCCAGTCCATTGCATGAGGCAAAAGGAATAATGCCGACTGCAAATGGACACAAAACAGGCCTGCGAATAGTCCAAGGCCAGCAAGATTGAGGCCGTATCGATACAAAGATAGAAAAGCGAACATGAAGGACGACACGAACAGGAACAACGTTAGAGCGCGCACATTGAGAAGGGACGTCAAGGCCAGCGCGGGACGCATGATGATTTGCGCGCCGTTCCAATAGAACCATTGGTTGTCGGCGGCGTTGCTTGTTCCCGTCTTCAGGAATTGCCATGCTTGGTCGCAGCTGCCCAGCGTCGGCGTTCGTATCGACCTCTCGATCAGTCCGAGCGCGGAATTGTTCGGGCTGATGCCCACCGTCGCCTCGGCGCACTCGGCAAATTGATCGGTCGGGGTTGAGCCGAACAGCACGGTGTAATTTTCAGTGGGAAGCGATTGACGAAGATGCCTTAAAATTGGATCGTTCGGGATCAGGTTGACTGCCACTATCGATAAAATCATCAATGAAACAGATGCTACATATATCAGTGCCAGCTTTGGAATGAGGTGGCGAAATGAAAACAACCGGCGGCTCTGCATCGGCGGTGCAATCTCGGTAAAATAGGCTATACGCAACATTAGCACGGCGAAGCGGAAGTCCCACGGCCAATTCGCGTCAGCGTTTTTGGAATAAACCTGCCACGCGTTGGAGAAACCGGCGTGTCCAAAGATAGGGTGCGCGAAGGGTCAGCGCGGTTTGTCCCACCCAGTCTGGCGCGCCGAGTTTGCGAAGAGCCTCGATCTGGTCCCTGTCGAAACGCTCGGCGAAGGTTGCATCCGTCCAAAAGTCCTGTTTGGCGTACGCAACCAGATTGCGCTCCGCCTGCTCCCGCACTTGCTCTCCATTCGGCAATTTCTTCGCAAATGCCAGCTCGCGGCGGAAACAAACCGCCTCGATCCGTGGCCGCAGCTTCTCCTCGTAATGGATGCCGCAGCCCTCGATTCGCGCGTGAGTGGCCTCGTGCACGATGGTGCTTGCAATCAATTCGGCCCTTGTCGTCTCAGCCAGCACGAAGTCCCTGTCGAGCGAACATGCCCGCAGTGTCCGACTAAAGGTTACTGCCCAGGTTGGCTGGATAGCTCACGAAAGGCGTAGGGATTTTGCCAAGTTTGAGGGCTCGCTGGTCACGGCGTCGATGATGTTCCAGCTCTGCTTCTTTGCGGTCGAGAAAAAGGAGCGGATGACCGCGAA
>DATCBO010000121.1:0-4170 GCA_036511795.1 Xanthobacteraceae bacterium
GCCTCCGTCCGGGGTGCCACCGGCCGTGCCGCCGCCCGACGCGCCACCGGCGCCCGCGGTCTGCGCCCGCGCCAGGCCGCCGCTCAGGATCAAGGCCGGCGTCACCACAGCGCTGGCGGCCACACCTGCCAGCAGCGCCGCACGCGAAAATTTGCTGATGGCGCGTGGCAGCGCCGCGCCGCGAGCTTCCGCTCCGAGCGCCAGCTCCGCCTTTCGCCGCTTCCGGTTCATGACCGACGCTCCCCCGACGCCCCAGCACGACGGTTGTTACAGCAAATTCTACCGGGGACTTCCCGCGCCGACCAAAGGAAATGGGTTCCTGCCTGCGACACGCCGCGGCGATTCTCCGCGCGGTGTGGCCAACCAACAACACGTCCAGTGCGGGCTGGAAGTCGGAAAAGGCTATCTGGCAACGGCATTCGTCATTCCGGGGCGTGAGCGAAGCGAGCGAACCCATCTTGACCAAAACCGGGCGCGGCCTTATAGCCGCGCCCATGATCGACACTGCGACCATCCTCATCGCCCGCCGCCGCCGTACCGTTGCGGTATGGGCGGAGATCTGCGTTTAAGAGATCAGCCCCTGCCGCCGGATCCGGTCCGCGGCACTTTTTTCCAGCACAGCGCGGTTCGGTCCCGGCGGCTCCTACGTCAAGCAGGAGTTTGGAATGTATACCCCTCCGATGTTCAAGCCCGATCGCGCCGCCAGCCTCGGCTTTGCGCAAGCGCGCGGATTCGGCACGGTCTGCGCATGGGACGGCGCGCGGCCGGTGGCTTCGTCGCTGCCGTTTTACCTCACCTATGCCGATGACGGCACGCCGCACGCGGCGTTTCATGTCGCGCGCGGCAATGCGCTGGCTGGGCTTGCAGACGGCAAATCTTGCTGGCTGATGGCCGTGAACGGCGCCGACGCCTATATCTCGCCCGACTGGTACGCCTCGCCGGACCAGGTGCCGACCTGGCTTTATCAGGCCGTGCATCTTACCGGCAAGGTGCGGAGATTGTCCGATGGCGAACTCGCCTCCCATCTCGATGCGCTCAGCGCCAAATTCGAAAGCCGGCTGGCGCCGAAACCGCCCTGGGTGTCCTCGAAGATGACGGCGGGGCGGCTGGATGCGATGAAAAAAGCCATTGTGGGTCTGGTGATGTCGGTGGACGAGGTTGAGGGCAGTTTCAAGCTGAACCAACACAAATCCGAGACCGACTATGCCGCAGTCGCCGAGGCGTTGGCCTCGCAAGCCGATGCGGGGGCGCAACAGATTGCCGGACTGATGAGAGACGCGCGGCCCACTGCTTTTGCGAAGGAAAAGGCCGTTGCCAACCAAACCAACGGTTTCGAAAGGAACGTGCCATGAGCGTGACCGACACCGCCCCGACCGGCGCCGCCCAGCCACGGCCTGTCGATGCGACCGTCAAGCCCACCGTGTTTGTCGATGGCGCGTCCGGGACGACCGGCCTCGGCATTCAGGAACGGCTGCAGCAACAGGGCGATGTCGTGGTCAAGGGCATTGCCGAGGACAGGCGCAAGGACGTCTCGGCCAAGCGCGCGCTGATGGGGGAGGTGGATCTCGTCATCCTCTGCCTGCCGGACGAGGCGGCGAAGGAGACGGTGGCGCTGATTGACGACATGGGCGCCGCCGCCCCCAGGATTCTGGATGCCTCGACGGCGTTCCGTGTCGCCGCTGACTGGACCTACGGATTTCCGGAACTGGCGCCGGATCAGCCGGGCAAGATCGGGGCGGCACGCAAAGTCTCCAATCCCGGCTGCTATCCCACCGGCGCGATCGCGCTGCTTCGGCCGCTGGTCGATGCCGCCATTGTGCCTGCGGACTATCCCGTCACGGTCAGCGCCGTCAGCGGCTATTCGGGCGGCGGCAAGTCGATGATCGCAAGCTATGAAGACGGCTCCGCGCCGGCGTTCGAACTCTATGGGCTCGGCTTCGAACACAAACACGTGCCCGAAATGCAGCTTTACTCGAAGCTGACGCGGCGCCCCATCTTCGTGCCTTCGGTCGGAAATTTCCGGCAGGGCATGCTGGTCTCCGTGCCGTTGCAACTCGACATGCTGCCGGGGAGCCCTGATGGCGCCGAGCTTCATGCCGTGCTGGCGAAGCGTTACGCCGGAAGTACCCACGTCTCGGTGATGCCGCTCGACAACGCGGCGTGCAAGCTCGAGCCCGAGGCGCTCAATGAGACCAACAAGCTCGAACTGTACGTGTTTGCCAGCGACAAACACCGTCAGGCGGTTCTGGTGGCGCGCCTCGACAATCTCGGCAAAGGCGCCTCGGGCGCGGCCGTGCAGAATATGCGCCTGATGCTGGGTCTTGCCGGGGACTAGCGGATGCAAACCACGTCAATCGGCCTCCAGTGAAAGGCTGTAATTGCTTTTGAGGCCGGGATCCTGCTCGGCCTTGTCCAGCACGCAGTTGCCGACCACCAGCATGTCGAGTTCGTTGCCCATGAAGCAGCGGAACGCATCTTCAGGCGTGCACACGATCGGTTCGCCCCGCACATTGAAACTGGTGTTGACCAGCACAGGACAGCCGGTGCGCGCCTTGAACCGGCTCAAAAGAGCGTGAAACAGCGGATTGGTATCGCGGTGCACGGTCTGGATCCGCGCCGAATAATCCACATGGGTCACGGCCGGGATTTGCGAGCGCGAAACATTGAGCTTGTCGATGCCAAAAAGCGCCGCTTCATCCGGACTCATGCGGCGACGCTTGTCTTCTTTGACGTCGGCCACGATCAGCATATACGGACTGTCGGAAGCAAGATCGAACCATTCCCCGAGGTCTTCGCGCAATACCGCGGGCGCGAACGGCCGAAAGCTCTCGCGATATTTGACCTTCAGATTGAGGGTTTTCTGCATCGCGGACGAACGCGGATCGCCCAGGATCGAACGCGCCCCGAGCGAGCGCGGGCCAAACTCCATGCGGCCCTGAAACCAGCCCACGGCCTTCTGTTCGGAAAGCGCCTTGGCCGTGCGATCGATCATGTCAGTCTCGCTGAGCACGGTGAACCTGGCGCCCGCTGCCGTCAGTCTCCGCTCGATCTCCGTTTGCGGGAAGCCGGGGCCCAAAAACGAACCGGACATGCCGTCCGCGCCATTGGTTCGGCGGGGCTGGTCCTTGAAAAGGTGGCAGGCGGCGAGTGCGGCTCCCACGGCGCCGCCGGCGTCGCCCGCCGCGGGCTGGATCCAGATGTTGTCAAAACGGCCATCGCGCAGGATCTTTCCATTGGCGACGCAATTGAGCGCCACGCCGCCGGCCAGGCAAAGATTCCGCGAACCGGTTTGCTTGGCGAGGCTGCGCGTCAACCGCAGCACGGCTTCATCCAGCACCGACTGGATCGAAGCGGCGACATCCATGTGAAAACTGGTCAGCAATTGATCCGGGCCGCGTACCGGCTCGCCGAACAATTTGGCGAAGCGATCGTTGGTCATGGTGAAACCGGTGCAGTAATCGAAGTACGACATGTCGAGCCGGAACGAGCCGTCCGGCTTCAGGTCGATCAGATTGTCGAGAATGAGTTTTGCAAACTTCGGCTCGCCGTACGGCGCCAGTCCCATCACCTTGTATTCGCCGGAGTTGACCCTGAAGCCGGTGTAATAGGTGAAGGCCGAATAAAGCAGGCCGAGCGAATGCGGAAAATGGATTTCCTGGAATATTTCGAGGCGATTGCCGTTGCCGATCGCCGCCGAGGTCGTCGCCCATTCGCCGACGCCGTCCATGGTCAGCACGGCCGCCTGCTCGAACGGGGACGGATAAAACGCCGAGGCCGCGTGGCTCAGATGATGCTCGCAAAACAACAGCCGGTTCTTGTCGAAATCACCGGAGTATTTCGCAAGCTCATCGCGCAGCAGGTTTTTCTGAAACAGCTTCTCCCGCAGCCATAACGGGATCGCCATCTTGAACGAGCGAAACCCGCGCGGCGCCAGCGCCACATAAGTTTCCAGCAGCCGCTCGAATTTCAGGAACGGCTTGTCATAGAATACGACATGATCGAGCTGGTCGGCGGTGACGCCGACGTCCGCAAGGCAATAGGCGATGGCGTTATGCGGAAACGAGGGGTCGTGTTTGCGCCGGGTAAAGCGTTCCTCCTGCGCCGCGGCGACGATCCGCCCCTGATCGATCAGCGCCGCGGCGCTGTCGTGATAGAATGCAGAAATGCCGA
>DATCBO010000122.1:0-22798 GCA_036511795.1 Xanthobacteraceae bacterium
CCGAGATATTTGGCGAAGATGAGCTCGCAGGTGCGGCACGTTTCGTCCTGGCTCATGGCGCCGAAACCGAACTTCTCCCAGGTCTCGGGCCAGCACTCGACGATGAAAGTCGCGGTGTCGGCGTCGAACTGGTACGCGTGCGCCCAGATCCAGCCGTGCTCGGTCTCTTCAAAGATGAAAGTGAAGGCGTCATCGAACTTCTGTCGGGTGCCGAGCCAGACGAATTTGTTCTTGCGGAGGTCGACGGCGGGCTTGAAATGCGCAGTGAGGTCGCTCCGCGTTTTGGAATTAAGTCCGTCTGCGGCGACGACCAGATCGTATGACGCGGCAAGCTCCGTGGCGCTGGCGATTTCGGTCTGAAACGCGAGTTTCACACCGAGTTCGCGCGCACGCTCCTGTAGCAGCATAAGCAGCTTTTTGCGGGCGATGCCGATGAAGCCGTGGCCGCCCGACACCACCCGCTGGCCGCGATAATGAACGGCGATGTCGTCCCAATAGGCGAAATGCGAACGGATCGTTGCGGCGCTGGGCGGATCGTTGGCGGCGATATTGTCGAAGGTCTCGTCGGAGAACACAACGCCCCAGCCGAAGGTGTCGTCGGAGCGATTGCGCTCGAACACGGTGATGTCGTGACTCGCATCGCGCAGCTTCATACTGATCGCGAAATAGAGCCCGGCCGGGCCGCCGCCGAGGCACGCGATCTTCATGCGCCAAAGCCTTTCTCAATGGGCCCAACATGGCAGCAGACAGAATATATTTCAAGCTTAAACGTTTAAGTTTGAAGAATTATCCTTCATCACCTTGCGGGGGAGGCCCAGGGAATCGGGCCTTCCTGGCATCTCCGGGGTGTGCGATACGGTGCTGTAATGCTTGGATTTTCCTCGTATTTGTGAGGCAGGGGAGGCGTATGAACGGCAATCCCACGGTCGCCGGCGTGATCGCCACGGATCTCGCTCAATACGGCGCGCGGCGCTGTTTCGGGCTCCTCGGCACCGCGAATTTCAAGGTGTCGCACGCGCTGGTGCAGTCCGGCGTCGAATTGATCTCGGCCCGGCACGAGTGCAACGCCGCCAGCATGGCGGATGCCTATGCCAAGGCGACCGGCGAACTGACGCTGGTCAGCGTGCATTCCGGTCCCGGCCTGACCAATGCGCTCACTGGCATTGGCGAGGCGGCGAAGAGTCGGACGCCGCTCGTGGTGCTGGCCGGCGACGTGCCGAACGGCGCCGTGAAGAACAATTTTTATATCGAGCAGGCCGATATGGTGCGCGCGGTCGGCGCGGTGCCGGAACGGCTGCATACGGTCGACTCGGCGCGCGACGACACACTGCGGGCGGTGACACGCGCGTTGCGCGACCGGCAGACGGTGGTGCTGTCGATGCCGCTCGATGTGCAGCACGCGGCGTTGCCGACCAATCAACCGCCGCTCGCTTTGCCGCCGGCGCCGGGCCGCATGCATCCCGATCCGCGCGACGTGGCGCGATTGGCTGATGCGCTGTCACGGGCGAAACGCCCGCTCGTCCTCGGCGGGCGCGGCGCGGTCATTGCGGATGCGGAACAGTCGCTCGTCGCACTGGCCGACAGCGTCGGTGCGCTGTTGGCGACCTCGGTGTGCGGCCACGGCTTGTTTGCCGGCAATCCGTGGTCAGTCGGCATCAGCGGTGGCTTCTCATCGCCGGTAGCCGACGAACTGATTTCGGAATGCGATTTCATCCTCGCTTTTGGCGCCAGCCTTACCCAATGGACGACGAAGAAAGGCAAACTGATCGCGCCCGGCGCCGTGGTGGCACAGGTCGACATCGATGTGCCGAAACTCGGCTATCAGATGCCGGTGCAGATTGCGGTCCATGCCGATGCCAAGGCCACGGCGGAGGCCGTGCTGGACGAACTGGGACGGCGCGGCAGAACCCCCACCCAACTCTCGCCAGCAAGCGGGGGAGGGCAGGGAGGGGGCCGACGATCGAACGTAGTGCGCGAGCGCATCCGCGCAGGCGACAATCACCATTATCCATGGCCCGATGAATCGAGCACAGGCTTCATCGACCCGCGCACGCTC
This sequence comes from Xanthobacteraceae bacterium, assembly GCA_036511795.1. Lineage (GTDB taxonomy): Bacteria > Pseudomonadota > Alphaproteobacteria > Rhizobiales > Xanthobacteraceae > BOG-931. Next base: position 2,057 of record DATCBO010000122.1, read on the forward strand.
AGCAAAGCGGTCGACGCCATTTTGCCGGCAGATCGCGTGGTGGCGTCGGATTCAGGCCATTTCTGCGGCTGGGTACCGCGCTACTTGCGGGTGCCGAATGCCCGCGCCTCGTGCCTGAGCCACTCGTTCCAGTCGGTTGGTCTCGGCCTGCCGTCCGTTATCGGCTTGGCTTTGGCCAATCCCGAGAAGCTTGCCGTGCTCGGCACCGGCGATGGCGGCTTCCTCATGTCGATCGCCGATCTCGAAACCGCCATTCGGCTCGGGCTGCGTTTGTGCATTCTCGTCTATAACGACGCCTCGTATGCGGCCGAGGTGCACTATTTCCGCCGGCAGGGCTTTTCCGTCGACATCGTGCAATTTCCCGATACCGATTTTGCCGCGATAGCGCGCGGCCATGGCGCGCGCGGCGTCACGGTGCGTACGCTTGCCGATCTCGATCCCGTAAAGGCGTGGGTTGCCGAAGGCGCACCAGGCGTGTTGGTGATCGACGCCAAGATCAATCCCGAACTCGAAGCCGATTGGCACGCCGAGCACTTCCCGTAGCGCCATCGGTATGAATCGCAGCGGTTACCGCGCAGCTAAATGTTGCGATCCATCGCCGTGCGTTGCGGCAGATAGTGCAGCACGTGGCGTTCCACGAGAATGACGGCGAAATAGGCAATGCTGCCGACCACGGTCAACATGATGATGGAAACGAACACCAGCGGCGTGTTGGCTTGGCCCTCGCCGAAGGTGAGCAGATAGCCCAGGCCCACATTGCCGCCGACTAATTCTCCGACGACGACGCCGACCACGGCGAGCGTCGCGCCGATGCGCAAGCCGGCGAACATCGGCGGCATCGAGGTCGGAAACTCGATCTTCCAGAAAATCTGCGCTCGGGTCGCCTTGAACGCGCGTGCGAGATTGATCAGATCGGGATCGACGGTGCGCACCGCGGTCAGCACGTTGACCATCACCGGGAAGAATACGATGAGGATGGCCACCAGGATTTTCGGATAGACCGTAAATCCCATCCACAAAATGAACAGCGGCGCGAACGCAACCTTGGGGGCGATTTGCAGCGCCAGGATGTAGGGCGAGAGTGCAAGTTCGGCGGTCGGCGACATGCCGAGCAGATAGCCGATGCTCGCGCCGAGCAAACTGCCGAGCACAAAACCGGCAAGCACCTCGGCAATTGTCACGCCGGTGTGCAAGAGCAGATGATCGAACTGCCAGGCGTGGACAAATTCACTGCCGACCATGGACAGCGGCGGCACGATAAAGCTCGGCACGCCGAGCAGGCCCGGGCCCCATTGCCACGCCGCGAGAAATAGTACGAGCAGGATCAGGCTCGCAACGGTGCCCGTGGAGATCGGCGAGGAACGCGACGCGCCGTTCATGTTGCGCCTCCCACCGACTGGCGCTCCAGTGAGGTATGCGCGATGTCGAGCCGGTCCATCAGCCGCGTCACGTACTCATTGACCTTGGGGTCGGTGCGGCGCGCGATTGGATCGGCGCGAAGCGGCATGTCGATGACGATTTCCTCGATGATGACTCCCGGTCGCCGGCTCATGACCAGCACGCGATCGGACAGCGTCACTGCTTCCAAGAGGTCGTGGGTGATCAGGAGCGCGGTCTTGCCGTTCTCGGTCAGCGTTCGTGCCAGATCGCGCTGCAACACGATCCGCGTCTGTGCGTCGACTGCCGAAAACGGCTCGTCGAGCAGCAGGACATGCGGATCGACCGCTAGCGTGCGCGCCAGCGCCACGCGCTGTCGCATACCGCCCGATAATTGATGCGGATAGTGTCCGGAGAACTCGGCGAGACTGAATTTTTGCAAAAGCTGATGCGCCCGGCGGCGGCGCTCCGGGAGCGGCACGTGCTGGATCTCAACGCCGAACATCACGTTCTCGACGACGGTACGCCAAGGCAGCAGCAGATCCTTCTGCAGCATGAAGGCGACCTGCGCATTCGGCCCTGCGACCTCGCGGCCATCGACGAACGCCGTGCCTTCACTCGGCGTGGTGAGGCCTGAGCCGATATTGAGCAACGTGCTCTTGCCGCAGCCGCTCGGCCCGATCAGACAGACGACCTCACCGTCGCGGACACGAAGGTTGACGCCGCGCACCGCGGTGAGCACGCCGCCGGTGCGGTCGGCAAAGCGCATCGTCACGTCGCGATATTCGAGCCGTATTGGCGTTGAGGCGGATGGGGCAGGCATGGACTGTAGTTATACGGATGGGCCGAAGGAGACCAGCTTTGGGCCGATTTTGCGCATATCGCCACCCGAAGCGCTCAAGTATAGTGGCAGATATCCAGATCGCCGACGGGGCGGGGCGCGGCGCATTGCCAGCTCTGGCGCTGCTCTTGCATACGATCTCGGGCACGTTCTTGAGCGCGAAGGAGGGGATGCAATGTTCGTCCTGGAAGCCAAGCAAATCTCACGACGCCAGGCGCTGCGGGGTGCAGCTGCGGTCACTTTGACGGCTGGGCTCGGCGGTTTGGCGACGCCGGCCAGGGCCGACGAGAAGATCACGTATCTGTTTCCCGCGCCGCCGCTGCTGCCGGCCTTCGGACCGATCCAACTCGCCAAGGGGAGGGGTTATTTTACCCAGGCTGGCCTCGACGTCAGTTACGCGGTCGGGCGCGGCGGCGTCGATGTCGCCAAGCAGGTTGGCGCCGGTAATGCGCCACTCGGCGGCATCGTCGCCGACGCGCCGATCGTGGTCCGGCAGAACGGCGTGCCGGTAAAGATCGTCTGCCTGTTCGGCGGCAAGGGATTTATGCAACTCGTGGTGCGCAAGGATTCCGGGATCGAAAAGCCGGCTGACCTGAAGGGCAAGACCATCACCGTTATGTCGTTTCAGGACACCACGTTCTACGCGCTGCTTGGGTTGCTGGCGAGCGCTGGGCTGACGCAGAACGATGTCAACATTCAGTCGGCGGGTCCGGTCGGCGTCTGGCAGATGGTGGCGACCGGAAAATCGGCCGGCATGGCCGGCGTGCCGGACTGGATTCCGCCGCTCGAAGCCGCGGGCGTTGCGGTCAACGTGCTGCCGACCGACGAGTTCTTCCCGCACATGGCGCAGGCGGTCGCTGCTTCCGATCAGACTATCAAGGAGCGGCCTGAGCTGGTGCGGTCTTTTGTCAAAGCGGCTTTGCGCGGCATGAAAGACATCATGGACGATCCCGACAAGACCGCGCTCGATTTCGTGAAATTCGTGCCGGAATGGAAGGGCAAGGAAGCCCAGGTCAAGGAAGCCTTCGCCTATTACGACAAGCTGGTTTATCCGGGACAAAAGGTGCTCGGCGCTGTCGATCCCGAGCGGGTGAAGAAGCTGCAGGACTTCTATTTCGCCAAGGGCATCATCCAGAAGAAATCGCCCGTAGATGAGCTCTTCACCAACCAATTCGTGTCGTAGCCGTCAAAATGGTACCGTGATCCCGTCAAGCGGCGCGTCGCAGTTGACGAGATCGACGCGCTTCCATGCGATCGTGATGTGCCCGTCGCTTTGAACGAGGCGATGCAGCACCGTGCCGCCGAATAGGCGCTGCTGCTCGCGGCGGTACTCGATCATCAGGAATTTGGAACGCACGGTGCAGGACTTGCTGTCGCCGTCTTCGATCGTCACGTTACCAACGATGCGACTCGTGCGCGAACGCGGCTCTTGCGAGTACATGCGCGGGCTTGCGAGCCGCCGGACGCGCGTTTCGAGTAGACGGCGGTCGTCATAGATCAGCGACACCGTCTCAGCCGGGTCGGCCTGGTCGGGTTCGCTCGGCACCCAGTACCAGGCTTCCGGCATGAACAGCGCCAGCCAATCGTCGAATTTGCCCTCGTCGAGCAGACGCGCCTCGTGCAGCAGAAATTGCTCGCAGCGCCGCAGGTCGAGCCGTTGCGGCAGCCGGGCCGGTCGCGCAGACGCGGTCAGTGGCCGGCGCCGGCGTGGCACCGCGGGTCTGCGCGGGCGTTTTAGCTTTTTCGCCATGGCGTGTGCGCTATGAGGCGGCCCGAACGGCCGTGGTGCTGTCGCTGGTTTGGCCGTTTGTCATGTAGCCGAGCCATGCATCCATCATGTTGCGAATGTAGATTTCGCTGGTGGAATTTTGCCCGCGCCGGCCGCCATGGGCGTCGGGCACGTTGCTCTGAAAGCCGCGTCCGATCTCAATCCATTCGGCGCCGGCGCTTGAGAGCCCCATGCCGATGCGATTGTAGATCTCGAGATCGTCGGTGAGCACCAGCGAGCCCGTGCCGTTGACTGTGTTGGCGAAGCTGATGGCATTGCGGAACATCTGCGCCGGCGCGCCCTTCAGGCGGAAATTGTAAGTGCAGACCACGGTGCGATCGACCGCGATCGGATGCACGACGCGCAACTGCTGAAATTGACTCATGAACGAGAGATTCGGATAGACATTGCTGTTCCAGCGCCGCACTTCCAGCACGCGGCGTGCTTCCTGCTTACCTTTGTGCTCTTCCAGCGCGGCTATGTATTCGCGGAACAGCGGGTCTTTGAGCGCCGCGACCAACTTGGCGTCATCGTGATAGTCGCCCAGATAGGAGTGGCCATTGGGGTAGGTCCAGATGCCGACCTGAGATTCCCAGAAGCTGTAGGGCGCTCCGTTCTGCCGCATCTGGCGGATGGCGATTTCGCCCGAGCCGTCGGTGAAAACCTCGTCCGACTGCTGCTGAGCGGCGTCGATTGACGATCGATGGGTAAACCAGGGATGCGCGGCATCGCACAGGTTTTCCAGGTAGAGCTTCCAGTTGCCGTCATAGGCGTGCCGGAAGACGCCGCCGGCGGCTTCGATCTCGCCGTCTGGCGCCCGGTCGATCATGTCGTCGATCGACGTGGTCATATAGCCGAGAAAGTCCTCCAGGCTCGGCCCGTCCGCCGCCTCGCTGGCGAACACGAAGCCGCGATAACTTGAAACGCGCAGCACCTGTTGCATCGCGGTCTTCGGATGCTTCGGATCGAAGTCTCGCGGATAACCGTGCTGCAGCGGGACCGCCTTGAGCCGGCCGTCGAGATGATAGGTCCAGCCGTGATAGCAGCACTGGAATTCGCCGGCGTTGCCCTTGTCGTTGGCGACGACGAGCGAGCCTCGGTGAGCGCACTGGTTATGGATTACTCGGATGTTGCCGTCGGTGTCGCGCACCAGCACCACCGGCTTGCGGCCGATAAACGTGCGCAAATAGTCGCCGGGCTTCTTCACCTGGCTTTCGTGTCCGACATAGATCCACGCCACGCCGAAGATGCGTTCCAACTCCAAGTCGAAAATAGCCGGATCGGTGTAGATTTGCCGGTGCACACGACCGGGTTGAACAAAACGGGACAGGTCCTGGTTCATCGCGATGACGGCGGCTGTTCCTGCATTGCAAGGAGAAAGTATCGCACCGGGCCGACGCCGACAAGCCACGCAGCCTCTGGATGGTACGGCACCGGCTGGTGGGCCCCGCAATGATTTGCAATAATCACATGGGGACGACGGACAATTCTGCAAATATTTTGCGGGGGAAGACACAATGAGCGACGCCGCGGCGGGCCCTAGCCAACAGCAGATCTATAAAGTCGCGGTCGCCAGCATCATCGGCTCCGTGATCGAGCAGTACGATTTTCTTGTCACCGGCGTGATGGCAGCCACGGTCTGGGGTGGCATATTCTTCAAGGAAAAGGGCCTTGCGGCCGTGGCCGCGGCGATCACCGTTTACGGGCTCGGCATCATCATCCGGCCGGTCGGCGCATTCATCTTCGGTCACATCGCCGATCGGCAAGGACGCAAGGATGCGATGGTCTATGCGCTGGTGCTCATGGGCTTGAGCACCTTGGCGATCGGGCTGACGCCCAACTACGACAGCATTGGCGCCGCCGCGCCGGTGCTCCTGATCGTGTTCCGCCTGTGCCAGGGCGTGAGCTTCGGCGCCGAGTTCGGTACCGCCTCGACCTGGGTGGTCGAGCAGGCGGCGCGCTCGAAATTTCGCGCCTTCTGGGGCGCCTGGGTCGGGTTTGCCATTCCGATTGGGCTGTTGCTCGGCTTCGGCTCGGTGATCTTCGTCAAGTCGCTGATGACGCCGGAGCAATTCACGGACTGGGGCTGGCGCATCTTCTTCATCATTGGGTTTCTGGTAGCGATCGTCGGCCTCATCATCCGCACGCGCACCATGGACAGCTTTGTGTTCGAGCAGCACAAGCAGCAAGTGACAATTCTCAAATATCCGTCGAGCCAGGTCTGGCGCGAGATGCCGGGGACCATCCTGCGCACGTCGCTCGTCAACGCCATGTTCGGCGGCGCGTTCTTTCTCTATTTCGTGTTCGGCACCAGTTATATGAAGGCGGCCGGCTTTACCGGCAATACGCCGGAGTACATCGGGCTGATCGCCGCCGCTTTCATGCTGGTGTTCATGCTGATCGGCTCGATTTTAGCCGACTACATCAATCGGCGCACCATCCTGCTGATTGCGGCAATCGTGTTCCTGATATTCGCATTGCCATATTTCTATTTGGTGAGCACCGGCAATGTGGTGCTGGCAACGATTGCCGACATCATCGGTTTCGGTTTCGTGTTCGGCTTCGGTTACGGCGCTATTCCGACGTTCTTTACGGAGAATTTTCCGACACGCTATCGTGCCTCGGGCGCGAGCGCCGGCTATCAGATCGCACAGGTTTACGGCGGCGGGCTGATCCCGATCATTGCCGGGCAGATTCTCAGGGTCTACGGCGTGAAGGGTGCCTACCCATATATCGGCGGCTTTGTGATGCTCTATGCGGTGGCGGCGATCATCGCCATTTTGCGCACGCCGGAGACCAAGAACAAAAGTCTGGAAGACTGAAATTCGCCGATCGGCGGCCGCATTTGATCGAGATCAAAGCGTGAGAGGCCGGGCCTGTGGCATGGCAGTCGCCATGATTGCCACGATCGCTATCGCCGCGCTATCGGCTCTGTTGGGCGTTTCCGCTGTTGGAACTTTGGGCGCGTCCCGACAGCGGGCCCGCGCCGGCCGCCGCCGTCCGGCCAGACTGCGCTAGCTGTTTGTAACCGGCTATTCTTGCTGCCCAGCCGGTTTTGGTGGAAACTCCGCGCAAATCGTTGGCATACCGCGGAGGACGCCAATGGATATCGTCCCGATTGGACCGGGTTTTGCTGCCGAACTGCGCGGCGTGACGCTTTCCGATGTGGCGGTGAGCGACGAGGCTTACAGGGAAGTCCGCGCCGCCTTCGAGGAGCACTCGGTCCTGTTATTCCGCGGCCAGGACGTGACCGACGAGGGCCAGATTGCATTCTCGCAGCGGTTCGGCTCGCTCGAAACCACCAAGGTCGGTTCGGAGGGTTTTGGCACCAACGTCGTGATCCTCAAGACGCTCGACGATAACGGCAACGTGGTGCCGGAAGATCATCGGTTGGCGCTGCGTAACAAGGCCAATCAGCTCTGGCACACTGATAGTCCGTTCAAGAGCCTGCCGGCCTTGGCCTCAGTGCTGTCGTCGCGCATCATTCCCGGCCGCGGTGGCGAAACCGAGTTCGTGTCGACGCGGCTTGCGTTCGAGCGGCTTGATCCGGCACTGCGCGAGAGGCTGCAGAAGTCCTTCGCTTGGCACGACTACGCCTATTCGCGCGGCAAGATCGCGCCCGGCCTCGCCAGTCGCGCCGAACGCGCGGCGCTGCCGCCGCAATGCTGGCGTCTGGTTTGGAAAAATCCAGTCAACGGCCGCTATGCGCTCTATCTCGCCTCGCACACCTATGCGGTTGAAGGGATGAATGAGAAAAACGGGCAGAAACTGCTCGGCGAGTTGATGGCGGCCGCGACCGCCCCGGGATGCGGCTACGTCCATACCTGGAACAAGGGCGACGTGGTGATGTGGGACAATCGCGCGACAATGCATCGCGGCCGGCCATGGCCTGCGCACGACCCGCGCTACATGGTGCGCACCACGATCTCGGCCACCGCGGCCGACGGGCTGGACTCGATGCGGGCGCCGCCGCGGCAGGCGGCGGAATAGCGCACACTTCCGCGCCAGCTCATGACCGTGTGGCTCGACGATGCGCCGCTTCCGCCTCGGTTCTCGGGGGTTGATGAACTTGAAGCGTTTCTGACGCGACCAGGGAGGGCGCTCGCCGGCGATCTCGCCGCGATTGACGGCGATATTCTCGTGCTTGGCGTCGGCGGCAAGATGGGGCCGACCTTGGCTCGGCTCGCCCGCAATGCAGCGCCGGACAAACGCATCATCGGCGTCGCAAGGTTTTCAGAGGCCGGGTTGTGCTCGACGCTCGACGCTGCCGGCGTCGAAACGATTGCGTGTGATCTGCTGGAGCGCGCCGCGGTGCAGAAGCTGCCGCAGGCCCGCAACGTCATTTTCATGGCTGGGCACAAATTCGGCGCGCAGGATAATCTGGCGTTGACTTGGGCGATGAATGTTCATGTGCCGTCGATCATCGCCGAACATTTTCGGTCGTCGCGCATCGTCGCGTTCTCGACCGGTTGCGTCTATCCGTTCGTCGCCACCAGCGTCGGTGGCGCGGCCGAAGATACCCCGCTGCTTGGACCCGGCGAATATGCGCAAACGTGCATCGGCCGCGAGCGGATGTTTGAGTTTTTCTCGCAGCGCTATGCCACGCCCGGCCGGCTGTTCCGACTCAACTACGCAATCGACATGCGCTACGGCGTGTTGTTCGATGTCGCCCGCAAGGTCCGCGACAGACAGCCGATCAACGTGACCATGGGGCACGTCAACGTCATCTGGCAGGGCGATGCCAACGCCGCCGCGCTGCGTTGCCTGCGTCATGCCACATCGCCGACGACGCCAATCAATGTGTCAGGGCCGGAGACGATCTCAGTGCGCTGGCTTGCCCGAGAGTTTGCCGAGCGCCTGGGCGTCGACGTCGAGATCGTCGGCAGGGAAGCGCCGACGGCGTGGCTGACCAATACGACGAAAGCCGTGCAACTGTTCGGCAAGCCGCACGTGCCGATCGCCACAATGATCGACTGGACCGCCGACTGGGTCGCTAACAAACGCCCCAGCCTCGACAAGCCCACCCATTTCGAGGTCCGCGATGGCCACTACTGATGCGCTGTCACTGACGCCGCTGGCCGCGAGCGACGTTCCTGGTTGCATGACGCTGTCGGCCGAAGCCGGCTGGAACCAGCTTCCCGACGATTGGACGCTCTTTCTCGATCGCGGCACGGTGTTCGGCCTGCTGGGCGCGGATGGCCGGCCGGTCGCGACCGGTGCGATCCTGCCCTACGGCGATGAATTCGCATGGGTCAGCATGGTGCTGGTCACGGCGGCGCGCCGCCGTCACCGCATCGGCACGCGCATTCTGGAAACGTGCTGCAAGGAGTTGACGCAGCGCGGCCTGGTAGCGGTGCTCGATGCTACGCCTGCGGGCGAGCAGGTTTATCGGCCGCTCGGCTTCGAGCCATTATTCGGGTTGACGCGCTGGCAAGGTGCGGGCGGCGGGCGCAGTGGAATTTCGGCTGGCGTTCGGCCGATGCGGGAAGCGGATATCGCTGCTGTGATCGCGATCGATGCCGGAGGGTTCGGCGCGCGTCGCCCGTTTCTGCTGGAAGACTTCTTTCGTCGTGCGCCGCACTTGGCGTTTGTTTCCGAAGATGGCGAGGGTTTCGCTTTGGCGCGTCCCGGGCGGATCGCCGCACAGATCGGGCCGATTGTCGCCGCGAACGAAGCAACGGCCGCAGCGCTGCTCGGCGCGGCGCTCGATACGGTCAACGGCCCGGTCTTCCTCGATCTTTGCGATCGCTGGAAAGGACTTGCACGCGAAGTCGAACGTTGCGGCCTTACTGTGCAACGGCCGTTCCTGCGCATGGCGCTGCGCCATGCCGCTCCGTTCGGCGACCCCGCGCGCACATTCGTGGTGGCTGGGCCGGAGTTTGGTTGAGCGTGGCGGCGGGTATCAGCGTCGGAAGATTCCCACCAGGGTCGCTTCGGCAAGACGGTGTTTCGCCGCCTCGGTTTCAATCTCCGGACACGTCGTCGAGTCGGGCACCGAGAGCTTGTCGACTGAAAGCGCCAGTAGACGAAAGTGATAGTGGTGTGGTGCGCCGGGAGGTGGGCAGGGGCCGCCGTAGCCGGGTTTTTCGAAATCGTTGACGGCGTGTTCGAAGCCAAGCGTTTGAGCGCGGTTGCCGGCATCGAGCGGCAGAGACGATTGTGTACCTGCAATGTTGTATGCGGCCCAATGGTGCCACGTGCCGCCGGGTGCATCGGGATCATCGCAGAACAGCGCAAAGCTCTTGGTGCCGACTGGAACATCGCTCCAGTCAAGCGGCGGCGAAATATCTTCGCTCTCGCAGGTGAGAAATATCTTCGCTCTCGCAGGTGAAGCGACGCGGGATTGCAGAACCATCGGCAAAAGAGCTCGATCTCAACCGCATGATCGGTCTGCCCTCTGTTGTGTGTAAACAATAGTTTATACTGAGTTCTCGGCTCTTTCGCTGATGGCGCAAACCCGATCCGTGCGCGAAGCTGCTGCTACGGCCCATCAAATTTCTGCGACACAAACTTGATGCCAGGCGTCCTGGCGGTTTGCTATAGGGCGGCGGCGAGGGCGACTCGTTGCAGTGTTGAGGAACTCGATGCATCCCATCCTGACACCTTTGCCGGCTATGGGCCGTGTTCTTTTGGCTCTGATCTTTGTCCTCTCTGGGGTAGGTAAGATCGGCGCCGTCGGGGCCACGTCGGCGCATATGGCGAGCGCCGGGATTCCGTATTCCGCCGATCTGGTGTGGGGCGCTGTGGCGCTCGAACTCGGCGGCGGCATTTTGCTGATCGTAGGTTTTCTGACGCGTCTCGTCGGGCTCGCATTGTTCTTTTATACGCTGACGCTCGCCGTGCTCTTCCATGCCTATTGGACGATGAGCGGTGCCGCCGCCCACTCGCAATACTCGATTTTCTTCGAACACATCGCCATCATGGGCGGAATGCTTTACGTCGTAGCGTTTGGCGCCGGCCCCTACAGCATCGATGCGATGATCTGGGGACGACGGTCGGCCCCGACCGCAGTGCTGCCGCATCCGCAGCCGGCCGAGTAGGCTTTATCCAAGCGGCTTCCGCCGGCCGAGATATTTGCCGAGGTTGGCGAGGTTGGCGCGCAGCGCTGCCTCGTCGACGACATTCGGGTCGAAATCCGGGTCGTCCCACTCGCGCATGCCCTCGTGATTGAGATGCAGCGGATCCGAGATCGCACGCAGGAAGGTCTCGTAACCCATGACGCCGCCGATGTCGGCTGGAGGGCAGCGGCCGCTGGCCTCGAGGAGACGCGGATAAAGCGCTGCGGCTTCGGCGGGCGCGATTGCTTCCAGTTCGACGGTGTGCGCCCAATCCTCGCCATACACATATTCGTAGTGGAATGCATGCTGGCCGTGCGCGAACAGGTCCGCCAACGTCGCGCGATCGGCCGGCTGCGGCGAGGATTCGGGATCGTCCTTGTCGACCAGTCCCCAGCGTTTGGCTTCATTCCGGCCGTCGAGGCGAAACTCGAACGGATGACAGTTCTGCCAACCGATGGCGATCTGCAGCACGAAATGAAGATCGTCGAGCCGGATATCGAGCGGCACCTCGATGCGGCGGACAACGGCGGGCGTCACCTCGTCGATCTCGACGCGCAGCCGCGCGATTTGCTCCGCCATGCGGCCAATAATCCTTAAAGCGCTATTCCGCGGCTTCGCGGAACGTCACCATGTCTTCGCGCGGCCCAAGATCGACGAGTTTGCCGTCCTTGATCACATGGGTCAGGTGCTTGCCGCCCTGCAGCACGGTGATGTCGGCGAGCGGATCGGCATCGAGCATGATGAGATCGGCGAGCTTGCCTGCTTCGATCTCGCCAAGCTTGCCCTCGAGGCCGACCGCGTAGGCATTGTCGCGCGTCGCCGCCGTAATGGCTTCGAGCGGCGAATAGCCGCCGTATTTGACGAAAATCTCCAACTCTTTGGCATGCACTTCGCCGTAGCGCATGAAGGTGTTGTTGCCGGTATCGGTGCCGACCAGAAGCTTGATGCCGAGCTTGCGCGCCTTGTGCATCAGCTCGCAGAGCAGATCGAAATGCCGCTTCATGCGGTTGATGTCGAGTTGCACCTGCTCGGCGCCGATCTTGGTGCCGAGTTCGACCACCATGGCGAGGAAAGTCGCGGTCGGAATGATCGGCATGCCGCCCTTCGCGACCGCTTCGAGGTCCCGATCGGTGGCGAGATCGGCGTGGATGATCCAGTCGACGCCGGCTTCGGCGGCGGCGCGTGTTGAGCCGGCACCGCGCGAGTGAATACCAACGCGCAGGTTGCGGCGATGCGCTTCGCCGACCACTGCGGCGATCTCGTCCTTTGCCAGCATCTGCGACTCGCCGGACCGGCTGTCGGCCATCTTGATGAAATTGACGCCATGCTTGTGCTGGCGGCGTACCTCGGTGACCATCTCGTCGGCTGTGTTGCACAGTTTGCCGATTGAGTGATCGGGCGTGCCTTCCCATGACGGTTCGTCGTCCTCGATGCAGCCATAGGTGACGATCATGCGGCCGGCGACGAACATTCGCGGGCCTTCCATCAGGCCGAGCCTGATGCCGTCGCGCACGCCGACATCGGTGAACCAGGTGCCGCCCGGCACCGAAATGCTGGTCACGCCGGAGCGCAGCACGCGCTGCACGCTGCGTGCGGACTTGAGTGTCGAGAATTCCGGCCGAGTCGTGCCGCGCCCTTTGCCCTCGCCTTTGACGGTCGGATAGCCGTAGGAGACGTGGCAGTGAGCGTCGATCAGACCCGGCATGACCCATTGGCCGGCGGCATCGATCACAGTGATATTGCGGTGGTCGTCGAGCGAGATATCCGGCGGCAGCGGACCCACGCTCTTGATCTGATTGCCTTGAATGACAATGGCCTCGTTGCGCCGCGCCGGCGCGCCCTTGCCGTCGATCAGCGTGCCGTTGCGGATGACGGTCGTTTTTGGGGCATTGCCGCTCATGGCGGTCTCCTCGATCGGCGCTTTGATTAGCGGTTGCGCAAAGTTCTATGCCCGTCGGGTTGGGTGTCAAGCTGTCGCAGACTTCTCCCCTCGCCGTGGTTGGCCGGAACAAAGTTCTCAGCCGCGAATTGAGCGATTGATGCGGGGCTCTAGACCGGGACAAAAGCGGTGTCTCAGCTAAACCGGCGGCAACTCCTTGCCAGCAGCGCGATCGTCATTTTGCTCGGTTCGCCTGCAGCCCGTGCCGCAATCATCAGAGGCGGTTTGCCGTGGAAGCCGGGTGCAGCCGACCCGCCGACGCTCGTGACGCCGAACGGCTGGCATTTCTTTACGCCGCAGGAAACCGCAACCGTCGAAGCGTTTGTCGATCGCCTCATTCCGGCTGACGATCTTTCGCCCGGCGGCAAAGATTGCGGCTGCGCCGTCTACATCGATCGCCAGCTCGCCGGACCATACGGCCGCTTTGACGGCTATTACATGAGTGGTCCATTCCAGAAGGGTACGAAGCAGCAAGGGCCGCAGTCGCCGGTGACGCCGGCACGGCATTATCGCAAGGCGCTCGCCGCCTTCGACAAGGCGTGCAGCGATAAGTTCGGCGGCAAGGTCTTCACGGCGCTGTCCGATGCCCAGAGAGACGAGGCGATTAAGGGCTTGGAAGACGGTTCGCTAAAGCTCGACGGCACCGACAGCAAAGAGTTTTTCAAGCTCGTCCTGAAGGACACCCAAAACGGCTTTCTGGCCGATCCGATCTATGGCGGCAACAGAAACATGGCGTCATGGAAGATGATCGGTTTTCCCGGCACCCATTACGATTATCGGGGCTGGGTCGACCGCCACAATCAGCGCGTCACCCTGCCGACTATTAGTATTGCCGAGCACCCGAATTGGTCGGGGTGAAACGCGGACGCGACACCCGGTTACGGCATGTGAGTATTTATTGATTGGAAAGAAACGATGGCGCGCAAGCTGCCGCACAAGGACGTGGTCGTTATCGGGCTGGGATGGACCGGCTCCATCCTCGCCAACGAACTGACCGATGCAGGTCTCGACGTCGTTGCGATCGAGCGCGGCCCATGGCGCGACACGGCGACGGATTTTCTAATTTCATACGCGCAGGACGAGCTGCGCTACCGAATCCAACATGAATTGTTTCTGCGGCCGTCGCAGATGTCGGTTACCTTCCGCAACAACTCCAAGGAGACTGCGCTGCCAGTGCGAACCTGGGGCGCCTTCATGCTCGGCAACGGCGCCGGCGGTGCCGGCGTGCACTGGAACGCCGAGACTTGGCGTTTCCTGCCGACCGATTTCACGGTCAGGAGTCATCTCACGCAGCGGTACGGCGCGAACTTCTTGCCTCAGGACATGACGATCCAAGATTGGGGCATTACTTACGACCAACTCGAGCCGCACTACGACGAATTCGAATATTTATGCGGCACTTCCGGCCAGGCCGGCAATCTCAACGGTTCGATTCAGGCCGGTGGTAATCCGTTCGAGGGGCCGCGCTCGCGACCCTATCCGACGCCGCCGATGAAGCAAGGCTACGGCCACGCGCTGTTTGCGCAAGCCGCAAAAGAACTCGGCTACAAGCCTTTTCCGCAGCCGTCCGGCAATCTGTCGCAGTCCTACACCAATCCGCTCGCCGTCACCCTCGGTCAGTGCACCTATTGCGGCTTCTGCGAATGGTTCGGCTGCGCCAATTATTCGAAGGCAACGCCGCAGACCACGGTGCTGCCCGTGCTCTTACGCAAACCGAATTTCGAGGCGCGCACCGAATGCGAGGTGATGCGCATCAATCTCGACAGCACGGGCAAGCGCGCAACCGGCGTCACCTATGTCGATACGTCGGGTGAGGAATTCGAGCAGCCGGCCGATCTTGTGCTGCTGTGTGCCTTCTCGCTTTTCAACGTGCAGCTCTTGCTGCTCTCGGGCATCGGCAAAGCCTATGATCCCACTACGGGGCAGGGGCAGATCGGTCGCAATTTCACCCACCAGACCGTGTCTTCGGCCATCGGTTTCTTTGACAAGGACAAATATAACTTCAATCCGTTCATCGCCGCGGGAGCGATCGGCACCTGCATCGACGAATTCAACGGCGACAACTTCGACCACGGCCCCGCCGGTTTTGTCGGCGGTGGATACATCGGCGAGGTGCAGACAAACGGCCGTCCGATCGAGTCGACGCCAGTGCCGCCGGGTACGCCGGCTTGGGGTTCGAAGTGGAAACAGGCGCTGCGCGACAATTATCTAAGCACGATTGTCGGCGGCTCTTGCCATGGGTCGATGTGCAGCTACCGCGACGTCTACCTCGATCTCGATCCCACCTACAAGGATCGGTTCGGGCGGCCGCTGATGCGGATCACGATCGATTTTCACGATAATGAATTGAAGATGAGCGCATTTCTGACCGACAAATACGCCGAGATCCTGCAAAAGATGGGCGCCAAGCAAATCGTCAAGAAACCGCGCAAAGGTCCCTACGACGTGACGCAATATCAGACATCGCACCTCAACGGCGGCGCCATCATGGGTACCGATCCTGGCAATAGCGCGCTCAATATGTATCTGCAGAGCTGGGATGTGCCGAACTTGTTCGTTCAGGGCGCGTCCGCGTTTCCGCAAAACGCCGGCTACAATCCGACAGGAACCGTGGGCGCGCTCGCCCTCTGGTCTGCGCACGCCATCCGTTCGCAGTACTTGAAAAATCCGGGGCCGCTCGTTCATGCGTAGTAGGAGCACATGGCTGTTCGGCACCGTTGCCGGCATTGCGCTCGCCACGTCGGCGGTCCCGGCTGGCGCGGCCGGAATCGACAAACAGAATTTCGAGCAAGTCGAACGCGGGCATTACCTCGCTATTGCCGGCGATTGCGCCGCTTGTCACACGCTGCCTGGAAGTAACCACGCACTTGCGGGCGGGCGACCGATCGAGACGCCGTTCGGGATGTTGCTGGCGCCGAACATAACGCCGGATCCGCAAACCGGCATTGGCGCCTGGACCGATCAGGAATTCGTCAACGCGCTGACCAAGGGCACCGGCCGCCACGGCACCCGCCTCTATCCGGCGATGCCTTACACTTATTATACGAAGCTGACACGCGACGACGCGCTGGCGATCCGTGCGTATCTCACTAGCATTCCGGCCGTGCATAATCCGGTGAAATCCAATCAATTGCCATTCCCGTTCGATATGCGGTGGACTCTGGCGGTGTGGGACAAGCTTTACTTTACGCCAGGGACCTTCCATCCCGACCCGAAAGAGAGCGCGCAATGGAATCGCGGCGCTTATCTGGTCGAGGGACCCGGCCATTGCGGTATGTGCCACACGCCAAAGAACTTTTTGGGCGCCGATGAAGCGAGCCAGCGTTTCCAGGGCTACGCATTGCAGGGGTGGTTCGCCCCGAACATTACCGACGCCGCGCGGCGCGGGCTCGGCGGTTGGTCGGTCGCCGACATTGTCGCCTATTTGCAAACGGGTCACAATAAGACCAGCGCCGCGACCGGTTTGATGTCGGAGACACTAAACCTTTCGACTTCGAAAATGAGCGATGCGGATCTTCAAGCGATTGCGGTCTATCTCAAGGGACCGAGCGGCCAACAGCAAACCGCCGCCGCGGATCCAGCCGATCCACCCGCCCAAGGGGTAATGAAATCCGGCGCGCAAATTTATGCCGACGAGTGTTCGGCCTGTCACGCCTCTGACGGCAAAGGCGCTGCCGGTCTGTTTCCTTCGCTCAGTGGCTCCCCGGTCGTGCAGCAGACCGATCCGACTAGCGTGCTTCATGTCGTCCTGCGTGGCGCGCTCAGCGTTGGCACCAAACCCGCGCCGACGGCGCCGGCAATGCCGCAATTCGGCTGGATCCTCAACGACGACCAGGTCGCCGCGGTAGCTACGTATATTCGCAACTCATGGGGCAATTCGGCGCCGGCGGTATCGGCAGACAACGTCGGCAAAACCCGGCGTATGCTCGTTGAGCGCAGCGACTGAGTCTTTGTCAGGCAAAATAGGCAAGATAAATGGCGAAAAACGCGACGACGATCGCGACCATGCCGAAGCCGAGCACGTAACGTACGTTTTGTCCGGTTGCGCCCTGCCGAGCGTCTTGTGCCGGCAGCACCGGTGTGTGCACGATCTGGCGTTCCGACCATTGGTCAGATTGTGGGGCGGGTTTTTCCTGTTGCAGATTCATGACCATCTCTTTTGCGGCGAGCAAGTTCGCCTATGAAATCAGCCAGTCGTCTATCCAGACGACAATCGCGCCGCGTCAGACGCGGTTCCGAAAATTTTGCGAGCGTGGGCAATGGAACCGCGGGCTGCCCTTCCGGTTGGCTCCCACGCTGGAGATTTAAAGACTGGGAGAATTTTACCCTGCGCTACGCCTTGCTTTGGCTTTTGGGCGTGCCGATACCGATCCTGCTTCTGATTTGGATATTCGGCGGCCTGCACCAAAGCGCGCCTCGGGCCGCGGTCCCGATCAACAGCGGCGGTGGTTACCCGTCGTGCGGCGCGGCGCTGGCGTTGGGGCACGCCATCAACTAAGATGCGATCGCGCTGAGTAGGGGCCGACCACACTTGTTTGTCGCTCAATTTGATTTTGTCATGGATGCGCCGCGCCGGAGCGGGCGAAGGCCTGTAGGCGCTTGGCTCGGACCTTGCTGCGCGCGCGCTTCCCGGTCCCTCGGCACGCGTCTTGCAGCGGCATCAGGCTTGCCGTGACCGAGACGGCCGCCGAAATATTGCACGCCTACCGCACTGGCGCGACGACGCCGGAAGAAATCGTGGCGCGCAGCTATGCGCGGATCGGCGCTCACGATGATCCGGCGATCTTCATCACGCTGCGCGACGAAGTGGACGTACGCGCGGAGGCAAGGGCGCTCGAACGCGTCGGCAACACGGCGCTGCCGCTCTACGGGATTCCGGTAGCCGTCAAGGACAATATCGACGTCAAAGGCCTGCCGACCACCGCGGCGTGCCCGGCATTCCTTTATCATGCCACCGGTGACGCAACCTCGGTGGCGCGATTACGTGAGGCGGGCGCGCTCATTCTTGGCAAGACCAATCTCGACCAATTCGCGACCGGTCTCGTTGGTGTACGTACGCCCTATGGCATCGGCCGCAATCTGTTTAATCCGAAGCTCATTCCGGGTGGGTCGAGCACGGGATCGGCGCTGGCCGTCGGCGCCGGCTTGGTGCCGCTGGCGCTAGGCACCGACACCGCTGGATCGGGGCGTGTGCCGGCCGCGTTCAACAACATTGTCGGGCTCAAGCCGAGCCGCGGCCTGATTTCCACCGCAGGCGTTGTTCCTGCTTGTCGGACGCTCGATTGTGTCTCGGTGTTAGCGCTCACGGTTGACGACGCCGTCGCCGCGCTCGACGTAATCGCCGGCCCCGACACGGCTGATCCATATTCACGGTCATTTCTCTCCCGAGCGACCGGACCGATACCAGCCGCGGTGCGGCTCGGCGTTCCGGCTGAGGGTCAGCGGCTTTTCTTCGGCGATCAGCAATCGGCCGCAGCTTACGACAAGGCGCTTGTTCGCCTCGCCGATCTTGGGGCAAAAATCATCGACATCGACATCGAGCCGTTCTATGCGGCCGCCCGGTTGCTCTATGACGGGCCGTGGATCACAGAAAGATATCTTGCCGTTAAGGATCTGATCGCATCCGAGCCGGAATCCATGCACCCGGTGACGCGACAAATCATTCTCGCCGGTGCCCACGGTACGGCGGCTGATGTTTTCGCGGCGTTTTATCAGCTCGAGGAGCTGCGGCGGATGAGCGAGCGGACGTTTCGAACCGTCGACGCGCTGGTGCTGCCGACTGCACCGACGATTTATACGATTGAGGAAGTCTTGCACGATCCGATGCGACTTAACAGCCGGCTCGGCACCTATACTAATTTTGTCAACCTGCTCGATCTGTGCGGGCTTGCGATACCGGCGGCGATGCGCGCCGACGGCACGCCGTTCGGTATCACACTGCTGGCGCCGGCCGGCGAAGACGCCGCGCTGGCGTCAATCGGCGGGCGCTTCCACCGGGCGACGGGATTGCCGCTCGGCGCACTCGCGCAGCGGCAGGGTATACCGGCGTAGCGTCGTCCACGCTGTTATTCGGCGATCGCACTGACATGCGCGGCGACGACACGCCAGCCTTCGGCAAACCGCGCCCAGGTCTGCATCTGGCGACCGACTTTGCCGGCCATCGTCGGGCGGCGAAACAGCGTTGACACTACAGCGAAATCGCGGCCATACGTGGTGATGACGGTATCGGATAGCGCGCGCTCCAGGCCGGCCGGCGAGCGCGCGGCGCGAAACGCCTTGATCTGCCCGTAACCGTAAAGATTTTCCGCGCCGCCGTAGCGGATGGTGCGGGCATCGTCGCGGAACAGCGTATTGAGAGTATCGACGTCGTTCGAGACCAAAGCTTGCTCATAGCGCGCGAACGCGGCTTTGACTTCGGCCATCACGTCGGGAAGGTCGACTTCCATGTGCTCTCCCCGATTTTATATTTCTGGCCGCTTGGCAGTCACCACGCCATCTTGCTCTAGCGCATGGGCGATGCGCAGCGCCACGTCCTCGCGCCACGGAGGCGCGATGATTTGAACGCCGATCGGCAATGGCTCGAGCGGCACCGGGACGGCCACGACCGGCAAGCCGATGAACGAGATCGGTTGCGCGTAGAGGCCGAGATTGGCGCGGACCGGCATTTCGACGCCGTCAAACATGAACGTCTCTTGTCCGATCAGCGGCGCTGTGCAAGGCGTCGCCGGCGCCAGAATGGCATCCACCTCGTCGAACAGTTTGAGAAAGGCGTCGCGATACCAGCGGCGAAATTTCTGTGCCTTGACCACGAGCGACGCCGGCAGCATTGCGCCCGCGATCAAACGGTCGCGAACTGCGGGATCAAAGTCTTTCGGGCGCGTGCGCAGCCGGTCGAGATGCAGGCTAGCACCTTCGCTGGCGGTGATGATGAAGGCGGCGGAGCGGGCTCGCTCGGCCTCTGGAATCATGATGTCGCGGTTGGCGCCGAGTACAGCCGCCACGCGGTCTACCGCGGCGAGCGTCTCGGCGCTGTGGCATTGGAAATAGCCGCCCGCGACGGCGACGCGCAGCCCTTCGGTGCCGCGCTCCAGCAGCGGCAACACTGGCTCGACCGTCCGGTCGGCGCAAGCTGGATCGTCGAGGTCGCTGCCCTGCATGGCATCGTAGGCAAGCGCGAGGTCGCGCGCGCTGCGGGCCAGCGGGCCGACATGGTCGAGGCTTGCAACGAACGGAAAGCTTCCGCGCGGGACAGCCGCCCGTATGTCGGCTTCAGGCCAAAAATGCCGCACAGCGAAGACGGCACGCGGATCGAGCCGTTGGTATCGGAGCCAAGCGACAATGGTACGAGGCCGTCGGCGACGGCAACGGCAGAGCCACTCGACGAACCTCCACTCATCCGCTGCAGATCGTGCGGATTGTGGGCAGCGCCATCGTGGATGTTTTCGCCGGTGAAATCGTACGCGTATTCACCCATGTTGAGCGCACCGACCAGAATGGCGCCGGCGGCTTCGAGACGTTCGATCAGAGCCGCGTCGCGAGTGGCGGGCGGCGCCGCGCGATTGATTTTCGATCCGGCCAAGGTCGGCACATCCCGGATGTCGAACAGGTTCTTGACGGCGAACGGCACGCCGGCAAGCGGACCGAGAGGCTTGCCGGCCGCTCTGGCGAAGTCCGATTCTTGCGCGGCGGTGAGCGCCCGCTCTTCGGTGATAGCCGTGAAAGCGTTAAGCAGCGGCTCACGCTCTCTGATCCGCAGCAG
>DATCBO010000123.1:0-64347 GCA_036511795.1 Xanthobacteraceae bacterium
CTAGCGTTCCGTCGGCCTCACGTGCTCGTGTGAATGACTGTGATCGTGCGGGTGATCATGGTCGTGCGAATGGCTATGGCCGTGATCATGGTCATCGTCGTGATGATGCAGCCGCTGGCGCGGACGCGGACCACGCGGGTCTTCGTTGAACACCAGCGACTTGATAGTCACTGGCACCGTGTAGGACGGCATGCGAATGCGACCCAGATCGATGTAGTCGAAATCCCACAACACCACGCCGTCGATGACCAGGAGCTCGCTGTCGACGTGCAACTCCTCGCGCAGAATATGGCCGAGGGTCTGCGCTACGTCGCCATCGAGCATGATGAAGACCGGCTCTTTCTTGGCGATGCGGTCGGCGATGCCGCCCTTGATGCCCTTGGCGAAGGCGAACAGCCGCTCGTGCGCCGGCATCCCGGTCCAGCGCAGCGCCAGCGCAATCTCGCGTTCGCTTTCCTGCAGGTCGAACGCCGTGATGTGGCTCTTGATTGCGGCGGCGAGCTTGTCTGAATCGATGATCTCGCCGCCCTCGAACGGCGGCTGCAGCACCTGAAGATTGCGCCGCGGCAAAAGCGTGCCGGGCGAGGAGATGTAGCTGGTATTGCCTGAGAGCTGCACCGAATACTCGGAAGCGCCGAGCGCAGTGGCGCGAATGCATTCGCCGGCCGGCAGCACCGGCCACGGGAACGCGCCGTTCTCGATGCGCTCGCGGATGGCACGGCCGAGCCGCGGGCCCATGTCGCCGAAATCCTGGTTTTCACGCTGATAGATGTACTCGGCGACACCGCCCGAGAACATGATGCCGTCGATGCGGCCGAGATCGCCGATCGGATCGGTCAGGTAGAGGTGTTCGACGTCGTGCGGCATCGGCCGCACTGTCAATGCAGCGACCAAAGTATCGGCCATCACGTCAGCGACTTTCTGCATGTCGGCGAGATCGATCGCATCGCCGCGATCCCAGGAAAAGCCCGCACGCTTGGCGTGATATTTCCCTGCCGGGTCGAGCCGGACAATTTTGCCGTTCTCGACGACCTGGAGGCGGCCGCCGATATGCACGGCCGCGGTCGCGATTACCTTGCCTTTCTCGACCAGGCCGAGCTTGGTGGTGCCGCCGCCGATGTCGATGTTGAGGATGCGCTTGTGCCCGTCGCTGGAGACACGTGCGGCGCCGGAGCCGTAGGCGGCGAGCATCGATTCCATGTGATGCCCGGCAGTAGCGGTGACGAATTCTCCGCCCTGCTCGGAAAGGATCGCCGCGATGCCCTGCGCGTTCTCGCGCCGCAGCGCCTCGCCGGTGAGAATGACCACGCCGGTATCGATATTGTCGGGATGGAGCTTCGCGGCATCGTAGGCGTCGTCGATGATGGCGCCGAGCTTGGCGTCATCGATGCGCTCCTCGTTCTGGTACGGCGTGAGCGCGACCGGCGACTGAAACAGCGTTTCGCGCGAGACGACGTAGTAACGGCTGGTCAGATCCTCGGCGAGACGGCGCAGGTGGACGCGCGAGAAGATGACTTGCGTGCCCGAGGAGCCGATGTCGATGCCAACAGTCGTCAGCGAGACGTTGTCCTGCCGCCACAGCGGGTTGTCTTCGAGCGGGACCTCGTCGTTCTCAAAATCGTAATCGTGGTCGTGATCGTGGTCGGTGTCCCCGTCGTGCTCGTGCACGAGGTTTTGACCATAAAGGTGATCGGAAAGATTGTGGCCCCCCGGTTTCTTTTCGTTGTTGTCGTCGGCGTCCGCCATTCGTCGTTCCTTCGTTCCTGCCGCCCGGGTGCCCGCGTAATTCCAATCTTAATCCCGCGCCCGGGGCCGGAGGTCAATGGCCGGCCGCGCCAGCCCGCCACGCCAGGCGCTGGTCAGACGGCCACGACGAGCGGCCCGATGAGTTCGCCGAAATCGGCGAGTTTTTCGATGCCCATGCAGGCTTCGATGGTGCGGTCAATCTGTGCGATTTGCAGCCGCGCACCGGCGCATTCGATGAATTTATCGCGCAATTCGGAATCGCTCATGCGATTCTCAGGATTGCCGCGTGGAAAGTCGACGCGCCTTTGCAACACACGGCCGTCCTTGGTGCGGATCGTCACGGCAGCACCGGTCAGCACCTGGTCGAATTCCGGGCCGTGTTCGAGGGTCACGCGGTCGCTGAGCTCGCGGATGACCGGGTCGTCATAGGATTCCGGCGTGAACGACGTGGGGATGAGCTTGCCGCGCAGCACGATGCCGAGCGCCGTGATGAAATAGGCGCTGTGGTCGGCAGTCTCCTTGTTGCGCGGATATTTCTTGGCCGGATCGCCGTTGTGGTTGACGGTCCGTTTGCTCAGGCGCAGCCGCACCGACTCGATGTCGTCCGGCTTGAGGTCATGCTCGCGCACCAAGGCTCCGGTCGCAAACAAGAGTCCCTGATTGGTGGATTCCGTCGGGAAATATTTCATGCGGGTGCGCATCAGATAGTAGTCGTTCGGCACGGGCTTAGGCCGATAGTTTTCGACGCCGCGCAGCAGGCAATAGGCGAAGCCCTTGTTACCTTCAACCACCCGCTCCGGTCCGGTGAACCCTCGCGCAGCGAGCAGCGCGCCATAGACACCGCGTTCCAGCATCAAACTGTCGGCGATGTTCTTTGAATTGTTGTACTGCTCACCCTCCGCATCGTTGATGCCGAGCCCGAGCGACGACGAGGCGCCGATACCCATGGCATTCGTCATCTGCGACGCGCTGAGGCCAAGCAGACGTCCGGCAATCGCCGCGCCGAGAAACGGCATGACCGAACCGTGATGAAAGCCCATCGGCGTGAGGCCCTCGGCGAACGCGTCGACCATGCGGCCCATGATCTCGTAACCGGCGACCGCAGCCTCGATCGCCGCTTTGCCCGAGGCGTGCTGACGCTCGGCAACGGCGAACACGGCCGGCAGACAATCGCTCGGATGCCCACCGCCGATCTTCCCGGGACTTTTCGGAAAATGATAACCGTCGTTGAAGTCCAGATAGCGGACCATGGCGCCGTTAGCGATGATCGCAGACGACAGCGACACCTTCGCGGTCTCGCCGATCAGCGTAGCATCGGGTCGGCCGCTATTTTCGCGCGCAACGTCGCGGCAAATCCTGCAAGGCTCAGCGTCGAATGCGCCGATCGCACAGGCAAGCGCATCGATGAAGAACCGCTTCATCTCATGGGTGACGCGATCGGGAATGTCCTCATAGCGGATGCCGAGGGCGAATTCGGAGAGTTCCCGCGTTACCGACATGTTTAGCCCTGCTCCATGCTTCTCGCGGGATCATTGCGGGGGCGCCGCCCGAGTGTCCAGCGCGCTTCGACAACGCTGCCTTGTGGCGGCGTCGGTTGCCTCCCGCGGAGGCGGCGCGCAAGATGCGCCGAAGGTCGCGCTCGATCGTGAACAATTGGGGGGAATGGTGTCCACGCTGCTCCGCACGTTATCGTTCTGCTGTCAGATCCTGATCGGCACGCTCGTACCGGCGGCAGCCACCGATGACGCCGCGTCGTTCTACCAGTCCCATGCATTCCGCATTGTTATTGGGCATGAGGTCGGCACCGGCTTCGATCTCTACGCGCGGCTGCTCGCGCGTTATCTCGGGAATCATCTCGCCGGCCACCCGACTGTCATCCCGGAAAACATGGTCGGCGCCGCGGGACTGGTGGCGGCCAACTGGCTCTACAACGCCGCCCCGAAGGACGGTTCGGTAATCGCAACCTTCGCCCACACGGCGGCGTTCGATCCGCTGCTTGGCGACAGCAAAGGCCGCTATGACGGCACTCAATTCACCTGGATCGGCAACATGGACTCGGTCGTCGGGCTGTGCGGCGTGTGGCAGGATTCCGGCATCGCGCGCTTCGACGACCTGTTTTCGAAACAGACCCTGTTCGGCAGCGCCGGCTCCGGGACGGCCGGCCCCCTGACGCAATTCCCGACCGCGCTGCGTAACCTGCTTGGCGTCAAGATCAAGCTGATCCAGGGCTATCGCGGCTCGGCCGACATCCGCTTGGCGATGGCACGCGGCGAGGTTCACGGCGTCTGTGGCATCCCGCTATCGACCGTCAAGACCGAGTGGAGGGACGACTACGATGCCGGACGGTTCAAGCTGCTCCTGCAGCTCGGCCACGACAAGGATCCGGCGCTCGGCGACGTGCCGCATGTCTACCAATACGCCAAGACCGACGACGATCGAAAACTGTTCGACCTGATCTTCGGCCTGCAAAAAATCGGACGCCCCTTCGCGGCGCCGCCGCAAATTCCGAAGGCTCGCGCAGAGGCGCTGCGCAACGCTTTCATGGCAACACTCGACGATCCGAAGTTCAAGGCGGAGGCCGCCAGACTGCGGATCGACTTGACGCCGATGAACGGCGAGCAGGTCGCGGAGTTCGTTCGCCAAATCTACGCTGCGCCGCCCGCCATCGTCGCCCGCGCCAGGCGCGCCGTGAAACCGTAAGCCGAGAGCCGCGCTATCGCCCGGCAATAACGGAAGCAATCGCACGCGCAACATGGAAATCATGAAATGAATTCATCCGCCGCTCTCATCAGCCAGCCCGAGAAGTACTGGGATCGGCTGTTCGCACCGGGCGGCCATGTGGGAATCATCACGTCGGTCGACGGCGACGGCCGCGTCAATGCGGCCTCGTATGCGACCTGCGTCCGCATCGTGCACAACCCGGTGCAGATCGCGTTTACCACCAGCCTCGCCGGCCATACCGGGGAAAACATTCTGGCGACCGGCGAATTCGTGGTGAACCTGCCGTCATTCGACCGTCGCCAGCTCGAACAGGTGCGCGTGGTCGGACTACCCTTCGCGCGCGGCGTCAACGAACTGGAAAAGGCCGGCTTGACCGCCCTGCCCTCCACCAAAGTCAAACCACCACGGATTGCCGAATGTCTACGCCATTTCGAATGCGAATTGATCTGGACCAAGGAGTGGCTCAACCGGATGATGGTGGTCGGCAACGTCGTGGCCGCGTCGACTTACGCCGATTGTGTCGACGCCAAAGGCTACATCGTCTGGGAACGCGTCAAACCGGTTGCGTTTTGTGGTGCGCCTTATGTGAATATGTTTGCCGCGGCTCACGAGACGATGGAAGCCGGCATGCCGTACGAGGGGCCAGAGGTGACAACTGCCGATAAATCGGTGCGCAGCTATTTCGAAGACATGTGAGCGCTGTTGGCAGCGCGGGATGCTCGCTATCCTGCCCCGCATCTTCTCGGCAGACGGAGCGCGGCCATGAAATGGATTCGTCTCTTCGTTCCGTTCCTCCTCCTGTTGGCCCCGCTCTCAGCGCGGGCCATGACGGGCGACAAGGCCGAGCTGCAGAAACTTGCCGACGGCGTCTATGCCTTTGTGGGCAAACACAACGACGCCAACGCCATGGTGATCGTCACTACGCAGGGCGTGGTGCTTGTCGACACCGGCAATAATCCGCCCGAGACGCGAATTCTGCTCAAGGATATTCAGTCGGTCACATCGCAGCCGGTTCGCTACGTGATCATCACGCAAAATCACGGCGACCACACCGGTGGAACGCCGCTGTTCTCGCCGCCCGCCACGGTCATTATTCAAGATCGGGTCGCCAAGGACTGGGCCGGCATGAAGGACTACCAGATCAAGTCCTGGCAGAAGCGCTTTCCCGAACGAGCCGCCGCGCTTCAGAATGTCAAACCGCTCGACACGGCACTAAGTTTTTCCGACCGCATGACGCTCCATGTCGGGGTCAAGACGATTGAGCTCGTCTACATCGACGACACTTACAATCCGGGCGACGTGGCGGTCTGGCTGCCCGACGATCGGATCATGCACGCCGGCTTCGCCGGCTATATCGGGCGGCATCCCGACATTCGCCCCGACTACAGCCACGGCACGACCTGGGGCACGCTCAAGCAGTTGGAAATCCTGACTGCACTCCATCCCAAGATCGTCGTTCCGGCGCACGGTCCCGTGGGCGGCATCGACGCGCTCACGACGCTGACCGACTATCTGCTTCTGGCGCGGCAGAAAGTCCGCACCATGATGCAGCAGGGCCTGCCGCTGCAAACCATCGAGCGGCAGTTCGACATGCACGAGTATAAGGATTGGGATCGGGGCGCCCACCTGTCGGCGACGGCAGAGACAATCTATCGCGAGCTCAAGGGCGAGGGGCCGGAAATAGCGCCCTTTGTCGACCGCACCGCGATCGTCACGATCACCAAGCTCGCCGAAGAAGGCCGCTTCCTCACCGTCACTACCGCCGAGGGCAAGGAATTGCATCTGCGCGCGGCCGGCGATGTCGATTTCGAGGGCATCAAGGATCGTTCGGAGCTCAAGCCCGGCATGAAAGTGAAGGTCGACTACCTCGAACCGACAAAGGGGCGAGCCCCGCTCGGCTTCGATATCACCATGCTGGAATTGGAGGAGCACCAATAGGCTTCGCGCTTTAGCGGCTCGCCCATCGGTGCTAGGCTACCGGCATGCGCAATAACGCAGGCGTCCAATAAATCAACGAACGGACCGGGGAGGAATCAATGAAGGAATTGATCAAACAATACCTCGATCAAGGCTTGTCGCGCCGAAAACTCGTCTCCGGCCTGAGCGCGCTCGGCATGAGCACGGTCGCCGCCAAGGCGGTGGCGCAAAATCTCGCACCGCTCGGTCCGGGCGGCGGCAAAACAGCTGCTCCTGCCACGGCGGCGGCGCCCGCAACGATCCGTGAAGTCGAAGGCAACGGCGGCAAGCTGTTCGTCGAACAGCTCAAGTCCGCCGGCGTCGAACACATATTCTTCAATCCGTCGACGGGCGATCATCCGATCTTCGACGCGCTCGTCGATGTACCCGAGATCACGATCATCAAGGGCATACAGGAAGGCGCGGTCACCGCCATGGCGGACGGCTACGCGCGCGCGTCGGGGCGCACCGGCGTGGTCGTGGTCGCCAATATCGGCCTGCCCAATGCCATGACGCAGATGGTCAACACCTACAAAGATCAGATTCCGATGCTGGTTGCGGTCGCCTCGATCGGTCAGAACGAACTCGGCCGCGATCAATGGCAGGAAGTCGATCACCACGAGCTGATGACCCAGCCGATTACCAAGTGGTACTGGCAGGCGCAGTCGACAGCGGCGATGGCCGAGACCACGCGGCGCGCACTGAAATTTGCTTCGACGCCGCCGTGCGGACCGGTGTTCCTGTCGCTGCCGACCAATACGCTCGACCAACACGCCAAGGCGCAGATCTGGGAACGCAGCAAATTCGACGTGCCCATGCGCATCCGTCCCGACAAGGAGGATGTCGAGAAAGCGGCGCGCATGCTTATTGAAGCCAAGAATCCGCTCATCAGCGTCGGCGACGAAGTCACCTGGTGCCGTGGCGACAAAGAACTGATCGAACTTGCAGAGCTGCTCGGTGCGCCGGTCGCCGGCGAGGCCGGGTCGCTCGGCTACTGGTCGAAGCCGTTTCCAACCCGGCATCCGCTATTCATCGGTACGGTCCTGCGCACCATGCGCTTCCCCGGCAAGCCCGACGTCCTGCTCAATCTCGGCAACCGCTGGGGCGAAATCGCTTCACCCGGCACCAAGCTGATCTCTATCAGGCTCGACCCGACTAGCCTGGCGCGCGAAGCGCCGGTCGATCTGCCGATGGTGGCCGATCTGAAACTCGCAACGGCCGATCTTATTGCGGCGATCCGCAGCATGGCGACGGCGTCATCGCTTAAGGATATGGCCGAGCAGCGTGCGGCCCGCGTCCGCGCCTACTCGGCGCAGATGCAGGACGAACGCGAGGCCATCGCGCGCGCGCTTGCCGATTCGACGCCGATCAGCATGGAGCGGCTCGGGCTCGAACTGGAAAAAGCGCTTGATCGCGAGACCTGTTACGTCGCCGACGTCGACTCGGGAAAGACCATGGACCCGCTGATGACATTCGGCGGCGACAACAAACAATATCTCGGCACCGGTCCGAATGTACTCGGCTGGGGAATGGCGGCCGGCTTCGGCGTCAAGCTGGCGCGGCCCGATGTGCCGGTCGTGTCCGTGGTCGGTGACGGCAGTTTCCTGTTCTCGGGACCGCAGCCGCTGTGGAGCATGGCGCGCTACAAGGCGCCGATCACCGTTATCGTGCTCAACAATCATAGCTACAACAACGAGCGCAACCGCATCTGGAACGGCGCCGGGCGGCAGTTCGACGCCGCACGCGACATGACCTGTTACAACGGCAGCCCCGACGTGGATTTTGCCAAGGCGGCGAATGCCTTTGGGGTCGACGGCGAAACCGTCAAGGAGCCCTCGGCGCTGACCGGTGCGTTGTCGCGCGCCAAGGCTGCGACCGTGGAGGGGCGTCCGTACCTGCTCGACATTCACATCAAGCGCGAAGGCCTCGGTGCGGTATCAAATTGGTATCCGCCCTATTCCATTGCCGGGCAGCGGACACGGAAGGTTTGATCATGCGTATTGTCTCGTCAGGTCTCGCCACGCTTGCGCTGGGAGCCGTGCTTGCCGCCGCCTCATCGCCAAGCCGCGCCCAACAGAATGCCAACCCGCTGCCACCGGGCGATGGCCGCGAGATCGTCGCGGTCGCGTGCTCGCAATGCCACTATCTCGGTACAATCGCGAAGATCCGCGACGGCGCCGCGGGCTGGCGCACCTATGTCAGCAACATGGTGCTGCGCGGCGCGCAGCTCACCCCGGCCGAGGTCGATAAGGTCGTGGCCTATCTTTCGACCAATCTCGGACCCGGGATCAATCTGCCGCCGCAAAAACCCGTGACGCTGCCGGACGGCAACGGCAAGCAGCTCGTGCAGACCCGCTGCGCGTTGTGCCACGACCTCGAACGCGTCGCCGAGGTCAAGCGCAAGAAGGAAGACTGGGCGCCGATTATCGCCAACATGGTGGCGTGGGGCGCGCCGGCAACGCCTGAGGAAGCCAAGACCATCACCGATTATCTTGCCGCCAATTTCGGCGATTGAGGGCCAAGCGATGGAACTGCGCACGCAAGAAGCCAAAGCCGCCGAAACTCGCGACGTTCGCGGCGATCTGCGCGACGACGACGAAGCCATCCATCTGATGGACCATCCGGACTCCGACGAGGAGATTCCGACGCTCGACATCGCGGCTTACCTTAACGGCCAGCCGGGTGGCCGCGAAGCAGCCGCGGCGAAGCTGCGCGAGGTCAGCAAGACGGTCGGCTTCTTCTACCTCAAGGGTCACGGCATGCCGCAAGAGCTGATCGATCGCGTGTTCGATCAGTCGCGGCGCTTTCACGCGCTTCCGATCGAGACGAAGACCAAGATTCCCTATTTCGACACTGGCAGCTTCAAGTCGGGTTACCAGCCCTGCACCAAGGACGATTATCAGCGCACCAACATCAACATCATCAACGACGCGAAACCCAATCTCAACGCCAAGTTTTCCGTCAATCGCGAGGGTGGCTCCGGCGGGCTGAGCATGACCGACGAGCAGCGCAAGGCGCGCGTCAACATATGGCCGGAAAATCTTCCCGGCTTTAAGGAGACGGTCTCCGACTATCATGCGCGCATAGAAAAGTTGGGGCGTCAGTTTCTGCCGCTTTGGGCAACGTCATTGAAGCTGCCGCTGGATTATTTCGACAAGTATTTTGCCACCCCGCATATGACGATGAGCCTGTTGCACTACCCGCCGCAAAAGGAGATCGGTAATCGCCAGTACGGCATCGCGCCGCACACCGACAACGCGCTGATGACATTCCTTGCCCAGAAGGACATTCCCGGGCTCGCCGTGCGCATGCCGTCCGGCCGTTGGCGCGCGGTCGAGCCCGTACCCGGCACGCTGCTGGTCAACACCGGCAACCTGATGGTGCGCTGGACCAATGACGAGTACCTGTCGACCAAGCACCGTGTGATCAACACCAACACGGTCGACCGCTATTCTATTCCGGTGTTCTTTGGTCCGAGCGGCGACGCGCTGATCGAGGTGCTGCCGGGCTGCCAGAGCGCCGAACGCCCCGCACATTATGAGCCGATGACCTATCTGCAGCTTCGCGAGTGGTATTACGGTCCGCGCAAGACCTGATCGGTCACAGCGCCTTTAAGTGCCGGATGGGCGCGCCCGGCGTCAGCACCTGTGCGCCGGCGATGATGGCGTTGGCGTCGATGCCGTAGTGCCGGTAGAGATCGGGGATCGATCCGGTCTGGCCGAAATGCTCGACGCCGAGCGGCCTCACGCGATGACCGGCGACTGCACCGAGCCAGGCAAGCGTCGCCGGGTGACCGTCGAGCACCGTGACGATGCCGCAATGCGATGGCAACTCGGCCAACAGCCGCTCGATGTGCGAGCGGGCATGGACGAGACCGCGCTCGCGTGCCC
The DNA here is from genome assembly GCA_036511795.1 of Xanthobacteraceae bacterium. Lineage (GTDB taxonomy): Bacteria > Pseudomonadota > Alphaproteobacteria > Rhizobiales > Xanthobacteraceae > BOG-931. The sequence continues at coordinate 10,314 of DATCBO010000123.1, forward strand.
GGAGCGCCGCCGTCCAGCCGGCATTGAGCCGGTCGGCCGACGTCACCGCGAGCAGGCCCACGTCGCGGCGATCTTCCGCCATGAGGCCGACGGCCTGGATCGCCTCGGGCGCGACCGCACCGGTGTAAGCGACGACGACCTGACAATTCGGTCCCGGCGGCCGTAACCAATAGGCGCCGTCAACAATTGACTGACGCAGTGCCGACGTCATGGACCGCGCGATCTGCTCGATCGGCCGCGTCGACAGCCGCAGATAGATCGAGCCGCCTGTCTCGTCGCGCAGCCAATTGCGTTCGGAGACCTCGCCGCTTTCGCTGCCCGGGTCCTTCTGCATGTAGTCGAGTGCGAAGGCGAGAATAACGGCAAGCTCATCGACGAAGGCCGGCTCGAATGCGGCAAGGCCATCCTGCGCCATGCCGATCAACGGCTCGGCGATCGACTGATGGGCCCCGCCTTCGGGCGCCAAGGTCACGCCCGACGGCGTTGCCACCAGAATGAAGCGCGCGTCCTGATAACAGGCGTAGTTGAGCGCATCCAAGCCGCGGGCGATGAACGGGTCGTAGAGCGTGCCGATAGGGATAAGCCGCTCGCCGTTGATGGCGTGTGACAGGCCGAGCGCCGAGAGCAGAATGAACAGATTGTTCTCGGCAATGCCGAGTTCGATGTGCTGGCCTTTGGCGGAGAAATCCCAGTTGAACGTCGAGGGAATGCGCTCGCTGCGGAACGTGTCGGCCAGCGCCTCTCGGGCAAACAGGCCACGCCGGTTCACCCAGGCGCCGAGACTGGTCGACACCGTCACGTCCGGCGACGTGGTGACGATATGGTCGACGAGGTCGGATTTGTCCCGCGCCAGTTCGTTGAGTATTGCGCCGAAGCCGGTCTGCGTCGACATTTCCGGCTGAACGGTGACTGTCAGCGTATCGGGCGCGACGAAGCGCGGCGCCGTGAGCCGCCGCGCGCCGGCGGCGGCAAACGGCACGCGGTCGAGAAAGCCCTGCAAGATTTCGGGCTGATGCCGCAGCCCTTCGAAGCGATCCCATTCGTGGCCTGAGCGAATGTGCATCGCCTGACGGAAGCTCTCCATCTGCGCCGACGTCATCAGACCGGCGTGATTGTCCTTGTGTCCCGCGAACGGCAGCCCGTAGCCCTTGATGGTATAGCAGATGAAGCAGACCGGCCGGTCGTGATTGACGCTGCCAAACGCCTCCAGCAACGAAGGCAGATCGTGACCGGCGAGATTATTCATGAGCCGCGCAAGCTCGTCGTCACTGCGCGATGCTATCAGGCGCGAGACCGGGCCCTGGTCGCTGATAGCGTCATTGAGGTGCCGGCGCCACGCTGCGCCGCCCTGGAACACGAGCGCCGAGTAAAGCTGGTTCGGGCAGGTATCGATCCATCGCCGCAATGCCTCACCGCCCGGCTCACGGAACGCAGCTTCAAGCAGCGAGCCGTATTTCAAAATCCGCACGTCCCAGCCGAAATTGCGGAACAATTGCTCGATGCGTTCCCACAGACCTTCGCGGATCACAGCGTCGAGGCTTTGCCTGTTGTAATCGACGATCCACCAGCAATTGCGCAGGCCCTGTTTCCAGCCTTCAAGGACGCATTCGAAAATATTGCCTTCGTCGAGTTCGGCATCGCCGATCAGCGCCACCATGCGGCCTTCCGGCCGCGGCTTTCCATTAATTTCCTGGCCCCAGCCATGGGCGCGTACGTAATCCTGCACCAGCGAGGAGAACAGCGTCTGCGCCACGCCCAGGCCCACTGAGCCGGTGGAGAAATCGACGTCGTCGGTATCCTTGGTACGCGAGGGATAGGATTGCGCGCCGTGATAGCCCCGGAAATTCACAAGCTTCTCGCGACTCTGCCTGCCGAGTAAATATTGGATGGCATGAAAGTTCGGAGAGGCGTGCGGCTTCACCGCCACGCGGTCGGCGGGCCGCAACACGTGGAAATAAAGCGCCGTCATGATGGTGGCGAGCGAGGCGGACGACGCTTGGTGGCCGCCGACCTTCAGCCCGTCGGTACTCTCACGCACGTGATTGGCATGATGGATGGTCCAGCTGGCAAGCCAGAGCACCTTGCGCTCCAGCTCGCCGAGAATGCTCAGGTCGTCCGTCGAAATTTGCATCACCGTTCCGTCCGATGGCACGCTATGTACAAATATAGCTGATCGTGCCGGCTAAAAGAGATTAAATAGGCGGCTTGATGGCAGGCTCGGAGGCGTGAGGAGTGGATCGCAAGAATCCCATCGTCATTGTTGGCGGCGGCCTTGGCGGGCTCAGCACGGCATTGGCCCTGGCTCACCATGGCTACACGATCCGCGTGCTCGAAGGCGCACCGGAGTTCGGGGCAATCGGCTTCGGCATCCAGTTCGGTCCCAACGTGTTTCATGCTTTGGATCGCCTGGGCATTAGCGCCGCCGTACTCGAAACGGCCGACTCGCCGCCAAACGTCATGATGTTCGATGCGCTTAACGGCCACGAAGTCACGCGCGTGCCGACCGGCGCGACCTTCCGCGAACGTTTCAAATATCCCTATATCATCATCCACCGTATCGATCTGCATAACGTGCTGCTTGATGCCTGTCGGCGCGAGCCGCTCATCACGCTCGTGCCCGATGCCATGGTGGCGCGGTTCGAGGACGGCCCCAACGGCGTCACCGCGATGACGGAGGACGGCAGAAGCTTTCGCGGCGCGTTGCTGATCGGCGCCGACGGCATTCGTTCGCGCGTGCGCGCGCAATTGTTGGCGGACGGCGAGCCTCGTCCGAACGGCTTCATGGGCTTCCGCACCATCGTGCCGATGCGCGAGGTCATCGCGGACGTGCAGCGCGACATCGTGGCCTTGTGGGCCGGCCCCGGATTCCACATCGTCCATTACCCACTGCGCCACGGTACGCTATTCAACATCGTCGCGGTGTTTCGTCGCTCGGCGCATTCGGAGCGCGGCGATACCCCGGCGTATCGGGCCGAACTTGAAGGCGTCTACCGCAACGCCCACCCGACCATGAAGGCGCTGTTGGCAATGCTCGACCTCGGACGGCGGCAGGCGATCGGCGACCGCGATCCGATCCGGCACTGGCACAAGGGCCGCGTGGTGCTGCTCGGCGACGCGGCCCACCCGACCCTGCAATCGCTGGCGCAAGGCGCCTGTATGGCAATCGAGGACGGCCCCTGCCTCGCCGATTGCATCGATGGCGCCGGCGGCGACTTCGAAGCGGCCTTCCGGCGCTTCGAAAGCGCCCGATCGGTGCGCACCGCGCGGGTGACGCTTGAATCCCGCGCCGTCTGGGATGTGTATCATGCCGACGGCATCGCGCGGGACGTGTATCGGCAGATGCTCGGTGAGCGGAGCGAAGCCGACACCTTCCGGTGCCTTGCCTGGCTCTATGACGGCTTCCGCTTGGCAGACGGAGTTACCGGGCAGCCTATGCGCTTGCCTGCGTAGCGCGCGCCGGCGCAGGTTGCATAACCCGCGATAAAATCGCGGCCGCGTTCACAGAGGGGCGAAATGAAACGGTTGACGGCGGTGTCCCTATCGGCCTTCGCGCTCGCGTCCATCTTGGCGCCGCCGCACATCACACGCGCGCAGGATTATCCGTCACATGCGATCAGGCTTGTGTTGCCGCAGCCGCCAGGCGGAGCGATCGATCTGATCGCGCGGACGGTCGCCGAACGGCTTTCGGCGCAGATGCGCCAGCCGGTGATCGTCGAGAATCGTCCCGGCGCCAATGGCGGGCTTGCTGTCGGCGATGTCCTCCGCGCGACCCCTGACGGCTACACGCTGTTCATGGCCGTCGACACCAACCTTGTGGTCAACCCGACGCTTTATCGCGACCTGCCCTACGACCCGTTCCGCGACTTCACCCCGATCAGCATCCTGGCCAAGACCGAACTCGTGCTGGTGGCTAACCCGAAAGTACCGGCGAATAATGTGCGCGAGCTCATCGCCTACGCCAAGGCTAATCCGGGCAAGCTCAACTACGCCTCGATCGGTCTCGGCACACAGGCGCATCTCGGCATGGAGCTGTTCAAGCTCATGACCAATACGCAGATCACGCGGATCGATTATCGCGGCACCGCTCCGGCCATGACGGATGTGGTGGCTGGACGATCCGACGTCATGATTACCGGGCCGCCCTCGGCCAAAGCCATGTCGGAAGGCGGCAAACTCAAGCTGCTGGCTGTCACGGGAAAGCAACGCCATCGCCTGATGCCTGATGTTCCGACCGTCGATGAATCCGGCGTGCCGGGCTACGACGTGACCGGGTGGTTCGGCATTCTGGCGCCGGCACGCACGCCAAAAGCCGTGCTCGACCGGCTGAACGTAGAAGTGCACAAAGCCGCGTCCACCGAGCAATTTCGCGACAAGATGACGAATGTGGGTCTTGATGTTGTCGGCAACGCGCCCGCCGAAATGCTGGCGCTGATGCGCTCAGACACCGACAAATGGGCGGCCGTCATCAAGGCGACCGCCGCAAAAATTCAATAACGGAAGCGACACGTGGGCGTAGGCTTGACCGGATGGCGGCGGCATGTCGGCGTTATTTTTTCAGCGGCGATTCCGCTGCGCGCGGCCCGCGAATGGTACGAGGCGGGGCCTGACGCTCTGAGCGGCGCTTGTGCGCGGGCTTCGCTCCGACAGAAGACGAGCATATAATAGAACAAAAGCGACGGGGGGACGATATGGCGGACGCAGCGGTAACAGTGGCGGCGCGGCTCGATCGGTTGCCGGCATCGCGCCATACGCGCCGGCTCGTGACCCTGGTGTCGCTTGGCGGCTGGTTCGAGTTCTACGATCTGTTCTTCACCGCCTACGTGGCGCTCGGATTGTTCAAAGCCGGCATCTTCAAGCCGACCACGGCCGGGCTGTTCGACCTGCACGGCTTCGCCAGTTTCGTCGCGGCCCTGTTCGCGGGTCTGTTTGTCGGCACCATCGCTTTCAGTTGGCTGTCCGACCGCTTCGGCCGCCGCTCGATCTTCACCTTCGCGCTGCTGTGGTACTCCATCGGCGCATTCATCATGGCGTTTCAGAGCACGCCGGAGAATATCGATCTGTGGCGGTTTATCGCCAGCATCGGGCTTGGCGTCGAACTGGTGAATGTCGACACCTACGTATCGGAGCTGGTGCCGAAGGCTCAGCGCGGACCGGCCTTCGCCTACAATCAGTTCATCATGTTTACTGCTGTTCCCATCGTTGCGTTCCTGGCGTGGCAATTGGTGCCACTGAAGATTTTCGGGCTCGACGGCTGGCGCTGGGTGGTCATTCTCGGCTCGATCGGCGCGCTGGTGATCTGGTGGATCCGCCGCAGCTTGCCGGAATCGGCGCGCTGGCTTGCACAGCATGGTCATGCCACCGAGGCCGACCGCCTCGTGTCCGATCTTGAGGACAAAATCCGCAAGGACACTGGCAACGAGCTGCCCCCACCCGAAACCGTTGCGGGTGAAGCCGAGACGAAAGCCGGCACCTGGAGCGAAATGTGGGACGCCACCTATCGCGGCCGCACCATCATGCTGGTGATCTACAACCTGTTCCAGACCATCGGCTATTACGGCTTTTCCAGCTGGGTGCCGGCGCTCTTGATCTCGCAGGGCGTCGATGTCACCAAATCGCTTGCCTATACGTTCATCATCGCCATTGCGGCCCCAGTCGGACCGCTGATCGGCGTATTTTTTGCCGATCATTTCGAGCGCAAATGGCAGGTCGCGTGGGCGGCAATCGGCATCGCCGTGTTCGGCATCCTGTTTTCGCTGCAATCGAGCGCAGTCGGCGTCATCATCTGCGGTCTGTTGATCACGCTCTGCAATAACTGGATGTCATTCTCGTTCCACGCCTATCAGGCCGAGCTCTATCCAACCCGCATCCGCGCGCAAGCCGTGGGTTTCGTCTATTCGTGGAGCCGGTTCTCAGCGATCTTCTCAGGTTTCATCATCGCCTTTTTTCTCGGCCATTACGGCACGTTCGGCGTATTTGGATTCATTGCCGGCGCCATGGCGGTCGTATTCATCGTGATCGGTGGATTCGGACCGGCGGTGACGAAGCGGCGACTAGAGGCGATTGCGGCGTGAGATTGCAGATCGCCCGGCGGAATGCTACCGACCTGCTCGCTGATCGAGCAGCACGCGGCACACGCCGGATTAGCGCTTGTCCATCACGAGTCCTTCGGCAACAGCTACGCCAGCACGCTTCGCGATGGCGCGGCGGTTTAGCAAGGCATGGCCCGCAATCGAACGACTCGGGTTCGATGGCCGCTTTCATCAGCGGAGGTTATCCAACAACCGCTGCGCATACTGCGTCTTGCCCGCTTTGGCGGCGAGCTGTTTCAGTTCGCCGGCGTCGACCCAGCCGTTGTGATAGGCGATTTCATCCGGCGAGCAGACGAGTTGCCCCTGCCGGCGCTGCAGCACGCGCACGAACTCGGCGGCCTCGAGCAGCGAATCGTGGGTGCCGGCATCGAACCAGGCAAAGCCGCGGCCCAGCCGCTCGACGCCAAGCCGATCCCGCTTCATGTAGAGCAGATTAAGGTCGGTGATTTCCAATTCATTGCGCGCTGAAGGCTTCAGCTCCTTGACCAGATCGACCACCTCTTCGTCATAGAAATAAAGGCCGATCGCAGCCCAATTCGACTTCGGATTCTGCGGCTTCTCGTCGATCGACAGCACCCGATCTTCGCCGTCGAACTCGATCACGCCGTAGCGCTGCGGGTCTTCCACCCAATAGGAGAAGATGGTCGAGCCTTGCGGACGCGCGTCGGCGCGGCGCAGCGCATCGGGCAGTCCGTGGCCGTAGAGAATGTTGTCGCCGAGGATGAGGCAGGACGGATGTCCCCGCACGAAATCGGCGCCGATCACGAACGCCTGCGCGATGCCCTCGGGCGCCGGCTGCGCCGCGTAGTCGAAACTCGCGCCCCACTGCTTGCCGGTACCGAGCAGGTGTTTGAACGCCGCCTGATCTTGCGGCGTGGTGATGATCAGGATTTCCCGGATTCCGGCGAGCATCAACGCCGATAGCGGGTAATAGATCATCGGCTTGTCATAGACCGGCAGCAACTGCTTCGACGTCACCATCGTCAGCGGATGCAACCGCGTCCCAGCGCCGCCTGCGAGAATGATCCCCTTACGCGACATGACTTCCCGCCTCTTGCATTGCCCCGACCAGAATGCGCGTTGTCGCATCGACTCCTACGGTCCAATGACGCGGCAGGAAGCCAAATTTTTTGACGAATAAGCGGCAGTCGAGCTGCGAGTTTGCCGGCCGCTTCGCCGCCGTGGGGTATTCTGAGGTCTCGATCGGGATCACGCGCGGATTACGGCCCGTGACGGGCGCAGCGACGGCCACGGCGCGGCTGGCGAAGCCATGCCAAGTCGTAACCCCGGCGGCCGTAAAGTGATATGTCCCGGCGAGCGTCCGATCGTGGATAAACGCAGCCGCAACGTTGAGAACCGCCTCAGCGAGTTCTCCCGCCGAGGTTGGGCTGCCATGCTGATCGGACACGATACGCAATTCATCGCTGGTCGCGGTGAGGCGCAGCACCGTCTTGAGAAAATTGTGACCGAACTCGCTGTACACCCATGCGGTGCGCAGGATGACGTGATGCTTCAAGTGACTGCGCACCGCATCCTCTCCTGCTGCTTTGCTGCGCCCATAGGCGCTGATCGGACACACCGGATCGCTTTCCAGGTACGCACCGTCCTTGCTGCCATCAAACACGTAATCGGTCGAGATGTGCACCATCGGAATGCCGGCGCGCGCGCATTCGGCCGCGAGTATCCCGGGACCGATTTCATTGCCGCGGCGCGCTTCGTCAAGCTCGGTCTCCGCCTTGTCGACCTTCGTGTAGGCAGCCGCATTCACCACGAGGCTTGGTTTCCACAGCGCAAGCGCGGTCGCAATCGCGGACGCATCGACAATATCAGCCTCGGTATGAGACAGCGCGCGCAGCACCGTCGCGCGCGCGGCAGCCGCGCGGGTCAGCTCCTGGCCGAGCTGGCCATTGCCGCCAAACACCAGGATCACGCCGGTACTCCAAGGCGTTCGCCGCTATAGATATGAGCGCGGATCTCCTGCCACCACGCGCGATTGTCGAGATACCACTGCACCGTCTTGCGCAAGCCGGTGGCGAAGGTCTCCTGCGGCTGCCAGCCAAGCTCGGTGCAAATGCGCGCAGGATCAATAGCGTAGCGCAGATCATGACCGGGACGATCGGCGACGAAGGCGATCAGCGATTCACGGATGCCGATCGTTCGGTTCGGCGCGAGATCATCAAGCAGCGCGCAAATCGCCTTCACGACATCGAGGTTGGTGCATTCGTTGCGCCCGCCGATGCAATAGGTTCCGCCGAGACGGCCGCGCTCAACAACGGCGAGCAGGGCACGCGCATGATCCTCGACATAAAGCCAGTCGCGTACATTACCGCCGTTGCCATAGACCGGCAGCCGCTTGCCCTCGAGCGCGTTGATGATGGTCAGGGGGATAAGCTTCTCCGGAAAATGATATGGACCGTAATTGTTGGAGCAGTTGGTCACCAGGACCGGCAAGCCGTAAGTGTGGTGCCAGGCACGCACCAAATGATCGGATGCGGCTTTCGACGCCGAATAGGGCGAGCGCGGCGCATACGCGGTCGACTCGCTGAAGCAGCCATCGGCGTCGAGCGATCCAAAAACCTCGTCGGTCGAAATGTGGTGGAAGCGAAAGTCGCGCTGCGCCTCACTCGGCAACATTCGCCAATACGCGAGGGCTGCTTCGAGCAAGGTGTAGGTGCCCACGATATTCGTCTGAATGAACGCGGCAGGCCCATCGATCGAGCGATCGACATGGCTTTCGGCGGCGAGATGCATCACCACGTCCGGCCGGTAGCTGGCGAAGATCTCCTGCATCCGCGCCGCATCGGCCACGTCGGCACGAACGAACACATAGCGCGGATCGTTGGCGACCGGCGCCAGTGACGTCAGATTGCCCGCATAAGTCAGCTTATCGACCACACAAACGCGATCGTCAGTGTCGCGCATAAGGTGGCGGACTACGGCCGACCCGATAAACCCCGCGCCCCCAGTGATGAGAAATCGTCTCTGCATCACTCGCCATCATAGCGAAAGGGCGACGCGAAGTCAGCAAAGCGCGGCAGTTCGCGGTCCTTGTCAGATAGTACCGCATCGGCCGGCGAAATCGGCCAGCCGATGTTCAAGGTCGGGTCGTTCCAGGCAACACCCCGCTCACAGTCCGGAGCATAATAGTCATCAACCTTGTAGGCGACTTCCGTGTCGCCTTCGAGCGTACAATAGCCGTGCGCAAAACCGCGCGGCACGAATAGCTGCTCGCCGCCTTTTGCCGTCAAGGTCGCGGCGATCCACCGGCCATAGCTCGGCGAGCCGGCGCGCAGATCGACCGCAACGTCATAGACGCTGCCGTGCAGCACTCGCACGAGCTTGGCCTGTACCTTGGGTGGCGCCTGGAAGTGCAGCGCGCGCACCGTGCCGCGCCGCACTGACTGGGCTTGGTTGTCCTGTACGAATTCGGCCATGAGGCCGGCATCGCGCGCCGCGCGCGCGTTATAGGTCTCGACGAAATAGCCTCGCGCGTCGTTGAAATAGCGCGGCATCAGCAAAAGCACGCCCGGTATTTCAGTTGCTTGGACCTGCATACGCGAACTGGCCATACGTTTGATTGATCGGAGAATGACATAGAAACTTTGCCGCGCCGATACGCCGATCGCGACGCGCTCGCCAGTACGAAATTCTGGCTGGCAGGAAGAATGGCGCGCCCGAAGAGATTCGAACTCCTGACCCCCAGATTCGTAGTCTGGTGCTCTATCCAGCTGAGCTACGGGCGCTTTGCGCGCGAAAAAGTTTACAGCCAACGCGGCCTGCGGCGCGCGCCATAGCTATAGGCTCCCGCACGATCTGGCAAGACGGACCACCGCACGGCAGCAACCCCGGTCACACCCATCAACCATGGGCGCGGGCGCCGCGGTGTGCGGAAAGCTCCACGGCGCGGTCCGGGATGGTAAGCCGCAACGTCGCCCCGATGGTGCCCTCGACCAGCCGGACTTCGCCGCCATGGGCGCGCACCAGCTCAGCCGCTATGGCAAGGCCGAGTCCGGTACCGCCGGGGCGCGTTGAGCCCTGGAAGGCCTCAAACAGATGCGCACGCGCCTTTTCGGAAAAGCCGGGGCCCGTATCTGACACTTCAATCACCACGACTGCACCTTCGCGGCGGCCGGTAATGCGTATCTGGTCGCGGCCGGGGTCACGCGAGGCGCGGCTCTCCATCGCCTGCACAGCGTTGCGAGCGAGATTAAGCAAAATGCGAAACAGCTGGTCGTAGTCGGCTTCGACGGTGAGACCCCGCTCCACAGCGCTGATCCAGCGGATCGGCGCGTCGGGCCCGAGATTGAGCGTCTCGTGCACCTCCTCCACCAGCGGCTCCAGCAGGATCGGCCGGCGATCCGGCGGCGGCTCCTGCAGGCGGCCATAGGACAGTGTCGACTGGCAAAAAGCGATGGCGCGTTCCAGCGCCTGCATCAGCTTGGGCGCAAATCGCTGCACCGTCGGGTCGGGCAGCTTGGCGAGCCGGTCGGAGAACAACTGCGCGGAGGACAGCAGGTTGCGCAGATCGTGATTGATCTTCGACACCGCGAGCCCGAGCGCCGCAAGCCGGTTCTTCTGGTGCAGCATCGACGCGAGCTCGGTCTGCATGGCGGCCAACTCGCGCTCGGCCGTGCCAATCTCGTCGGCGCGCATCGACGGTATGATGACGCGATCGGCATTTTCGGGATCGGCGCGGAACGCCATCATGTTTCCAGTGACCCGGCGCATCGGCCGCACGAACAGATAATGCAATGCGAGATAAACGAGCGCCGCGGTGAAGCCGGAGATCAGCAACGACATCACCAAAAGATCGCCCGAATAGCGCAGCATTGCGGAGCGCAGCGGCTGCTCGTCCATGACGAGGTCGATATACTCGCCGCCCATCGGGGCGGGACCGACAACCCGCATCACGTCTTTTTTCTTGTCGTTGAGCATCGTCTTGAACGCGTCCACCACGACGGCGAACGTGTCCACCTGGCGCATGTCATAAACATCGGTGATCGGCGGCAGGGCGACATCGCTCGGCTGCAGCATGTAGTGGGTGGCGCCCATCTTCATCGCCACGGCGCGCGCCCCGATCGAAGCGAGGATCTTCTTGGCGAGGGGATCGGGGACCATGCCGTTGGGCGCCGCCTCGAGCACAAGCGCGGCCGTCTTGGCGACTTCCAAATGGTCGCGCAGCCAGCTGACACGGAAATTGGCCACCAACGGCACATAGATCAGCACCTCCGCGATCATCACGAACAGGATCGTGAGGAGGAGGAGTTTGCCTGAGAGCCCAAATCGCGACGCACGAACCGGCTCCGGCCGTGCGGCGGAATCGTCAGTCATGCGAGAGCCTTGCCGTTTCTCCAGTCACTGCGCCGGCAGCTAAGATACGCGGCCGCGAAGTCAAGGACGGGAATGTCGCCGTAAATTCGTTATCCTACTGATTTAGCTACGGATTTAGGGCACGCCACCTGCAAGCCCCTCCAATCCGCCACGCCAAGCATCAGCCTCGACGACGCAGCCATCCCATGATGCGACGCACCCGTGTATTCGTCAAACCTCGCATGAAATAGGTAATGGCGGCGCGTTTTCCCACCTCCCCATAGGTCGGGTAGGGAACCACAACACCGGCGAGCGCGCCGATATTAAGCTTTTGGCCGATTGCCAGCGCCCAGGTCGCAATACCTTCGCCGGCCTGCGCTCCCACGATACTCGCGCCCAGAATTCCGCCTTTGTCGTTGGTGATGACCTTGATGTGGCCGTTCGCCGCGCCGGCGGTCAAGGCCCGGTCATTCTCACGGTAGGGCCAGCGCAGGATGCGAATATTCTTGGCCCGCGCGCGTGCCTCGTCCTCAAGGAGACCGACCTGAGCCAACTCCGGGTCGGTGAAAATCACCCGCGGAATGGCACGAGAATCAACGGCCATCGATTGCCGGAACAGCACATTGCGCACCACGAGGCCGGCATGGTGACTGGCGGCGTGAGCGTATTTCAGCCCGCCGATCACGTCGCCGATCGCATAGACATTTTTGTTGGTCGTGCGAAGGCGTGGGTCGACCACGATCCGATTCTGATCGTAGCGGATGCCGGCCGCATCAAGATCGAGATCGCCGATATTTGGCCGCCGTCCCGCTGCGAGCAGAACGTGCGATCCTTCCACCACCTCTTCGCCCGCAGAGCCGGCGTCGTCCGGCCTGGTCGGCCTGGCGATGACGGCCTGGATCCGCGCCAGCACGCGCCGGACCTGGGCAATCTGAACGCCGCTGCGCAGCCTGACGCCCTCATCGCCAAGCGCGTCCAGCACGATCGCGGCGCATTCGCGATCTTCGTGCCTGAGAGGCCTCTCCATTTCAAAAATCGTGACCTCGGAGCCCAGTCTGCGAAACGTCTGCCCTAGTTCGAGGCCGGTTCGTCCAGCGCCGAGGATCAGAAGGTGACGCGGGCAATCGGCAAGATCGAACGCGGTTTCGGGCGTCAGATACGGCGTATCGGCGAGCCCGGGAATCGGCGGGATGATCGGCGTCGACCCGGTCGCGATGATGAAATGGCGCGCTCTCACGGTGGCCGCGCCGACCGTCACGGTGCCGGAATCCTTGAATCGTGCCGCGCCCGCAATGACGCGCACGCCGAGGCCCTTGAAACGTTCCGACGAATCTTGCGGCGCGACGGCCTCGATGGCGCGGCGCACATGAGCATTGACTGCGGCAAAATCGATGCCGGAACGCACGCTCCTAACGCCGAAAGGCGCCCCGACGCGCAGGGCGTTGGCATGCCCGGCCGCTGCCTGCAGCGCCCGCGCCGGCACCGATCCGGCGTAGAGGCTTTGCCCGCCCATCCGGCCCTTTTCGATGAGCACGACCGACACGCCCATGGCGGCCGCGGCCGCGGCCGCGGCGAGCCCGCCAGGGCCGGCGCCGATCACGCAGATTTCCGGACTAAGCTCGCTGTTTTCTTCTGCCATCGGCCGGCCGAATTCACCACGTTGAAAACGAAACTGGTGCTAAAATCTTCGGACCAAGCGGCATTTTCCAGAGTCTTGGTCGCGTCACGCACATTTTATACATATCGCCGCATCGGGGAATGGTGCCTGTCAGCCGCAGCCGACCTCAATCCGGAGCGGCAAAAAACGGCATTTACAATAGCTTGCGGGTGCGAGCCAGTCGCAAGCCGTCACATTGACGGGGCAGGAGGTGTCCCGTATAAGCCGCGCCAAACGGGCGCTTGCGCGCCCAACTCGTGCGCCGTAGTGGGCGCGGCCGGACTTGGTCCGAGCGCTTCGGCGGAGAAATTTCGTGAAAAGAACCTATCAACCGAGCAAGTTGGTGCGCAAGCGTCGCCACGGTTTTCGTGCCCGCATGGCGACCAAGGGCGGCCGCAAGGTTGTGGCGACACGGCGGGCCCGTGGACGCAAACGACTCAGTGCGTGACGGGCGCGACTTTCTCGTTCAAGCGTTGTTCAACATGGATCGGTTGAAGCGCCGAGCGGACTTTCGCGCTGCCGCTGCCGGAGTACGGGCCTCCGGCAACGCGTTCGTATTACAATCGCAGCGGCGCACCGACGAAGACGGCATCCGTGTCGGCTTCACAGTGTCGCGGCAGGTTGGCAATGCGGTGGAGCGCAACCGCGTGCGGCGGCGGTTACGCGAATTAGTACGGCTCGCGAACGCCGAAAGCCTGCGCGGTGGCCACGATTATGTCCTTGTCGGGCGTCGACCGGCACTGCAATCGCGGTTTGGGGACATGATTCGCGAATTCGAGAAGGCGCTTGGACGGGTGCATGCACGCGAAGCCGAAGGAACTGGTAGCGCGCGCCAACGGCCCCTACATGAAGCCGGTTCAACGGCCCATGGTTCAACGGCCCACGGTTCAACAGACGATGTGTCGCGATCACGGACCCGAATGCGCCGCACCCAGCCACCCGAGCATTGAATGAACGAGCACAAGAACACCATTCTCGCCATCGTGCTGTCGCTGATTGTGGTGATCGGCTGGGAATATTTCTTCGCCAAGCCGGAGTTGCAGCAGCAACAAGCGCAGCATCAGACGCAGACAAAGCCGGGCGAAAGCCCCGGCGGAGCGCAGCCGGCAACGCCGGGCGCTGCTCCGCAAATGCCGGCCGCACCGTCAGCGCAGCCGCCCACCAAGACGCGTGAGGCGGTGATCGCCGCCTCGCCGCACATCGACGTCGATACGCCGCGGCTGCACGGCAGCATCGACCTCAAGGGCGCGCGTATCGATAACTTGGCGCTCGAACAATATCGCGAAGAGATCAACCCGCGGTCGCCGGCCATCGTGTTGCTGTCGCCTTCGGGCGCCCCGCACGCGTTTTACGCCGAATTCGGTTGGGTCGCCGCCTCGGGAACGAGCGAGCCGGTGCCCGGGCCGGACACGGTGTGGAAGCAGGACGGCACCGGCACACTGAGCATCGATCATCCGGTGACGCTCAGTTACGATAACGGCCAGGGGCTGACCTTCACCCGCACCATCACGGTCGACGACCATTATCTGTTCAGCATCAAGGATCAGGTCCAGAACAAGAGCAGCAAGCCGGCGACGCTCTATCCTTATGGGCTGATTTCGCGCCACGGCACGCCGGAAGTCCTCGGCTATTACATCCTGCACGAGGGCCCGATCGGCGTCATGGGCGACCAGGGCTTGCAGGAAGAAACCTACAAGAAGATCGTTGAAAAGAAGGACGAGACCTGGGACGTCACCAACGCTTGGCTCGGCTTTACGGACAAATATTGGGCCACCGTGCTGCTGCCCGATACGGACGCCAAGGTGAAGACACGCTTCTCCGCCGCCGAAGTCGGCGGCGAGGAAACCTATCAAACCGATTATCTGGCGGCACCGCAGACAATCGCGCCCGGCGGCAGCGGCAGCGCCAATGGCAAGCTGTTTGCCGGCGCCAAGGAAATCTCCGTCGTCGGCATCGACTTTCCGTTCGGCCCCGGCGGCTACAACGAAGCGCTCCATCTCAACCACTTCGATCTGCTGATCGATTGGGGCTGGTTTTACTTCATCACCAAGCCGATGTTTCTCGCCATCGACTTTTTCTTTCGCCTGGTCGGCAATTTCGGCATCGCCATTCTCATCGTCACCGTCCTGGTGAAGGCGCTGTTCTTCCCGCTCGCCAACAAGTCTTATGCGTCAATGGCGAAAATGAAGGCGGTGCAGCCCGAAGTGGCGATGATCAAACAGCGCTACGCCGACGACCGGACGAAACAGCAACAGGCGATGATGGAGCTGTACAAGAAGGAACAGATCAATCCCGTGGCCGGCTGCCTGCCTATCGCCATTCAGGTTCCGGTGTTCTTTTCGCTCTACAAAGTGCTGTTCATAACCATCGAGATGCGGCACGCGCCGTTCTACGGCTGGATCCATGACCTGTCGGCGCCGGACCCGACCAATATCTTCACGCTCGGCGGCCTGATCCCGTTCGATCCCATGGTGCTGCCCGTGATCGGCAGTTTCCTGCATCTCGGTTTCTGGCCGGCCATCATGGGCGTGACCATGTGGGTGCAGATGAGGCTCAACCCGGCATCGCCCGATCCCACCCAGCAGATGGTGATGAAGTGGATGCCGGTGATCTTCACCTTCATGCTGGCGCATTTCCCGGCCGGACTTGTCATCTATTGGTCTTGGAACAACACGCTCTCTGTCATTCAGCAGAGCGTGATCATGCACCGCAACGGCGCCAAGATCCAACTTTGGGACAATCTCAAGAACACGTTCTTCAAGGCCAAGCCGAAACAGCCGGCCGAGTAAAAGCGGGCGGTTTAGGCCGCGCGCACCCGGCCGAAGAACGTCGCCACCTTGGCTTCCAGATCGTTGGCCCGGGCGGACAGCTGGGCGGTCCAATTGGTAATCTCGCCGACCGCCGCGGCCCCGAGCGCAACCGTCTGCTCGACCGAACCGATCTCGGCCGAGGCCTGCGCGGTGTGTCCGGCCGCGCCGTGAACACTCTCCACGATATTGCGGGTCGTGACGGTCTGTTCCTCCACCGCCGAGGCGATACTGGTCGACACTCCGGTGAGTTCGCCGATGGCGCGCGCAATGGAGGCAATTTCCCCGACCGAGCGCTTGGTCGCCTCCTGAATGGCAGAGATTTGTTGGGCAATATCCTCGGTGGCGCGCGAGGTCTGATTGGCCAACGTCTTGACCTCGGCAGCAACGACCGCAAAGCCGCGGCCCGCTTCGCCGGCGCGCGCGGATTCAATCGTGGCGTTCAGCGCCAAAAGGTTGGTCTGTGCCGCGATCGCCGAAATGGCTTCGACCACCGAGCCGATGCGCTCGGCCGCGGAATCGAGCGAACGGATCGCCGCCTGACTCCGTTCGGTGTCGCCGACGGCGGATTGCGCCATGGCGAGCCCGCGCGTTGCCTGTCGGCCGATTTCCTCGATCGACCCTGACAGTTCTTCGGTCGCGGTCACAGTCGCGTCCATGCGCTGTGCTGTCTCCGTCGAGGCTGACGAGGCCGCCGCCATGCGGCCGCGGGTGTCTTCGGCGGCTTGGTTCAACGTAACGGACGTCGTCGTCAGCGAACCCGATGCTTCCTTGATCGCCGCGACCACCTCGCCGATGGCGCTGGCAAAATCCGCGATCGCATCGTCGATGACGCTGCGTCGCGCCAACGCTGCGTGTTCGGCCCTTTGCCGGTGCAGCGTCATGGCGTTGGCTACGTCAAAGCTGACGACCCTCGCGACGATCGAGCCGTATTCGGCGACCTTAGCGGAGGAAAACCGGTACTTGCGCGCAAGCGCCGCGAGCACGGCCTTGAGCACATAACTTCCAGCTGTGCTGCGCAACCGGGCATCAAAGCCAAGCCTGGCTTCCTGGTCCACCGTCTCACGGCACGTTTGACTGTATTGAGCGCCGAGATCGCCGCCCAACAGCGCCGTGAAATGGGCGACTTCAAGCTTTTGCAGCAGTGCTCTGTTAGCGGCAACGATCTCGCGAATTTTGGGCAACGCCATCGTGGCAATGAGGATTTCCTGAACGGCGCCCTCAAGACTTGGCGCAATCACCGGCCAGGTTTCCGCGACGACGCGCCGCGCGCGTTCGTCGATGCCGTACATCACAAGCCGGGCATCGAATGCTTGAACGGATTCGGTCGTCGCCATGCCGGTATCTGGGGTGTGAGGCCGCTTTGGCCGCGCATGGTGCGTGACAATCGTTGAACTTGCGTTAATGGTCTGGTTACCAATCGGGCCTCGGCGATCCGGGCCGCCGCGTTGGGCGATGCGTTGCCGTTGGCTGGCCAGCTTCGGACCCCGGCGCCCCAGATACCTCTATCCAGTGCACCTGAGAGCTGCCGGTCAGCCCGCACCTCACTGACAGGTGAAGGACCAAGCCGCAAACGTATGCGGCCTTGCGGCGTTAGTGCCACATCGAGGAACTGAAAATGGACAAAGTCGTCGCCGCACTGGAAACGAGCCTTGCTTCGGCAAGGGAGCCGGCGCTTCGCGCGCAGCTTATCGCTACGATCGAACGACTGCAAGGGAACCGCGACCGTGAAGGCGGGCGCCGGCAACCGCGTGGCAATGCCGCTCGTAAGACAACACATGGAGAAGACTCAAAGCGCTCAAAGTGACGAGCTCTCAAACCCGTGGAACTTTGCAGCAGATCGCCGTCATCGAGAGCACTCGATTTGTGATTCGTGGCCGTGCCGCTTGCAGTGGTAGGGTGGGCCTCGATCATCTGAACCGAGGGGACTGATGCGCTTTCAGCTTTTCTGCAACACGGCTCTGGTTGTCACACTCATGCTCGCCGCTGGCGCCGAGGCGCAACCGGCGCCGCAGCCCCAGGATTGCACGGGAAAAGCGGGCGTGGACTGGAACAAGCAGATCAAGGCCTGCACGGCCGTGATCGAGACCGCACAAGGCAGTCCCCAAGATCGTGCAGCCATCTACAAGAAACGCGCTACCGCATATTATGCCGTCGGTGACGACGACCACGCGATGGCCGACGACGACGCGGCGATTCGGCTCGACCCGAATATGGCCGCCGCGTACAGCAGCCGCGGCGACATTTATATGGACCGGGAGGATCCCGACCGCGCTATCGCCGAGTTCGATGCGGCGCTTCAGCACGACGCCAAGCTGGTTGCCGCCTATACGGGCCGGTCGGCTGCGTACGATCAAAAAGGTGATTTCGATCGCGCCCTCGCCGACGCCAATGCGGCAATTGGGCTCGATGCCAAATCCGCCAGTGCCTACGAAACGCGCGGCAAGGCGTATGTCTACAAAGGTGACATCAAGCGCGCGCTTGCCGATTACGATCAGGCAATGCGCATCGACCCAAAGGAGGCAGCCGAGATCTACAACCTTCAGGGCCTGGCCTACATGGAGAAGGGCGATCTAGCCCGCGCTGTCACCGCCTTTAGCGAGTCCGCCCGCAGCGATCCGCAGGAGTTCGATGCGTATTTCAATCGAGGCCGAGCAAATCTCTATGCGGGCGCTCTGCCCAAGGCGATCGAAGACTACAAACAAGCGGCCACGATTACCCCGGGCTATCCCTATACGCCGTTATGGCTCGACATTGCCGAAGCGCGCAGCAAGATGCCGAGCACGCTGCAGCAAGCAATTGCCAAAGTCGACATGACGAAATGGCCGGCGCCGGTCATCCGCATGTATCTCGGCCAGATGAAGCCTGCCGCCGTGCTTGCCGCCGCTGACGATCCGAATGCCGCCAAAAAGATCGGCCAAGTCTGCGAGGCCAATTTCTATTCAGGCGAATGGGCGCTGCGGCAAGGCGCCAAGGACGATGCGGTGCGACAGTTCCGTGTCGCCGTTAGCGATTGCCCGAAAACCCTGATCGAAAGAAACGCCGCCGCGATCGAACTCAAGGCGCTTGGCGTCGGCACGGGTAGCGGCGGCATCGGAAAAGCCAGTGGGAATACATCCGAGGATCGAGTCCCGCATGATTGACGATGCGGCGCGGCAAGCCGTTGCCGGCGGTATGCTGCAAACTCGCGCTCACCATGTTGTTAGAAAATGGCGCGCCCGAAGGGATTCGAACCCCTGACCTCTGCCTTCGGAGGGCAGCGCTCTATCCAGCTGAGCTACGGGCGCCAAGCGCGCGGCACGGTGTGTAGATAGCCAAATGCCGCCGATCCGGCAACGGCCGCCGCTTGCCGCTCGCAATGGCGGCTCCTAAGCTGACCGAAAGCCCAGGAGAACCGCCATGAGTCAAGTCGCGGAAAAGACCGAAACCGCAAGGCCCAAGAGCCCCTCCATCAAGGATGCGGCGTTCCAGTGGGACGATCCACTCGATCTCGAAGGCGAACTGACCGAAGAAGAGCGCATGGTGCGCGACACCGCGCGCGACTATGCGCAGGAGAAGCTGTTCCCGCGCGTCATCGAAGCCAACCGCGATGAGCGCTACGACCCAGCGATCCAGCGCGAAATGGGCGCACTCGGACTGCTCGGCTCGACCGTCCCGCAGGAATATGGCGGCGCCGGACTCAATTACGTCTGCTACGGGCTGATCGCGCGCGAACTGGAGCGGGTGGATTCGGGTTTTCGTTCTGCCATGTCGGTGCAATCCTCGCTCGCCATGCAGGCGATCTACGCCTACGGCAGCGAGGCGCAACGCCGCAAATACCTGCCCAAGATGGCGACGGCCGAGCTGCTCGGCTGTTTCGGACTGACCGAGCCCGACCATGGTTCCGATCCAGGCTCGATGACAACGCGGGCCGAAAAGGTGCCGGGCGGCTTTCGCCTGACCGGCAACAAGACCTGGATCACCAACGCACCGGTCGCCGATGTCGCGGTCGTTTGGGCCAAGCTCGACGGCAAAATCCGCGGCTTCATCGTCGAGCGCGACACCAAGGGTTTTTCGACGCCAAGGATCCAGGGCAAGCTCAGCTTGCGTGCCTCCATCACCGGCGAGATTGTGCTCGATGGCGCCGTGATCCCCGAAGATAATTTGCTGCCGAATGTTTCCGGTCTGGCGGGTCCGTTCGGTTGCCTCAATGTGGCGCGCGCCGGCATCGCCTGGGGCGCCATGGGGGCGGCGGAATTCTGCTGGCACCGCGCTCGCGAGTATACGCTCAGCCGCAAGCAATTCGGCCGGCCGCTCGCCGCCAATCAGCTGGTGCAGAAAAAGCTCGCCGACATGCAGACGGAGATCGCGCTTGGGCTGCACGCGGCGCTCCGCCTGTCGCGGATGATCGATCAGGGCAAGGCGTCGCCGCCGGCGATCTCGCTGCTCAAGCGTAACAATTGCGGCAAGGCGCTGGACATCGCGCGGGTCGCACGCGACATGCATGGCGGCAACGGCATCACCGAGGAATTCCATGTCATGCGCGTGCTGTGCAATCTGGAAACGGTGAATACCTACGAAGGCACGCACGACATCCACGCGCTCGTGCTAGGCCGCGCGCAGACCGGCATCCAGGCATTTTTCTGATCGTATTGCCGCTGGCGCGAGCGCTTGCGGCGGTTGCTACTCGGCCTTGAGGCCCGCCGCCTTGATGACAGGCCACCATTTGTCGATCTCGGCCGTATAGTAATAGCCGAGCGCCGATGGCGTCTGCCGGTCGCGCGGCACCACCTCCTGGGCCAGATCGCCGAGCCGCTTGCGCACATCGGGATCGGCAAGCGCCGCAACTGCTGCGGCATTGAGCTTGGCGATGGCGGCCGCCGGCGTTCCGTGCGGCGCCCATATCGATTGCCACGGCGTCAGGTAGAGCCCCGACAATCCAGCTTCGTCGACGGTCGGGATATCAGGCGCAACCGTCAAGCGGCGCTTGGCGGTAACCGCATAGGCTTTGACCGTGCCGGCCTTAATCTGCGGCAGCACATCCGCTGGCTGGTCGAACAGCAGATCGATACGGCCAGCCACGAGGTCCTGCATCGCAAGCGCAAGGCCGCGATAAGGCACGGTCTGAAACTTCGTGCCGGTCCGCATCTGAAATAGAAAACCAATCACCTGGTCGGTGCCGCCCGCAATACCCTGCAAAGCGGTGTTTGGATTGGCTTTGAGCCAAGCGATCAGTCCGCGCAAATTATCGGCTGGAATCTTCTTGCTGGCGACGAGCACGAGCGGCGTTTCGGTGAGCAATGCCACCGGCGCGAAATCCTTAAAAACGCTGTAGGACGGATGATAGACGACTGGACTCACCACGTGGGTCGACCATGTCGCCATGCCGATCGTATAGCCGTCGGGCGCCGCCCGGGCGAGGCGCGCTGCCGCAATGGTGCCGGCGGCACCGGTAATGTTTTCGACGACGACTGATTGCCCTAGCGACTTCGCCATCGCCTGGGCGACGATGCGCGCGACCGCGTCGGAAGGTCCTCCAGCCGAAAACGGCTCAATGAAGGTAATTGGCCGCGATGGATAGGTTTGCGCCGCCGCACTCGTGGCAACCACCGCAAGGGCCGCCGCAAGCAAGGCCGCACGCGCTATGCGCATTAATCCGATCCCCGTTAGGCGGCCTCGACATAGCGCACCCGGCTAAGCTGGGAAAGCGCGATCGGATCACAACACCGGCATGATGGGCCGGATCTGCCGACAAATCTGAACTGCACGAGTGCGACATCTTGGCTGGTTTGTCATTGGCCGGATTGCCGACGGTGGCCAGGATCACACATCGTGCCCGCAAATTCACTCCCGACGCTACAGCCCGTTGAGCGAGGACACCGCCACACTCGCGGCGCCGTCGGCACTGGCGATCACGCGAAGCGTCTTGTCGTCGTACGCAATCCCAGTGAGGCGAAGGTCTTTGATGGCAACGTTGGCGCTGACGCCCGGGCTTTGTTTGGCAAATCCGCCGAGGGCGGCGGCGATGCGCTTTTGCGCATCGGCGGCGAACGGCTTCAAGTCGATGACTGCTTTTTCAGCGAGCGTCTTTTGCAGCAGCGGCGCGGCCGCCTGCGCCGCCGCTCCGAGCAGTCCGAATGCCGTGTTGGATTGCACGTCGAGCGTCACGTCGGTGAGACGCAGGATTTGATTGTGTTGATCGAGGACAGGTCGGCCCCAGACGTTAACGGTGGCGGTGGCGCCGATGAAACTGAAGAAGCCGCGCTTCTTCACGTCGACCAGAAGAGAGATCAGGAGGCGGTCGCCCGACGCCGCGACCGAAGCCTGGTTGACCTTGACGGCGAACGCGCCACTGCCATCCTCGGGATAGGTTTTGCCCCCGATCTGCGCCTCCAACAACCGGCTCACTTCGGTGAATGGGATATCGATCGGCACAGCGATATTGACAGCGCCCTCATTGGCCTCGGGCACGAGTTCAAGTTGTTGCGGAAATGGACAGTCGGGCGTTGTTTGGGTCGGCACGATGCGGGTCTGCGCCTGTACGCCGACCAGGAGAGTGACGGCTTGCCCGTCGATCCTTGGCTGCGCCGCGATGGCGTGCACCGGCTGGATTTCGAGAAACAGAGCCGGCATCCCCTGCCCCGCCGCCCCGAGCGGAATGGCGCGGCACAACTTGGCCCATTCGGCACGCGCCGCATTTTCGATGAACGGATTACCGCGCAAAGATGCTTCAAGCGCGCTGGTCTGGTCGTGCACCGCCTGGTCGAGTACCGGTTTGATCGCATCGCCGACGTTGAGCTTGAGGCCGCCGATCGGCAGCGTGACGTCAGCGAGGTTAACTTGCGCAGCTAGATTGGGCGTCAGCCGCCAATTCGGCGAAATCGAGGGGCGCGCCGTCGTGGTCACGGTACCCCGAATATTGGTGTGCTGATCGAACGCCTTGCCGGCGAGACTTTCGACCTGCTGGCCGACATTGCCGCCGAGCAGACTGCCGAGCGCGCCGCCGATCGCGCTTAGCCCGCTGCCTGCGGCGCCGCTGAGCGTGCCGATGGCCTCAAACGAGCCGGTGAGCGGCGTCGTGATGACCAGAACTCCGGGTTGGCCGGTGACGCTGAGCGGTCCGCGCGCAACTGCAAGCTTGAGCTGAGTGTTCGCGAGCAATTTTCCGAGCGGATTTTGCGGCGTGCCCGAGAAATTGCGCGGGGCCCGCGCGTCGAGCGACTCACGGATCGCCGCCAGCGCAATGACCGTCGGCGCAAGCACTGTCGACATGCCGACCAATGGCTTCAGCGGTGGCGGCGGGCTCAACGCCACCGGGCTTGGCACGACCCGTCTGGGCCACACCACGCCGATCGCCAAGACGGCGGCGCCAAAACAAACGGCAACCGCAAGGCCGCCCAGCATGATCGCGCGAAATTGCATGTGCGAACCTGTTCGCCCCCGTGAATCGTATCATGTTAGCAAACTTAAAGTTCGCGCGGCCGCCTTGCCGGGCTGGCGGAGTGTCGCAAGCGTACCTAGATCACGACCGCGCCGCCGGCATCGCTGAAGCCCGTGCCGCGCATGGGACGCGTCATGTCACCGATCTCGCTGCTGCTCAACGTCCTGTGGATCGTGTTTGGCGGCTTATATATGGCCATCGGCTGGCTTATCGCCGCCGTGATCATGGCGCTGACCATCATCGGCCTGCCGTGGGCTCGCGCGGCGTTCAACATCGCCTCCTACGCGCTGCTGCCGTTCGGCCGCAAGGCCGTATCGCGCGCCGAATATCTCGGTACCGACGATCTCGGCACCGGGGCATTCGGAATGATCGGCAACGTCATATGGCTGGTACTGGCGGGATGGTGGCTGGCCTTGTTGCATCTCGTCACCGCGTTTTGTCTTGCCATCACCATCATCGGCGTACCGTTCGCCTGGGCGCATCTGAAACTCGCCGGCATCGCATTGTGGCCAATCGGCAAGATGATCGTCGATACCGACGACCTGACAATGCGCCGGCAAGGCGCGCAGCCGCGCCGCGCCGGCTCGCTGTAACGGACAGCTTGGTTCGACGCGCGCGCTACGCGCCGGGTTCATCCTGGTGCATTACTCGGAGTTTGCGGACCGTCAATTCGTCCACCTCAAGCGCATTGAAGCGCGCCTTTTTGATCGTCACACGTCCGACCGCAAGACGGCCGATCGCAAGACGGCCGATCGCCAGCGCCCCAATCGCGAACGCACCGAACGCCACTGCGCCTACCGCGACCGCAAGGAGACTGGCGGGGGCACCTGCTCTTGATGGAATAGTCATCTTTCGCGCCATCATTCGCTCCATCAATTGGTGATCGGGATTTGTACCTAGCTCGTTTTTCAAGACTCGCTAATCATAGCGGGCATAGCAAGACGCTTCACCATCGCGTTCGCTGCCTCGCGAGATGATGGAACAGTCTGAAGCAGCCACTCGAAGCGTTCGTATGGACCAGAGAGCGCCGGCGCCGCGCGCCGAAGTCAACTGCCCGGTCTGGATCGACCGCCGCGATGGCTCGCCGCTGATGCGCTGCAGGGCGGTGAACCTATCGCGGACCGGCGCCAAGCTTGCCATCGCTCCCAACATAGCGCTGCCCGATCAGTTCGTGGTTCGCTTCACGCCGGGCGGCGATCTGGCGATGGTCTGCAAAGTGGTCTGGTCGCGCGACGGCGCCGTGGGTTTGCGGTTCATTGCGCGCGTCGGCGCCGAAGCCCCTGCCGGCGCCTGAAGCTTCAGCCGATCCGCAGCGGCTGCTATGGTGGCGGCGTCAACCGACGGAGCCACCATGTGCCGCAACATTCGCACGCTGTTTAATTTCGAGCCGCCGGCAACCGAGCAGGAGATCCGCGCCTCCGCGCTGCAGTTCGTTCGCAAGCTCTCAGGCTTTACCCAGCCGTCGCACGCCAACGAAGCCGCATTCGATCGTGCCGTCGGCGAAGTCGCAGATGTCGCGCGGCGGCTTCTCCATTCGCTGCAGACTTCGAGTCCGATAAAGAACCGCGAAGCCGAGGCCGAAAAGGCTCGCGCCCGGGCACGCGAACGGTTCGCGTAGAGATCGGATTAAAGACGGCGCCTGGTGGTTCGATTCTAACATTCGCACCCCGTTTCGGCACCCCATCATGCGAATGTTAGAATCAAAGGACCATTACCAACTATAAGTGCGAGTGGAGCTTCTGGATTTGACATTCGCTATCGTGGCTTCCGGCTCGGGGGTAGCGAATGTCAAATCCACTTCACTAGCCGATCACACTGTCAGTCCAAGCCGTCAGCGCGTCGAGTAGTTCATCGAAAACCTCAGCATCCTTGCGCCCGCTCCACGCCGGCACGTGAAATGAATGATCGGCGTCGGCAAACAGTTTCGGCGTCACGCGGCTGCCGAGCTTTTCGCAAAGCGGTCGCAATTCATCGACCGCCGCCAGCGTATCCCGGGTGCCTTGCAGGAACAGCATCGGCACCTGCACGTCGAACAAATGCTCGCCGCGCTCGGCCGAGGGTCGTCCCGCCGGATGCAGTGGAAAGCCGAGAAAGGCCAAGCCGCGCACACCCGGCAGCGGCGCGGCGGCCTGCGCCTGCGAGGTCATGCGTCCGCCAAACGATTTGCCGCCGGCGATAAGCGGCAGTTTCGGCAACGCGGCAAGCGCTGCCGCGACCGCGGCGCGAACCGCCGCGTGCGCGATCTTTGGTGGATCGGGCCGCTTGGAGCCGCGCTCCATGTAGGGAAACTGATATCGCAAGGTGGCGATACCGCGATCGGCGAGACCCGCGGCGGCCGCCGTCATGAACCGATGAGTCATGCCGGCGCCGGCGCCATGCGCCATGACGTAACACGCGCGCGCACGTGGTGGCGTTTGCAGCAAGCCGGAGACGCGGACGTCGTCGGCCAGCGCAATGGTAGTGGCAGTTGCAGTTGCCATTTCGGGCTCCAGCGCCATCCCAGCGCCATGTCACACCTATCGCTTCACCGCCTTCACCCGCAATGTCTTGCGAATTTGCGCCAGCAAGCGCCGATACAAGTCGGCGGGCGTCGCCCGCGGCCCGACTTCCACGCGGGCCGCGGCGGCTTGGCTGAGCATCAGATTATAGGGCGCGCTCTTGGCATCGCCGCCAGTTCGGAAATCGCTGCGGTAGCAGACGATCGGTTTGCCTGTGCGGTAGGCGTAGCCGACTTCCCAGGCCGTGCCGCTGTCCGGATCGGGGCCGTCCATGCACGCCACGACGGCATCGGCCCATTCGAGGCCTTGGAATATGGCCTTGGCGCCGCCGCGCGACACCCGTTCCTGAGGCAGCCAGACCTCAAAACCCTGCGTTGTGAGGAATTGCGCCAGACCAGCGTTGAAGTCGCGCTCCGCCAACGTGAACAATGGTCCCGACAAAAACAGCTTGGTCATGCCGCCTCCCGCAAATTACCCAAAACTTGGCCAAGCTGTCATACGCGGACCGGCCTTACGTATCCATGCGCAGACGTGGTTGGAGTGAGCGGAACGTTCCACTAAGCTGGCGGCGAGGCTTATTCGCCGCGTGGAGAAACTCGATGATAAAAATCTGGGGGCGAACAACTTCGTCCAATGTGCAGAAGGCGATGTGGGCGGTGGGCGAGATCGGCCTGCCGCACGAGCGGATCGATATCGGCGGCCCGTTCGGGAAGAACCGCGAGCCGGCTTATCTTGTGAAGAATCCGAACGGGCTGGTGCCGACGCTCGAGGAAGATGACGGCTTTCTGCTGTGGGAATCCAATTCGATCGTCCGCTATCTTGCCGCCAAGCACCGCGCCGGCGGGCTCGAACCGGCCGATCCAAAAGACCGCGCCCGCGCCAGCCAATGGATGGACTGGCAATTGTCCGTCTGCGCGCCGGCCATCACGCCGGTATTCTGGGGCCTCATTCGCACGCCGCCCGACAAGCGCGATCATGCGGCGATCGAGGCCGGCAAGAAGAACACAACGGCGGCGATGACCATGGTGGACGAACAGCTGGCCAAGACCGCATATCTCGCCTGCGACGCGTTTTCCTACGGCGACATTCCGGTCGGCATCATGGCCTATCGCTACCGCCAGCTTGTGCCCGACCGCCCGCCGCTTAAAAATTTCGAACGCTGGTATGCGGCGATTTCTAGCCGACAGGCCTTCAAGGATTACGTCGCCGCGGTGCCGCTGTCTTAGTCGTCATTCCGGATTGCCGCGAAGGCGGCAAGTCCGGAATCCATAATCACAATCCGCGCAGGAAATCATCGGACCGTTCTGCTCGTTTCGTGATTATGGATTCCGGGCTCCGGCCCGCGGCCGGCCCCGGAATAACAAAGACTACTCCGCCGCTGCCCGCGCGCCGCCAGCGTGCACGGAGGCGATGTAATCCATCGCTGCCTGTACGCCGCCTTTCTTGTGCGGAATGCGTGCGAGCGAGAGCGCCATTTCGGTCATCGCCAGCACGCCCATCATCCAGCCGTCGTTGATGTCGCCGAGATGGCCGATGCGGAAGTATTTCTTGGCGTAAGGTCCGAAGCTCGCGCCGTAAGAGATATTGAACGTGTCCAGCGCGAGGCCGCGGAACGCATCGGCATCGTGGCCGTCCGGCAGCAGCACGGCCGTGATGGTTGGCGAATAATATTTCGGCTCGCGGCACAGGATTTCGAGACCCCAGGCGCGCGCCGCGCGGCGGGTCGCTTCGCCGAGCCGCGCATGACGAGCAAACACGTTGTCGAGGCCTTCCTCGTGCAGCATGTCGATCGACACGGCGAGTCCCTGCAGCATCTGCGTCGCCGGTGTGTAAGGGAAGAAGCCCACCTTGTTCATCGTGAGCATGTCGTCCCACGACCAGAATGATTTGGTCAGCTTCGAGCTCTTCGCCGCATGCAGAGCCTTGTCGCTGACCGCATTGAACGACATGCCGGGCGGCAGCATCAGGCCCTTCTGCGCGCCGCCGACAGTGACGTCGACGCCCCATTCGTCGTGGCGGTAGTCGGTCGAGGCGAGTGAAGAAATCGTGTCGACTATCAAGAGCGCCGGATGACCGGCGGCGTCGATCGCCTTGCGGATCAGCTCGATCGGCGACAGGCAACCGGTCGCGGTCTCGTTGTGCAGCACGCACACCGCCTTGATCTCGTGCGCCTTGTCGTTGCGCAGATGCTCTTCGATCTTGGCCGGGTCGGCGCCGGTGCGCCAATCGCCCGAAATGAATTCCGGTTTGAGGCCGAGCTTCTGCGCCATCGACTTCCACTGCGTTGCGAACTGGCCTGTCTCAAACATCAGCACGCGGTCGCCGGGCGACAGCGTGTTGACGAGCGCAGCTTCCCACGCACCGGTGCCGGTCGCGGTGTAGATGATGACCGGGTTATTGGTTTTGAAAATGGTCTTGACGCCATCGAGGCAGCGTTTGGCGAGCTTGGCGAATTCCGGCCCGCGATGATCGATGATTGGCGTATCCATCGCGCGCAGCACCCGGTCGGGCAGCGGCGTCGGCCCCGGAATCTGGAGGAAGTGACGCCCGGCGGCGCGCGAGGTGTTGTTCTGCGGCATTTTCAGCACTCCTTCGGACAATCGATCGGTCCCGGCGGCGTCTATCCGAGGGCGCTCGCGGCTTGTGGGTTTGAATAGCGAATGCGACATTGCGGTCAAGCATCTTCTCCCGATGGGGCTACGAATTGGCCGTATTACTGATGCCGGGTCTGGAACGGCGGCTGAGCGCTGAGCGCGCCGGCGAGGCACGTTTCGACGCCTTCACGCGTGGGCGGTATGCCACCGACGCCTCGCACTATCAGATCATGCCGCTCGGCGTGGTGACGCCGCGCACGATAGAAGAAGCCGAACGCGCCATTGCGATTTGCCGCGCCGAAGGGGCGCCGGTAACACCGCGCGGCGGCGGGACGTCGCAATCCGGGCAGACCGTGAACCGATCGGTGGTGCTCGATTGCTCACGGCATCTCAACAACGTTGTCGAGGTCGACGTCGCGACGCGCCGCTGCACCGTCGAGCCGGGCATCGTGCTCGACGAACTCAACCGCGCGCTCAAGCCCACGGGGCTCTGGTTCCCGGTCGATATTTCGACCGCCTCACGCGCCACCATCGGCGGCATGGTGGGCAACAATTCCTGCGGCGCGCGCTCGCTGCGCTACGGCAACACCCGCGAGAATGTTATCGCCATCGATGCGACGCTGGCTGACGGCAGCCACGCGCATTTCGGCCGCCTTGGCGATGCGACGACAAATGTGCCGCAGGCGCTGCAAAGCGATCTGCTGGCGATCGCGGCGCGCGAGGCGGATGAAATCGAACGGCGCTTTCCGAAAGTGCAACGCCGCGTCGGCGGCTACAATCTCGATGCACTGGTGCCGGGGCGAAACGACATCAATCTGGCGCATCTCCTCGTCGGCTCCGAAGGCACGCTGGCATTTTTCAGAAAAATCGAACTGAAACTTTCGCCGCAGCTGGGCCGCCGCGCGCTCGGCGCCTGCCATTTCGGCCGCTTCCACGAAGCCATGAAGGCGGCGGCGCATATCGTGGCGCTCGGACCGATTGCCGTCGAATTGATCGATCGCACCATGCTGGGCCTCGCCCGTGACATCGCCATGTTCCGGCCGATTATCGACGCCTTTCTGCGCGGCGATCCGGAAGCCATTTTGTTCGTCGAGTTTGCCGAAGACAACTGGGACGAAAATCTGCGCCGGCTCAAGCGGCTCGGCGAACTCCTTGGCGACCTCGGTCTGTCCTGGACCAATAGCGCCGCCAAATGGGGTGGCGTGGTCGAAGTGCTCGATGCCAAGCTGCAGAGCGGCATCTCCGAGGTGCGTACCGCCGGCCTCAACATTATGATGTCGATGAAGGACGCGGGCAAACCAATCTCCTTCGTCGAAGACTGCGCAGTGCCGCTCGAGCACCTGCCCGATTACACGGCGCGGCTCGCCGAAGTGTTTGAGAAAAACGGCACGCGCGGCACCTGGTATGCGCACGCGGCCGTCGGCTGCCTGCACGTGCGCCCTGTGCTCAACCTGCGCCTCGACAAGGACGTGCGCGCCATGCGCGCCATCGCCGAGGAAGCGTTCGCCATGGTGCGCGAATACAAAGGCTCGCATTCCGGCGAGCATGGCGACGGCATCGTTCGCTCCGAATTTCATGAAAAGATGTTCGGCGCCGAACTGGTGCGCGCATTCGAGAAGGTGAAAGACCGTTTCGATCCGCAATACCTGTTCAATCCGGGAAAGATCGTTCGCGCGCCGAAATTCGACGATCGCAGCAACTTTCGTTACGGGCCGGATTATCACGCCGGCGATCTCGCTACCGCGCTTGACTGGTCAGCCTATCCGGGCACCGGCGGCGGTTTCCAGGGCGCGGTCGAGATGTGCAACAACAATGGCGCCTGCCGCGCGCTTGCGGGCGGCGTGATGTGCCCGAGCTATCGGGTCACCCGCGACGAACGCGACGTCACCCGCGGCCGCGCCAATACGCTACGGCTTGCTATGACGGGCCAGCTTGGGCCCGGCGCATTCACGTCCGATGAAATGGCCGAGACGCTCAAACTGTGCGTCTCCTGCAAGGCCTGCCGCCGCGAATGCCCGACTGGCGTCGACATGGCGCGCATGAAGATCGAATTTTTGTCTGCGCGCGCCGCGCAGCGCGGACTGACGCTGCACGACCGGCTGGTCGGTTATCTCCCGCGCTACGCGCCCTACGCAGCGAAAGTTCCGTGGCTGATGAATTTGCGAGACCGGCTGCCCGGCGCGGCGAAGCTGTCCGAGGGTGTCACCGGCTTCAGCGCCCGCCGCAGCTTGCCGAAGTGGCGGCCGGACTATTTCCGTGACCCAACCGGACACGACGGCGGCCAGGGCTGTGACGTCGTCCTGTTCGCCGACACGTTCAATCGTTATTTCGAACGCGAAAACATCGACGCCGCGTGCACCGTGCTGGAAGCGGGGGGCTATCGGGTTCATTTCGCCACACCGCCCGTTGACAGCCGCCCCCTGTGTTGTGGCCGGACTTTTCTGTCTGTCGGCAAAACGGACGAAGCGCGGCGCGAGGCGGAACGCACGCTCTCCGCGCTCGCGCCTTTCGTGGCGCGGGGGATACCGGTCGTCGGGTTGGAGCCGAGCTGCCTGTTCGCGTTCCGCGACGAAATTCCGGCGCTGATCAAAACCGATACTGCGCGGCTGGTCGCCGAACGCGCCATTTTATTTGAGGAATTTCTGGCAGACGAAGCCAAGGCGGGACGACTCCAATTGCCGCTCGCGCCAATGAAGAAACAGGCGTTTCTGCATGGCCACTGCCATCAAAAGTCGTTCGACGCCATGTCGGCGGTCGAAGCCGCCTTGCGGCTAGTCCCCGAGCTCGCCGTCGAAAAAATCGAATCGAGCTGCTGCGGCATGGCTGGCGCCTTCGGCTACGCGGCCGACACGATCGACGTATCCTACGCCATGGGCGAGCTGTCGTTGTTGCCGGCGGTGCGCAAGGCGCCGGAAGATGCGCTCATCGTCGCCGACGGCACCTCGTGCCGGCAGCAAATCCGCGACGGCGCGCGGCGCGAAGCGCTGCATGTGGCGCGCGTGCTGGCGATGGGATTGCGGGCGGCGTGACGCTTAGCGTTCGCCGTCCAGCGCGCTTTCGTGCCAGCGCCGCAACGCCAGGTAATTGACCAGCGCCAGCAGATAAAAAATCAGCAGGCCGGCGACGCAGAGCAAGAGCAGCGCCGCGAACATACGGGGGATATTGAGGCGGTACTGCGCCTCCATGATGCGGAAGGCGAGGCCCGAGCCGGCGCCACCCGAACCGGCCGCGATCTCGGCCGCCACCGCACCGACCAGCGATAGCCCGCCGGCGATGCGCAGGCCACCGAGCAGATAAGGCATCGCCGCGGGCAGTTTCAGGTCCCACATCACCCGGGCTGGCGACGCGCTGTAGAGCGCGAACAGATCGACCAGATTGCGGTCGACCGAGCGGAGCCCCAGCGTCGTGTTGGCGAGTACCGGAAAGAACGCCACTATCCAGGCGCAGACCAGCACCGCCGTCGGCTGCGGCATATAGACGAGCAGCAGCGGTGCGATGGCGATCACCGGCGTCACCTGCAGGATCACCGCATAGGGATAGAGCGAATACTCGACGTAGCGCGACAGATTGAACAGCACCGCAAGGATGAAGCCCCCGAGCGAGGCCAACACAAAGCCCTCGACAGTTGTTATCAGCGTCACCAACAGCGACTGCGACAGCAGAGGCCAGTCTGTCACCAGTGTGTGCGCGACCAGGCTCGGCGTGGGCAGCACATAGGGCTTTATCTGCCAGAACCACACCGCGGCCGCCCAAGCTGCGACGACAAGCGCGAAGACGATGGCGGGCAGCGCCACGCGCAGCGCGCGCTCGCGGCGTTCGCGGGCGGAAGCCTGTGCGCTCATTCACCGCCTCCCGCCGCCATGGCGCGCGCCAGCGCATCGGAGGTGCGGCGGCACAACGCGGCGTATTCGGACGAGGTGCGAAAATCGCCGCCGCGCGGATAAGGCGCGTCGATGCCCAACTCGGTGAACACGCGGCCCGGCCGCGCCGCCATCACGGCGATGCGGCTCGACAGATAAACCGACTCGAACACCGAATGCGTGACGAACACGACCGTGGTGCCGAGCGCCTGCCACATCGTCAAAAGATCGTCATTGAGCTTGAAGCGCGTGATCTCGTCGAGCGCGGCGAACGGCTCATCCATCAGCAGTAATTCCGGCTCGGTAACGAGCGCGCGCGCAATGGAGACGCGCATGCGCATGCCGCCGGACAATTCGCGCGGATAGACCGAGCTGAAATCTTGCAGGCCGACCCGCTCCAGCGCGGCGCCGACGCGCGCTGACGCTTTGCCGGCCGCCACGCCCGCAAGCTTGAGCGGCAGCCGCACGTTGTTGAACACTGTGGTCCACGGCATCAACGTCGGCTCCTGAAAGACGAAACCAATGCTCCCGCTTCTGGTCTGCGTGCCCGCCGCCGCCCATTCCACCTTGCCCTGCGTCGGCTCGCTCAAACCCGCCATGATGCGCAGCGCCGTCGATTTGCCGCAGCCCGACGGGCCGAGCAGCGACAGGAATTCGCCCTGCCGCACATCGAGGTCGAGGCCCGACAGCGCCAGCGTGCCGTTCGGAAACGACTTGCCGATGCCGCGGAGCGCGACCACCGGGGGGGCCGAGGAATTCGTCGCCGGGGAGATCGTCACTCTCCTATTTGTGCATGCCGATCTCGCTGGTGAATTTCCTCCAGCGGACCACTTCGGCCGCATGATAGGCGGCGAACGCATCGGCGTCCTGGCCGGTCGGCTCAAAGCCGATGGCGCGGAAGCGCTGCGCCATCGCCGGCTGTTTGACGATATCAACGACCGCCTTGCCGAGCATCTGGCGGATGTCTTCCGGCATCTTCGGCGGTCCGTAGAGCCCGAGCCAGCCGGTCAGGACCACGCCCGGGAACCCTGCTTCCTTGAAAGTCGGCACGTCGGGCAACGTCGCCTGCCGGTAAGGGCTCGTCACCGCCAGCCCTTTGATCGAGTGCCCTTTGATCTGCCCCATGACGACTGGGAAGACTTCAACGATCGAATCGATCGATCCGCCCATAAGGCTGTTGAGAGCCTCGGGGCCGCCCTTGAAGGGGACATGCAGCATCTTGATGCCGGCCTCCTTCATCAGCAATTGCGCCGCGGTGTAATCGAGCGCGCCGACGCCGGTCGAGCCGAAGGTGAGCTTGCCAGGATGCGCCCTGGCGTAGTCGACGAATTCCTGCACCGAATTCACCGGCATCGCATTGTTGACCACGAGCGCGGTGGCGTATTCGGCGGCGTTGGCGATCGGCACGAGATCGTGCAGCGGGTCGAACGGCGGATGGGGATCCATCACGATGTTGATCACGACCGAACCGACCGTCCCCATCATCAGCGTGTAGCCGTCCGGCGCCGCCTTCATCATGTCGTGGAACCCGATCACGCCTTGGCCGCCGGGCTTGTTCTCGATCACAAACGGCTGCTTGAATTTCTCCTGCAATCCCTGAGCGATCAGACGGCCGGACAGATCGGCAATGCCACCGGCCGGAAACGGTACGATCAATCGAACCGGGCGCGACGGATACGTTTCGGCGGCGGGCGCCGCGTTCACGCAGATGATGGCGAGCAACAGAGAGAGGAACAAGACTCGCAAGGCAAAGCGCTCCTTTTTGCTCGTACAGGGTTGTTTTCAGTCCATGAATTTTAGTCGTCATTGCGAGCGAAGCAATCCAGGGGCGGAGTGCAATACGTCGAGGCAGGACTGGATTGCTTCGTCGCGGAGCTTGTCATCGGGCCGGCCACTTCGGGCCGGGCCCGTTGGTCCTCGCAATAACGAACCCTATTTCGGCCGCAGATCAAGACCGACCTTCTTGTTGACGAATTGCAGGGTGTAGCATTTGCGGTAATCGAGCCCGGCCTTGGCGACCCCGGCGCGCACCATCTCGTCGAAGAAAGTCTTCATGCGCGCATCGGTCATGGCGCCGACGCCAAGGGTGAGCGTGTCACCGGAATCGACGATGCCGTATTGCTTCATCTTGGCGACCGAATAGGCGAGCAGATCATCGGTCATTTCCGGGTTCTGCTTCTTGATGAGCGCATTCGCCGCACTGTTGTCGTGATAAATGTAGTTGTACCAGCCGATGATCGAGGCATCGACAAAGCGCTGTACCATGTCAGGCTTCTTGTCGACCAGATCGCGCCGCGTCTCGATCAAGGTCGAGTAGGCGGAAAAGCCCTGATCGGCGAGCAGGAAGACGTCCGGCTTGAAATGCGCTGCCTTCTCGATGGCGAACGGCTCGGAGGTGACATAGCCCTGCATCGCGCTCTTGATGTCGGCAAGGAACGGCTGCGGATTGAAGGTATAGGGTTTGACCCGCGATTCCGAAAAACCGTAATCGGATTTGAGCCACTGGAAATAGCTGGTCATGCCCTCCTTGGAGATGAACAGCGTCATGTTCTTCAGATCGGTGAATTTTTTGATGCCCTGATCCGGGTGCGCGATCAGCACCTGCGGGTCCTTCTGAAAAAGCGCCGCGACTTCGATCACCGGAATATCGTTCTCGACCGCGTCGAAGCCCTGCAGCGTGTTGGCCGAGAGAAAGAAATCGATCTTGCCGACCGCGAGCAGGATGCGGTTGTTCACGTTCGGCCCGCCCGGCACGATGGCGACGTCGAGGCCGTGTTGCCGGTAAGTGCCGTCGGCGAGTGCCTGATAGAAGCCGCCGTGCTCGCCCTCGGCCACCCAATTGGTGCCAAACGAGACCTTGTCGAGCCCTTTCGCCGGTCCTTGCGCAGATGCCGGCGCCACAGCGGCCCCGGCGGCCAAGCTCAGCAGGGTTCGGCGCGTCACGGCAGGCGACATCGGTTGCTCCTTTGCGTCGGCGACGCGACAATAGAGCATGATCCCGAAAAATGGATACCGGTTTTTGGGAAAGATCATGCTCAAGGAAAAATGCTAAGTACGGCAACAATGAGCGAGTGACGCGGATGACGCTGCCCCGGCGCAACTGGATGGAGATGACCTGGCAGGACATTGCCGGGGCGGCCGGCGCGACTGCGCGCTGGATCGCGGTGCTGCCGCTGGCCGCGGTCGAACAGCACGGTCCGCACCTGCCGCTCGGCGTCGATACCTATATCGCCGAGGCCTACCTGGCGCGCGTACAGAAGCTTCTGGGCCACGACCTGCCCGTCACGTTTTTGCCGGTGCAACGCATCGGCGTTTCGGCAGAGCATCTGTCTTTTCCGGGCACGCTCACATTGTCGGCCACGACCGCGATGGCGGCCTGGACCGAGCTCGGCGAAAGCCTGGCGCGCGCCGGCGTGCGCAAGCTCGTGCTGGTGACGAGTCATGGCGGCAACGTCGCCGCCATGGAATCGGTGGCGCGCGACCTGCGGACGCGGCTCGGCATGCTCGCCGTCACGGTTGGCTGGCACCGCTTCGGCTATCCGGACGGCTCGTTCTCGGCCGACGAGAAAAGGCACGGCATCCACGGCGGCGATATCGAAACCTCGCTCATGCTCGCGGCGCAGCCCGCAACCGTGCGCATGGCTGACGCCCCAAACGCAACGCCGGCGACGATCGCGATGGCGGGCGAATTCAAATGGCTCGGTGCCTACCGGCCCGCTGGCTTCGCCTGGATGACGCAGGACCTTCATCCGAGCGGCGCAGTCGGCAACGCGACACTCGCCAGCGCCACCAAGGGCGAAGCCGCGCTCGAACATGGCGCCAAGGCGTTCGTCGAGCTGCTTCAGGAAATCGATCGCTTCGATCTCGCGCGGCTGAAGGAAGGACCGCTCGCGGAGCCAAGGGATTTTTGAGCCGTCATTCCGGATTGGCGCGAAGAGCCAGTCCGGAATCCATAAGCCCAGCCGCAAACTATTTACGCGGCGCTCGCTCCGCCCTGCGGCCGGCCCCGGAATGACGCTACGCCGCGATCTTCACGTATTCGAAATCGCCGGGCTTGTTGTCGATGCCGACGCGCGGCGGGGCGATCCAGCTGGCGAACTGGCCGGGCTCCGTGACCGGCTTCATCAGACTGCCGATAAACTCGCCGTCGTCTTTCGAGGGCAGCCACTGGCCCTTGTCGCGTTCCCAAGCCGCCGCGTCCATGAGCTTGCCCGAGGGCGACACCTCCACGTCCTTGAACTCGCCGATCAGGCGATGGAAGCCGACATGCGGCAGTTCGAATTTGAAAGCGACGCCGGTCTTGTCGATGATCTTGTTCCAGCGATCGATGCCGCGCTGGCAATCCGCCGTGTAGTCGTCGCGCAGCCGCATGTTGATGGCGGTTAGGGCCGGCTCGTCGACGCGCTTGATCTCGCCGTCGACGAGTTTGAGCACTGGATAAGTCGCGTTCTCCAGCCGATGATCGTCCTGGATCTTGGTTTCCTGGAAGCGGCCTTTGAGCCCCGCCGTGAAAGTGTTGGCCGCATTGGTCGAGACCTCGGAGCCGAACAGATCGAGCGACAGCGAATAGTGCAGGTTGAGTTTTCGTCGCATCGTCGGCAGGTCGATGACACCGAGCGCGCGGATTTTCTCGACATCGTTCGGGTCGTCGATGCCGGCCTCCTTCATTGCCTCGCAGGTGCGCTGGATGGTGCGCCCGACGCCGGTTTCGCCGACGAACATATGGTGCGCTTCTTCGGTCAGCATGAATCGGCAGGTGCGCGACAGCGGATCGAAGCCCGATTGGGCAAGACTCTCCAATTGCATCTTGCCATCGCGGTCCGTGAAGAACGTGAACATGTGGAACGACAACCAGTCCGGCGTCGCTTCATTGAAGGCGCCGAGCATGCGCGGCTTGTCGGCATCGCCGGAGCGGCGCTGCAACAGCTGCGCCGCCTCGTCACGGCCGTCGCGGCCGAAATATTTCTGCAGGATGTAGACCATCGCCCACAGATGCCGGCCCTCCTCGACATTGACCTGAAACACGTTGCGCAGGTCGTAGAGCGACGGCGCGGTCTTGCCGAGATGGCGCTGCTGTTCGACCGACGCCGGCTCGGTGTCGCCCTGGATGACGACGAGGCGCCGCAGCATGGCGCGGTATTCGCCCGGAATGTCCTGCCAAACCGGCTCGCCAAGGTGGCGGCCGAACGGAATGGTGCGTCCCTCCTCCTTCGGCGCCAGCAAAATGCCCCAGCGATAGTCGGGCATTTTCACATAATCGAATTTGGCCCAGCCCTTGGGATCGACCGAAACGGCGGTGCGCAGATAGACGAGCGCATCTTGAAAGCCCACCGGCCCCATATCCTTCCACCAGTCGATATAGTCGGGATGCCAGCCCTCCAGCGCGCGCAACACCTGCCGGTCTTCGGCGAGATTGACGTTGTTCGGAATCTTGGTGGTGTAGTCGACGGCTTCGATGGTCATGGCGTCACCTCATCTCTTTTCCCCTCCCCCTTGTGGGGAGGGGTTAGGGGTGGGGGTCGAGAGGCAACGCGCAAACGTCGACGCGAGCGTCCTACCTCCCGACCCCCACCCCACCCTCCCCACAAGGGGGAGGGAGAACAAATTCAAACCCGCTTCGTATCAAACACCGGCTTCTGCCCGGTGCCGTAACGCTTGAGCGCGCCCTCCTCGCCGATGGCGTTGGGGCGCTGGAAAATCCAGTTCTGCCACGCGGTCAGCCGCGCGAAAATTTTCGACTCCATGGTCTCCGGCCCGGCGAAACGCAGATTGGCCTCCATGCCGGTGAGACCGTCGGGGGAAAAGCTGGCCCGCTCCTCGAGAAACACGCGCACCTCGTCGTCCCAGTCGATGTCGTCGAGCGCGAACGTGATCAGCCCAAGTTTGTCGGCGCGCCCGGCATCGAGCATCGTGCCGCGCTCGGCTTTGGCCGCATCGACATCGGCCGGATTAGCCAAAAACCGGCAGCCGAGTCGCGTCAGGCCGTTCGACATCGGGTAGGCGCCGAAATTGGCGTCGCTGAGCGCGATCGCCGCGGGTGGCCTGTTTTCCCCCTCACGGGCGCCGATCAGCATGTACGAGCGGTCGCTGGCGAAGGCGAGTTCGGCGAGCGTGCCGGCAAAGCATGAGCCCGGCTCGATCAGCGTCACCAAGGACCGCGAGGTGAGATCGACACGCTTGAGCACGCGTTTCCACAAATTGCGAATTTGCCGCGCCAGCCAATGATCCTTGTTAGCATCGAGGAGTTTGTCGTAGGCGAGCACGGCCGCCGGATCGCCGGATGACTTGAACACGATCGCCGCCACATCGAGCTCGTTGAGCCGTATGTTGAGGATCGCGTCATCGAGCTCGCGCCCTACTCGCAGCGGCCAGAACGCGGCGCCGAGCGCCTGCATGGCGTCGGCCGATGCGGGCGGCGGTCCTTCCGGGCCGCGTACCGTGATGGTAGCGAGCCGCGCCGCGCGATTGAACTCGACGGACAATGAACTGTATTCGATGGCGTCCGCCGTGATGGTGCGCCTCAGCGGCGTGAGCTTGATGCCTTGCGCCAGAACGCCGTGGTTCGCCTTCCCAGCCAGTTCGCGCGCACGCGCCGCGATGGTCTCATCGAATTTCGAGCCCGGCACCACTTCGTCGACCAGCCGCCACTCCACCGCGCGCCTGCCTTTGACGCCTTCTTCGGTGGTGCAGAACACGTCGGCGTGGTCGCGGCGAACCTTGCGCTTGTCGGAGACGCGCGTCAGGCCGCCGGTGCCCGGCAGCACCGCGAGCAACGGCAGTTCCGGCAGCGACACCGCCGCCGAGCCGTCGTCCACCAGCATGATGTGGTCGGTAGCCAGCGCCAGTTCATATCCGCCGCCGGCCGCAGTGCCGTTGATCGCGCAGATCGTGGCGACGCGGGAATTCTCCGCAAAATCCTCGATGCCGTTGCGCGTTTCGTTGGTGAACTTGCAGAAATTGACCTTATGGGCATGCGTCGCGCCGGCCAGCATGCGGATATTGGCGCCGGCGGAAAATACCCGCGGCTTGCCGGAGCGCAGCACCACCGCGCGTACCTGCGGATGCTCGAAGCGCAGCCGGTCGATCGCATCGGCCAGTTCGATGTCGACGCCCAGATCGTACGAATTGAGTTTCAGCTCGTAGCCTTCAAACAACGCGCCCTTCTCGTTGACGTCCATCGTCAAAGTGGCGATGTCGCCATCGACGGCGAGTTTCCAATGGCGATAGCGCGCGGGCTCGGTCTGAAAATCGATCCGCGTCTTGCCGTTCGCTAGATTGCGCGCAGCGCTGTGATCGGCCTCTGCCATCTCCTGCCTCGCCCGCGACGGGCCCGCGGCTGCCGGATGAATTATAATGCAGTTATCCGCCGCCGGCACCGATAATATGCATTATATAGGCGATTATCCACAACTAGGCAGAGGGGGAATAACCGTCTACGGCACTATAGTTCATGTGGACGGCGAGTCCACCTACCATTCATGCGGGAAGCCTCCTTGGGCGTACAATCGCGCTGCAGGAGGATTCGGTTATGCGTGAAGGATATGGTGCTGCCGCAAGCGGCCTCGCTGGCATTAGTCTGCCAGGTTTGACGTGGGGACTCGATAGGATGAGCATCGAGGTTCCCTATTGGATCGCGGTTACGGTCACCATCGTGAGCGTGCTGTTGATATTACTCTCGCTTGTTTTAGCCGGGCACATGGCTTGGCGTTGGATCGAGGCTCACAAAGATAATA
Source organism: Xanthobacteraceae bacterium (assembly GCA_036511795.1). Classification (GTDB taxonomy): domain Bacteria; phylum Pseudomonadota; class Alphaproteobacteria; order Rhizobiales; family Xanthobacteraceae; genus BOG-931. The sequence continues at coordinate 50,282 of DATCBO010000123.1, forward strand.
TCCGGGCTCATTGGACCCAACATCGACGACAATATTCGCATGGTTTCGGCCTCCTGCTGATCGGAGTTTGCGTCGGCTGGCTAACTGGCGGCCACATACCCGGTTTTTGGCGTTATTCTCAAAGCACAGGGCCTATTGTTTGGAATTTCGAAGAAACGGCTGCCGGTAAAGGCTATTTCCTAGCGATGCAAAAAACCGAAGGCAAAGAAATCACTGCCGTCGGTTTTGCTGCAATAGGCAAGAATATATCGCCCGACCCAATAAACGACTTTCAGGGCTATATTCGATCCGACATGACTAACGAGACTGTCCCAATTTATATTTTAGCCGCAAATACCGTAGCGACGCGGGCCTGTACCCTCGCGGTACCTACTCTTCCCGAGGACACGAAAGGGATTCCGGGTTTCTCGTTAGTGCAAATCGTAGGTTATAAAAAACCGCTTTTCGTAAATGTACCTTATTCAGATGCAGTGCCATTCTCAAAATTTGCAGGCGAATTTGCTCCTTTCACAGTCGTGTTGAAATACAACGGTAAATCTTACAAACGGCAATTCTCGCGCGAAGAAATTGAGCGCCAGAAAGTAGTATTTGAAAAAGCCTCGGGGCCACCGACCGAGCCGTATGTAGTCCGGAAGGAATCCGCCCCGCCATCAACGATTCTGCCGCCGCTAACCCCACTCATCAAACTCGATTCGTGGCATCCTCCCGCCAATCCTGATCTAACTGGCACTATCTTAGATAGGAAATGAACCTAGCAGCCAACAATTGCCGCGCCGAATATGTCGGGGTTCTCCCGATTATTGTAACGGAACTGAAACTCCGCAACATACAGCGGCATATATTTGGCGCTAACTTTGTGGAAACTGCCGACGATGCCGCGCTTGAAGATGCTCCAAAACCCTTTTCATGACGCCGCAACCCCTGAAGGCGCGCGATCTTCGCCCTCGTGATGGTCGCGGAACAGCCGGTCGATAAACTCCGCAGCGACACCAAGGGTTCGCTCGGGCGCCTCGCGGCACGGATCGTGGCGGATGCCCGGCAGGATCGCCGCCTCGACCGGCGCGTAGCATTCCTCCTTGGCGGTTTCGATCTGGCGTAGCGTGCCGTACTGGTCGTTCTCGCCCTGCACAATCAGCATCGGCACACGGATGTAGCCGAGCGCATCGGTGATATCGAAGTTGCGGAATTCCGGATCGAGCCACGGTTCGCTCCACGAGCGGAACGCGCAATCGACATCGGCGTGCCAGCGCTGGAGTTTGTCCCGCAGCGTGCCGGCGGCGAACGCGGCGCGCGCGCGTTCGATCTCCGCGATGCCGATGTCCTCGGTGAAAAAATGCGGCGCCACCAGCACCAGGCCGCGCACGCGATGGTCCTGCACCGAGCCCGCATAGATGGCGGCGATCGAAGCGCCGTCGCTGTGGCCGAACAGGATGCCGCGCCGGAAGCCGATCGCGTCAAGCACACGCGGCAGCACATCGCACGCTTCCTCGTGCATGAAGCGCACCGTGCGCGGCAATTGGCCCGGTGCGGACTCGCCGTAGCCGGCGCGCGAATAGACGAACACGCCGGCGCCGGTCGCGTCCGCGAGTTTGTCGGGAAACGCGCCCCACAAAGCGGCCGAGCCGAGGCCCTCATGCAGCATCACGATGGTCGGCGCTTGCCCTGGCCGCGAGCCGATCATGCGGTACTCAAGCCGCAACGGCGGCAGATCGAGATAGCCTGTGTCGGCGAGAGCCATTTCAGCTCTCCCCGCCGCGCGGGGAGAGGTCGTCGCGCGAAGCGCGGCGGGTGAGGGGGCGTTGCCGCGATTCTGAGCTTGGCGGCGAGGCCCCCTCACCCCGACCCTCTGCCCGCACGCGGGGCGAGGGAGTTGCAGCGCTCGCGCCGAGCATATCCGTCACGACGCGCAACAGCTTCGCAAAGCTTTGCTCCACCGCCTCGCCCGACGTGTCGACCTCGGCCTCGGCGCGCGCATAATCGGCGCGGCGCGCATCGAGGATCGCCACCAGATCGCCCATCGCCTGGCGGTTCTGCGCCATCGGGCGGAAGTCGCCCTGCGCCATCACCCGGCTCATGTGCTCTTTGGGCCGCGCCTTGATCCACACCGTATGACTGCGGCGCAGGAGCAGCGCGTAGGTTTCGGGATCCGCCACGATGCCGCCCGCCGTGGTGACGATCGCGGCCTCGCGTTCGGCGACGACGCGCGACAGCGCGCTACGCTCATGGCGGCGGAACGTGGCGGTGCCGGCCATTTCCATCAGATCGGGAATGCTGGCGCCGTAGTCTTGTTCGACGAGACGATCGAGTTCCACGAACGGCCAGCCGAGATGCTGCGCCAGCATCCGCCCAAGCGTCGATTTGCCGGCGCCGCGCAGACCGACGAGCACGATACGGCGACCGCGGTCCGCATGCTCGGCACGCGCTACGCGCGTCTCGATATCCTTGACGAGCGCCGGCAGCTCGCCCTCTGGCACCTGCGCCAACAGATCGAGCACATGGCCGAACGCCGCCGGGCGTGCGCTGCTGTCCGGCAACAAAGCCGCGGGCGTCAGATCGAGAGCGCGCGCGATGGCGCGCAGCACACTCACCGACGGATTACCGGCGCCGCTTTCGATCTGCGCCAGATAGCGTTCGGATGTTTCGGAGGCCTGCGCCAATTGCCGCCGCGTCATGCCGCGCTTGGCGCGATTGCGCCGCACCTCGGCGCCGATGGCGGCGAGGAAGCCTCCTACCGGCGCGGTGTCAGCGTGCGGGGCCACCGCCGCCGTCTTCTTCAGATTTTTCGCCGCGGGACCAGCCAAGTCAGGGCGCCCTTCGATGCACTATAGTGCATATGGTATAGCGCAGTTTCGGGTGCCATTGCCAAGGGCGGCAACACATCCGCCGCGGATTTACTCGAGAATCTTACGCCAGCTTGAAGTCTGCGGCCCAGCCGGCTGATCGGCGGCCTCGGGCGCTTCGGGGCCCGGGTCGTCGGGCGGGTGGACCAGCGGGATCACCGCGGGAGCTTTTGGCGTGCTGCCGGCGCCTTGCGCGCGGGTGGACAGCCACGCGGGCAGCGCCGCGGGTTGCGGTGCAGGGGGCGCGGGCTGCGGCGGCGGCGCGGCGCTCGGCCGTGTTGTTTGCTGTGGCGCGAGCACAGTCTGCTCGATCGCAGGCTCGGGCGGCGGCACCGGCGCTATCGGCGGCAGCGGCTCGATCACCGGCGCCGCGATCGAGCCGGTGAGCGGCACGCGCCATTCGAACGCGTCCAGCCGTCCGGTGACGGGCGAGACCGGCTGCCAGCGATCGGAGACGTGGCCATCCGCGGTCCATTGCGGATCGGACGCGGCGTTGAGCGCGCGCGCCAGCCACTCGCGCGCGCGGCCCTCGTCGTTGTGCTCGGCGCGCTCCAGTTCAGCCATCATCAGCGCGATGCGTCGCGTCACCGCCGTCAGATACGGCGCCAGCGCGGCGCGGGCCTTCTTGAACTCGCGTGCATCGAGCGCGGCGCGCGCCACGGCGAGTGCGCCTTCGATTTGACCGGGCGTTTTTTTGATCAGCGCCTCGACACGGGCGAGGCGGTCGCGCGCGGCGTCACCGAAGCGCAGGTCGGCATAAGTTTGCGCCAGATCGGGATGTGGATTGGCGCGCCACGCCTTGGCGACAATGCGCGAGGCTTTGCGCAATTCGCCGCCCTCGGCCAGCATACGGCCCGCGGTCGCCGCGGCCGGCACCAGCGTGGGATCGAGCTTCACGGCTTCGATCGCAAGCGCCTTGGCCTGATCGCGATCGGTGTCTTCGAGCGCATGCGCGTGAGCGGTCAGCATCACGGCGCGCTGGCGGCGATAGACGAGCTTCGAGAGTGCGCCCTTGGTGCGTTCGAGATGTGCAAGCGCGCCGGCCCAATCGCCGGCAGCGCAGCGAAACTCCTGCACGGCGCGGCTCGCCCAGCCGAGCGCCGGCGCGGTGCGCACAGCCTCCTCGGCGTAGGCGCGCGCGCTGGTCAGATCGCTGCGCCGCTGCGCCTCGACATAGAGGCCGTGCAGGCCGAGCGCCTTGGTGTCGGCGCGGCTCGCCATGGTGCGGAAAGTGTTTTCGGCAGCGTCGCGGTCGCCGGAGAGCTGCGCCGATTGCGCGGCGAGAAAAAGCGCCAGCGGCTCGCCGGGAGCGATGCGATTGACGGCAGCGGAATGCAGGCGGGCAGCGGCGGCGTCACCGGAGCCGACCGCGATCAGGCCGTTCGAGATCGCCTCGTAGGCACGCGCGCCGCGGCGGTCGCGCCGCAATCTGCCGACCATCGTGGGCGAGCGCAGCACGAAGCTGATCAACATCCAGAGCGCCGCCAGCACCGCCAGCGCCACCAGCACCGCACCGCCTAGAACCATCAGTGAGGTTTCGATGCGCAGGCCCTGCCAGACGATCACCACGTCGCCCGGCCGGTCGGCGAGCCAGGCGACGCCGAACGACAGCGCAGCGACAACGAGGAGGAAAAGGACTGCCCGTATCATTGGCGGATCATTGGGTGTTGGCATTCGCGAGTTCGGCGAGCGCCGCGGCGGCGATGCGCCGGCTGGCGGCGAGCGCGGCATTGCGCGCGTTCGCCTGCTGCACCCATGGTTCGGCCAGCGTCTTGGCGGACGGCGGCAGGCTGGCGATGTCTTTGAGCGCCGCGGCGATATCGGCGTGCGCCGCATCGGCATTGAGCCGCGCCAGTGCCGAGGAAGGATCTGCCACGGGGGCGCCCACGGGTGTGATGCGGACGAGGCCTTTCGCATGGCTCTCAAGGCTGCCGAGGAAACCACTATTGCCCGAGGGCGCCGGAGCGGGCGGCGGCTGGAGTTTTGGCATCAGCTGCACGAGCTGATGCGCCAGAACCGCGTCGCTCGGAACGCCGGCAGCGGCGAATGGTGCGAGCGCCGTCGCCGCGCCCGGATCCGCGCCGAACGCTTTTACCGCTGTGAGTTCAGCCGTAAACGGCGCACCGCGATCGACCGCGCCCCGGAGCGCCTCGGCGGCGACCGCCGCCCGCGCGGCACGATCGCCGCTGCTTGAGGCGGCGTGAGCCGCCGTTTCAGACAGCGTCTTGAGCGTACTTTCGAGCCCGGCGACGCGGTTCGCCAGCGCATCGAGGTCGCTTCGCGCCACACTACCCTGCGCCGCGCTCTTTATTGCTGCTGCGGTTTCGTCGGCGCGCTTGCCGGCGGTTTGTGCCGCAGCGACAGCCGCATCGGCGTGCTCGCGGGCGGTTTGCGCCGCCACCGCGATACCGTCGAGCCGCCGGTTGGCCGCGGCAAGCTGATCGCCCAATGCTTTGATCTGCGCGTCGAGCGCCACGACGCGGGCGTTGAGCGCGCCATCGGCCGGGGCCGGACGCGCCGCCAGCGCGGCCTGAATTTGATTGAGCTGCGCGGTGATTGCGCTCATCGCGCCGCTCCCCGGCGTGGGCTCGGGCGCTGCGTTCCGCGGCGGGACGACCCCGGCAAACCAAAGGCCAGCGCCGATCGCCGCCACCACCACCGCACCGACCAATGCGCCGACAGCGCCGCCGAAGCTGCCACCAGCGCGCGGCTTCGCCGCCGCGGCGGCATCCGGCTCGGCTTGTTCGTTTTTCACTTCGGTGGCCGTCAGATCGATGGTCGGCGGCCGGCGGCGCGATTGGCTGTCAGACTCGCTGGTCATGCTGTCTCCAACGCGTACGGTCGATTCGGCTGCCCGGCCTCTGTCGGCACGCATAGTACGGGGGAAGTGTGGCGGCAACAGATCGGATCAATCCCGATCAAAACAACGTTCTTAACCTCAATGAGCGCCTATCAGATCGAGCAGCGCAGCTTCGGTGGGTTGGCGGGCGACGCGGACAAGGCGGCCACCTGCGCTTTGCAATGGCGCCGCGACCTGGGCGGACAGGCAGAAATGCGCCGGCCGCAATGCGCTTTCGAGCAGGTCCGCGGCGCGGGCCGCTTCCACATAGGCCTCGGCGCTGCGGCGTGAGAAATGCAGCACGCCATCGAGACCGCCCGCCAAGGCGGCCGCGGCCTCCAGCGGCAAAATATCGGCAGTGACTGCGCGATAGACCGCCGCGATCTCGACCGCAAAACCTTTGGTGCGGAGCTCGCCGCCAAGGTCGCCGGAGCGATGCTCGCCGGCGAGATAAAGGAGCCGCGCCGGCGGATTGAGATGCGCGGCGACGATCCTGGCGAGATCGCCGGCGTTGCCGCCGGCCGAAATGACGTGGGTGCAGCCCAGCGCACGCATGGCATGGGCGCTGCGCTCGCCGACGGCGAAAACCGGCAGGTGAGTGAGATCGGCGCGCCTGGCGTGGCCGGCTATGGCGTGCGCGATATTGGCGCTGGTGACCAGTACGGCCCCCCACGGTCCGGCGCCGATCGCCGCACCGGCCAGCGGCTCGATGCGAAGGAGCGGCGCAATCACCACGCTATGGCCGCGCGCCCGCAACGCCGTCGCGGTGCGCGCCGCGTCGGGTTCGGGCCGCGTGACCAGAAGCCGCATCGTCTAGGTCCGCGGGAAAAAACCGGGGCCGGCACGCATCTTCAATTCGTGGCCGGCGTCGGCACCGAGCGCCGCCGCGTCACCGACGCGGCCTTCGCGCGCAACCTCATAAGCTTCACTGCCGTCCGGCTTGGCGATGATGCCGCGAAAGCGGACGGTGCCGCCGGCGATGCGCGCATGGCCGGCGATCGGCGTGCGGCAGGAGCCGTCGAGTACCGCCAGATAGGCACGTTCGGCGGCGAGTGCGGTCGCGGTATCTGGATCGTTGACCTTGGCGACGAGCGCGCGCGTGGCGTCATCGTCCGCGCGTGTCTCAAGCCCAATGGCGCCCTGCCCGACAGCCGGAAGAAATTCGTCGATCTCGAGCACCGCTGTCGCCGCCGACAACAAGCCGAGGCGCTTTAATCCGGCGACCGCCAACAAGGTTGCGTCTGCTTCGCCGGCCTCGATCTTGCGCAAGCGCGTCTCGACATTGCCGCGCAGCGGCGTCACTCGCAGGTCCGGCCGCAGCCGCTTGGCCATCGCCTGCCGCCGCAGCGATGCGGTGCCAAGCGTTGCGCCCTCGGGCAGAGCCTGAAGCGTCTTGGCTTTAGGACTGACGAAGGCGTCGCGCGCATCCTCGCGCGGCAGGAAGGCCGTAAGAACAAGGCCAGCCGGCAGCAACGTCGGCATGTCTTTCGATGAATGTACCGCGAGGTCGATTGCGCCGGCGAGCAGCGCCTCCTCGATCTCCTTGGTGAACAGGCCCTTGCCGCCGGCTTCTGTCAGCGGCCGGTCCTGGATCGCGTCGCCGGTAGTACGAATGACCTTGATTTCGATCTGCTCGGCCGCAAGGCCGCAGGCGGCGACAAGCCGGCGCTGCACTTCGCGCGCCTGGACCAGGGCCAGCGGTGAACCGCGGGAACCGATGCGTAAAACAGATGTCTTCCGGGAGGATTGGGTCATTACACCTTCGGATGCTCCAATGCATATAATACACCCATGATCGTTCTCGGCATCGAAACCACATGTGACGAGACGGCCGCCGCCCTGGTCAGCCGGACCGGCGACGGCTGCGGCCGGATTTTGTCCAACATTGTGCTGTCGCAGATCGCCGAACATGCCGAATACGGCGGCGTGGTGCCGGAAATCGCCGCCCGCGCGCACGTCGAGGCGCTCGATCGCATCATCGCCACGGCGATGGCCGAGGCAAAGTATACCTACGCGGCGCTCGACGGCATCGCTGCCGCCGCCGGACCGGGCCTGATCGGTGGCGTGATCGTCGGGCTGACCACCGCCAAGGCGATCGCGCTGACGCACAATAAGCCGCTGATCGCCGTCAATCACCTTGAGGCGCATGCGCTGACGGCGCGGCTGACAGATGGGACGCAGTTTCCCTATTGCCTGTTTCTCGCCTCCGGCGGCCACACGCAGATTTTGGCGGTGCGTGGTGTCGGCGATTATGTGCGGCTCGGCACGACTGTCGATGACGCCATCGGCGAAGCGTTCGACAAGACCGCCAAACTGCTCGGCCTCGGCTATCCGGGCGGCCCGCTGGTGGAGAAGGAGGCGCTCCGTGGCGACGCCGCGCGCTTTGCGTTGCCGCGGCCGATGAGCGGCCGTCACGACGCCGATTTCTCGCTCTCGGGCCTGAAGACGGCGTTGCGGCTCGAAGCACAAAAGATCGCGCCGCTGAGCGATCAGGACGTCGCCGATCTGTGCGCTTCATTCCAGCAGGCGGTGGTCGACGTGGTGATGGACCGGCTGCGCGGGGGGCTACGCATGTTCCGCGAGCGGGTCGGTACGCCCACCGCGCTGGTGTGCGCCGGCGGCGTCGCCGCCAATCAGGCGATCCGCAAAGTCCTCCACCGACTCGCCGCCGAGGCCGGCACGCAACTCGTCGCCCCGCCGCCGGCGTTGTGTACCGACAACGGCGCCATGATCGCCTGGGCCGGCGCTGAGCGGCTCGCGCTCGGCCTCACAGACCCGCTCGATGTCGGGCCGCGCGCCCGCTGGCCGCTCGACGAGGTGGCAAAGGCGGCAGCGCCATAAATCGATCGTCATTGCGAGGAGCCAACGGACCCGCGCGAAGTCGCGCGGTCCGATGACAGGCTCCGCGACGAAGCAATCCAGCGGCGGGTATGCACAACTGGATTGCTTCGCTTCGCTCGCAATGACGGGCCTACTGCTCAAACCGGTCGATGAACCAGCGCAGCACTCGCATCCAGACCTCGTCCTTGCCGACCGCGTCCTCGATGCCGTGCTCGATGTTGGGATTGTCATTGACCTCCATGACCACGATGCCATTTTCGGTCTGCTTGAGGTCGACCCCGTAAAGTCCGTCGCCGATCGGCCGCGCCGCCCGGACCGCGATATCGATCACTTCAGGCGGCGCCTGATCGATGTCGAAGGCGCGAAAGCCGCCTTCGCGCGAGGAGCCATCGGGTCGGTACTTGACCACCTGCCAATGACCGCGTGCCATGCGGTATTGGCAGATGAACAGCGGTGCGCCGGCGAGCACGCCGACACGCCAATCGAATTCTGTCGGCAGAAATTTCTGCGCCAGCAGCAGGTCGGTCTCTTCGAACAGCTCGTCGCAGATGCGCTTGAATTCGACCGCCGACTCGATCTTGTGCACGCCGCGCGAGAACGAGCCGTCCGGAATCTTCACCACCAGCGGAAGGCCAAGTTCGTCGATCGCCTTGGTGAGGTCGGTGTCCTCGGCGATGATGACGGTGGGCGGTGTCGGCACCTGGTTCTGCTGCATCAGTTCCATCAGGAAGACCTTGTTGGTGCAGCGGATCATCGAGATCGGATCGTCGATGACCGGCATGCCTTCCTGCCAGGCGCGGCGCGCGAAGCGATAGGTGTGATTGTCGATGGATGTCGTCTCGCGGATGAACAAGCCGTCGTACTCGGCGAGCTCGGCAAGCTGTCGCTTGGTGATCGGCTCGACGTCGACCGACAGCTTTTCGGCGATGCGCGCGAAATGCTTGATCGCGCTCGGCGATGACGGCGCCATTTTCTCGTTGGGATCGTAGAGCACCGCGAGATCGTATTTGGCGACCGAACGCGCTTTCGGATCGCGCCATTCCCGCTTGGTGTGGTTGTGCAGCGAATCGCGGAGGAATTCGCCCTCGCCGTTGACGAGCCGGGTGATGGCGCGCGGTCGGATGCGATCGATCGACAGCCAGTCGCCGGGCTCAACGATCACCTCCAGCGCCGGGCAGCGGAACCAGTCGAACAACAGCCGGCCGAACGATTCGAAACGGGCGTCGCGGGCGATGCCGAAGCAGACCAGGAGCTTGATCTCGCCGTCGGGCTGGTAATCGGCACGGCGCGCGCAGCGGTTCAGCTCGTCCTCGAGGTCCGGCAGCGCATGCTCGTAGAGCTTCTGCTCGCGCAGCTCCAGCATGGTCTCCACGGTCGGCACCACGCGATGGCCGCGCGCCTCGGCGAGCAGCGAGGCGTAATAGCCCTTCGACTGGTAGGCGTAGGAGCGCGCGAGATTGACGAGCTTGGGCCGGCCCATATCGAACAGGCGAGGCCGCGCCAAGTATTCGCTCGTGGTGATGACCTTGTGCGGGGTCTCAGCGTTGGGCAGATCGCGGGGCTGGTCGACGAGGATGACCCAGCCGGTCATGGGCGGGTCCCTTTCGTATCCCGGGCGGAATGTAGGTTTAGGCCGATCATGTTTTCGAAGTCGGGCACGGCTTCAAATATCTTAGCCGGAAGCGAAACACTTGGCGACAGCGCCACCTGCGATGTCCACCATGAAAACCGATTCGGGCGCGAGAGTCAGGCGGGATTTGGGCGCCTGAGCGACTTTTCAAAGCGCAGCGCGTCAATACGATTGTCATAATAGCGGCGGCGCCGGCCGAATCGTGCATAGCCCGAGGACTCGTAAAGCGCGATGGCGCCGGCATCGTCGGCACGGACTTCAAGCCGCATGAACCGGCAGCCGCGCCGCATTGCGCTCGCCTCCGCCGCGACCATGAGCCGGCGAGCGATGCCGCGCCGCTGGAACTGCCTACCAACGGAGATCGTGTAGAGCCGGCCACGCAGCGAGCCCTCCCGGAAATTCACCAGCACGCAGCCGGCGACTTTGCCGTCGACGTCGGCGACGATCAGCGTCGACTTTGGCGAGGCGATGAAATGGCGGAAGCCGCGCCGCGAGATGACGTGATCGGCGGTAAAGAAATCCCGTTCAAGCGCGAGCAGCGCGTTGAGGTCGGCCAAACGCCCGCGCCGGAGTTTTGCCGGCGGCAGCGTTCGGGTCGGCGATTCGGTCACGTCATGCGTCCCTGTTCGATCCGGGCGATCATCGTTTCCAGCTGCTCCAGCCGGTCGGCCTCGCCCGGGGGCTTGTCCCAGCGCAGCCGGCTGATGCGCGGGAAGCGCATCGCCAGGCCCGACTTGTGCCGCGTCGAGCGCTGCAGTCCCTCAAACGCGACTTCCAGCACCAGACCCTGGTCGGGCTGATGCACCACCTCGCGCACCGGACCGAAACGCTCGGTGGTGTTGCGGCGGACGAAGCGGTCGATCTGCAGCAATTCCTCATCGGTAAAGCCGAAATAGGCCTTGCCGACCGGAACCAGTTCGTCACCGGCTTCGCCGCGCGTCCTCCAGACGCCGAACGTGTAGTCGGAGTAATACGACGATCGTTTGCCATGACCGCGCTGCGCATACATCAGCACCGCGTCGATGATGAACGGGTCGCGCTTCCATTTCCACCACGGTCCGGTTGGCCGGCCAGGCAAATAGACCGAGTCGCGCCGTTTGAGCATCACGCCCTCGACCGCGGCGGCGGCGGCGCCCGCTCCGGCTGCGGCCGGATCCTTGCGCGCCGCCAAAAGCGCGTCCCATGTCGCAAAATCAACGAGAGGCGACAGATCGACCCGCGGTGAATTCAAGCGAGCGACGAAACCTTCCAATCGTGCCCGGCGTACAGTGAAGGGAAGCCCGCGCAAATCCTCGTCGCCATCGGCGAGCAGATCGTAGGCGCGCAAGTGCGCCGGGAACTCAGTCAGTAATTTGGGCGTCACGGTTTTGCGGTTGAGCCGCTGCTGCAGCACGTTGAATGACTGCACCAATCCGTCGCGCCGGATCAAAAGCTCGCCGTCGATGGCGCCCGGCAATTGCAGCGCGTCAACAAGATCGGGAAAGCCCTTGGAAATATCCTCACCGGTGCGCGAGTAGAGCCGCGCGAGCTCCACTCTGCCCTCCGCCGCTTGCGGAGAAGCAGCGACGGCCTGCACGCGAATACCGTCCCATTTCCACTCCGCCAAAAACTCCGGCGGATCGAGCGCGGCAAGGTCGGCTTCGTCAAGCGCGTGCGCCAGCATCGGCGGCCGGAATGGCGCCGGGTCGCGGCTCGCCGGTTTGTCGCCGCGGCCTTCGAGCCAAGCAAACAACTCAGTGTAAGGCGGCGCCAGCCCGGGCCACAGCAGTTCGATCTCCTGCGCATCGGCGCTGCCGAGTGCCGCGACGGCGGTCTTCGCCAGCCGCGCCGAAACCCCAATCCGCAAACCTCCGGTGACGATCTTGATCAGCGCCCAGCGGCCGTTCTCGTCGAGCCGGTCGAGCCATCGCGCGAGTTGCTGCGGTAGTTGCGCCTTGCCGAGCGTCGCCAGCGTGTCGATGACAGAGGTGAGCGTTAATTCCCCTTCGGCTTGTGGCGACGGAACCGGCGCGGAGGAAGAGTGCGCAGGCCACATCAGCGCGACGGTTTCGGAGAGATCGCCGACATAATCATACGACAGCTCAAACAGCACCGGATCGGTCCGCTCCGCGATCAACTGGCGGATCAATCCAGCCTTGGCATGCGGGAAACTCAACGCACCCGTCAGCGCCGCCAGCGCCCAGCCGCGCTCGGGATCGCCGGTCGAGCCGAAATAGTCCGTCATCAGCCGCAGCTTGGCGTTCCGCGCCGGCTCATAGGCCAGGCGATTCATCAATTCGGCGAAGCGGTTCATTCTCCTACCTCTCCGGCGTTCTGCTCGCCGGGCTCGTCTTCCTCGCCGTAGCCGACGATATCGAGCGGCCGCGCCTTCAGCCCGCGCGTGCCACACCAATGCACCAGCGCGTCCTCCTGGCCGTGCGTCACCCAGATCTCGCCGGCGCCGGTCGCCGCAATTGTCGCGGTCAAGCCGTCCCAATCGGCGTGATCGGAAATCACCAGCGGCAGCGCGACGCCCTGCTGGCGCGCCCGCGCCCGCACGCGCATCCAGCCCGACGCGAACGCATTCACGGGATCGGGGAAACGCCGCGCCCACAGTTCGTTGAGCACTGATGGCGGGCATATCGTTATGGTGCCGGCAAGCGCCGCCTTGTCGACGCCTCGCACCAGCCGCAGCTCGCCGAGCGCAATGCCGCGGCTTTCGTAATAGCGCGTGATGCTCTCCATCGCGCCATGCAGATAAATCGGCTTGTCGTAGCCGGCCTTGCGGATGAGCGCGATCACGCGCTGCGCCTTACCGAGCGAGTAGGCGCCGACCAGATGCGCGCGGTCGGAGAACACGGCGGTGGAGCTCAGCAGTTTGGCAATCTCACCACCGGGATCGCCGTGACGGAACACCGGCAGCGCGAACGTTGCCTCGGTGATGAACACGTCGCAGGGCACGAGTTCAAATGGCGCGCAGGTCGGATCGGGGACGTTCTTGTAATCGCCGGAGGCGACGATGCGCAGCCCTTCGGCCTCAACCGCGATCTGCGCCGAACCGAGCACGTGACCGGCCGGATGGAACGTCACCGTTGCGCCGTCGAGCCTCACGGTCTCGCCGTAGCGGATCGCCTGCGTTGTGCCGGCAAAATTCTCGCCGTAACGCAGCCGCATCATGTCGAGCGTCTCTTGCGTGGCCAATACCGCGCCGTGCCCGGCGCGCGCATGGTCCGAATGGGCGTGCGTGATCAGCGCCCGCTCGACCGGCCGGGTCGGATCGATATGAAAGCCGCCGCGCTTGCAGCACAGGCCCACCGGCGTCAGCCCCAGGATATCTTCAGGACGCATCGCAAATGATTAGATAAGCATTCCCGCACACCACGCGAGCACCATGTCCGACACCGGCCCGCTCTTCGTCTCCTCCGGCGATGCCATCGCCGACCGGCGTTACAAATGGGCGCTGGACCATGCGGCCCGCGGCGATTTTTCCGGCGCCATCGATATTCTGGTGCAGGCGCTCGAACTGGCGCCGGGCTTTGCTACCGCCTGGTTCGCGCTCGGCGCCATCCGCGACCGCCTTGGCGAGCGCGACGCGGCCATTGCGGCGTTCGAAAAAGCCCGCGGCGCCGACCCCGAGGACTACCACGGCGCGCGGCTCCAACTCGCCCGGCTCGGCGCGGGGGACACCACGCCGGCGATGACTGACAGTTACGTGCGCCGGCTGTTCGACCAATACGCTGGACGCTACGACGTGTCGCTCACCCAACATCTCGCCTATCGGGGACCGGCGCTGCTGCGCGAGGCGGTCGAAGCCGCTGCGAATACTGCCGGACGGCCTATGCGCTTCAGCTCCTTGCTGGATCTCGGCTGCGGCACCGGGCTTGCCGGAGCAGTGTTTCGCCCCTTCGCCGACTGGCTCGTCGGCGTCGATCTTTCG